>JAWKRQ010000015.1:0-172922 GCA_041389545.1 Myxococcota bacterium | reverse complement strand
GGCGACGACGACGAGGGCGAGGGCGGCGAGGACACGGGCTACTCCGAGTAGCCCAGGGCCTCGAGCTGGCTGCGGGTGGCGGCGTCGGGCTCGGCGCGCTCCACCGGGCCGAAGGCCTCGGCCTCGGCGAGCCGCTCGCGGCGCCAGGCGCGGAGGTCCTCCTCGAGGGGCTCGTCCCGGTAGGCGTGCTCGTGCAGGGGGTCGGCGAGGCGCTCGAAGCAGCCGTCGGCCCAGCGCGGGTCGGCGCGGGGGTGGGGCGCCAGATCGAGCTGGCAGGCCTCGCCGGGGGTGTACACGGCGGCGCGGTCGACGTCCTTGAACCAGGTGTCGGTGAACGCCCGGTCGCGCTGCGGGGCATCGCCGCCGCGCAGCCCGGGCGACAGGTCGAGGCCGGGGGAGGGGAACGGCGCGGCGCCGACGAGGCCGGCGAGGGTCGGGGCCAGGTCGACCTGCGACGACAGCCCCGACAGGTGCGTCGCCGGGGCGATGCCGGGCCCCGACGCGACGAAGACGCCGCCGACCGCGCTCGGCGCGAGGTAGCGGCCGTGGGAGGCGCCGTGGTGGTCGGGCCAGCCGAGGCCGTCGCCGTGGTCGTTGACGAAGGCGAAGACGGTGTCGGTGGCCGCGGGGGCCTCGCCCGTGGCGACGGGGTGGCCGCGGGCGGCCAGGCCGCGGGCGAGGTAGGCCACGGCGTCGTCGAGGCGGCGGAGCGAGGCGCGGTAGCGCACGACCTGGTCGGGCAGGCCCGGCGCCGAGAACAGCGCCTGCTCGCGCGCGTTCGCCGTGAACGGCGCGTGCGCGTCGATGAGCATGATCTGCAGGTAGAAGGGCGCCCCCGGATCGCCGGGGAGCGCGTCGAGCAGGGCCAGCGCGTCGTCGACGGCGGGCACGCCGTCGATCCGGCGGTTGGAGTCGCGCCACAGCAGCGCGGGCTGGCGGTAGACGTCGAAGCCCTGGTCGAAGCCGTAGACCGCGTTGAGGTTCGGGTTGGTGGTCAGCCCGAGCGTGCGCCAGCCGTGGTCGCGCAGGTGCTCGGCCAGGGTGACGACTCGGTCGGGGAGCACCCGCTCGTCGCGCCCGCGCCCGGGCTCGGCCATGCCGATGGCGACGGGGTGGTGGCCCGTGAGGACGGCGGTGCTGGCCGCGCGGGTCCACGGGGCGGCGGTGACGAGGTCGTCGAGCCGGGCGCCGGCGGCCGCGACGGACGACAGGAACGGCGTGACCTCGGGCGGGGCGCCGAACAGCGAGGTCTGGTCGCGGCGGACGGTGCAGCCCATCACCAGCACGACGTTGGGCGCGCCGGCGGGCGCGGCCGGGCGCTCGGTCGGCGGCCCCTGGAGCGTGACCATGGGCGCCTCGGGGACGGACGCCGCGCCCGTCGGCGCGTGGGCGCGGCGGCTGGCGGCGATCGCCACGACGCCGATCGCCACGACGCTGATCAGCACGACGCCGGCGAGCGCCAGGCTCCAGCGGCGCGAGCTCACCCCTCCGGCTCCGGCTCCGGCTCCGGCCTCGCGCCATCGAGCTCGGCCAGCGGCAGCGCGTCGGGCGGCCTGGCCGGATCGCCGAGGAAGAACGCGTAGTACGACGCGTACTCCTCGCTCGGGTCGAGCTCGCTGGCCTTGGCGAAGTGGGCCTTGGCCTCGGCCACCATGGCGCGGAAGGTGTCGGGGTCGCCGAAGATGACGTCGTCTTCGTCGGCCTTGCGGCGCAGGATCTCGGCCAGCAGGGCGTGGGCGATGGACAACGTGACGTGGTCGGGCAGATCGTCGATCCACTGGCCGCCGGCCTCGAGGATCTGCAGCCCCTCGCGCGCCTGGTCCTCGGCGTCGGCCAGGCGGTCGGTGTCGAGCAGGATCCGGCCGAGCTCGAGGCGGGGCTCGGCGAGGCGGGGCTCGGCGCGGATGATGGCGCGCAGCTCGTCTTCGGCGCGGTCGAGGTCGCCGCGCTCGCGGGCGGCGAGCGCGCCCAGGAACGCCGCGCTCAGGCGCTCGAGCTCGCGGGCCTCGTGCTCTTCGGGGTCGGTCATCGGGGCTCTGTAGCACCGCCCCGGGGCGCAGCCCAGCCACCGACCCTAGACACTGAACAGACGTTCCGTTAGGAGACGGCGATGCAGACGCAGGGCCGACTGTTCGGGGGCCGCGCGCCCGCCGTCCCGCGCGGCTGGTCGGGCGTGCGCATCGCGCTGTCCGACACCGCCTTCCTCGACCACCACCCGGGGTGGCTGCAGGGCGACGACGTGCTGTTCGACCACCTCGAGCAGACCACCGCGTGGCGGGCGAGCCGGCGCGAGATGTACGACCAGGTGGTCGACGTGCCGCGCCTGTGCGCCGTCCTGCCCGACGACGGGCCGGGCCACCCGGTCCTGGCCGAGGCCGCGGCGGCGCTGACCGCCCGCTACGATCGGCCGGTGCAGAGCGTCTCGCTGGCGCTCTACCGCGACGGGTCCGACAGCGTGGCCTTCCACGGCGATCGGATGGGCGAGGCCGTCGCCGACTGCATCGTGGCGCTGGTGTCGCTCCGCGGCCCGCGTCGGCTGCACCTCCGCGCCCGCGGTGGCGGTCCGGTCCGGCGGTTCGACCTGGGTCACGGCGACCTGCTGGTGATGGGCGGCAGCTGCCAGCGCGACTTCGAACACGCGGTGCCGAAGGTGGCGCGAGCCGAACCGAGACTCTCCGTGATGATCCGATCCGATCGGCCTGCTCGGCCGTAGGGGTGTCGACGGGGCACCGCTTCGGGTATGGTGCTCATTACACGCCTCTCCTCGGAGTGTCACCATGCGATCCAGGGCCCGCTCCCGGCCGCCGCAACCCGATGTCCAGCCGCAGACACAGCCGCAGCCCCAGCCGGAGGCGCAGCGCAACGGCGAGCTGCCGCAGGGCGCGGCAGCGTCGGCGACCCCGCTGCTCGACCAGGCGGCCGCGCCGCCGCAGCGCTACGTCGTGCAGCGCGGCGACACGCTGTCGCACATCGCGGCGGCCTACGGCACCACGGTGGCGGCGATCGCGTCGGCCAACGGCATCGCCGACCCGAACCGGATCCGCATCGGCCAGACGCTCACCATCGGTGGCGGTTCCTCGGGTGCGGGCGCGACCAGCGGGTCCGGCGCGACCAGCGGGGCGTCGACCGGCGGCGCGGCCACCAGCGCGCCCGCCCCGAGCGACGAGGGCGCGCAGTGGGTCGTCCGCCGGGGCGACACGCTGTGGGCGCTGGCCCGGCGGATGGGCACCACCGTCGACGCGCTGGTGGCGGCCAACGGCATCACCGACCCCGACCGCATCCGGGTCGGGCAGGTGCTGAAGATGCCGGGCGCCATGCCGCCGGCCCCGGTGACCGCGTCCACGGCACCCGTGACGAGCCCGGTGCCGCAGCCCCGCCCTGAGACCCCCGCGCCGGAGACCCCCGCGCCCGCGTCCGAGACGCCTGCCCCCGCGTCCGAGACGCCGGCGCCGGCGGAGGGCCAGACGCCCGCCACCGAGACGCAGACCGAGACCCTGGCGGAGACCGGGACGCAGACGGAGCCCACCGTGCCGAGCGCCGAGCAGGACGCCGCGCTCCAGCCCGCCATCGACGCCGTGCTCGCCATCGTGCCGGCCGATCAGCGGGCCTACGCCACCGACACCGTGCCCGCCATCCTCAAGTCCTGCCTGCGCAGGAACATCGGGGTCGTCGACCAGGTGGCCTACATCCTCGCCACCGCCCAGCACGAGTCGCGCTTCGGCAAGCCGCTGTACAGCCGCAGCGAGTCGCTGGTCGAGGACCACAACCCCTACCGGCAGAACCGCGACGGCACCTGGTCGGCCACGGTCCACACCTCCGGCGCCGCCGTCAGCGCGCCCGACGCCGACGCGCTCGACGTGGCCTACTGGGACGCCGCCTACGGCCACAAGCTCGACAACAACCCGGGCACCGAGGACGCCGCGAACTACCGCGGGCGCGGCTTCGTCCAGCTCACCGGCCGCACCAACTACGCCGACATGACCGACCGGCTCACCGCCGAGGGCTTCAGCTACAGCGTCGACGGAGAGACGTACGGGTCGGGTGGCACCGCCATCGATCTGCTCGCCCACCCCGACCACGTCAACCGGGTGCCGGAGCTCGCGGCGGAGATCCTGGTGCTCGGCAGCGAGCAGGGCAGCTTCACCGGCAAGGCGCTCGGCGACTACATCGACTCCTGCGGCACCGACTTCTACAACGCCCGGTCGGTCATCAACGGCGACAAGAAGAAGAACGGCCTGTCGATCGCCGGCCTGGCGGAGGACTTCTCGGCGGCGCTGGCGCCCATCTGGCCCACGCTGTTCCTGCCGATCAGGTCGTAGGATCCTCGCGGCGGGTTGATTACGCCCCGGGCGGAGTCGCCATGCCCGAGTTCACCTGCAACGCGAACGGCAGCGCCACGCCGCTGCCGCACCACTGGCAACACGCCGTCGGATCCGGCCACGCCGCCCTCGGCCTGCGCGCCGACTGGCAGGCCCAGCTGCGGCGGGCCCACCGCGACCTCGGCTTCCGCCACGTCCGGTTCCACGGCGTGCTCGGGCCCGACATGGGCGTCGCCACCCGCCTGGGCGACGACCTCGTGCTCCGCTTCCAGCACGTCGACGCGCTGTACGACGCGCTGCTCGACATCGGCGTCCGCCCGCTGGTCGAGCTGAGCTTCGTCCCCGCGGCCCTCGCCTCGGGCGACGCCACGGTGTTCGACTACGGAGGCGTCATCTCGCCGCCCGCCGCCTGGGCCGAGTGGGAGCGCCTCGTCGGCGAGCTCGTCCGCCACTGGATCGACCGCTACGGCGCCGACGAGGTGCGCCAGTGGCCGATCGAGGTCTGGAACGAACCGAACCTCTCGGCGTTCTGGCCGGTCGACGACCCGCAGGCGGCGTACTTCGAGCTGTACCGCCACACCGTCCGCACCCTACGCGGCGTCGACGAGCAGCTGACCGTCGGCGGCCCGGTCTCCTCGCAGAGCGCCTGGATCGAGCCGTTCGTCCGGTTCTGCGAGCGCGAGGGCCTGCCCGCCGACTTCGTCTCCACGCACTGCTACCCGACCGACGCGGGCGACCACGGCGACACCACCGACCGCCTCGCCGCGTCGCCGCGCGACTACATGGCGGACTGCGCGCGCGGCGTGGTGGCGCAGGCGGGGGGCCGCCCCGTGCTCTACACCGAGTACTGCAGCTCGTCCGACGACCGCGACCCGCGCCACGACGAGCCCTACGCCGCCGCCTGGCTCGCGCGCACGGCGATGAGCGTCGCCGGCGTGGTGGCGGGGACGAGCTGGTGGACGTTCTCCGACGTGTTCACCGAGCACGGCATGCCGGCCGAGCCGTTTCACGGCGGGTTCGGCCTGATGAACCGCCTCGGCGTCCCGAAGCCGAGCTACCGCGCCATGGAGCTGCTGCGCGAGCTCGGCGACGCCCGGCTGGAGGTCGCCGGCCGCCACCCCACGGTCGAGGCGTTCGTGACCCGGCGCGGCCAGCAGCTGGTGGTGCTGCTCACGAACCACGCCAAGCCCGGCGAGGCCGTGTCGGCCGAGGCCGTCGACGTGGTGCTGCGCGACGTGCGCGTCTCCGGCGCCGTCGTCCGCCGGGTCGACGACGACCACGGCAACGCCAAGGCCGTCTGGCAGGCCCTCGGCGCGCCGACCTACCCGACGGCCGAGCAGGTGGCGGTACTCGAGTCGGCGTCGGCGTCGGGGACGGCTGCGCTGCCCGTCCACCGCGACGGCGACGGCGTCCGGTTCCGGCTCGACCTGCCGCCACACGGCCTCGCCACCGTCACGCTCACCACGCGGGAGGTCCGCCGTTGAGCGCGCGGGCGGCGAAGATCGAGGACGCGCCGGAAGAGGTCCTGCTCGACACGCTGCAGCGCAACTCCTACGCCTACTTCCAGGAGATGCGGCTCGCGAACGGGCTCGTGCCCGACAAGAGCTCGCCCGACAGCCCGGTGAGCATCGCCGCGGTGGGCCTCGGCATCACCGCGACGCTGGTGGCCGTGTCGCGCGGCTTCGTCTCGCGCCGCGACGGCGCCACCCACGCGCTGCAGGCCATCCGCTTCTTCGAGCGCTGCGCCTGCGGCCCCGAGGCCGACGCCACCGGCTACCGCGGCTTCTTCTACCACTTCCTCGACCGCGACACCGGCCGGCGCACCTGGGGCTCGGAGCTGTCGTCCATCGACACGGCGCTGCTGGTGGCGGGCTTCCTCTCGGCCGCCGCGTTCTACGACCGCGACGACGAGCTCGAGGCCACCGTCCGCACCCGCGCCGTGGCGCTGTACGACCGCATCGACTGGCGGTGGATGCACGACGGCGGGCCGCTGACCCGCCACGGGTGGAAGCCCGAGGGCGGGTTCCTGCCCTACCGCTGGGGCGGCTACAGCGAGGCGCTGCTGCTCTACGTCCTCGCGCTGGGCTCCGACACGCACCCCGTCCCGCCCGAGGCCTACGACGCCTTCACCGACGGCTACCACTGGAAGACCATCTACGGCCACGAGTACGTCTACGCGGGGCCGCTGTTCATCCACCAGCTGCCGCAGTGCTGGCTCGACCTGCGCGGCCTGGCCGATCGGGCGCTCGCGGGGCGCGGCGTGGACTACTTCGAGCTGTCGCGGCGCGCCACGCTGGTGCAGCAGGAGTACGCCGTGCGGAACCCCCGGGAGTTCGCGCACTACGGGCGGCACCACTGGGGCATCACCGCGAGCGACGGGCCCGGGCCCGTGGTGCGCGAGGTCGACGGCCGGAGGCTGAAGTTCTTCGGCTACACCGCGCGCGGCGCCCCCTACGGCCCCGACGACGGCACGATCGCGCCGTGGGGCGCGGTCAGCTCGCTGCCGTTCGCGCCGGAGGTGGTGCTGCCCACCATCCGCCGCTTCCACCACGACGACATCGGCGCCGACGGCCGTCCGTTCGGCTTCGAGGCCACGGTCAACTTCACCTTCCCGACGGAAGACGGCTGCTGGCGGTCTCCCTGCAACTTCGGGCTCCACCAGGGGCCGGTCGTCAGCATGCCCGAGCACCACCGCCCCGGCCTCGTCTGGGAGCTGCGCCGGCGCAGCGCGCCCGTCGTCCGCGGGCTGCGCCGCGCCGGGTTCACCGGCGGCTGGCTCGAGGGCTAGGCCCTCAGCGCGCCGCGCAGGTCGAACGAGCGCGACCAGGGCCGCAGCGACGGGGTCGGCGGCCGCACGGGCGTCGGCAGGGCGCGCAGCGCGGCGTGGGTGGCCAGGCCGTAGGTCAGGTGCCCGGCGAGGCCGCGAGCGTGGGTCTGCCACGGGAACGCGCCGGGGCCGGGCATGCCGAGCGCGACGGGGACGGCCTCGTCGAGCAGGGCGAAGACGGCCGCGCCGTAGAGCAGGCCCTGGCGCCAGTCGCCGGGGCGGACCGCCGAGATGGCGCCGTAGGTCGCGCCCGCGAGCGCGCCCGTGGTCCAGTGGAGGCGCTGGCCCCAGCGCTTCCGCTCCGGGCGGGTGAGGGGACCGCGCCCCAGCGCCAGCGAGGTCTCTTCGGCGGCGATCTCCATGGCGCTCTTGCCGCCGCGCGCAGCCTCCTCCTTCGCCGTGATCGCGGGGCGCTGCCGGTCCATCAGGGCCCGGGTCACGCGATCCATGGCGTAGGTGGCCGCGATGCCGGCGAGGCCGCCGGCCAGCGCGTAGCCGAGCATCCGCCCGACCGTGTTCCTTGCAACGTTGCGACTGCTCATCTTCACCTCCGACTCCAGGGGCGTAGTGAGCGGTCGGAGCCGGATCCAACCACGTCTCGCTTGTCGGGGTGGGGGGACTTTCATACGCAACGGGTGCCACCCGCGGACCAGGAGGCGGCATGCGCCCACCGGGACGGCATCGTTGGACCATCGCCGAGGGCTACATCCCCGGCACGTCGACCGGGCCCGAGCCGGCCATGACCAGCCACGAGACGGCCTGCATCCTCAACGCGAGCGACCGGCCCGCGCGGATCGAGGTCGTGCTGTACTTCGCCGACCGCGAGCCGGTGGGGCCGTACCGGGTGGAGGTCGGCGCGCGCCGCACCCTGCACCTGCGGTTCAACGACCTGACCGATCCGGCCCCCGTGCCGCGCGACACCGACTACTCCGCGGTCCTGACCTCCAGCGAGCCCGTGGTGGTGCAACACACCCGCCTCGACTCCCGCCAGGCCGCGAACGCCCTGCTCACCACCATCGCCTGGGGTGACGACGCCTGAAGCGCCGCCCCATCCGAGCCGCATCGAGGAGCCCACATGGCCCAATCCGTCGCCGACTTCGTCCTCCAGCGCCTGGGGGCCTGGAACGTGCCCCGCGTCTTCGGCTACCCCGGAGACGGGATCAACGGCTTCATGGGCGCCTTCGAGCGCGCAAAGGGCGGTCCGCGCTTCCTGCAGGCCCGCCACGAGGAGCTGGCCGCGTTCATGGCCTGCGCCCACGCCAAGTTCACCGGGGACGTGGGCGTCTGCATGGCGACCTCCGGCCCGGGCGCCATCCACCTCCTCAACGGCCTGTACGACGCACAGATGGACCACCAGCCGGTGGTCGCCATCGTCGGCCAGCAGGCCCGCAACGCGCTGGGCAGCGACTACCAGCAGGAGGTCGACCTCCACACGCTGTTCAAGGACGTTGCACACCACTACTGCGAGGTCTGCACCACGCCGGCGCAGGCCCGCCAGCTCGTCGACCGCGCCCTGCGCATCGCCATCGCCGAGCGCACGGTCACCTGCCTCATCTTCCCGAACGACGTGCAGGAGCTGACCTACGAGGACCCGCCCCGCGCCCACGGCTCCGTCTTCACCGGCGTGGGCTACACGGCCCCGCGGGTGGTGCCCGAGCGGGCCCAGCTCGAGCGCGCGGCCGACATCCTCAACGCCGGCGAGAAGGTCGCCATGCTGGTCGGCGCCGGGGCGCTCCGGGCGTCCCGCGAGGTGCGGCAGGTCGCCGAGCTGCTCGGCGCGGGCGTGGCGAAGGCGCTGCTCGGCAAGGCCGTCCTCCCCGACGACGTGCCCTGGGTGACGGGCGCCATCGGGCTGCTCGGCACGCGGCCGTCGTACGAGATGATGAAGCACTGCGACACGCTGTTCCTGATCGGGACGAGCTTCCCCTACGCCGAGTGGCTGCCGGAGCCCGGCCAGGCGCGCGCGGTGCAGATCGACATCAAGCCGCGGATGCTGTCGGCGCGGTACCCCGTCGACGAGCCGCTGCAGGGCGACGCGACCGAGACGCTGCAGGCCCTGATCCCGCTGCTGCAGCGCAAGGACGACCGCAGCTTCCAGGAGTGGGTCGAGCGCGAGGTCCGCCAGTGGTGGAAGGTCCTCGAGGCGCGCGCCGACGAGCCCGCCGACCCGATCAACCCGCAGTACCTGTTCCGGCAGCTGTCGCCGCGCCTGCCCGACCGCGCCATCCTGACGGCCGACTCCGGGTCGGGCACCAACTGGTGGGCCCGCGACCTGCGGATCCGAGACGGAATGATGGCGTCGCTGTCGGGCAACCTCGCCACGATGGGGCCGGCGATGCCGTACGGTCTCGCTGCGAAGCACGCCTACCCGGACCGGCCCGTGATCGCGTTCGTCGGCGACGGCGCGATGCAGATGAACGGCAACAACGTGCTCATCAACGTCGCGCGCGACTGGCACGAGTGGGACGACCCGCGCTTCGTGGTGGTCGTGCTCAACAACCGCGACCTGAACCAGGTGACCTGGGAGCAGCGGGTGATGGCCGGCGATCCGCGGTTCCAGACCTCGCAGGACGTGCCGGCGTTCAGCTACGCCCGGTACGCGGAGCTCGTGGGGCTGGAGGGGATCGAGATCAAGCGCAAGGAGGACGTGGTGAGCGGCCTCGAGGAGGCGCTGCGGGCCCGGCGGCCCGTGGTGGTCGACGCCTGGACGGATCCCGCCATCGCGCCGCTGCCGCCGCACATCTCGGTCGAGCAGGCGCGGGAGTACCTCACGTCGATGCTCAAGGGCGACGTGGGCAGCCACGTGAAGCGCTCGTTCCAGCAGGTGGTCGCCTCGATCCTGCCGGGGAAGGGCTGAGCCTTGGCGCGCATCGACCAGATCGAGGTGAGCGCCCACCGCATGCCCACGTCCGACCCCGTCGAGTCGGACGGGACGCTGCGGTGGAGCTCGACCACGATGGTGCTGGTCCGGGTGCGCGCCGAGGGGGTCACCGGCGTCGGCTACAGCTACACCACCGCCGCCGCGGCGGAGCTCGTGCGCGACAAGCTCGCACAGGTGGTCCGCGGCGCCGAGCCGCTCGCCGTGCGCCAGGTGTGGGACCGCATGTGGCACGGCGTGCGCAACCTCGGGCGGCCGGGGGTCGTCGCCAACGCCATCGCCGCGGTCGACACCGCGCTGTGGGACCTCAAGGGCAAGCTGCTCGACCTGCCGCTGGCGGACCTCCTCGGCCGGGTGCGCGAGGGCGTGCCCGTCTACGGCAGCGGCGGGTTCACGAGCGAGCCGTCGCTGCACGCGGCGCTCGCCTGCGCCCTGCCGGGCATCCGGCACCTGGAGTGGTTCTGGGACCACGTCCGCATCGAGTCCGAGTGGTTCGACGGCGTCCCGGCGCTGCGCGACGGGCGGGCCGTGCCGGATCCGGGCCGGCCGGGCCTCGGGCTCGTCCCGCGCGAGGACGCGCTCGCGCGCCACGCCGTCTGAAGGGGGGAGACATGTCCGTTCTGTACGAAGCGTCCGCGCCACCGCGGCCGCGGGGGTCGCTCGCGTCCGCGCTGCGGGCGCGGCTCGAGGGTGACGTCCGCGACGACGCCCAGGCGCGCGCCGTCTACGCGCTCGACGCGTCCAACTTCCGCCAGGTCCCGCGCCTGGTGGTCCTGCCCCGCAGCGAGGCCGACGTCGTCGCGACGGTGGCGCTGTGCCGCGCGTTCGGCGTGCCGATCACCTGCCGGGGCGGCGGCACCGCGCTGGCCGGCCAGACCGTCGGCTCGGGCGTGGTGATCGACTTCTCGCGCCACATGGACGCGGTGCTGCACGTCGATCCCGAGCGGAAGCTCGCGCGGGTGCAGCCGGGCGTCATCCTGGACGTGCTGCGGGCCAGGACCCGCGAGCACGGCCTGTGGTTCGGCCCCGATCCGGCGACGCACAGCCGCTGCACGCTCGGCGGCATGATCGGGAACAACAGCTGCGGCGTGCACTCGATCCTGGCGGGGCGCACCGTCGACAACGTGCGCCGGCTCAAGGTCGTGACCAGCGAGGGCGACGTCTTCTGGGTCGGCACGGCCGACGAGGCGACCGATCCGGCGCTGGTGCGGCGGATCGCCCCGCTGCGGGCGCTGCGCGACGAGCTCGGCGACGCCATCCGCGCGCGGTACCCGCGCATCCCGCGGCGGGTCAGCGGCTACAACCTCGACGAGCTGCTGCCCGAGCAGGGCTTCCACCTGGCGCGGTCGCTCGTCGGCTCCGAGGGGACCTGCGTGGTGGTCGTCGAGGCCGAGCTCGAGCTCGTGCCGTACCCGTCGAAGCGCGCGCTGGTCGTCGTCGGCTACCCGAGCGTCTACGAGGCCGCCGACCACGTCGTCGCCATCCGCGAGGCCGGCCCCATCGGGCTCGAGGGCATCGACGCCACGCTCGTCCGCCTGCTGCACCAGGAGGGCGGCCACGAGGACGCCGTCGCGAGCCTGCCCGAGGGGGACGGCTGGCTGTTCGTCGAGGTGGGCGGCGAGACCGACGACGAGGTCCGCGCCGGCACCGAGCGGGTCTGCGAGGCCGTCCGGCGCTCCGATCCCGACGTCCACCTCGCGGTGCTCACCGACGAGGCCGACCAGGAGCGCCTGTGGAAGGTGCGCGAGGCCGGGCTGGCCGTCACCGCCACCACCGACGGCCAGGAGGCGTTCCCCGGCTGGGAGGACTCCGCGGTGCCGCCCGAGCGCCTGTCGGAGTACCTGCGCGCGCTGCGCGACCTGTTCGGGAAGTACGGCTACGAGGCGGCGCTGTACGGCCACTTCGGCGACGGCTGCGTCCACTGCCGGATCACGTTCGACCTGCACACCGCCGACGGCATCGCGCGCTTCGAGGCCTTCCAGCGCGAGGCGGCGGAGCTGGTGGTGTCGCTCGGCGGCTCGCTGTCGGGCGAGCACGGCGACGGCCAGCAGCGGGCGCAGCTGCTCCCGCTGATGTTCGGCGACGACGTGGTGGAGGGCTTCCACCGGTTCAAGGAGATCTGGGACCCGGTCGGGCTGCTCAACCCCGGCAAGGTCGTGGATCCGCCGCCCGTCACCCGCCACCTGAAGTTCGGGCCGGGGCACGAGGGCCGCGACCCGGGCGCCACGGCGTTCCACTGGTCGCGCGACAGCTTCAGGTGGGCCGTGGGGCGCTGCGTGGGGGTCGGGGCCTGCCGCCGCGTCGAGGGCGGCATCATGTGCCCGAGCTACAAGGCCACCCGCGCCGAGGAGCACAGCACGCGCGGCCGCGCGCACCTGCTCGACGAGATGATGCGCGGCGACCCCGTCTCGCAGGGCTGGCGCGATCCGGCGGTCGAGGGCGCGCTCGACCTCTGCCTGTCGTGCAAGGGCTGCAAGACCGAGTGCCCGATGGGCGTGGACATGGCCAAGATGAAGGCCGAGTTCCTGCACCACCGCTACCAGGGCCGGCTGCGCCCGCGCGACGCCTACACGCTGGGGCTGATCCCCGTGTGGGCGCGGCTCGCGCGGCTGGCGCCCGAGGCGGTGAACGCGGCGATGGCGGCGCCGGGGCTCGGCAGCGCGCTGAAGTGGGCGGCCGGGATGTCGCCGCGGCGGCAGGCGCCGCGGTTCGCCCCGCGGACGTTCCGCTCGTGGTGGCGGTCGCGGCCGGTGCGGGCGGGCGGGGAGCCCGTCGTGCTGTGGGTCGACACCTGGACCGAGCACTTCCGGCCCGAGGTCGGCATCGCCGCGGTGGAGGTGCTCGAGCGCACCGGTCACCGCGTCGTCCCCGTCGACAGGCCCGTCTGCTGCGGGCGCCCGCTGTACGAGCACGGGATGCTCGGGACGGCGAAGCGCTGGATGGGGCAGTCGTGCGACGCCGTGCTCGGGATGGACGTGCCGGCGGACGCGAACGTCGTGTTCCTCGAGCCCTCCTGCCACGCCACGTTCCGCGACGAGCTCCCCGACCTGTTCCCCGGGGACCGCGACAAGCTCGCGCTGCGCTCGCGCATCCGCACGCTCGGCGAGCAGCTCGCCGACCGCGACCTGCCGATGGACCTGCACGGGCGCGACATCGTGCTCCACGGGCACTGCCACCAGCGCGCCGGGACGGGCATCGAGGCCGAGGGCCACGTGCTGGCGCGGCTCGGCGCCGACGTCCACCCGCTCGACGACGGCTGCTGCGGGATGGCGGGCACCTTCGGCTACGCGCCCCACCGGGTCGACCTGTCGATCGCCATCGGGCGCGACCAGGGCTTCCTGCCCGCCATGGAGCGGGCGGCGCGGCACACCGCGCTGGTGGTCGACGGCTTCTCCTGCGGGACGCAGCTGACCGACCAGACCGCGCGCCGCCCGCTGCACCTGGCGCAGGCGCTGCTGCTGGGGCCGGGGCGGCCGGGGACCGCCGAGGATCAGGTGCCGTCCGCGCCGGGCGCGTCGTGGCGGCGGATCGCGCTGACCGCCGCCGCGGCGGTGGCCGGCGTGGGGATCGTGGTCGGCGCCTGGCGCCGTTGGAGGACCGCATGAGCAGGACCATCGTCATCACGGGCGCCTCGGCCGGCGTCGGCCGGGCGACGGCGCGCCGCTTCGCCAGGGAGGGCGCGCGCATCGGGTTGCTGGCGCGGGGGGTCGAGGGGCTCGAGGCCACGCGCCGCGAGGTCGAGGAGCTGGGCGGCGAGGCCCACCTCGTCAGCTGCGACGTGGCCGACGCGGGCGGGGTCGAGGCCGCCGCCGTCGAGTTCGAGGAGGTGCTCGGCCCCATCGACGTCTGGATCAACAACGCCATGGCGACCGTGATGGCGCCGGTGCGGATGCTGACGCCGGAGGAGATCCTGCGCGTGACCGAGGTGACCTACCTGGGGCAGGTGCACGGCACGATGGCCGCGCTGCGGCGCATGCGCGACCGCGACGCCGGCGTGATCGTGCAGGTGGGCAGCGCGCTCGCCTACCGCGGGATCCCGCTGCAGTCGGCCTACTGCGGCGCGAAGCACGCGATCCAGGGCTTCACCGAGTCGCTGCGCAGCGAGCTGCTGCACGACGGCAGCGGCGTGAAGCTCGTGATGGTGCAGATGCCGGCGCTGAACACGCCGCAGTTCCGCTGGGCCCTGAACAAGCTGCCGTACGCGTCGCAGCCCGTGCCGCCCATCTACCAGCCCGAGGTCGCCGCGGACGCCATCCACTTCGCGGCCGCGCACCCCGATCGGCGCGAGCTGTGGGTCGGCGCGTCCACCTACGAGGCGGTGATCGGCAACCGCGTGGCGCCGGGCGTCGTGGACCACGTGCTCGCCGAGCGCGGCTACACGGGGCAGCTGCTGCAGGACGAGGCGAACCCGCCCGACCAGCCCAACAACCTGTGGGCGCCCGTGGAGGGCGACTTCGGCGCGCACGGCGTGTTCGACGACCGGTCGCGGCGGTTCAGCCCGGCGCTGTGGGGGACGACGCACCGCGGGGCGGTGGCGGTCGGGATCGCCGCGCTGCTCGGGGTCGGCCTGGGGGCGGCCTGGATGGCCCGCGCCCATACGTGAAATACGCCTCGGGGTCGCGACGTACCCCCCACGAGGAGGAAGGACGGGCATGGGCTACGCGCTCGAACGGCGGGACAACACGGCGGCGGTGATGCTCGAGGTGCTGCCGGGGCTGATCTTCCAGGTGTTCGGCCTGGGCCACATCTACCAGGGTCGCGTGGGGATGGGGCTGTTCATCATGATCAGCTACTGGGCGCTGCAGGCGCTCAACCTGTTCCTCACCATCTTCCTCATCGGCCTGGTGACGGGCCCGTTGACCTGGCTGTTCTACTTGATCGCCGCGCCGTTGAACGCGAACGACTACCGAGGATAGAGGCGGCGCGGAGGTCGCTTGGCCCACGCGCCCGACACCCCGGACAAGGCCCGCGTCGTCGACGCCCTGCGCCAGACGGTCGACGCCGCGCTGGCCGCGCTCGCGAAGATGACCGAGGACACGCGCGAAGAGGCGACGGGCACGGAGAGCCGCGCCGAGAGCCAGTACGACACGCGCGCCACCGAGGCGTCGTACCTCGCGGCGGGGCAGGGCAGGCGCCTGCTCGGCCTGCGCGCCCTCGCGGGGTGGCTGTCGCAGCTCGATCCCGGCGCCCCGCACACGGCCGTCGGCCCGGGCGCGCTCGTGTGCCTGTCGCGCGGGGCGAGGCCCGACTGGGTGCTGATGGCGCCCGAGGGCGGGCACACGGTCACCGTCGACGGCGTGGCGGTGCGGCTCGTCTCGGTGCGGTCGCCCACCGGCGAGGCGCTGGAGCTGCTCGAGCCGGGCGACGAGGCCGAGATCGACACCCCGGGGGGCGCGGCCCTCCTGCGCATCGAGGCGGTCTGCTGATGGCGCTCGGCTCCACCGTGCTCACGTTCGACCTCGCCATCTCCGACCTCGATCGCGGGGTCTACGAGGAGGTGGCCGTCCGCGCCGCCCGGCACCCGTCCGAGAGCGGCGAGTACCTGGTGGCGCGCATCCTGGCCTATGCCCTCGAGTACCGCGAGGGGATCGCCTTCACCGCCGGGCTCGCCGCGGCCGAGGAGCCCGCCATCGAGGTCCGCGACCTCACCGGCGCGCGCACCGCGTGGATCGAGGTCGGCACCCCCGACGGGCCCCGGCTGCACCGCGCGACCAAGGCCTGCGAGCACGTCGCCGTGTACTGCCACCGCGACCCCGAGCCGTGGCTCAAGCGCCTGTCGGGCGCCACCGTGTTCGCGCCGGAGCGGCTGCAGCTGTACGGCCTCGATCCCGCGGCCATCGGGCAGCTGGCGACCACGCTCGGCCGGCGCGCCACCTGGTCGGTCTCGCGCGCCGAGGGCGAGCTCTACGTCGACGCCGACGGCGCTTCCGCCTCGTTCCCGCTGCGCCGTCTGACCCGCGTGTGACTCGCGCCGGCGCCGCCGGAACCACGGGTGAGGTACAACGACCCATGCTCCACCGCCTGCTCTGCACCGCGACGCTGGCCGGGCTGCTGGGCGCCGCGCCCCTGGCGCTGGCCCTGCCGCCCGACCTCGACCCGACCCTGAACCCCCACCTCGGCCTGCGCGAAGACGCCGTCGGCGCCCACGCCAAGGACGACGCCGCCACGGCCGACCTCATCGAGGTCATGAAGACCGATCCGGCGCCCGACGTGCGCGCGCGGGCGGCCAAGGCGCTGTTCGACCGCTGGGCCACCGGGGTCGGCGACCCGAACACGCACAAGGCGGCCGCGATCTGGGCGGCTTCGCAGGGCGACCCGGGCACCCGCGCGTCCGCGGTGCGCGCCCTCGGCGACACGGGCGACGACTACACCCTCGTGGTGGGCTACCTCGACGACGACGACAAGCAGGTCTCCGCCGCCGCCTACGCCGCGTGCGAGCGCTGGGCCGAGCGCCACCCCGACCGCGCCGGCGAGATCAACGCGGTGCTGAGCGGGCGCGAGCTGTCGACCGAGGGCAAGGCGCGGCGCCTCATCGAGAAGATCCGCGACAAGATCCCGTAGGCGCCCAGCGGTCGAGCCCCACCAGCCGACGCCCCAGCGGCGTGAGCCCCGCAGCGGGGCCCGGCTCGGGGTCGCGGACGCCGGGCCAGCCCGACCAGGAGCGCGGGATGCGGTTGTCGCGCCAGCAGGTGACACGCTCGGCGCGCTCGTCGTCGCCGCCCTCCTCCCACATCGTCACGGCGAACGACATCCGCGGGGCGCCGCCGCGGTTCGGCGCGCCGCGGTGGGGCAGGCGCACGTCCCAGAGGACCAGATCGCCCGCCCGGGCCGCGACGGTCTCGGGGACGTGGTCGCCGAGGTCGATGGGCGCTTCGAGGTCGAGGCCCGGGTGGGCGGCGAGCCAGGCGGGCAGCGCGGCGTACAGCGACGGGACGCACTCGAAGGGCGCGCCGTCGTCACCGCCGTCGGTGAGGAACAGCATCCCCTGGAACCGGTGCGGGCCGCGGATCCGCGGGTCGACGTCCCAGTGCAGGGCGCTCTCGGGGGCGCCGGCGGCGGCCCGGTAGATGGCGCGGTCCATGCTGACCCACAGCCGCTCGTGGCCGAAGACCTCGGCGAAGACGGCGTGCAGCGGCGGGTGCTGGCGCAGGTCCCACAGCGCCTGGCCGTGGTGGAGCGGCACCACGCCGTAGGGCACGGGCGGGACGGGGTCGCCGAGAAAGGCGTGGACGGCGTCGCGGGCGGGGGCGAGCAGCGCCTCGGGCGCCACGTCGCGCACCACGGTGACGCCGCGCGCGGCGAGCTCGTCGCGGTCGACCCTCACGAGAGCACGTCGGCGAGCGGGCCGCGCCAGGAGACGGTGGGGATGGGCACCTCGCGCACGCCGTCGGCGGCGAGCAGGTGGTTGGCGGCGAGCCGGCCGCTGGCGGCGGCGGCCTCCATCAGGAAGGCAGGGAAGGGGAGCTGCACGTGGTCGCCGGCGACGACCAGGTTGGGCACGTCGCTCGCGACGGTGGGCCGGCGGGCGGCGTCGCCGGGGGCGAAGCGGGTGAAGTCGTCCTGGACCATGGCCTCGTCGTGGCGCACGGCGGCGCCGGCGAGCTCGGGGAAGATGTCGCGCAGCTCGGCGAGCAGCCGGTCGCGCAGGACGTCGGGGCTGCCGCGCCGCTCGGGCTCGATGGCGTAGGCGTGGGACTCGACGACGGCGCCGCCGGTGCGGGCGGCCCAGTCGACGTAGGGGGCCTGGAACGCCGAGTAGACGGCGAGCGAGTCGGTGTCGGGCCAGCCGGCGACGGTGTAGAACGGCAGCCGCGCCGGGTCGACGGGGCGGTCGAGCCACAGGCGCACGACGGCGTAGGGGTCGGCCTCGCCGGAGGCGGCGGCCGCGGCGGCGAGCCGGGGGGCCGCGCGCGGCAGGTCGCCGGCGGCGCACAGCGCGCGCAGGCCGCGGGAGTCGAGCGCCAGCACCACGGCGTCGGCGGGGACGACCTCGTCGCCGGCGGCGGCGCCGCCGATGCGCAGCACGTCGCCGTCGACGGCCACGGGGAGCGTCGCCAGCGGGCGCGGCGGCGGCCCGGAGACGGGGACGCCGTCGAGGTCGTAGCGCCCGGCGTGGCAGGGGCAGCGGAAGCCGTCGGGCGCGCGCTGGACCGGGCAGCCGAGGTGGGTGCAGCGGACGTCGCGGGCCTCGTAGCCGGCGGCGGTGCGGCGGACGAAGGCGGCGCCCGCGTCGGCCCAGCCGGCCTCGGGGACGGCGGCGGCGGCGAGCACGGTGGCGGGGGCACCGGCGGCGGCGAGCACCACGCGTCGGCGCGGCCCGCGGCGAGGCACGGCGCGCACCTCGGCGCCGGTGCGGACGGCGACGCCGAGCCGCTCGAGGTGGGCGCGCAGGGGCGCCAGCACCGCCGGGCCCACGCCGCGCGCCAGGGCGTCGAAGCCGAGGCCCTCGGGGTTGCCGAGCATGTAGAAGTGGAAGAAGCGGATGGCCTCGGCCGCGGAGAAGCGCGACAGCCCGTTCATCGAGGCCTGGCCGAACGGCCGGAGCACGAGCTCCGCGAAGGTGCCCTCCAGGCGGCCCTCGCGGACGAAGGCGTCGACGTCGAGGGCATCCCAGCGGGCGAAGGTGCGGACGGGGTCGTAGGCGAGCAGCTCGCGCATGCCCGGGCGGTCGCCCGCCACGTCGGCGAGCGACAGCGACGGCGAGCGCTGCAGCACCTGCAGCAGATCGAGCGGGAACGGCGCGCCGCCCGCCCCGAACGCCTCGACGGGGCGGCCGCGCACCAGCACGGCGTAGGCGTCGAGCGGGCGCAGGTCGCGGTCGGCGCCGGCCTCGGCCAGCAGCGCGCGGAGGTTGTAGTACTGGCGGAAGAAGCCGTGGAAGCCGTGCTCCATCGGCACGTCCTCGCCGAGCACCCGCAGCGGCCAGCCCGACAGCTTGCCGCCGAGCGCGGGGCCGCGCTCGAGCAGCGTCACCGCGTAGCCGCGCCCCGCGAGCACCGCTGCGGCCGACATCCCCGCCACCCTGCCGCCCACGACGACGACCCGGCGCGGGCCGTCGGGGCGCTCCCGCTGGCCGTCGCCCAGCGGCGGCCAGGCGCGCCGCCGGGGCTGGATCGCGGCGAGCCCGGCGCCCGCCCCGAGCGCGGCCAGGCCGCCGGCCGCGACCGCGCCTGCACCAGCCGCCGCCGGTTCATTCCGGCAGCGCCACCACCCGCACGGTGTGGACGGCGCGCTCCGAGGCGGCCTCCACGAACAGCGAGCCGCCCGATGCGCACCGCGGCGCCCGTCTGCGGGATGCGGCCCGTCACGGCGAGCAGCATGCCGGCGACGGTCTCGTAGTCGCCGGGCGGCACCTTGCGGGCGATGGCGTGCTCGAGGTCCTCGATGGGGGTGCGGGCGGCACGCGCCACTCCCGCTCGGAGATCTGCCGGATGGCGGGGCCCTGGGTGTCGCGCTCGTCCTCGATGTCGCCCACGACCTGCTCGAACAGGTCCTCCATCGTGACGATGCCGACGGACCCGCCGTACTCGTCCACGACCGCCGCGAAGGAGCGCCCGGTGTCCTTCATCTCGCGGAGCAGCTCGTCGAGCCGCTTGCTGTCGGGCACGAACCGCACGGGCTTGGTGAGCGTGCTCACCGGCTGGTCGTCGGACTCGGCGAACAGCAGGTCGCGGTGGTCGACCATGCCGACGATGTTGTCGACGCGGTCGCGGTAGACCGGCAGCCGCGAGTGCCCGGCGCTGAGCACCACGGCGATGGCCTGCTCGACCGTGGCCTCGGCCGGGACGGCCTTCATGTCGACCAGCGGTGTCATCGCGTCTTCGACCGTGAGATCGCTCATCTCGAGCAGGCGGCGGATGAGGTCGCGGTCCTCGGGGTCGATGGACCCCTCCTGGTGCAGCAGCTGCACGATGTCTTCGCGGCGCACCTCGGACTCGGCGGTGCCGAGGAACCGCCGCAGCAGCGCCGACCAGCGCGACACGCCCCACAGCGCGACCCCCAGGCCGCGCTGCACGACCCGCAGGGGCGGGGCGAGGCGGGGCGCCAGCGCGTCGGCGTAGTGCCGGTAGAGGAGCTTCGGCAGGGCCTCGCCGAACAGCAGGCCGACGGGCAGGTACAGCAGCGTGAGCAGCCACTCCTCGGGGTGGCCCTGCGACGCGAGCACCAGCCCGGCGGTGGTGGTGCCGGCCACCAGGCACACGTTGGTGCCGATGAGGCAGGTGCCGAGCAGGCGGTCCTCCTGCTCGAGCATGTTCAGCGCGAGGGCGGCCCCCGCGCTGCCGGCCGCGGCGCGCGCCTCGAGCTTCGCGCGGTTGCACGAGACGAGCGCCATCTCGGAGCCGCTGAAGAAGCCCTGCAGCAGCACGCACCCGCCCACGACGACCGCGCCCAGCGCCGGGTTCACATGGCCTCCTGGTCGGTGCCCTCGGACGCCGGCAGGACCGGCGTGACCAGGATCTCGGAGACGCGCCGGCCCTCCATCTTCGACACCTGGTAGCGGTGGTCGCCGAAGGTGACGGACTCGCCGCGGCGCGGCAGGCGGCCGAGCACGTGGAACACGAAGCCGCCGAGGGTGTGGTAGTCGCCCTCGGGGATGGCGATCTGCGTCTCCTCCTCGAAGTCCTGCAGGTCGATCGACGCCTTGACCGTCATCCCGTCGGGCGGCCCGGCGATCTCGGCGTCCTCGGTGCTGTCGTCCTCGGCGCCGATGAGCTCCCCGAGGAGATCGTCGAGGGTGACGAGGCCGACGAAGGTGCCGTGCTCGTCGACCACGAGCGCCATGTGGAAGCGCTTCTCCAGGAACTCCCGCAGCATGCCGTCCGCCGACTTGCTGGCGGGCACGAACACGGGCGGCAGCAGCAGCGACCGCAGCTGGCGCGGCCCCGACAGCGGCGTGGCACGGAACTTCAGCAGGTCCTTGAGGAGCAGGATGCCGATGATGTCGTCCTGGTCGTGGCCCGTGACCGGGATGCGCGACAGCCCCTCCTCGCGGCACTTGTCGAGCAGCTCCTGCCAGCCGATGGTGATGGGGACGCTGAACACGTCGGGCCGGGGCGTCATCAGCCGCTGCACGGTGAGATCGTCGAACTCGAAGACCGACTCGATGATGTCGCGCTCGAGCGGGTCGAGCTCGCCGATGGCCGCTCCGTGGGCGACGTAGACCATCAGCTCTTCGGCGGCGATCGACTCGCGGCGGTCCTCCACCCCGAGGAGCTTGCCGATGCCCATCAGCAGCCCGGAGACGACCCAGCGCACGGGGGTGGCGATGACGAACCACACCGTGAACGGCCAGACGACCCACGGCGCCCAGCGGCGGCGGAAGCGGAAGGCCAGGACCTTCGGCGTGATCTCGGAGAACAGCACCAGCAGCGGGGTGAGCACCACCACGTTGAGCCAGCTCGGCCCGAAGTGGCCGATGACAGCGGCGCTCGTGGCGGCGAGCGCGATGTTGGACAGCTCGTTGCCGAGCAGGATCGTGGTGATGAGCGCCGCGCGCCGGTCGAGCAGCTTCACCACGCGCCGCTCGCCGGGGGTGCCGCGCGCGAAGCGGTCCTGGTCGGGCTTCTGGAGCGCGAAGTAGGCCGTCTCGGTGCCGCTGAAGAAGAACGACGACGCGAACAGGCCGAGCACGACCAGCGCGGTGGCGGGGCCGAGGTCGACCAGCAGGCCGCCGGAGCCGGGGACGGGGATCATGGCGCGCCGCCGAAGTGAGCGAAGCGGGCGGCCGGCCAGTCGGCCCCCACGAGGCGTATCCCGGGTGCCGCGGTGATCCGGCCGATGCGGTGCACTGGCGTGTGGTGCTGCGCGGCGAGCGCCCGGATGGCGCCCTCGGCGGACGGCGGGGCGGTGAACAGCAGCTGGTAGTCGTCGCCCGCGGCGAGCGCGAGCGACACGGCGTCGTCGCTGCCGGCCAGGGCGGGGTGCAGCGGCAGCGCTGCCGCCTCGACCTCGGCGCCGACCCCGAGGCGCGGCACAGGCGCGGCAGGTCGGCGGCGAGGCCGTCGGAGAGGTCCATGCCGGCCGTCGCGGCCTCGAGCGCCAGGGCGAAGCCGAGCGGCGGCGCCGGGCGGCGCAGCGCGGCCAGCGCCTCCGCGGGCGGGTCGTCGCGCAGGTACCCGCACCCGCCAGGCCGGGCCAGCCCGTGAGCCACAGCGCGTCGTCGGGCCTCGCGCCGCCGCGGCCGCGCGGCGCGCCCAGCTGCGCGCCGCCCCGCGCCCCCGACACGACGGCGGGCCCGTCGCCGGGGATCCCGGTCACGTCGCCCCCCACGAGGTAGGTCCCGAACGCCGCCGACGCCTCGGCCACGCCCTCGCCGATCCCCGCGCTCCACGCCTCGCGCGCCGCCTCGCGCCAGCCCCGCGGCACCGACAGCGACAGGAGCATCCAGCGCGGGGCGGCCCGGGTGGCGGCGAGGTCGGACACCGACACGGCCACCGCCTTGTAGCCCACGTCGGCGGGGCTGAAGCCGGCGTCCCAGTGCACGCCCTCGACGAGCGTGTCGACGGTCAACGCGGTGCGGTCGCCCAGCACCACGGCACAGTCATGCCCCGCGTCGAGCGCCACCCACGCCGGCGGCGCGGTGCGGGCGGCCAGCACCCGATCGATGATGCGTTGCTCGCCCCGGTCGGGGTCGGGGTCGTCGGCTGGTCGTGGCGGTTCCAACGCTGGCGGGTGGCCTCGTCGACGGTTCGGGCGGTGCGGCCGAAGAGCCCGCACGCGCCGACGGAACCGAGCTTTCATCGTAATGGCTCGCCGGAGCGGTGTCCAGACGGACCGCGCCCCACGGCCGATCCTACTCCAGGCGGACCGACCCCACCTGCTCGAGCTTGGTGCGGGTGATGGTCAGGATGAGCATCGTCCGCTGCGCTCGCAGGGTCTCGGGGCTGAAGGCGGTCGCGCCGGTGATCGAGTCCTGCACCTGCGCCTCGAGGAGCGCCTGGCGGAACGCGCCGCGCGTCGCCGGGCGCTGCTTGGCCGCCGCGCCCACGAGCTTGCCCACGTCGACGAGCGCTGCCTCGAGCGCGGTCGGGGTCTTGCCCGTCTGGTCGCGGTAGGCGACGACGAACGGGTCGTCCTCGGTGCGCAGATCGGCCGAGTAGACGTCGGGGAACATGCTGTCGCGCGTGTACTCGTTGCCGCGCGCCACGAGCTGCACGGTGTTCCAGGTGGACAGGCCGAGCAGCGGGATCTTCGGCGAGGTCCGCGTGGGCTGGAACTCGCCCATCGGGAACTCCTGGTAGGCGAGCGCCGAGCAGACGAGCGGCGTGTTGGTGGCGTTCTCGGGGATGAAGATCGCCTGGAAGTCGAGCTTCGGCGGGACCACCACCGTGTCGGGGTTCCCGCCGCGCTTCTTCGCCTCCGCCCGCAGCTGGCCGAGATCGCCCTCGCGCTCGGCGAAGCCGGCGGCGGCCTCCATCGGCGGCAGCGTGTCGGCCGGGTAGGTCGCGTCGGCCGCGATCCGCCCGCCGCGCGCCTCGACCCCCTTGCGGAACAGCTCCTGCGCGTGGGTGCCGAAGGTGGAGTCGGGCGCGAACACTGCGAAGGCGTTCATCTCCTTCTCGGTCATCACGTACTGCAGCAAGGCGTCGACCTGGTCGGCCCGGGTGTACATCCCCTGGAACGCCCAGCTGTGGCCCGAGGTGTCCTCGTAGGACTGGGACAGCGAGACGAGCGGGGTGTGCAGCTGCTCGGCGCGGGCGACGACCCCCTCGGTCTCGTCGGTGAGCAGCGGCCCGATCACCGCCACGGCGTGCCGGCGCAGCACGGCGTCTTCCAGCGCGGCCACGGCCGTCTCTGCCGTGCCGCCCGAGTCGACGAACTCGAGGCGCCCGCCGTCGCTCAGGCCGAACTGCAGCGCGGCCTCGGCCTGGTGGCCCACCACCTCGTACTTGCCCGACAGCGGCAGCAGGACCACGATCTTGCCGGCCTCGGCGGGCCCGGAGTCGATGACCTCGATGAGGCCCTGCGCCAGCAGCTGGACGGCCGGGTCGGCGTCCTTGAGCGCCTTCTCGGCGTCGCGCCGCGCGCCCGCGAGGTCGCCCGCGGCGAACGCCTTCTCGGCCCGCTCGAGCGGCGTGCCCGAGGCGATCGGGTTGGTCACGGCGACCTCGCCCGGCTCCGCGGCCGCGAGCGTCTGCACCGTCTCCTGCACGCGCTCGTAGACCGCGGCGTCGTCGCGCGCGTAGGCCAGGGCCTTCTTCGAGTCGGCCGAGACGGTCTTGCTGTCGCCCTGCTTGGCGGCTTCCACCGCCAGCAGCAGGTAGCGGTCGGCGTTCTGCGTGGCGAGGGCGTCCTTCTCGGGGATCTGCTGCAGCCCCGAGAGCGTCTTGCCGTCGACGCCGTCACCGGCCGCGAGCAGCGTGAGCCCGAGCCGCGCGGCCGTGGCCTCGGTGCCGCCCCGCGTGATCACCTTCGAGAACCAGTCGTGGGCCTCGGGCGCGTGGCCCGCGAGCCGGTGCTGCTCGCCGGCGTTGAGCATCAGCAGCGCTACGTCCTTGCCGTTGGGCGACTGCCGGATGCCCTGCTCGAGGATGGAGATGGATCGCGCGCGGTCCGTCTGGGCGAAGGCGAGCGCGTCCTCCACGACGTCCGGCGACGACTTCTTCTTCGCCAGCGCGGGCTCGGCCGCGAGCGACGCGGCCAGCGCGAGCACGCCGGCGGCCGCGGCGAAGCGGGCAGCGGTGGGGGGGACGCGGGGACTCCAACGGATCATCTGCGCTCCTCGACGAGCTTGTCGAACTCGACACGGCGGGGGTGGACGTCGCGGGGGAGCGCGTCGGCCCAGGTCGCCAGCTGCTGGCGGTGGGCGTCGGACAGCTCGGCCGGGACCTCGAGCACCAGCTGCAGGTGCAGGTCGCCGCGCGTCTGCGAGTTCAGGTGGGGCAGGCCGCGCCCGGCGAGGCGGAGGACCTTGCCCGGGATGCTGCCTGCAGGGATGCGGATCGTGGTCGTGCCGTCGAGCGTGGGCACCGTCACGTCCGCGCCGAGGGCGAGCTCGGCGTAGGTCAGCGGCAGATCGAGCATCACGTCGTCTCCGCGGCGCCGGAACAGCGGGTGGTCGGCGACGCTCACGATCACGAACAGGTCACCGGACTCCCCGCTTCCCCGCGGGGCGTTGCCCTTGCCGCCGACCTTGAGCTTCTGGCCCGTGGCCACGCCCGCGGGGACCTTGACCCGCAGCTGCTCCTCGAGGCCGTTGCGGCCGTCGCCGCCGCAGTCGGGGCAGGGCTTCACCACGACGTAGCCCTTGCCGCCGCAGTGGTAGCAGTCGGTGCGCAGCAGCCGCGGGCCCGTGGCCCGGCCGGTGCCCTTGCACACCTCGCACTCCTCCTTGCCGTCCTTCGGGTCGGCGCCGTCGCCCGCGCAGGTGCTGCACTGGGTGAAGCGCGGGACCACGATCTCCTTCTCGGTGCCCGAGGCGACCTCCTCGAGGGTGACCGAGACGGTGTAGCGCAGATCCTCGCCGCGCCCGCCGGCGCGACGCCGGAACAGGTTGTTCCACATGGTGCCCACCACGGCGTTGAGGTCTTCGGGGCGCGGCGGGCGCCCGTCCTCGGTGTAGAGGGGGCCGAGGCGATCGTAGCGCGCGCGCTTCTCGGGGTCCGACAGCGTGCGGTAGGCCTCGGTGATGTCCTTGAAGCGGGTCGCCGCCTCGGCATCGCCCGCGTTGCGATCGGGGTGCCACTTGCGCGCGAGGACCCGGTAGGCCCGCTTGACTTCTTCCACTGATACGTGGCGTTCGATGCCGAGGATGTTGTAATAGTCCCTGGCGGCCAACGACCCTCCACCCGGCGCGGGGAGATGGTAACCCGGGGTGGTGCTCCCACGAACCGGGAGCGCGCCTGCACGCTCCGTACGGCCGGGGCGGCAGGTTCCTTGCTCGGTGGCCCCCCGTATCGAGGTGGGGGCGCCCGCGGCTAGGCCGCGGCGGGCTCGAGGAAGAACGCGTCGAAGTCGGCGCTCCCCTCGGCGGTGCCCTCGAGATCGTACTCGTCGGAGATCAGGCGGCCGAGCCAGCCCTGCAGCTGCCACGCGGCCTCGGGCAGCGCGTGGTGCGTGGCGACCTCGCTCGCGAAGTTGATCAGGTCGTAGACGCGGCACTTCGCGGGCAGCACGCGGCGGCGCTTCTCGCTCAGGGCGTCGAGGTTGGCGAGGCCGTAGAGGTCGGTCAGGTTGCCCGCGACGATCCGCAGCTTGCGCGGCAGCTCCTCGGCGGTGAGCGCCTTCTGCTGCTCGAGGCGCTTCGAGCAGGCCCACCAGCTGGGTCGCCTCGCGCACCGAGGCGAAGCTGCGCTGGGCGCTCTCGAAGCGCTGGCGGAGCGAGACGTAGCCCTCCTCGCTGTCGAAGCTGACGATCGCGCGGGCGATGCAGTGGTCGAGGTCCTTGCCCGTCGGGATGTCGCTGCGGAAGGCGCGGGTGTAGCCGATCATCCCGTTGGTGCAGATCACGCGCACCATCGACAGGAACAGGCGGGGGTGGCCGAGCCGTCCACCGGGGTCTCGAGGACGAAGCGCTCGCGGAAGGCGTCGCCGCCGATGGCGAGCTCGCGGCTGCGGGCGCGGGGCGTGTGGGTGCTGGTGAGGAGGCCGTCGCGGTACTGGACGCTCTCGGCGCCGTAGCGCTCGACGAGGCCGGCGACGTTGTCGTAGCGGAGGACGGGGCGGCCGAGCGGGGAGACGCCGAGCAGGGTGCCGGGGTGTCGTCGCCGCCGTCGCCGGAGACCTCGAGGCAGAACTGGGCGCTCCTCGGTGTTGCGCTCGGCGATGCGCTCGAAGACCTCGTCGGGCTCGAAGTAGCGGAAGATGGTGTCGAGTGACGCCGAAGCGGGCGCAGAACGAGCGCCAGAAGCGGGGGGTCGGGCGGACGGCGCGGCCGTCGACCTCGAGCGCGTCGACGCGGAGGCGGCCGGTGGCGGTGCGGGTGGCCTCGCGCAGGCGGGGATCGCCGACGCTGGCGGTGCCGTAGGTGAAGGTGCGCGCGGGGGCGAGGGTGTCGGGCGTGGTGACCATGGCGGCGGGCTCCTGGCTGGTTGGGAAGGAGGTCAGGGCGGAGAGGCGTCGGGCGCCGGAGCGGCCGTGTCGAGCCTCTCGCGTGTGGGGCTGGAGTGCGCGCAGGGCCGGGCGGCGGGCGGGCGAACGTCACTCCGGCTCGACGCCATCGCTCCCGTCCGCACGTTCGGGTGCCCGGCGCCCGGCCGAGCACCTCCCATGAATGGAGTCAGTCGACCCCGACAGGGTCGTGCCAGCGCCGGCGGGTCCCGGGCGGTGGGCGCGCACCAGCGAGGCAGCTCGACCCGCGTGCGGGCGATGCGGGCCATCGAGCGGCGGGCGATCTCGTCGAGCTGGCGGTTGGCCGCCACGCTCCGCCACCGCCCGTCCGGGTCGAGCAGGTACTGCTCGGCCGCCGGCGCCGTCTTCAGCATCGGGTGCCGCGTCTGGCTGCACTGCACGATCTGCTTGAACGGCAGCTCCGGCGCGCGCCGCAGCACCCGCCCGGCCATCTGGATGGTGCAGCCCTTGCCCGACGGCCGGCAGAACACCGTCTGCAGCGCCGGACAGTCGAAGCCCTCCACCAGGATGGCCATGTTCACGAGCACCCGCGTCTCGCCCGCCTCGAACGCCGCCAGCTGGCGCTCGCGCGGCGTGCTCGCGGTGACGAGGTCGCAGGCGATGTCGGCGGCCCGCAGCCGCGCGACGAGGTCGGCGCACTGGTCGTGGCGGTGGAAGAACACGAGGGAGCGGCCCCAGCGCGCCGGGTCGCCGATCAGCTGCGCCGCCACGGCCTCGGGCGTGTACCGCGGGATCGTGTAGTGGTGGTACGGCGACAGGAAGCCGTCCGCGATGAGCCGCGCGATGCCCGCGTCGCTGAGCACCCGCTCGAAGCACAGCTTGATGCGGTCGGTGCGGTAGGGGTGGCCGACAGCCCGAGCGTGAGCTGCGGCCGGATCTTGCAGTGCAGGTTCGCCATCGAGGTGGCGGCGTCGTGCTGCGCCTCGTCGACGAGCAGGTCGCAGGGCGGCGGGTCCTTGTCGAACATGCTGATGGGCTGCAGGTCCACGCCGAAGCCCGCGCGCGCGTTCTCGGCCTCGGCCTGGTGCAGCAGGTTGCGGCGCATGGCGACCCAGCCGACGCGGCAGCCGGTCGCCCGCTGCACGAGCGCGGCGGTGGCGAGGCCCATCACGGTCTTGCCGCTGCCGGTGGGGCTCTCGATGAGCACGCTGGTGGCCGGCCGGCCGATCTCGCCGGTCGGACCGCGCCAGGTGCCGGCGAACATCTGCAGCGCGCTCGACACGATGCGGCGCTGGTAGCCCCGCGGCTCGACCGCGGCGCTGGCCAGCAGCGCGTCGAGCTCGGGCAGCGGGTTGGCCCCGGGGCCTTCGCGCAGGGACGCGGCCAGCGGGGTGGGGGACGGCTCGACGAGCATGGAGACGGCCTCCTCGGGGTGGTGGCCCGGGCACCGGGCACGCGACGGGGTACCCGCCGACCGGCCGCTCCATTTCAAATTTTGTTCAGTTCACAACGCCATTGTCCAGGATTCGGCGGGTCCGGGGGACGCGGAGCCGGGGCCCGCGATCCGGCGCGGACGGCGCGTCGTCGTCGGCCTCGGCGGCTCCGAGGGGCCGCGGACGCGGCCCTCGACGGCGCACCCGCCGATCAGGCCGGATCGACGGGCGGCTCGGCCTGCAGCGCGTCCACGAGGCGCCCCACGACCGCGTCGCAGATCGGGAACCCGGCGTCGGTGAGCGCGATCCGATCCCCCGTCCGCACGATCGCCCCCAGGGTGACGAGCCGCTCCACCTCGCGATCGTCGACCGGGACGCCGAGCGCGCCGAGCTCCAGCCCCGCGGCGGCGCGGACCCCGCTCACCAGGCGATCCACCGCCCGGGTCCACGGATCGGGCCGCTCCCGGCTGGCCGTGGGGTCGTCGGCCGCGAGCCAGTCGGCCAGATCGGCGCGGTTCACCCAGCGGGTGCCGTCGGGCGCGTAGCCGTGGGCCGAGGGCCCGAGCCCGAGGTACGGCCGGTCGGCCCAGTACCCCGCGTTGTGGCGCGCCTCGTGGCCGGGGCGCGCGAAGTTCGAGACCTCGTACCGGCGGATCCCCGCGCCGTGCAGCCGCTCGACGATGCGGTCGTACATGGCGCGCCACAGGTCGTCGTCGACAGGGGTGACCCCGCCGCGGGCCCGCTGCCGGGCAGCGTCGAAGCGGGTGCCGGGCTCGAAGGTGAGCCCGTACAGCGACACGTGCGGGACGCCGGCCTCCAGGAGCGCGTCGAGGTCGCGATCCAGGTCGCCGAGCGCCTGGCCGGGCACGGCGAACATCAGGTCCGCCGACCACGATCGCACGCCGCTGGCGGCCACCCGCGCCATCGAGGCCGCGGCGTGGGCCTGGGTGTGGCCGCGCCCGAGCCGGCGGGCCACGGCCGGGACCGTGGACTGCACGCCGAGGGAGATCCGCGTGACCCCGGCGGCCACGACGCCGTCGAGCCAGGCTGGCGCGGCGTCCTCGGGGTTGCACTCGACGGTGACCTCGTCCCAGCCGGCACCGAGCCCGGCCACCAGCGCGGCGATCGCCGCCACGGGCAGCCGCGACGGGGTCCCGCCCCCCAGGTACAGCGTGGCGCCGCGCCCGGGGAAGGCCGGCGCCCACGACGCAGCCTCGGCCAGCACCTTCGCGACGTAGGGCCGCCAGTCGGGCGGCGCCGCGCCAGGCACCACCGCGAAGGCGCAGTACGGGCAGCGCGCCCGGCACCACGGCACGTGGACGTAGACGCCGTGGTCGCTCACTTGCGCGGGCGGACGATCACCCGCGCCGGGCGCCCCACGCCGAGCTTGCGCAGCGCCGACTTCACGCTCGCCGGGGTCACGGCCGCGAGCCGCTCCTTGAGCGCCGGCAGGCCGTAGGGCAGGTCGAAGCGCGTGCTCCACGCGAGATCGCTCGCCCGGCCCGACACCCGCTGCTGGCGCATGGCGGCGAGCCCGCCGAGCATCCGCGTGGTGCGCGCGAGCTCCTCGGCGGTCGGGCCCTTGTCGGCCAGCGCCGCCAGCTCGTCGACGAGCGCGCCCATCGCCTCGTCGACCCGCGCGGGGTCGGTGGCGAGGCCGGCCGAGAACACGCCGCCGTCGTAGCCCGTGTCGCTGCGGGCCCACACGCCGTAGGCCAGGCCGCGCTCCTCGCGCAGCTTGAGGAACAGGCGGCCCGACTGGCTGTCGAGCAGGTTCGTCGCCACGGTGAGCGAGGTGCGGTCGGGGTGGCCGATGCGCACGCCCCGCACGCCGCACAGGACGATGGCCTGCTCGTTGCCCGCGCGCTTGCCCACCGCCACGTCGAGCGGCGGGCTCGACGGCGGGCGCGCCGGCAGCGCCGCCGCCTTCGGCAGCCCCTCCAGCACGGGCTCGAGGATCCGCGCCACGCGGTCGGGGTCGACCCCGCCCGCCACCGCGAGGACCAGGTTGTCGGCCGTGATCTGCGCCTCGTGGCGCCGCGACAGGGTGCGCACGTTGATGCGCTGCACGGTCGCGGGCGTGCCGAGCGGGGCCAGCCGCCACGGGTGGTCGGGCCACAGCGCGCGCCACAGCAGGTCGGACGCGAGCGTCGCCGGCCGGTCGGTGAGCGCCGCCTGGTCGTCGAGGAGCTCCTCGCGGACGTTGTCCCAGTCCTGCTCGTCGAAGTGCGGGTCGAGCAGCACGTCGCCGAGCAGCGTGAGCGCGGCCTCGGCGTCGGACGCCGGGAACGACGCCGACACCCGCGCCGTGCTCCGGCCCGCGGCGGCGTCGATCTGCAGCGCGAGCCCGTCGCTGCGCTCGGCGAAGCTGGTGGCGTCGTAGGGCCCGGCGCCGCGGAGCACCATGCGCGACCAGGCGTCGGACGCGCCGGCGAAGCGCGGCACGTCGAGCAGCTGCCCGCCCACCGCCACCACCTCGACGGCGGCGATCTTGCCCTTGTCGGGCAGCACCGCCACCTTCGCGCCGGCCACCGTGAACGTCTCCGGCTTGCCCGACGGCGGGCGCCGCACCGGCGGCTTGCGCGCCTGCGCCACCAGCGCCTCGAGCTTGCGCACCTTCACGCCGCGGTCGATCACCACGAGCCGCATCTGGTCGAGATCGAGCCACTGCCGCGCCACCCGGCGCACGTCGGCCGGGGTCACGGCCGCGATCTGCGCGGCGTACTCCACGTCGTAGCGCGGGTTGCCCGTGCGCGCGACGCTCCAGGCGAGGTCGGCGGCGACCCCCTCGGCCGTCTCGGTGGCGAAGAGCAGGTCGGCGAGCAGGCTGTCGCGCGCCCGGCCCACCAGCGACGCGGGGACGCCCTCGCGCGCGGTCTCGGCGAACAGCTCCACCGACAGGCGCACGGCCTCCTCGGTCTCGCCGCACAGGAAGCCCGCGCCGACGATGCCGCCGCCGACCCAGGCCATGGCGTCGGCCCAGACGTGGCTCGCCGCGCCCGCCTCGAGGTCGAGCTTCACCGCCAGCCGCGAGGCGGCGCCGGCGCCGAGCGCCGAGGTCAGCACGTCGAGCGCCGGCCGATCGGGGTGCCCGAGCGGCGGGCCGGGCCAGCCGAAGTGCACGACCACCGAGCCGAACTCGCGGTCCATCCGCTCGAGGTGGACCCCGCCGTTGACCGAGGCCTGCGGGATGGCGCTGCGGCTCGTGCCCGCGGCCCAGCGCGCGAGCAGCGGCTCCGCCATGGCCACCACCTCGTCGGCGTGGATGGGGCCCGCCACCGCGAGCACCGCCCGCCCGGGGTGGTAGTTGCTGCGCCAGAACCGCTCCACGGCCTCGCGCGTGAGCGACGAGACCGTGCTCGGGAAGCCGATCACCGGCCGCCCGTAGGGGTGCTCGGGGAACACGAGCGCCTGGATGCGGTCGGACGCCACCGAGTCCGGGTCGTCCTCGTAGCCCCGGATCTCCTCCAGCACGACCTGCTTCTCGCGCTCGAGCTCGTCGGCGTCGAGCACCGAGGCGCTCGTCATGTCGAACACGACGTCGAGCGCCTCGCGCACCTCGCCCGCCTCGAGCGTGGCGTGGAAGCACGTCTCGTCCCAGCTGGTCCAGGCGTTGAGGTCGCCGCCCGCGGCCTCGATGGCCGCCGCGGCCTCGCCGACCGCCCGCCGGGACGTGCCCTTGAAGAGCATGTGCTCGACGAAGTGCGCTGCGCCCGCCACCTCGGGGGTCTCGTCGACCGCCCCGGCGTCGAACCACAGGTGCACCGACGCGACCGGGCTGTCGGGCATCGGGCGGACCGCGATGCGCAGCCCGCTCGGGTGGTGGACGACCTCGGGCTCTCCCACGCCGTCGTCGGCGGGCTGCCCGTCTTGCTGTGTGCTCACCGGCTGCTACCGTCCTCTCCCCGCGCCATGGACTCGGGGCAGTCCGGGCGGGCATTGAACACGTACCATCCCAGCTCGTCGGCCCAGTACTCGCCCTGCCACGGCCAGACCCGGAACCCGCGCTTGGTGCGCCTCAGCTCCTTCATCTTGCCGATGTGGTTCCCGTAGTCCAGCACGCCGGTGGCGGCCGCCCGCTCGTACATCTGGGTCTCGAGGGCCAGCAGGTCGAGGCGCGTGATCTCGATGCCCTCGAGCATCGAGCCGAGGTCGCGCTCGGCGCGGTCGATCCGGTCGATCACCCGCTGCCCCTCGGCGCGGATCCGGGCGTCGCGCTGGGTCTCGATCAGCTCCCGAGCGAGCTCGCCCGGCTTGCCGTCGACCTTCTTGAGGTCCTTCAGCTCGTCGGCGGCGCGCTCGACCGTGGCGATCGCGTCGGTGAAGCGCTGCTCGTGGCGGAACGGCCGCAGGACGTAGCCCGGCAGCTGCGTCGGCTTGTCGCGCCGGAACGCGATCACGTCGTCGAACGCGGCCTCGGGCGCCGGCGACAGCCCGCCGAGCTCCTTCAGCACGGGCTCGTACTTCTGCTGGAAGCGGTCCATCTCGGCCGAGGCGTCGGTGAACTTGCACATGACGAACAGCGAGTACGCCCGCAGCAGATCGGCCTCGGGGTAGTAGAAGTCCTCGAAGAACGGCGACTGGTGGTTGTAGAGCATCGCCAGGGCGCCGTTCGTGTCGTTGCCGCGGAAGTGCGCCCAGGCGCGCTCGAACTGGGCGTCGAGCCAGTAGTCGCTGTCGCGCGAGATGCTCGCGTAGCTCGCGATGGCCTGCCCGTAGTTCCCGGCGGCGTAGTACGCGCGGGCCACGTTGAGCTTGGCCGTGTCGACCCACTTCTCGTCGCGCTCGTTCTGGATGCCCATGGCGAGCGCGGTCTGCAGCGGCACCAGCGCGTCGCCGTACTGCCCCTGCTGCGACAGGATCACGCCCCGCAGCATCTCGGCCGTGTCGAACTCCTTGCCGTTGCGGTCGGCCATCATCAGGATGGCCTGCGCCGGGCCGAAGCTGTCGTGGTCGACCTGGTAGCGGGCGGCGGTGACGGCGAGCAGGTTGCGCGCCTCGCCGTCGACCCGGATGCCGACGTTCTTGCCCACGGCCTCGCCGACGAGCCCGCTCTCGTCGATCTCGTCGACCAGCTGCAGCGCCTGGGCGGCGAACTTGTCGGCGTGGACCGGATCGAGCGCCATGCCGCGGCCCATCGCGCCCACCGCGGCGAGCTTCAGCCCGAGCTGGGCGTAGTACTCGCCCAGGTGGCCCCAGGCCTCGCCGTGGACCGGCTGCAGCGAGGGGTCGTCGAGGATCGCGATCAGCGCCTGGGCGGCCGACTCGCGGTTGCCCGACGCCATGGCCGTGGCCCAGCCGGTGAACGCGGAGGCGCGCTGGTCGTCCGACATCGACGGCCCGGCGGGCACGTCGAGCGGCGCGTCGGCGGGGGCCTGCGCCGCCGCCCCGAGCGCCAACCACCCGAGGAGCAGGCTCACGGCGCCCATCACGACTCCTTCTTGCCGGACAGGATCACGAGCCCGAGCGTCACGTCGGCGTTCTGCTTGAACTCGGTCGACTGGGTGAGCGAGCGGTGCTCGAGGAGCAGGTCGTCGCGCAGCTCGAGCTTGAGGGCGGAGCCCCGCCCGAGGAAGAACCGGCCGCCGATCCCCGGTGAGACGGTGGGCGCGATGGCGATCCCGCCGCTCGGGATCACCGACGACTCGACCGACACGCCGCCCCGCAGCGCCAGGTACACGTCGAAGTGGAGGATGCGCCCGCCGTTCCAGTTGAGCTTCGCGTAGACGGGCGACCACTCGAGGCCGCCGAGCCCGGAGCCCAGGTAGCGGTAGGCGTAGGGCGCGACGCCGAAGGCCGGCGACTCGAGCTGCCGGTACACCGAGGTCTTGAAGCCCCACCCGCCGCCCGCGAGGATCGACACCCCGAGCCGCTCCGACAGGTGCTGCACGTACGACAGCTGCGCGTTCGGCGTGGTGAGGTACGCGTCGAACGGCATGACGCCGACGTGCAGCCCGATCTCGGCCCGCCCGGCCTTCGGGTAGAGCAGCTTCTGCACCACCGTGATGTCTTCGTCGCGGATCACGCCGATGTCGACGGTGTCTTGCGCCTGGGCGACGCTGCTGGCCAGCAGCCAGCCGGCGGCGAGGAGTCGGGCGAGGGTCTTGGACCGGGCGAGGGTCGGGGACATGGAGCCTCTTCTGCGGGGTGGGGCGGACGGCCTAGAACGGCAGGTCGCGCGGCATGCCGTCGATGGGCAGGTAGTAGACCTCGATCCGCGCGTCGTAGCCGGGGATCGCCGTCCCGTGGAACACGACGGCGTTGTTCGCACCGCTGTAGGTCCAGCCGTCGGAGTACTCCTCCAGCCCGAAGGAGTCGGTGCCGGTGACCTCGGCCTCGTCGATCAGCTTCCCGTCGACCAGCACCTGGATCGTGCCGGGCACGGGCACCGACTGCAGCGGGAACTGCGTGACGAGGTTGGTCAGCAGGTCGGCCACCTGCTGCAGCGTGTCCTCGAAGTCGCGCGAGTTGCAGCTGTCGTCGTAGATGTCGATCGACAGGCCGTCGGTCACGTGGACCATGTAGTTGTAGCGGGTGACGCCCCAGTCGGTGCCGGTGCCCGGGCAGCGCTGCTTGTTGTCGGCGTCGAGGCCCGGGCCGATGACGACCCACGACATCCGGCGGCCGAACTGCTCGAACAGGCGGACGTACTCCTCGGGGATCTCCTCGCCGTCGTCGGTCCGGATCGAGCCGTCGCCCTCGTCGGTGACGATGATCGGGATGAAGTTGGCGTTCTCGCGCAGCATGCCGGCGTTGCTGCCGATGTCGCTCTGCTGCAGCCGCGAGGGGATGGTCTGCTCGTCGGGCTCGCCGGGGTTCACCACCACGTCGGCGAAGCAGTCGACGGGCGGGTTCGGCACCGCCCGGCACATCGCGAGGTACACGGCCTCGATCCCCATCTCCTGTGCGCCACCGCAGTTGCCGCGCCACGAGCCGCCGCAGGCGCAGCTCAGGAACTCCTGCGAGATGGCGTCGAGCGGGTCGCCGCAGTTGTAGGCGGGGTCGGACTGCGGCGCGAACGACTCCGGGAAGCACGTGGCCTCGCAGACGAGCCCCTCGGTGAAGTTGTAGGCCACCTGATCGTCGCCGCGGGCGACCAGCGGGCCCTGCAGCTCCCCGGCGTCGACCAGGGCGTCGGTGGTGGTGATGCCGAACTGGTAGTCGACGAAGCCGCCGCGGTTCTGGACGTAGTCGACGAAGTTGGTCACGGCGTCGGGCAGGCCGTCGTAGCCCAGGTTCTGCTCGAGCTCGTCGATCTTGCCGATGAACCCGGCGAAGTTCGTGGCGAGATCCGAGGACTCCTCGAGCATCGACTCCGAGTTGTCGATGACGAAGAGCACGTCGGCCTTGTTGGAGAAGCTCTCCTGCTGGTAGCCCGACAGCCGGAACAGATCGTAGCGGTTGCACCCGGCGGCCGCCGCCGCCAGCATCACGAGGACCCCGTTGCTCCGCATGCCGCCTCCCGCCCGGCCGGACCGGGGACGCATCCTAACCGACGGTGCGTCAAGCCGGCGTCAGCCCTGCACGAGCCCGTGGATCACGTTGAAGGCGTGCGTGACCTGGTGGTGGGGGCGGATGCCGCGCTTCTGGTGGAAGCCGAGCAGCCCGTTCCACACGTCGGTGATGCTGGTGCGCAGCCCGTCGTAGTCCCGGTGCTCGACCAGCTCGCGCAGCTCCTCGACGGCCGGCGGCAGGTCGGAGCCCTCGTAGCAGGCGGTGATGCGGCCGAGCGCGTCGCTCAGGCGCTGCTGCAGCACGTCCTTGTCGTCGGCGGTGGCCGGGGTCGCGGCCGGGTCGACCAGCGGCTCCAGGTCGTCGAGCGACAGCGACAGCGGATCCTCGGTGTCCTCCGCGTGGCGCTGGCGGGCGCCGACCGGGGTGCCGGTGCGGTGGGCGGGCTCCTCCTCCTTGGGCTTGGGGGTGCCGAGCGGGGCCAGCCCGCGCTCGGCGAGGAACTCCCGCGAGTTGCCGAACATGTCCTCGTAGTCGGACAGCGAGAACCCGCCCTTGATCTTGGTCGCGCCGCGCTCGTTGAGGCTCTCGATCACCGTGACCCGCCCCTGGGCCTTCGGATCGAGGTTGATCTCGGGCGCGATGATGACGTCGCACGAGATGTTGGCCGCGCCGATGACGATCCGCTCGTCGGCCGAGATCGCCCGGCAGCGGATCGACTGCCGACCGAGCACGATCTCCCGGCCGTGGAGGACCCCGCCGTCGAAGTCGCCCATCAGCCGGAGCACGCCGCCCGAGACGAGATCGCCCGTGACCGACGGCAGCTTGACCGTGACGTCGCCCGACGCCTGGATCCCCGCGATGGACCGGCCGAGGTCCACCTCGATCTCCACGTCTCCGTCGTACTCGATCGCGATGCGGTCGTCGCCGATCTCCAACTTCAGGCCTTCGGGGAGGATGAAGGCCGGACGCTTGGCCATGCGCGATACTCCTGGGCGGCGCGGACGCGAAGGGACCGCGATTCGACGCGCCGCCGATGCAGGGGAATGCTACCGGCGCGCCATCGGCCTGTCAACGCGTTCCGGGCGACGATCAGCCCTCGCGGAGCACGTCCTCGGCACGCTGGCCGCCGCCCAGGGTCTGCAGCTCGTCGTCGTAGTCGTCGGAGACCTTGGCGACGTACTTCAGCGTCTGCTGGAACTCGTCGAAGTCGAGGTGGTTGCCGAGCAGGGTGGCGGAGAACGACAGCGTGTCGTCCTCGAACAGCAGGAAGCTGCCGAAGAGGACCTCGGTGTTCAGCCGCAGGATCCGCTGCAGCAGCTCGAGCGTGGGCTCGAAGCCCTTGAGCATGATCGACGCGAACCGCACGTAGGTCTCGTCGTCCTGCTCGAACAGCGAGATCATCACCACGGTGGAGCCGTACTTGAACAGGTACAGCCCGTCCTCGGCCTGCTCGGGCGCGAGCTCCATCTTCGCGAGGTAGTTGCTGACGCGCTCTTCGAGGATCTGGATTCGGGTCATCGTGTGCTCGACGAGGGGGGGTCCACGGGCCCGTGGTCGGGCCGCTCCCGGTCACGGTACATCGGATGGCGTGGCGCCGCCAGCGGGCGCAGCGGAGGCCGGAGTGCGTCCAGGGGTGGCGCTCGTGGGGTTCATGGGCTCGGGCAAGTCGTCGGTGGGCCGGGCGCTCGCGGAGCGGCTGGGGTGGCCGCTCGTGGATCTCGACGAGGTGCTCGTCGCCCGGTACGGCCCGATCGCCGAGCAGGTCCGGCGGGACGGCCTGGCGCGGTTCCGCGCCCGCGAGCGCGAGGCGGCGCTGGCCCTGTGCGACGGCGTGCAGCGCGTGCTCGCCACCGGCGGGGGCACCTTCGAGGACGACGAGGTGCGCGCGGCGCTGCGGGCGGCGTACCGCACCGTGTTCCTGGACGTGCCGCTCGAGGCCATCGCCGCGCGGATCGGCGCCGGCGCGGGGCGGCCGCTGTGGGACGCCGAGGTGCCCGCCCGGTACGCCGCCCGGCTGCCGCGCTATCGAGAGGCGGAGCACGCGCTGCGGTGCGGGGGCGACCCGGACGCCTGGGCGGCGCGGATCGTCCGCGACCTCGGTCTGGAGGGCAGGTGAGGCAGACGGTGCGGGTGGCGACGGCGACCGGCGGCTACGACGTGGTGCTGGCGCCCGACTACGCGGGGCTCGCCGCGGCGCTCCCGCCGGGGGAGCGCGTCCTCGTCACGGAGGCGACGGTGGGGCCGCTGTGGGCGGGCGCCGTGCGCGAGGCCGTCGGCCCGGTCACCGAGATCGTGGCGCCCGCCGGCGAGGTCCACAAGGATCGCGAGACCTGGGGCTGGCTGTGCGATCGCCTCCTCGAGGTCGGGGTCGACCGGCACACGGCGATCCTCGCGCTCGGCGGCGGCGTCCTCGGCGATCTCGCGGGCTTCGCGGCCGCCACGACGCTCCGCGGCCTGGCGGTGGTGCAGCTCCCCACGACGCTGCTCGCGATGGTCGACAGCTCGGTGGGCGGCAAGGTCGGCGTGAACCACCCGCGCGGCAAGAACCTGATCGGGGCGTTCCACCCGCCGGCGGCGGTCTGGATGGCGCTCGAGACGCTGTCGACGCTGCCGGATCGCGAGCACCGCTGCGGGTGGGGCGAGATCCTCAAGACGGCGCTCGCCGCGGACGCCGTGCTGTTCGAGGCGCTGGAGGGCGGGCTGCTCGACCGGGCGCTGGCGGATCGCGGCGCGCTCGCCGAGGTGATCGCGGCGTGCGTGCGCGCGAAGGCCGCGGTCGTGGCCGCCGACGAGCGCGAGGCCGGCCTGCGGATGGTGCTCAACGCGGGCCACACGGCCGGTCACGCGCTCGAGACCGCCCTCGGCCACGGGGCGATCGCCCACGGCGAGGCGGTGGCCGTCGGGCTCGCGCTGGAGCTCGATCTCGCGGCGGCGCTGGGCGTCTGCGAGGATCCCGGCCTGGGCGGGCGCCTCGACGCGCTGCTCGCGCGGTGTGCGCCCGCCGCGCGCGAAGTGCTCGACGATCTCGACCGGGAGCGGTTCGTCGCCGCGATCGGGGTGGACAAGAAAGCGGTCGGGGATAAGATTCGGGTACCCCTGGCGGTCCGAGCGGGCGAGATGCGGGTGCTGACGCTTGAGCGGAGCGAAGTCTCCGACCGGCTGGCCCGCTTGTCGTCCGCCCGAGCTGCCCGGCCCCTCCCAGGTGAACGCCCATGAGCCACCGCGCGAACCCCGTCCTCCTCGCGACCACGCTGGCGCTCGCCGCGTGCGGCACCGAAGCCGGCTCGCCCGAGCTCCTGCTGCCCCAGGAGGTCCACGTGGCCTGGGAGGGCGCGTACAACGGGGTCGACGACGGGCTCGGCGCGCTGGTCCCGGTCGACGTGATGGCCTACGACGGGGCCACGGGCGAGCCGCTGGGCGACGTGCCGGTCGAGGTCTACACCGACGACGCCGCGGCGGTGCCCGTGCCGGTCGAGGCCGTGCTGGTCGTGAACGCGCAGGACGAGCCGGCGGTCGACCCGGAAGACCAGCTGGCGGAGCTCGGCCTCCTCGGGCCGGCCGACGGGCCGCCCTACGGCGAGGCCGACGAGCCGGAGCCCCGGCGGATCGCCTGGGACGCCGTCCGCGATCAATACGTCGTGTTCGACGCGTTCGAGGCCGACAGCTTCGAGTCCAACGGCGGCGGGATCGAGCTGCTCACCGACTCCGGCGGGGTCGCCCGCCTCTACCTGTACGTCGACGCGTTCCCCGAGACCGAGATCGGGTTCCAGCCCGTCCGGGTGGTGGTGTCGATGGGCGACGTGGACGAGCTGTTCACCGTCTCGCCGCGGTGACGCCCCGGTGGCGCTGACCGACCCCGAGCTCGATCTCCTGCGCGAGATGCTCGAAGAGGACCCGGCGGCCGAGGTGTTCGTCCAGGTGGGCGAAGAGCTCGTGCGGCGCCTGCTGTGGCAGGAGGCGGTCGACGTGCTCGCGGCCGGCCTGGCGCGGGCCGACGACGGCGGCCCCACGGTGGGCTACGCGCTCCTCGCGCGCGCCGCCCTGGAGTGCAACGCGTACGGCATGGCGCTCGAGGCGATCTCGGCGCTCGAGGTCGACCCGATCACCCAGCCCGAGCTCTCGCGCATCGAGATCCTCGCCCTCGAGCGCAGCGGCCGGCTCGACGAGGCGCGCCGCGCCGCCGAGCGCTTCCTCGCCGCCGACCCGAACGACGTCGTGGTCACCTCGGTGGTGGAGCGCCTCTCGGCGCCGCCACCGGCGGGGCGCACCCGCGGCGCCGATCCGTTCTACACGGTCGAGCGGGCCGAGGCCTACGTCGACCTCGGCCGCACCGACCGGGCGCTGCGCGTCTACCGGCGCCTGCTCCAGGCCAACCAGGACGATCCCTCGCTGCAGCTGCGCCTGCGCCAGCTGCTCACGGCGCCGCAGGTGGTGCCCGACGACCTGTCGGCCGACCTGACCGATCCGGGCCTCGTCCCGCCCGAGCCCGACGTCCACGGCACCCCCGCCCCCGCGCCGCTGGCGATGCCGCGCCCGAGCGTGAGCACGCCCCCGCGCGCCACGCGAGCGCCGGCCCCCGCGCACGGTCGCGCAGCCTTCCCCCAGGAGGCCGACGAGGAGCACACCGAGCACCTCGACCTGTCGGCCGCGCTCCGGCGCTATGCCGCCAGCGAGGCCGACGAGCCGCGACGGAGCAGCGGCGCCCCCATCGACCGCCGGCTGCAGCCCGACAGCGGGCTCGGGGCCGGGCTCGGCCAGTTCCCCGACGACCTCGACGACGACGACGTGCCCACGGTGAAGGCCCGCGCGCCCCGCTCGGCCCCGCCCCGGGCGCCGGCGCCCGAGGAGCCGTCCGATCCGCCGAGACAGCGCCGACCCCCACTGCGGCGCCGCCCCGCACCATCCCCGCGCCGGCGCGCGACACCCCCGACAGCGTCGAGCGCGAGCCGAAGCCCGCCGACCTCGACCTGCTCCAGGGCACCGACACCGAGTGGTCGTCGTCCGACGACGATCGGGCCACCCGCCGCCTGCTCCGGCGCTGATGGGCCGCGCGGTCCTGGTCCTGCACGGGCCGAACCTCGACCGGCTCGGCACCCGCGAACCCGCCGTCTACGGCACCGCCACGCTGCCCGAGATCGACGCGTCGCTCGTCCGCCTCGGCGAGGCCCTCGGCGTCGGCGTGACGACGCTGCAGACCAACCACGAGGGCGTCGCCATCGACCGGATCTGGGCCGCCGCCGACGCCGGGGTCGACGGCCTGCTGGTCAACGCCGGCGGCTGGACGCACACCTCCGTCGCCCTGCGCGACGCGCTCGCCGGCTGCGGCCGTCCGTTCGTCGAGGTGCACCTGTCCAACGTCGCGGCCCGCGAGCCGTTCCGGCACGCGAGCCTGCTCGCCCCGGTGGCGGCGGGCGTGGTCACCGGCTTCGGCGCCGCGAGCTACGAGCTCGGCCTGCGCGGGCTGTGCGCCGTGCTCGATCGGCGCGCCGACGCCTGATCGGCCGAGGGATCCCCCCGGTGGTCCGCCGGCGGGCCATGGGGTATGACTGCCGGCCGCGCGGGACGCGGCTCGGGAGCCCCCCGGTCCGCGGCGCCGCGAGCACCCAGACGCTGGAGCCTGCCCGATGGATCTCGAGCGGATCGAGTCCCTGCTGAAGCTGCTGACCTCCCACGACGTGAGCGAGTTCGCCTATCGCGACGGGGAGCACGCGATCCGCCTCCGGCTGGGGCCGCCCCCCGCGCCCGTCCAGGCCGTCCACGCCGCGCCGGCGCCCGCCGCCGTGGCCGCCCCCGCCGCCGCGGCCGCCCCGGCTGCCGCGTCCGCCGCGGCCCCGGCCAGCGACGACGGCCTCGTGGTCATCGAGTCGCCGATGGTCGGCACCTTCTACCGGTCGCCGTCGCCCGGCGCGCCGTCGTTCGTCGAGGTCGGCGCCACGGTGCTCAAGGGCAAGACCCTGTGCATCATCGAGGCGATGAAGCTGATGAACGAGATCGAGGCCGAGGTGGGCGGCACCGTGGCCGAGATCCTCGTCGAGAACGGCCAGCCGGTGCAGTTCGGCCAGGCGCTCTTCAAGATCCGGCCCGCCTGAGCCATGTCGTCGGCACCGTTCGGCAAGATCCTGATCGCCAACCGCGGCGAGATCGCGCTGCGGGTGATCCGCGCCTGCAAGGAGCTCGGCATCCGCACGGTCGCCGTGTACAGCACGGCCGATCGCAACGCGCTGCACGTGCGCTTCGCCGACGAGGCGGTGTGCATCGGCCCGCCGCAGGCCACGCAGTCCTACCTGAACCAGCCGTCGGTGCTGTCTGCGGTCGCCATCACCGGCGCCGACGCCGTGCACCCGGGCTACGGGTTCCTGGCCGAGAACGCGAAGTTCGCCGCGGCGGTCCGCAAGATGGGCCGCACCTTCATCGGCCCGTCGGTCGAGCACCTGCACCAGTTCGGCGACAAGCTCGAGGCCAAGGCGGCGGCGCGCGAGGCCGGCCTGCCGCTGCTCACGGGCTCCACCGGCGCCGTCGACACCCTCGAGGCCGCGATCGCGGTGGCGGAGGAGACGGGCTACCCGGTCATCCTCAAGGCGGCGGGCGGCGGCGGCGGCAAGGGCATGCGCGTCGTCGAGGACCGGCCCACGCTCGAGCGCGTGTTCACCATCGCGCAGGCCGAGTCCGAGGCGGCCTTCGGCAGCCGCGACGTGTTCATCGAGCGCTACCTGCGCACCCCGCGCCACGTCGAGGTCCAGGTGGCGGGCGACGGGCGGGGCGGCGGCATCCACCTCGGCACCCGCGACTGCTCGATGCAGCGGCGCCACCAGAAGATCATCGAGGAGGCGCCCGCGCCGAACCTGCCGGGCGACCTGCGCGAGCGGATCCAGGAGGCCGCGGCGCGGCTGGTCCGCAACGTCGGCTACCAGACGGTCGCCACTGCCGAGTTCCTCGTCGAGGGCGACGGGTTCTACTTCCTCGAGGTGAACCCGCGGATCCAGGTCGAGCACCCGGTCACCGAGGAGATCACCGGGGTCGATCTCATCCAGCTGCAGATCCGGCTCGCGGCGGGCGAGGCCATGCCCATCCGCCAGGAGGACGTGGTCCAGGAGGGCCACGCCATCGAGGTCCGGGTGAACGCCGAGCACCCGCGCACCTTCCTGCCGTCGCCGGGGCTGGTCACGGGCTACCACGAGCCCGGCGGCCCGGGGATCCGCATCGACAGCGCCATCCACGAGCAGGCGATGGTGCAGCCGTACTACGACTCGCTCGCCGCCAAGCTCATCGTCAAGGGCCGCGACCGGGAGCACGCCCGCACCCGCATCGGCTGGGCCATCGACGAGTTCGTGGTCGAGGGCATCCACACCACGCTGCCGCTGCAGCGGCAGCTCCTCGAGTGCCCGGAGTTCCGCGAGGTCCGCTTCTGGACCCGCTTCGTGGACGAGTGGGTCCAGCGGCGCGAGAGCTAGCGCGCGCCGGCGCGGCCGGCGCTACTCGTCCACCGCGAGGACGTGCCGGCCGGGGATCCCCACGTCCATCACGAACATGTCGGAGCGGTTGGTCACGAACAGCTCGGTGCGCTCCCAGCCGTCGAGCCCGTGGCCGAACCGCATGCTCGAGTAGGTCCCGCTCCGCCCGAGATCCGCGAGGACCTCGGGCGCGCTGCCGTCGGCGGGGAGGCGGAACACCACGCCGCCCGTGAACTCCACCGCGTAGACGTTGCCGCAGATGTCGGTGGTGATGCCGCCGATCGCGGTGTCGTGGCTGAAGAACGGCTCCGGGTCGCCCCAGCCGCCCTCCGCGTCCTTCTCGATGCGCGCAATCACGCCCGTGCCGCCCCAGGCGCTGGGGGAGGCCGCGACGTAGAGCACCGTCTCGTCGGGCGACAGCGCCATGTTGTTCGGCCAGTCCATCGTCGCGATGATGCTGGCCTGCCCGGTGTACGGGTCGACGAGCCGCACCCGGCCGCCCTGCCGGTACTCCGACGAGAACACCAGGTCGTCGGACGTGGTCTCGAGGCCGTTCGGGTTGGTCACGTCGAGGATGAGCCGCGACCCGCCGCTGCCGTAGGTCACGAGCCGCAGGGCGTTGGTGTCGGGCTGCGCCACCACGAGGTCGCCGCTCGGCAGGCTGCGGATGCCCGCGGCGTCGACGCCGATGTTCGGGGCGACCACGTGGCTCTGCCCCTGGCGCGTCATCCCGACGAGGTCCTGGCCCCCCACGCCGCCCTGGCTGTCGAGGAAGCCGTCGCGGTCGAAGTCGAAGTCCTCCTCGGTCCGCAGCGCCGAGGACCGCACGAAGGGCAGGGGGCCGGCCGGCGGCGGCTCGAGGCACACGGCCGCGATCGTCGTCGTGGTCGTGTCGCCGCCCGTGTCGCCCGTGCCCTTCGCGGACGTGTCGCCCGTCGGCGTGTCGGTGACGGCCACGTCGGTGTCGGGCGTGTGGCCGCCCGACGTCGTCGTGGTCGGGGGGGTGCAGGCGGCGAGCAGGGCGAGGGAGAAGGGCATTCGATCCTCGACGTGGTGCCTCCATCTTGCCCCGAACCGGACCGCGGCGTCACACGTCCGTCACGGGCGGCGCTACCACAGGGCGCCCAGCGTGAGGTGCGCGCGCACGGCCGGCTCGCGCCACTCGTTGACCAGGAGCGTGCGCCGGTCGCCCGTCGCGAACGCGGCCTGCGGGTTGAGCGCCAGATCGAACTGCAGCGGCCCGACGGGCGGGGCGATGCGCATCCCCACGCCGACGCCGAGCCGGAAGAACGGCTGGGCGGCGAGCAGCGGGTCGTTGCCCTGCAGGTCCTCGAGCTGCGGGTCGAGGAGCCAGACGTTGCCCGCATCGGCGAACAGCTCGCCCGCGTACCCGTCCCAGCCGGTGAGCCCGACCGCCGGCAGCGGGATGAGCAGCTCCGTCGACAGCGACGCCATCGTGTCGCCGCCGGTGGGGGTCCACCGCGTCGGGTCGTCGCGCAGGACGTAGTCGATGGCGGGGCCCAGCGCGCCGGGCCAGTCCACGTCGAGCGGCGGCGCGGCGCGGTGCGGCCCGACGCTGTCGCGGACGAAGCCGCGCATGGAGCCCGTCCCCCCGAGCCGGAACCGGTCCTCGAGCGGGGGCACCCCGGCGATGGGCACGATGTGGCCGCCGCCGGCCGTGACGTGCAGCGTGACGCCGCCCAGCGGCACGTAGCCGCTGATCCGCGCCTCGTTCTTCACGAACTGCGCCCGCTGCCGCTCGGGGGCGAAGCTCCACGGGATGCCAGGTGCGTACTCCACGTTCGCCGAGAGCAGGGCACCGCGCGTCGGCGAGACCGGGTCGTCGCGCAGATCGTAGATGCCGAGCGCGGTGAGCGACTCCTGCGGGCGCCAGCTCGTGGGGAGCTGGTGGTCGTCCTGGCGCAGCATCTGCTGCCACGGCTCGCCGGGAGCAGCGCCCCGCCGTCGACCTCGATGAGCTGGCGGCCCTCGAGGCCGCCCGCCGAGCCGCAGGCGGAACCCCTCGTCGCCGCGGCCGACGCCGCCGAAGCGGTGCTCGATGGCCACGCCGCCGCCCGAGCGGTCCATCTGCCAGGTGCGCTCCTGGCGCCGCTCGCGCAGCACGGTGTCTAGGACGAGCTCGTCGCGGCGCCCGGGGAACCGCGGCGCGGTGTACTGCATGGCCGCGCGCCACTCGGGGCGCTCCACGTCGAGCAGCCAGTCCCGCACGTCCTGGGAGCGGAACTCGAAGCCGACCTGGCCGAGGAGCTCGATCTGCTGGGCGCGCCCGAAGAGGTTGCGGCGGACGAGCCGGCCCCAGGCCCGCACCCCCTGGTCGGTGGACACGCCGGGGGCGAGCTCGAGCGACCACCGCTTGCGCTCCGAGAGCGTCACGAGGAGATCGCGCGCCTCGTCGTCGCCGAGCAGCCGCAGATCGAGGCTCTGGAACACGCCGAGCTGGTACAGGCGCGTGCGCACCTCGTCGAGGTCGACGGAGGTGACGGGGGTGCCGGGGTGCAGGTCCACGACGTTCTCGACGAACGTGGGCCGCGTGATGCGCGTGCCCCGCGTGACCACCGAGCGCAGGACGATGAGCGGGCCGGGCTCCACCACGATCACCGCGCTGCGCTCGCTGTCGGACACCACCGCCTGCTGCACGCGCGCGTCCACGCCGAGGTAGCCGGCCGCCCGGTGCGCCTCGACCACGCGCCGCGCCAGCGCGTCGAGCTTCTGCGGGGAGTAGGGCGCGCCGACCCGCTCGGCCCGCGCGGCGTCGAAGAAGCCGAGGTCGACGCCCGACGCCGCGCCCTGCAGCTCCAGGCCGGCCAGGGTCGTCACCGTGCCGCGCGAGACCTCGACCTGGGGCGTGACCTTCTGGTGGCGCGGCTGACCCGTCACGAGGCGCCAGAGGTTGGCCGGCGAGCGGCGCGCGTGGATCTCCGGCTCGTGGATGGTGAGCTTCGCGTCGAGGTAGCCGCGGTCGACGTAGTACTGGCGGGCGGCCTCGGCGCCGGTGCGCATGGCCGGCTCGGTGTAGAACTTGCGCCGGAGCACGTCGGGCGAGGCCTGGTCGAACACGGCCTGCAGCTCCGAGGCCTCCTTGCTGCGCGCCGCGGCCGAGTCGGGCGGGTCGTCGAAGGTGAAGTCGAACGCCACGAGCTCGCCCACGGACGGGATCCGGCCGATGACGTGCTTGGGCCCGAGCTCGACCGAGATGACGAGCCGGTCGGTCTCGGGATCGGGCTGTTCCCGCGTGATCGTGGCCTCCGCGGCGAGCCAGCCGCGCTCCTGCAGCGCCGTCTCGAGCTTGTCGGGCGCCTGATCCAGGAAGCCCCGCGTGATGCGCAGCCGGTGGTCGATGCCGAGCGCCTCCTGCACGAGCCGCTCCCCGCCGTAGCCGAGGCCGTGGAGCTCGAGCTGCAGCTGGGGGCCGGGCTCGACGGTGTAGGTGAGCCGCGCGCCGGTCTCGGTGGTCAGCAGCAGCGGCTGGACGCGGGCGCTGATGTAGCCGCGGTTCCTGCGGAACACCCCGCCCACGGTGCCGAGCTGGCGCCGCACCTCCTCCTGCCCCTTCACCACGGCCTCGGGCGCGAGCGGCTTGCCGAGGCGCACGCCGGCCTTGCGCACCCAGCGCCGGAGCTGCCGCTGGGTGGCGACCCCGCGCAGGTCGCCGGCGAAGGTCAGGCGCTCGAGCGTGTTCGGGCGCCCCTCGTCGACGTCGACCAGCAGGTAGAGCTCGCCCGGCTGCGGCTCGGTGGTCCGCACGTGGACGGTGGGGTCCTGCTGGCCCTGGCGGACGAGCCAGCGCTCGATGGTGCTGGCCAGGAACTCGCCGTCGAGGGCGGGGTAGAACACCTGCCCCTCGGCCGCCCCGCTCGCCTCGAGGATGGCCCGGTCGCGGAACCGCCGGTTGCCCTGCACCCGCACCCGCGCGATCTTCGGCGCCGCCGACAGCCGGTAGGTGAGCATCACGCCGGTGACCGGGTCGCCCTGCGCGTCGGTGGTCATCCACGGCTCGGCGTCGGCGTCGACGGCCGAGAACTCGCCCAGCTGGAACAGGGTCTCGATGTCGGTCGCGATGTCGCGCGGCTGCAGCGGCGCGCCGGCCTCGACGTGGAGCAGGGGCTCGAAGTTCTCCTCGGGGAGCGAGCCCTCGTCGGTGGCCTGCAGCCGCACGTAGGCCACGGGCAGCCCGACCCACCACGGCGGGGCCTCCGGCGGCGCCTCCACCATCGGCGGGTCCTCGTCGGGCTCCTCCTGGGCGAACGCCCGGGGCGCCAGCAGCAGCCACACCGCGAGCCCGCTCATCCGTCGCGCCGCGCCCTCACTCGAACTCCCACCGCGCCACCACGTCGAGGCCGTAGGCGCCGCCGATCGGCAGCACCCGGTCGCGCTGCAGCGTGGCGTACCACGCGGCGAGGCTCCACGCGCCGCCGATCCGCTTCGACGCGGTGACGTACTCGTCGTTCGGCCGCACGAGGTTGACCTCCCACTTCACGTCGACGTCGCCCAGGTTCTCGGGGAGCCGCTTCTCGATGACGAGCCGCGGCTCCGACGAGTACTGCCCGCGCGCGTTGACGCCGGTGGTCACGTCGATGCGGTCCCACAGGAGATCGGAGAGATCCTCGCCGATCTCGCCCGCCTGCCCGCTGATGAGGAAGTCGGTGACGAGCAGGTCGGCGACGCCCTGGGCCACGGCACTCGACAGCTCGCCCATCTCCTCGAGCTGGTCGGTGGTGACGCCGAACCACAGCAGCGCGTTCACGTCGGCCTGCGGCAGCGGCGGGTCGCTGCGGGTCTCGGTGCGCCAGTCCGAGAACGGGCCCTTGATCAGGTAGTTCACCCGGTAGCGCTGGTCGTAGCTCGTGATGTCGGTGACGAGCGACAGGTCGAGCTGCGGGTCCCAGGTCCAGAGATCGTTGAACAGCAGGTTGCCGCGCTCGACCCGGAACTCGCGGTCCTGCAGGAAGACGAGGCCGTCGTTGTCGACCTCGACCGAGCCCACGAGGCCGGGGCGGACGGTGTCGCCGATGATGCGCAGGTCGGCGGAGGCGGTGCCCTCGGCGACGTTGTTCTGCAGGTGGATGGTGTCGTCGGCCACGATGGCGACGTTCATGCTGAACATCGGCGGATCGTCGCTCACGGACGCCGGGTCGACCAGCATCCAGTCGCGGTACTCGACGACCCAGTCCTCCCAGTCGATGCGGTCGGCGAAGGTCATGTCGGTGACGGTCACGTCGCCCGACAGCAGCAGCGCGTCGGCCGGGCCGTCGAACTGGAAGGTGCCGTCGCCGATGGCGGGGGGCAGCGAGGTGACCCACTGCACCATGGCGTCCTGCGCGCTCATGGCGAGGTCGTAGCGCACGGGGACCCAGTCGCGGCTCTCGATGGTGCCGTTCACGTCGAACTTGCCGCCGCCGACGTTGCCGCGCACGCCGTCGACCCAGATGCCGTCCTTGCGGACGCGGACGAGGCCCGTGGTGTCCTCGAAGGTGAGCGGCGCGCTGGCGTGGCGGAACAGCTCGGAGTCGAGGAGCACGTCCAGCTCGGCCTCGACCTGGCCGTCGGCGCCGGCGGGCAGCGCCACGAGCTGCACCGACGCCGTGCCGCTCGACTTGTCGACGCCGGGCACCACCGCCGGCAGCAGGCCCAGATCGAGGGTGCCGGTGCCGCGGTAGGCGACGCCGCCGGCGTTGGACGCCTGGAACTCGAGGCGCGTGGCGCCGCCGGCCAGGTTGAAGCCCTGCAGGGTGTAGGTGTTGCCGTCCTGCCGGTAGGTCCAGGGCCCGCGGTCGTTGCGCAGGCTGAACCGGTCGTAGTCGACGGCGACCCGGTCGGCTCGGTCTGCAGCGTCACCGGGCTCCAGACGTCGCCGAAGTGGCCGGAGATGTCGGCTGCACCGGAGACGACGGCGCGGATGGGCTTGCCGTCGGCCGCGACGGGGTAGAACAGGTGGGCCGGCAGGTCGTGGAGCTGGGCCGTGAGCGCGTAGGGCTGCTCGCCCCACAGCCCGAGGGTGCCCTCGACGTGGGCGCCGCCGCCGAGCAGATCGCCGTGGTAGTGGGCGACGCCGCCGTCGCTGTCGACGACCAGCATCGAGTTCGCGGCGTCGACCCCGGCGTAGCGCACGTGGGTGAGCCAGATCCGGCCGTCGGGGCTCGGGTCGAAGAGCGTGTTCGTGATGTGCGCCACGGCCGACAGCTCGCCCGACAGCGGCAGCCCGTAGGGCTTGAGGCAGTCGAGGCGCGACAGGTCGAGCCCGTCGGCGACGAGCTCCATGTCGAGCGCCCAGGGCCGGTCGACGCTCCCCGCAAGGTGAGCCCCGCGCGCCCGCCGTTGCGGCGCACCCGCAGGTCGTCGAGGGTGAAGACGCCCTGGTCCATGAAGCCGTGGGCCTCGCCCGAGGGGAACTTCTCGCCGTACAGCTCGACGTTCGCGAGCTTCAGGTGCTGCTCGCCCGTCAGGTCGTACAGCGGCCCGTCGAGGGTGAGGGTGCCCGTCAGGTCGCCCTTCAGGCCGTCGAGGTCGACGAACATGTGGACCATGTCCTCGACCCGGCCGCGGTCGACCTCGATGGCCGGGGTCATCGACATGGGCGGCTTGAAGTCGATGCCGTACCGCCCCGTGTAGTGCGAGTCGCCGAGCGTGGCGTCGGCGTCGGTCAGGTAGATCGACTTCATGTCGGGCGAGCGCAGCGTCGCGCGCAGGTGATCGGCGTAGTGGATGCCGAGCACCTCGAAGCCGTCGACCTCGCCTTCGCCCTCGAACGCGAGGCGGTTGAACGGCCCGGCGATGCGCCCCGACACCCGACCGGTGCCCTGCAGGCCCACGTCGCCCAGCGGCTGGAAGTCGGAGACGTCGGCGCCCGACAGGTCGAACTGCAGGTCGAGGGGCCCGCGGGGGCCGAAGCCGATGTCGACGATGGTGGAGCCCGTGCTCTTCGGCCCGCGGACGGTGGGGGCGGTGAGGACGACGTGCTCCTTCGTGAGCACGAGCGAGCCCTGCGCGAACGAGGACGGCAGGTCGAGCATCAGGCCCGTGCCGCGCCCGAGGTTCGCGATGGGGCCGTCGCCCACGTGGAGATCGTCGACCGACAGGTCGAAGTCGCCCTCGAGCACGAGCGGGACGAGGCTGCCCGTGACCGCCACGTCGGCGTTGCCCACGAAGTCGACCCAGGGGGTCGGCGCGGCGTCGAACGCCTGCAGCAGCGGCGCGAGCGTCACCTCCTCCATGGTGACGTGGCCGTTCTCGAGGCGCTTGTCGGGGGTGATGTCGCCCGTCGCCACGAAGCGGCCGCCGGCCCAGGGCAGCACGAGCTCGGTGACGTGCACGCCGTCCTTGCGCGCGACGGCCGACAGCGTCATCTCGTGCAGGTCGTAGGTGAGCAGCGGGGTGAAGACGCCGGGCATGTCGGCGCCGAGGCCCCAGCCCGCGGCGTCGATGGTGAGGGTGGGGTCCTGCGGGCTGCCCTCGGCGTGGAGCGTCACGTCGACGCGGCCGTGCGCGGCGCGCGGCGGGACGAGCAGCGGCTTCAGGGCGTCGAGGTCGACGGAGGTGGTCACGTCGGCGTCGAGCGGGCCGAGCAGCGGGAAGTGGCCGCGGGCCGACAGGTCGGCCACCGCGAGGTCGAGGACGAGGTCGCCCACGTCGACGGCGTCGGGGGTGATGCGCAGGTCGTCCCAGCGGAAGGAGGTGCCGTCGGTCAGGTCGCGCACGCGCAGGGCCAGGTCGCCCGACAGGCTGGTGCGGCCGTCGGCGGCGGGCTCGGCCTCGAGGTGCTCGACGGTGACGGCGCCCTCGGGGTGGGTGACGCGGACGGTGCCGTCGGTGATGCGCAGCGAGCGGAACGGGATCTCGCGGAGCGGGCGCCCGCCGCGGTGGCGGTCGCGGAACTCGACCAGCTGGCCGCGCTCGTCGAGGTGCAGGTCGACGGTGGGGCGGGTGAGCTCGAGCCGGCCGATGCGGGGCCCGCGGGCGGTGAGCTTGAACGGGATGCGGATGCGGTCGGCCGAGGCGATGGCCTCGCCGGTCTCGCCCGACGCGATGACCAGCCCGTCGACGTCGATGCCGGGTGGCCACAGGCGCACGCCGATGCGGTCGATGGCGACGGGCTCGCCGAGCTCGGCCTCGAGTACGGCGGCGGCGACGCGGATGGAGCGGGCCTGGAAGTCGGGGGATCGCAGCCAGCCGACGGCGAGCGCGACCGAGACCACGACTGCGGCGCCAGCGCCTGCGCCACCCGCCGGAAGACCTTGCCGGCGAGCCCGCGCGGACGTCGCTGCTGCCGGCGCGGAGATGATGCGGTCCTGGGGAGTGGCGCGTCCTTGACCATCCGGCTCCGACGCGGGGTTCGGCTGCGGTCCCGTCGATCTCGATCCTATGGACACCGGACCGGCGAGGCCGCGCCCGGGTCACCACCCGACAGGATCCACACGTTTCACGGCGCACCGTGCGGGGCGTCCGTCACGATCGCCACGTATCCGGTACACCGTCGCACGTCGCTCGGCGCGGACCCGTCCGTGACCGGCCGAGACCGGCGGTGACGCAGGCTGCCCCGCGGCGTTCACCGGACCGTCGCCTGGCTGAGGCATCCGACGCGATCTCGTGCGCGAACCCTCACCGTGGCCTTTCGCGTCACGGCGGCGGCCTATTCCTGGGGCAACTTCCCCACCGCCGAGGCTGCGCACCATGGATCGAGGCCCACCCGAGGCTCGCACCCTGTCGGCCCGCCTGCTGTCGGTCGTGCTGCTCGCCACGCTCGCTGCTGCCGCCGCCCAGGAGCCCCCGCCGAGCCCGCCCCCGGCCCGCCGCCCCCGCGCCGGAGACGCCGGCCCCGAAGGCGCCCCGCGCCCGAGGCGCCGCGCCCGAGGCGCCGGCGCCCAGGCGCCCGCGCCCGGGTGCCTGCGGGCGAGGCTCCCGACGGCGCCCCCGCGGGCGAGGCCCCGCCGACGGCGTGCCCGAGGAGGCGCCCGCGGAGGCGCCGCCGCCGCCTGCCCCGACCCGGGCACCGTCCGCGGCGAATCCTCGGCCCGCAGGGCCTGCCATACCCAACATCCCGCTCCGCGTGGGCGACAACGTCGGGTCACCACCGACGCCGACGGCGCCTTCGAGGTCGAGCTCCCGCCCGGCACCGACGTCATCGTCGACAAGGTCGGCGTCTTCGCGCCGGGCGACCTGCGCCGAGGTCGCCGCAGGCGGCGTCACCACCGTCGACATCCCGCTGCGCAGCGACGACACCGACGTCTACGAGGTCGTCGTGTTCGCCCCCGAGGTCGTCGGCGGGATCAACGCCTCCATCGACGCCCGCCGCGAGTCCACCGCCGTGGCCGAGGTCATCGGCGCCGAGCAGATGGCCCGCTCCGGCGACTCGCAGGCCTCGGTCGCGCTGTCCCGCGTGACCGGCCTCACCATCGTCGATGGCCGCTTCGTCTACGTCCGCGGCCTCGGCGACCGCTACAGCAGCACCCTGCTCAACCTGTCGACGCTGCCGAGCCCCGAGCCCGAGCGCCGGGTCGTGCCGCTCGACCTGTTCCCGACCGGCCTGCTCGAGTCCGTCACCGTCCTCAAGACCTGGTCGCCCGATCTGCCGGGCGACTTCGGCGGCGGCGTGGTCTCGCTGAACACGCGCGGCGTCCCCGAGCGCCCGTTCACGCAGATCACCGCCACCATGGGCTACGTCTCGCAGACCACCTTCAACGACGGCCGCACCGGCTTCCGCAGCGACACCGACTGGCTCGGCTTCGGCGCCGGACCGCGCGCGCTGCCGCTGCCGCTCGACAAGGCCACGCGCAACGGCAAGCTCGTCGAGGGCGACCTGTTCAGCGACGGGTTCAGCCCCGAGGAGCTCGAGCGCATCGGCGAGTCGGTCGACGCCTCGCACTGGGGCCTGTCGAAGACCAGCGTGCCCCCCGACGCCTCGCTGCAGGTGGGCATCGGCCGCAAGATCGACCTCGGCGGACCGCGCATCGGCGTGTTCGGCGGCGCGACCTGGCAGAACACCTGGAACCTCACCGAGCAGACGCAGCGGTTCTTCGATCTCGGCGGGGGCGGCAAGCTCGAGCTGCAGAACGCCTACGACTTCCAGGACCTCGACAACGACATCCTGCTCGGCGGCATCGCGAACCTGGCGATCGAGCTCAACGACGACCAGGGCGTCTACTACACCGGCGTGCTGAGCCGCTCCTCGAGCTACCAGTCGCGGCAGTACCAGGGCGTCAACGGCGACCTCGGCTCCGAGATCCGCGTGAACCGGCTCACCTGGGTCGAGCGGCAGCTCGCGTTCCACCAGCTGCGCGGGCGGCACGTGTTCGCGCCGCTGGCCGACTTCACCGTGGAGTGGCGCTACGCCCAGTCGAGCGCGAACCGGGAGCAGCCCGACCAGCGCGAGTTCCGGTACGACCTCGAGGAGCAGACGGGCGAGTTCCTCATCTCGGACCGGCCCGAGGGCAACAACATCCTGTACTCCACGCTGCAGGACCACAACCGCGACGGTCGCCTCGACCTGACGCTGCCCCTCGGCTCCGACGACCGCCCGGGCCGCATCTCCATCGGCGGGCAGGTGGTGGCGCGCGAGCGCGAGGTCGAGACGCGTCGGTTCTCCTACTTCGAGCGCGGCACGCTCGGCGACGACCTGCGCCCGCTGCCGCCCGAGGAGCTGTTCTCGAAGGAGAACATCGGCGTCGACGGCTACGAGCTGCGCGAGGTGACCCGCAGCACCGACAGCTACACCGCCGACCAGAAGCTCCTCGCGGGCTACATGCTGGCCGACTTCCCGTTCGACGCCGTGGCGCACTCGGTCCGCGGGCTGCGCGAGCTCAACGTGATGGCCGGCGCGCGCGTCGAGCAGAGCCGCCAGACCGTCACCACCTACGAGCTGTTCAACCCGGACCTCACGCCGGTCGTCGCCGACCTCGAGACGCTCGACGTGCTGCCCTCGGTGGTCGCGACGCAGGGGCTGACGCCGCCGCCCGAGGGGCCCGACGACGGATCGATGCAGATCCGGGCCGGCTGGTCGCGCACCGTGTCGCGTCCCGACTTCCGGGAGCTGTCGCAGGCGCCGTTCAACGACGTGACCGGCGGGCGCGAGATCTTCGGCAACCCCGAGCTGCAGCGCGCCGTCATCGACCACTTCGACCTGCGGTGGGAGTGGTACCCGCGGCAGGGTGAGTTCGTGTCGCTCGGCGTGTTCCACAAGCGGTTCACCGACCCGATCGAGACGGTCATCATCCCGTCGGCGCAGCTGTCGGTCACCTGGCAGAACGCGCAGTCGGCCGACAACTCCGGGCTCGAGGTCGACCTGCGCAAGACGCTGTTCGGGCTCGGCGTGCCGCTGCTCGACCACATGTACGTCGGCGCCAACGGCGCGATCATCCGCTCGCGGGTGGACCTCGGCGACGGCGGCGGCGTCCAGACCGACACGATCCGCGCGTTGCAGGGTCAGTCGCCGTGGGTGGCGAACCTGCAGCTCGGCTACGACAACCCCGAGACGAAGTCGCTCGGGACGGTGTCGTTCAACGTCGCCGGGCCGCGGATCATCGAGGTCGGCGCGCTCGGCGCCCCCAACACCATCGAGGAGCCGGTCCCGCGGCTCGACGTGCTGCTGCAGCAGGGCTTCGCCCACGACTTCGCGCTGCGGCTGCGCGGCCGGAACCTGTTCGATCCCAACGTGAAGATCACCCAGGGCGACCAGACGGTGCGCGAGGGGCGGCTCGGCTGGCAGGCGCTGCTGTCGGTCGAGTGGAAGCCCTGAACCGTTGCAGACGGTGCCACGCGGACGCCACACAACGCCCGCTGCATCGTCACCGCGGGCCTGCTGGGGCGTCACGGGGCGCCCATACCTTGGAAGCGACACACCGGTACACCGCCCGAAGGGGCGCAGGAGGAGGATCCATGACCATCCGCACGACGGGGCTCGTCTGCCTGCTGAGCCTGGTGGCCTGCAACGGTGACGGCGGCACCAAGACGAACACGAACACGAACACCAACACGAACACGAACACCAACACGGTGACGAACACCATCGTGCAGAACGCGCAGTGCACGAGCGACGGCGTCTGCCGGCTGACCGGGACGATCACCGAGGACGCCACGCTCACCGCCGACAAGCAGTGGGTCCTGTCCGGCGGCGTGTTCATCGGCGACGACACCAACGAGACGGTGCTGACCATCGAGCCCGGCACCACCATCTACGGCGAGAACAGCACCCGCGGGATGCTGGTCGTCACCCGCGGCTCCAAGCTCGTCGCCGAGGGCACCGCCGACGCGCCGATCGTCTTCACCTCGTCGAAGGCGCCGGGCAGCCGGGCGCGCGGCGACTGGGGCGGCCTCATCCTGAACGGTCGGGCGCCGATCAACAACTGCGTGGCCGACGGTGACGGCTGCGAGCAGTTCGGCGAGGGCGGCACGGGCTACTTCGGCGGCGACGACCCCGCCGACTCCAGCGGCTCGCTCGAGTACGTCCGCGTCGAGTTCGCGGGCACGCTCATCAGCCCCGACAACGAGCTGAACGGCATCGCGTTCCAGGGCGTCGGCAGCGGCACGCACGTCGACTACGTCCAGGTCCACATGAACGCCGACGACGGCATCGAGTTCTTCGGCGGCACCGTCGAGTGGAAGCACGTGCTCGTCACCGGCGTCGGCGACGACATGCTCGACTGGACGGACGGCTGGCGCGGCAAGGGCCAGTTCTTCGTCGGCCAGCAGTACTCCGACAACGGCGACCAGGGCCTCGAGGCCGACAACAACGGCGAGGACAACGAGCTGACGCCGCGGTCGAACCCGCTGCTGTCGAACATCACCCTCATCGGCAGCCCGGACTCGACCTCGTCGGACTTCGGCGCCCTGCTCCGCGAGGGCACGGGCGGCTCGCTGCACAACTTCGTCATCGACGGCTTCAACCAGGCCTGCATCTCGATGTCGCAGGCGTCGACCCTGACGCAGATCGCGCAGGGGAACCTGACGATGGACGACTCCATCATCAACTGCGCCACGCTGTTCGAGTCCGACGACGCCAACGGCGACGTGCTCGACGTGGACATCCAGGACTGGTTCGAGGCCGGCGCCAACAACGTGGCGGTCGACCCGCTGCTGGCCGATCCGTTCAACGAGGCCGCGCCGAACTTCGCGCCCGCGAACGGCTCGCCCGCCGCCACCGGCGCCGTGGTGCCGAACGACGCGTTCTTCGACCAGGTCGGGTACCGCGGCGGCGTCGACCCGACGGACGACTGGACCGTGGGCTGGACCACGGCCGAGCGCAACTGAGCCGCGCGGGGCGGCGGTGCGCGTCCTGCTGGTCGAGCCGGACCCGGTGTGGGCCGAGCGGATCGCGCCGGCGCTCACCGCCGAGTCCGCCGCCGTCGAGGTCGTGACCACCCTGGTCGCGGCCCGCGCCGCGGCCGCACGGGGCGACTGGGACGTGCTGGTCGTCGCGAGCGACCTGCCGGACGGCTCCGGGCTGAGCCTGTGCCACGAGGTCGGCGCGGGCGTCCGGCGGCTGGTCATCGCCCCGCCAGGGCTGCCGCACCGGGTCGCCGCGCTCGAGGCCGGCGCCGACGACGTGGTGAGCCGCGAGACGCTCGCTGCGCGAGCTGGCGCTGCGGGTGCCGGGCCGTGGACTGGCCCACCGCGCTCTCGGCGCCGCCTTTGCGCCGCGCCGTCCGGGCCATCCGCCTCGACGAGGCGGCGCGCGTGACGGTGCACGGCCGCTCCGTGGCGCTGTCGAGCACCGAGCGCCGTGCTGGCGGCGCTGCTGTCGCGGCCCGGGGCGGGTGCTCGACCCGGGGCACGCTGCACGGCTGCGCGTCTGGGGCACCGACGACGTGCAGGAGCGCACCGTCGACAGCGTGGTGAAGCGGCTGCGGCTCGGCGCTGCGGGCGGGCTCATCGGGCAGTTGCGCGGCGTGGGCTACCGGCTGCGCGCCGACAGGCCAGCTCCGTGTGAAAACCGTGGGCGCCCTGTCGGCACCCAGATGTGACGATTCGGTGTACGATGGGGTATGCGCTGTCGCCCCTTCGTCCGCTGCTCTTCGCGTGCACCCTGGCCGGCCTGCGCCGACGGTGACGGCTCGGTGACGGGCTGGCTGCAGGGCGAGGTCTGGGTCGCCAACCTCGGCCGCAGCGAGGTCTGGCGTACGACCTCGCGACCGGCGCGCTGCTCGACGTGCCGCTGTCGGGCACCGTGGCGGCGCCGGCGGCCTGGCCGTCGACGCGGCGAGCGGATCCTGGTCGCCGACCAGGCCAGCGGCGACGTGGTGGCGCTGGCCGACGGGCAGGAGGAGGTGCTGGCTACTCGAACGGGCTCGATCGGTGCGCCTCGAGGAGCCGTGCGCGCTGCGGAGTGCGCGGCGGCCAGGTGCTCGCGCTCGGCAACGACTCGCGCAACCTCGTGGTGCTGGGCCCGAGCGGCGACCAGCGCCGCGAGGTGGGCGGGGAGCCCATCCGCAGCCCCGGCTGAACGTCCTGCCGAGCAGCGAGCACCGTCATCGGCACCTCGCCCCGTGTTCCGGGGCGGGGGCTGGTGCAGGTGCGCGACCCCGAGACGGGCGCGTGGCTGCGCGACTTCGCGCCGTACCCCGAGCTGCAGGAGGCCACCGACGTGCACCTGCAGGGCGACACGCTGCTCGTCGCGGACTGGTTCGCGGGCGAGGTGCTGCGCTACTCGCTCGAGGGCGAGCGCCTCGGCGTGGTGGCCGACGGGCTCGACGGCCCCGTCGCCCTGGCCGACGGGCCCGACGGGGTGCCGCTGGTCCTCACGGCCGACGCCGTGCTGGCGCTCGTGGCCGACGGCCTGCCGCCCGTACCCGTGGTCGACGGCGCCGGGCGCTTCGTCTGGGCCCGCGGGCTGCTCGTGCGGTAGGGCTACCGCCCCAGGCGCCGGCGCACCAGCCGCGCGACCTGCCCGACCTGCGGCACGCCGATGGCCCAGGCGGCGCCGACGTAGATCACCGCGGCCACCCCGAGGCCGCCGAGGAACACGACCCAGTTGCGCGGGTCGAGCGGGCCGTTCTGCCAGGCGCCGAGCGGCGCGGCCAGCGCGAGGACGAGCCCCAGCGGCACCGCGGACAGCACCACCTTCAGCATCGGCCCGGCGAGCGCCTCGATGCCGCCGTTGGCGCCGAGCTTCACCTTGAGGATGGCGACGTACAGGGTCAGCTGCAGCGCCGTCGACAGCGACAGCGCCATGGCCAGGCCCCGGACGCCGTACTGCGCCGTCAGCAGCTTGCCGAGCAGCCCCGTGAGCAGCACGCCGGCGGCGCCGACCTTGAGGAGCGTCCCGCGATCCTCCAGGGCGAAGTACACCTTCTTGAGGATGTTGGTGCCCGCCACGCCGAGGATGAACGGCGAGAGGAACTGCAGGGCGCCGGCGGTGCGCTGCACGTCCTCCCAGGTGTAGCGGCCGAGGCGGAACAGCATCGCGGTGACGGGCTCGCCGTAGGCCAGGAGCACCACGGCGGCGGGCACCAGCAGGAACGCCGCCAGCTCGAGCGCGCGGCCGAGCTCGCTGCGGAACGTGTCCCACTCGCCGTTCGACACCGACAGCGAGATGTTGGGGAGCAGGGCGCTGCCGATCGCCACGGCGACGATGCCCTGCGCGAGGTCGGTCAGCTGCAGCGAGTTGCGGTAGACGGTCAGCGAGCCGGGCGGCAGCGAGGTGGCCAGCTGCTGCAGGACCAGGATGTTGATCTGCGCGAACAGGCCGATGGCGATGACCTTCGACATCTCGATGCCGATGGAGCGCAGGCGCGGCGACCGCAGGGCCGCGGCCGGCGCGACCCAGGGCATGCGGCCCCAGCGGCGGGCGAGGGGCACGAAGTTGACGAGCACGTGGGTGATGCCGCCGGCGACCGTCCCGAAGACCAGCGCGTAGACCGGCTCGTTCAGGCGCGGGCTCAGCAGCACGGCCGAGCCGATGACCCCGGCGCTGATGAGCGCCGGCGCGAACTTCGGGACGAAGAAGTGCCCGCGGTAGTTGAGCAGCCCCTCGAGGTAGCTGACCGTCGAGACCATGCCGACGAGCGGGAACATCCAGCGGGTCATGGCGACGGCGAGCTGCAGGTGCTCGGGGTCGTCGCGCCAGCTCCAGGCGAAGGCCAGGACCAGCGGCTCGGCGAAGATCACGCCGAGCGTGCACAGCCCGATGTTGACGACGGTGAGGGCCAGCAGCGCGGACGAGCCCAGCCGGCGCAGCTCCTCCTCGCCGCCCTCGGCCTCGGCGCGCGCCAGCGCCGGGATCATGGCGCCGGTGAGCCCCTCGTCGGCGACGAAGCGGCGGAAGACGTTGGGGATGGTCCACGCCAGGTTGAAGGCGTCGCTCGTGGCCCCGACCCCGAGGAACGCCGCGACGGCGACCTCGCGGCCGGCGCCCAGGATGCGCGACAGGCCCGTCGCGAGCGCGCGCGCGCGGAAGGCGCGCACGAACCCGACGCGCGCGGAGGGACGCTGGACGGTCACCGCCACCTCTGGGACCCCGGGTCCCTGCGGCGCGAGCCGTCCCGCGTCGCCACGGATCCATCGTACAGCAGGGCGGCCTCCTTGCGGTTGCGCGTGGTTTCCAACCCTGCGGCCCGGTCCCGCATCGAAGGGGCACAGGAGGCAGGATGTCGATGCTCATGGTGTGGGCCGCGGGCCTGGCGGTCGAGGCGCGCGCGGAGGGTGCCCGGTGCGAGGCGCCGCAGGAGGTGCGGGCGGAGCTCGGGGCGAACGGGATCGCGGGGCTGGTCGTGCGCGGCGTGGCTGCGCCGGTGCGGCTCGTGCCCGGGACGGGCAAGATCGCGGCGGTGGCGACCACCTGCGACGCCGACGCGGTGAAGGTGAAGCTCCGAAGGACGGGCACCAGCGCGGTGGCGACGGTGTCGGCCGACAGGGACGCCGAGCTGACGCTGGTGATCGAGGTGCCGACCGGCGTGGGCGCCGTGACGATGGATCACCTGGCGGGGCCGCTCGAGGCCACGGCGTGGCCGCGCGGCTCGCCGTGATCTCGTCGGCGGGGCCCGTGGACGTGACCGGCGCGCAGAGCCTGCGCGTCGGCTACGGCAGCGGACCGGTCGCGGTGAAGGACCTCGCGGGCGACCTGTCGGTGGACCAGCGGGACGGCAGCCTGCAGGCCGCGGACATCGGCGGCGACGTGTCGATCGACGGCATCGTCGGCGCGGTGACCGTGGACGGCGTCACCGGCGGGCTGACCGTCCGCGACAACCAGGGTCGCTCGCTCAGAGCAACGCTCGGCGGCGCAGGTGGTGCTGGGTAGGGGAGAGAGCGGGCGACGCGGATTCGAACCCGCGACACCGAGCTTGGGAAGCTCGTACTCTACCAACTGAGCTACACCCGCACTTCGTGGCGCTGACATAACCGCCTCACCGCGCGGTGAGCAAGCCGAACCGCAGCCCGCGATCGCTGACGATCAGGGCGTCGGCGGCTGCGGCGTCGAGCACGCGGCGGAGCACCACCGCCCCGGCGAGCAGGTAGTCCGCCCGCTCGGGGGCGACCGCGGCCCGGCGGCGCCGGGTGGCGGCGTCGGCGTCGGCGAAGGTGGCGACGACGGCGTCGAGCGCCTCGGCCGTGAGGCGGCCGCCGTGGACCCGGGCCGAGTCGTAGGCCGTGAGCCCGGCCTCCATCGCCATCAGCGTGGTCACCGTGCCCGCGACGCCGACGACGGGGGAGCCGGGCCGGTGGTGGGCGAGCACCGCGGGGGCACCCTCCGTCACCACCAGGTCGACGGCCTGCTGCAGCGCGGCGATGCCGGCCGGGTCGAAGCGGTCGGGGACGTTGCCGGCGGCGTCGCAGAGGTGGGCCTCGGTGAGGCGCACCGTCCCGATCTCGAGCGAGGTCCGCGCGTGGACGGCCGCGTCGTCGCCCGCGGCGAGCTCGGTCGAGCCGCCGCCGAGGTCGACGACGAGCCGCTCGCCGCGCACCGTCAGGTCGACGGCCGCGCCGACCCAGGTGAGCCGTGCCTCCTCCTCGCCGGACACGATCTCGACGCAGAGCCCGAGCGCATCGCGCACCGCCTCGAAGAACGCCGGGGCGTCGGCCGCGCGCCGGGCCGCGCTCGTCGCCACGGCGCGGATCTCGCCCGCGGGCACCGACAGCGCCTCCGCCCGCGCGACGTAGTCCGCCAGCACGGCCTGCGCGGCCTCGCGGCGATCGGCGCGGAAGGCGCCCCGCTCGGCCAGGCCGCGCCCGAGCCCGACGACCCGCGCCTCGTCGTGGAGCACCCGGCCGTCGCCATCGACGACGGTGAGCAGCAGGGAGTTGCTCCCGATGTCGATGGCGGCGCGCGCGCTCACTGCGCCGCCGGCATGCCGGGCGCCCACGAGGGCTGCGTCCAGCCGCCGGAGCTCGTGATGCGCGTCTGGTGGCGGCCGTCGGCGGTGCTGACGAACAGCTCGCTGCGGCCCGTCCGCGTGGAGCTGAACACGACGTAGCGGCTGTCGGGGCTCCAGCTCGGGTCCTCGTTGTCGCCCATGTCCTGCGTGAGGCGCACCAGGTTGCGGCCGTCCATGTCGCAGACGTACACGTCGAAGCCGCCCTGGGAGCGCCCGACGAACGCCACCTTCTTGCCGTCGGGCGAGATGACCGGGTCGATGTTGAAGTCGCCCGTGAAGGTGATGCGCTTGGCCTCGCCCCCGCCCACGCCGCCGAGGTAGACCTGGCTGCCGCCCGAGCGCTCCGAGGCGAAGGCGACGGACTTGCCGTCGGGCGAGAAGGCGGGCGACACGTCGATCCCGCCGCCGTTGGTGAGCCGTCGGATCTGCGCCCCCGTCCGCGAGTCGACGAGGAAGATGTCGGCGTCGCCCTCGACCGAGCGCGCGAGGGCCACGATGGTGCCGTCGGGCGAGAAGGCGGGCGAGGTGTTGACGCCCTTGAAGTTCGAGATGGTGCGGGTGCGCCCCGTGGGCAGGTCCTTGATGTAGAGGTCGGGGTTCGCCTTCTTGTAGGAGGTCCAGGCGAACGACCGGCCGTCGGGCGACCACGCGGGCGACAGGTTGATGGCGCCGTTCCGGGTCAACGCGACCACGCCGTGGCCGTCGTTGTCCATGGCGTAGATCTCCTTGTTGCCCGTCTTCGAGCCCACCGCCGCGATGCGGGTGCCGAAGATGCCCGGCACGCCCATCGTGACCTCGATCACCTTGTTGGCGATCGCGTGGCCCAGGTAGCGCACGGAGTCGGAGGTCCCGCGGAACCGCTTGGACGCGAGCTTCTCGCCCGTGGGGACGTTGTAGATGTAGGCGTCGGCGCACATCTTGCCGCCGCCCGCGTCGCAGTTGGCGTGGCCCGCCGGCCAGACGCGCACCTTGACCAGCACCGTGGTCTTGATGAGCTCCCAGGAGGCCATGTCGAACTGGCCGGGCTCGGAGCCCTTGCCCTTCTCGACGTAGCCCTTCGGGTCCTGCATCTTGAAGTAGCCGGACATCTCGAGGTCGGTCCAGATCGCGTCCCAGACCTCTCCAGCCGCCGCCTTCGGCTCACCGCCCGCGGGCAGCTCGGGGTTCGGGAGCGCCAGCGGGATGTCGGCCGCGCCGGGCACCTGGATGACGATGGACTGGGCGCGGGCCGGCAGCGCGAGCAGCAGGCCGAAGAGGCAGATCAGCACACGGATGGAGATCATGGGTTCCCACACTGGGGTTGGCCGGACCCGGACGGGCCCCGGCTAGCTTGGGGGGACGAACCGGACCTTCACGCCCTTGTCGGCGGCGATGAGGGGGCGGAACTTCTCGGGGGGCGGCGGCACGCTGCCCATCTCCTGCACGGCGCGCAGGGCGGCCTGGTCGAACGCGATGACCCCCGACGACGTGACCACGTCGGAGCCGGTGATCTGGCCCGTCTCCGGGTCGAGGCCCACCCGCACGTAGCAGACGAGGTCCTTCCCCTGGGTCAGCGGGCGGAAGTGCTGCTGCAGGATCCCCTGGACCTTGGCGACCCAGCGCGCGAGCTCGGGATCGCCGCGGCTCGCCGCGCCGAGGACGGCCAGCTCGAGGTCCTCGCTGCCGTTCGGATCGGTGGGCATCCGGTCGACGGGGCCCTCGGGGGCGTCTTCGAGGGCCTGGAGCAGGCGTTGGCGCTCGATCTTGTCCATCAGCTCCTGGCGCTTGACCTCTTCCTCGTCGATCCCCGGCTTGGGCTCGGGCTTCTCCGTCTCGAACTTCAGGTCGCTCTGCTTGACCGGCGGGGGCTCGGGCACGGGGACGGGCGGCGTCTCTCCGGTGGTCACGGGCGCGCGGGCGGCGCGGTCGGGCATCTTGTGGTCGGACTTCGGCAGCGCGACCAGCGAGACCTCGATGTCGGGCTTCAGCGGCTCGTTCTTCGCGCACATCGGCATCAGCAGCGCGAGCGTGGCGCCGAACGCGCCGGCGCCCCAGGCGCTCCCGAGCGCGGCCCCCACCGCCGACAGGTGCAGCAGGACCGAGCAGCCGAGGTAGGCCAGCAGGGGCTGGCGCTCGGGCCGGAGCGCGGACGGGACGGGGGTGTGGTCGTTCATCGGGGCCTCACGGCGTCTCTTCGGTGCCGAACGGGTCGAAGACCAGGCCGACGCGGGGCATGCCCGCCTTCTTGGCGATCCCGAGGAGCTCCACCACCTGACGGTAGCGCAGATCGCCGTCCGCCCTCAGGAACACCGGGCGGTCGGGTGCGGCTTCCGCGATGGCGTGCAGCCGCGCCGGCAGCTCCTCGAGCGTGAAGGGGGTGTCGACGCCCTCGATGTAGACGTTGCTGTCGGCGTCCATCGACAGCACGAGCTGGTCCTCCTCGAAGTCGAGCGGCGGCGCCTCGGCCTTGGGCAGGTCGATCTCGACCCCCGCGTTGTTCATGAGCGGGGCCGTGATCATGAAGATGATGAGGAGCACCAGCATCACGTCGACCAGCGGCGTGACGTTGATCTCGGACATGGTCCCGCCGTGGGACCCACCGCTCATCGCCATGAGAGTCCCCTAGCGGAGGTGCCGCTTCACGATGTTGATAGTCGGCCGAGAAGTTGTCCGGTCTTGTAGTTGAGCACGCGGATGCTCGAGTTCATGAAGTTGAACGCGATGACCGCGCCGTCGCGAGGCCCACTGCCGTGGCGATACCAGCGGGCGATGGCCGTGGCCCACGATGTCGATGGTGGAGCAGACCACCCGCGCGTCGCCCAGCTTCTGGAACGCCGCCAGATCCCGCAGACCGTGCTGAACATGCTGATGAACGGCGCGGTCGACCCGGTCGTGCCGAGGAAGGTACGTAGCGTCGAGGTTCGCCGACCCGACCGCCGCCGCGCGCCGCAGGGTGCGTGAGGTTCTCGGTCGCGTCGGCGGCAAGCGCTGTCGCCGCTCGACGCCGTGATCTTCGCGAGCTCCTGGTAGCCCGAGCGGAAGACCTCGGCGACGGGCGACTTCCGGAAGTTCCCGCACCGCTCGTAGACTGTGTCGAGGCGCTGCCGCCCCAGAACAGGTCGAGGAAGCGGGCGGACTGGCGCGACGCCGACCGCAGCCGGAAGAACTTCATGACGATGATCGCGATGCTCACGAGGCTCATCAGCAGCAGCAGGCACGCGAGCGAGAAGTACACGAGGACGTTCGAGACCAGCAGCAGGGAACGACTGCGACCCGGTCGCCTGGACACCGGCCAGGTACACGTCTACCGCACCATCCACGAGGCCTCCCGGGTCGCGGTTTTATGCCACCTCGGCCCTGGCTACCACCTCAGCGCGGTTCGGGGGCGGTTCGACCGGAGCCGGGGGTCACCTCGATCGCCCAGACTTCGATCGGGGCTCCGGCGCGCACGAGGCGATCGTGCCAGACCGCCTGCTCGTCGCGCACGGCGTCGCCGGCCTTGATCTCGACCAGCAGCACGCCCGGGAGGGGAGGAGGGCGTCGGGGACGCGGGCCTCGGGCCCGGCAGGACGACGATCGTGGTGCGGCCGCGGCGGCGCGCGGGCCGTGGGTGAGGAGCGGGTCTGTGCAGGGCGCGCAGGCCGGCGGGGGCAGGGCGGCGAGGGCGAGGAGCGTAGCGGTCGACGCGATCCCACCGGCGCCAGCGAGGCGGGTGTCGCGCCAGCGGGTGTCGCCGTCGGCGGCGCGGGCGGGGGCTTCGCCGCGGTCCACGGCGTCGAGGAGTCTGGAGGGCGTTCCGCGGCGTCGCGGAAGGCGGGCGTGCCGAGATCGAGGGGGCGGCGAGGTACGGGACGGGGAGGGCGCCCGGGACGGGGAGGAACCACAGGTCCGCGGTGAGCGCGGCGAATAGGTGGCGAAGGCGGCCCGGCGCGGACGGCGGTGCGACCGAGCGCGGCGAGGGCTGCGGCCACGGCGGGCCTGATGCGGCGGGGGCCGTCCGGCGTGTGCCAACGGGGCTGGCCAGGCGGCGCGGCCGGGGCGAGGCGGAGGGTGCGGCTGGGGCGGGCTGCAGGGGGACGTTAGGCGAGGCCTGTGGCGGAGGACGCGGCCCAGGCACGTCCGGCGCGGAGATGGCCAGGTGCTCGGAGGAGGGCGTCGAGCGGCGCGGCCAGGACGGCGAGGGCGGCGGCGGGGTCGCGGGTGCGCTCGCGGCAGCGGGCCCAGCGGACGGCGACCTTGGCCCGGGCGCACCAGCCGGCGACCAGGGCGTCGTAGAGGGCGTCGGCGGCGCCGGGGTCGGTGCGCTCCGCGCCCCGGCGGCGTGGCGGAGGGCGCGGTGAGGGGGCGCGCAGGTCGAGGCCGGCCGGGCCGCGGCCGTGCCCGTGCGGAGGGCGTGCAGGACGGCTTCGGGGGAGGGGGCTGTCGAGGAGGGCTTTCCAGGCGGTGGTGCGGCGGTCGCGGAACAGGCGGGGGCCGCGGGGTCAGGGGGTAGTCGGCTACGACCAGGCCCAGGCGGGCCACGACGGGCGGTGCCGCGTGGTCGGGGTGAGGGCGCAGCGGGCGAGGCGCTGGAGGAGGGGCGGTGGTGGAGGCGGAGCCAGCGGCCCGGGAGCCAGCCGCGGAGGTCGGCGATGCGGGCGACGAGGTCGGCCTTGCGGCCCGAGGTGGGGCGGGCTGGCGGCGCGGAGGGCGTCGGCGAGGACGGTGTGGACCAGGCGGGGCGCGGGTCGGCCAGGGACGAGGGTGTCGGTGAGGTCGGCGCGGAGGAGGTGGTCGACGCAGGTGGGGAGGTCGAGGCCGGGGTCGGGGAGGGTGAGGAGGGAGGGAAGGCGTCGGACGCGGGCGGAGAGGCGGGCGTAGAGGGTGGCGGGGCCGCCGTCGAGGCGAGGATGCGGCCGGCGGTGCGGCCGCCGGCGGTGAGGCATTGCGGGCGAGGCCGAGCGTGAGGAGGTGGCGCAGGTCGGCGACCGGGAAGCCGACCACCCGGAAGCAGATCGGGCCTGACCTCTTTTCATCCTGTTCCGGATGCAGATCGGGATCGGGCATCAGGGGTCAGAGGTCCGCAGTGGCGTCCGGCGCTGGAGATCATCGATCCGGAGGCGGATCGGGCCCGACCTCTTTCATCCTGGCGCGGAGGCAGAGCGGTGCCGGGCTGAGCAGCCCGATCTCACCGAGTTCCTGGGCGGGCGGCGCCGGGGGAGCGGGCCGCCCGCTGTGTCTCAGCGGCGGCCGACGCCGCCGGCCCGCAGCCGCGCGCCGATCTCGTCCAAGATGTGCTCGCCCAGCGCGAAGCCGCGCGCCGCCGCCCGCGCGCCGTTGCTCGGGCGAATCCCGACCCGCCGCGCCGCCTTCGAGGCATTGATCCTCGCGTATCGGACCAGGGCCGCACAGCCGAGCGCCGCCTGGTACCGGGCGAGCACGGGGCGCGCCGCCACGACGGTGCCCACCGCGGCGAGGACCTCCGCCGCGAACAGGGCCTCCGGCGTCTGCTCCGTCCACCGCGGCAGCAGCTCCTCGAACGCGGCCCGGTAGTCCTCGGCGGTGCCGAACAGCAGCTTCCGGTGGTGCAGGTCGACGAGGTCGGGCGGCGCGAGGCCGAGATAGGCGCGGTGGCTGCTCCACCGGTCGGCGTCGGCATCGTTGCAGAAGCCGTCCTTCACCCGGTTCGCGTGGATGTAGGCGACGACGTAGCGCGCAGCCTCTTCGGACGCGATGGGGACCCGCCCGTAGCGTCCCCAGTGCAGCGCCCCGCGGCGCCCGAGCTCCAGGTTGCGCCCCTCGGCGTACCGCGCTTGGAGATCCCGAAGGTACGCGGCCACGAACGACGGGTCGCTGAGCAGCTTTAGGAGGAAGTGGAAGTGGTTGCCGACGAACGACCAGGCCAGGATCGAGATGTGCTCTCGAGGTGCACGGCGCGCGCACCACAAGAACTTCGCCCGGTCGTCGTCGGACACGAACAGCGTGCCCTCCTCGACGGCGTGGTTGTGGACGTGGAGGAAGTCTCCCTCTCGCAAGAACGACAGGCCCCGCATGGCACCCCCTTTTCGCCAGACCCGTAGCGGGGTCGGCGAGCCGGTGCGCCTGAATTCGCGTCTTCCCACCCTGGATTTCCGCGACATCGGCTGCGTTGTGATCCTCGTGCCAGGTACCGGGATGCGCCGCCTCGAAGCGGAGCCTCCGCCGGCCGCGGTGCTCCGAGAGCGGGCAGGCGGCCCGATGCCCGGCTCCGAATCGCCCGCGGACGACAATCGCTTCCGCGCCAGGATGAAAAGAGGTCGGGCCCGATCCGCTTCCGGAAGCGTCAGGAGCGAGGAAGATGCTCCGCGATGGCGCGAAGGGGTGCCGGATGCCCGGCACCGATCTGCTTCCGCGCGAGGATGAAAAGAGGTCGGGCCCGATCTGCTTCCGGGCTGATCTGCCTCCGGGGCCCCGAGCCGCCTCCGCGCCCGCTCAGCTCACTCGAAGCCGAGCAGCCGCCCCCCCTGGAACACGAGCAGCGCCGCCCCGTACGCCAGCGCCCCGTTCCACGCGAACGCCGCCAGCGGCCACCGCCACCCCCCGCTCTCCTTCCGCAACACCGCCATCGTCGACAGGCACTGCAGCGCGAACGCGAAGAACACCATCAGCGACATCGCCACGAGCGGCGTGTACGTCGCCCGCCCGTCCGCCCGCCGGTCCTCCTGCAGCCGCTCCCGCAGCCCCTCGTCCGCCTCGTCCACGTCCTCCCCGATCCCGTAGACGACGCCCAGCGTCGACACGAAGACCTCCCGCGCCGCGAACGCCCCGAGCAGCCCGATCCCCATCCGCCAGTCGTACCCGAGCGGCGCGATCACGGGCTCGATCGCGTGCCCGAGCCGCCCCGCCACCGAGTGCTCCAGCGCCCGCGACGCGACCTCCTCGTCGAGCGCCGCCTCCGCCGCGGGCCCCGCAGCCTGCGCCGCCGCCACCGCCTCGGGCCCCACGAGCGCCTCCGGCGTGGCCCGCGGGAACGACAGCGCCGCCCAGATCACCACCGTCGCCAGCAGGATGATGCCCCCGGCCTCCCGCACGAAGTCCGTGCACCGCGAGTACACGACCCGCACCACCACCCGCGGATCCGGCACCCGATACGGTGGCAGCTCGAGCAGCACGGCGTCTTCGGCCTGGCGCAGCAGCGTCCGCCCCAGCACGATCGACGCCACCACCGCCGACGCCGTCGACAGCACGTACATCCCGAGCAGCGCCAGCGGCCGCACGGGCAGGAACCCCCACAGCGTCGCCGGGAACAGCGCCGCGATGAGCAGCGTGTAGACCGGCAGCCGCGCCGAGCAGCTGGTCAGCGGGATGACGAGCATCGTCAGCAGCCGGTCGCGGAACCGCGGCATCGTCCGCGTCGCCAGGATGGCGGGCACGGCGCACGCATACCCCGACAGCATCGGCACGAACGCCCGCCCGGGCAGCCCCGCCGCCCGCAGCACGCGGTCCATCAGGTGCGCGGCCCGCGCGAGGTACCCGCAGTCCTCCAGGAACGCGAGCAGCAGGAACAGCATCGCGATCTGCGGCAGGAACACGAGCACGGAGCCCACCCCGCCGATGATCCCCTCGACCACGAGGTCGCGCGCGATCCCGATCCCGCCGGCCAGCCCGGGCAGCGCCGCCGCCACGGCGTCGAAGCCCGCGCCGACGCCGTCGCCGAGCCAGCCGAACACCGTCTCCACGAGCCCGATCAGCGGGTCCGCCCACGAGAACAGCGCCGTGAACGCGAGCGCCATGACCGCGAAGAACACGACCGGCCCGGCCACGGGGTGCAGCAGCACCTTGTCGATGCGCTCGGTGACCGACCGGGCCGTGGCGACGCCGGCGCGCCCGAGGAACACGGGCCCCCGCGCGTCGATCCACGCGTAGCGCGTGCCCACGAGCTCGGCCTCGAGGTCGCGCCCCACCCGGCCCGCGGCCTGGCGCACCTCGCGCACGACCGGCGCCACGGCCTCGAAGCCCGGCGCAACGCCCTCGGCGTCCGCCGACAGCAGCACCCACCGCGCGACCGCCTCCCGGCTCGCCGCGGTGAGCCCCGAGGCGCCCGGCAGCGCCGCCGCCACCGCCGCCACGTCGGCGTCGAGCGCCTCGGACCAGCCGTGCGCCGGCGTCGCCGCCCGGCCCGCGGCGGCCTCGGCCAGCGCCTCGAGCAGCGCGTCGACCCCCTCCCGCGACCGCGCAACCGTGCCGACCACGGGGATGCCGAGCTCGCCCGCCAGCGCGTCGAGCCGGACGTCGAGGCCCTCGCTGCGCGCCTCGTCCATCAGGTTCACGGCGAGCACGGTGGGCACGCCGAGCTCCATCACCTGCAGCGCCAGGTACAGGCTCCGCAGCAGCCGCGGCCCGTCGGCGACGACCAGCACCACGTCGGGACGCTCGACCCCGAGCCCGAGGATCGCAGCCATGGCGACGCGCTCGTCGGGCGACGCCGCGGCGAGCGAGAAGGTCCCCGGCAGGTCCACGAGCGTCGCCTGCACGCCGCCGGGCAGCGACAGCCGCCCGCTCGTCGTCGACACGGACGTGCCCGGGAAGTTCCCGACGCGCGCGGTGCCGCCGGTCAGCGCGTTGAACAGCGTGGACTTGCCGGCGTTGGGGTTGCCGGCGAGCACGATCCGCACCGGACGCGCGCCGGACTCGGGGCCCCCCCTCGCCGCGGCAGGCCCCCCGACGGTCACCTCGCGATCCCGATCACCGCCGCGTCGACCCGCCGCAGGCACAGCACCGCCCCGCGCACCCGGAACGACAGGGGATCGCCGAGCGGCGCCTGCCCGGTGCGCTCGATCTCGGTGCCCGGCAGCAAGCCGAGCTCCAGCAGCCGGCGCCGGAAGGCCCCGACGCCGCCCACCGCGGCGATCTGCGCGAACTGTCCCGGGAGGAGCTGATCGAGCGTCACGGTCCCGTCCTTCGGCCCGAGGTGAAACTGAAAACCATTTTCATCGTGATCCTACCCCACCGCCGGCAGGGCGTCGACCGCGCATCGCGATACGTCGGCTCGAACGGAGGTCCCCGTGGCGACGCCCCCGATCCCCATCGGCCCCGACACGCGCATCTTGGTGGTGACCGGCGCGGGCGTCTCCGCCGAGAGTGGGATCCCCACCTTCCGCGACGCGAACGGCCTGTGGGAGAACCACCCCGTCGAAGCGGTCGCGTCGCCGCAGGGCTTCGCCCACGACCCGGTGCTCGTCTGGCGCTTCTACAGCGAGCGGCGCGCCGCCGCCGCCGCCTGCGCCCCGAACGCCGGGCACCGCGCGCTGGCCGAGCTCGAGGCGCGCCTCGGCGACCGGTTCCTCCTCGTCACACAGAACGTCGACGACCTGCACCGCCGCGCGGGGAGCGAGCGGCTGGTCGAGCTGCACGGCAACCTCTTCCACACCCGGTGCGCCCGCTGCGCGCGCCCGCCGTTCCGCGACGAGGCGCTCTACCTCGACGGGCGCGTCCCCGGCTGCGCGCAGTGCGACGAGGCCGGCGTCCACGCGCTGCTGCGCCCGCACATCGTCTGGTTCGGCGAGGTCCTCGACGACGGCCACCTGCGCCGGATCGAGGGGTTCCTCCGCGACGCACGGCAGCACCCGCTCCTGTTCCTGGCGGCGGGCACGTCGGGCGTCGTCTACCCGGCCGCGGCGCTGGTCGACCTCGCGCGGTCCCACGGCGCCGAGAGCTGGCTCGTCAACGCCGACCGCGCCGAGAACGCCCACCGGTTCGACCACTTCGTCCAGGGCCGCTCGGGCGAGGTCCTGCCGCACCTCCTCGCGCCGGGGGCCTGATGCGCGCGCTCCTGCTCGTCCTCGCCGCCTGCGCCGGCGCCAAGGACCCGACGTCGTCCACCGACGCCGACGCCGACACCGACACCGACGCCGACACCGACGCGGACGCCGACACCGACACCGACAGCGACGCGGACGCCGACAGCGACACCGACGCCGACACGGCACTCGCCTGCGGCTCCGTCGCGACCCTCGGCGACACCGCCCTGCAGGGCATGCTCGGCGTGTGGACGGGCGTGTGCACGCTGTCGCCCACCAGCCCCACGCTCGAGGCCCGCATCACGCTCGACGACACGCGGGGCTGGGTCGCCGGCACGGGCGCCCTCACCGACGGCTACTACGTCTACGCCTTCGACGTCCGCTGCGGCGAGTGGAGCGGCACCGACTACGTCCTGCACGCCGACTTCGGCGCCTACCGCATGACCGTCTCCGGCCCGCCGACGGGTGATCGCTGGCTCGCCGACGCGCTCATCTGCCCGCAGGCCACGGGGACGTGCACCCCCACGACCTACGCGTGCGAACTCTCGCGCTGAGCGATCCGCCCTGCCCGCAGCCCACATGGGAGGGGACGGGAGGACAGATGTCGTCGACGAGCAGGCTCCTCGTGTGGTTCGCGGCCGCGGGCTGCGGCGGCACCAAGGCGGACACCGACACCGACGCGGCCGCCGACGCCGACGCCGACACGGACAGCGACGCGGATGCAGACGCCGACAGCGACGCGGACGCCGACAGCGACGCAGACGCCGACAGCGACACCGATGCCGACACCGCCGCGAGCCAGTGCGGCACCCAGGCCACGTTCACCGACACGGCCCTGCAGGACATGACCGGGCGCTGGACGGGCACCTGCGTGCCCCTGAGCGGCAGCGGCTACACGGGCGTCGCGGGCCTCGCCCTCGAGCTGAACGACGCCCAGGGCTTCGTTGCTGGCACGGGCACCCTCGCCCTCGACGGCTACCAGGACGCGCTCGACGTGCACTGCGGCCTGTGGAGCGGCGACGACTACGTCGTCCAGACGGTGCTCGCGATCAAGCCCATCCGCCTCACCTACGGTGGCGCCCCGGCGGGCGGCACCTGGCCGGGCATCCTGCGGGTCTACCCCAACGGCACGGGCGGCTACCCGCCGTTCGACTTCAGCTGCGAGCTGCACCGGTAGCGGGCCGCCGCGGATCCCGCTTGCCCGAGCCGTCCGGCGGGTCCACGACCAGCCGCGGCAGCGCCAGGCCCCCGACCCGCGCCGCCAGCGCGTCGTGCAGCGCGACGGCCTCCGCCTCGCCGATCCGCAGGTGCGCGTTGCCGCGCGCCCGGTCGGTCACGTGCAGGTAGTACGGCAGCACCCGCCGCCGGACGAGCGCCTCGCACAGCGCGGCCAGCACGTCCGGGTCGTCGTTGACCCCGCGCAGCAGCACCGCCTGGTTGAGCACCGGCACGCCCGCGTCGACGAGCCGGCCCAGCGCGGCGTCGACGTCGGCGGACAGCTCGCGCGGGTGGTTGCAGTGGACGACCACCCACACCGGCGCGCGGGCCGCGAGCGCCGCCACCAGCGCGTCGGAGACGGCGTCGGGGAACGTGATCGGCGCCCGCGTGTGGACGCGCACCACGGGGACGGCGTCGCGCACGGCATCGATCGCCTCGACCAGCCGGCGCACCGGGACGGCCAGCGGGTCGCCCCCCGACAGGATCACCTGCGTGGCGCCGCTCCCCCGCACGTAGTCGGCCGCTGCGGCCCACTCCGCCGCCGTCGGGTCCTCCCGCTCGCCGGGGCGGTGATCGCGGCGGAAGCAGTACCGGCAGTACAGGTGGCAGCGCTTCGTCAGCAGCCAAAGCACCCGGTCTGGGTACTTGTGCACGATCCATGGCACCGGGGCGCGCGCGGCGTCGCCCACCGGGTCGGCGAGGTCGCCGGGATCGGGCTCGAGCTCCCGCGGGTCGGGCAGCACCTGCGCGGCCAGTGGATCGGCGGGGTCCGCCGGGTCGATGCGCGACCAGAACGAGCGCGTGACGCGGATCGGGAAGGCGGCGTCGGCCGCGGCCCAGATCGGGGCGAGCGCGGGCCGGGTGGCGAGCAGCTCCGCGCGGGAGACGCCGGCGGAGCGGCGATCGGGCGGGTCGGTCAGGGGCGGCTCCGGGGTCGCGGCTGGCGAGCGGGCGCGACGTGATACATGCCCCGCTCACAGCACGAGGAACGCGAGCCCATGTATCAGATCTCGGACATCCGCAAGGGGCTGAAGGTGGAGATCGACGGCGCCCCCTACAACGTCACCGAGTTCCAGTTCGTCAAGCCGGGGAAGGGTCAGGCGTTCACGCGGACCAAGCTGAAGAACCTGATCACGGGCGCCGTGCTGGAGCGCACGTTCAAGATCAACGAGTCGCTCGCGCCGGCCGACGTGCACTCCGCGACGATGCAGTACATGTACGCCGACGGCGACGGGTTCAACTTCATGAACCTCGAGACCTTCGATCAGATCTCCATCTCGGCCGCGGCCATCGGCGACACCTCCAACTGGCTCGTCGAGCAGATGGAGGTCGAGGTGATGTTCTACAAGGACCGGCCCGTCAACATCGACCTGCCGAACTTCGTGGAGCTCGAGATCACCTACTGCGAGCCGGGCATGAAGGGCAACACCGCCACCGGCGCCACCAAGCTCGCCACCGTGTCGACGGGCGCGCAGATCGCCGTCCCGCTGTTCATCGAGCAGGGCGAGTGGCTCAAGATCGACACCCGCACGGGCGAGTACGTCGAGCGCGTCAAGAAGTAGGCGTGGCGGACCCGATCGGCGCGATCGACCCGGCGGGCCTCCGCGCGCGCGCCGCGGTGCTGCGCGCCGTCCGCCGCACCCTCGACGACCGCGGCTACCTCGAGGTCCCCACCCCCGCGCTCGTCCCGAGCCCGGCGATGGAGGAGTTCCTGCACCCGGTGTCCGCCGGGGGCGGCTTCCTCCGCACCAGCCCGGAGTTCGCGCTCAAGCGGGTGCTCGCCGCGGGCCTCGGCCGGATCTACGAGATCGGGCCCTGCTTCCGCGACCGCGAGCGCGGCGACTGGCACGGCCGCGAGTTCACCATGCTCGAGTGGTACCGGGTGGGCGCCTCGCTGCCCGACCTCATGGACGAGGTGGAGGGCGTCGTGGCCGCTGCGGCCGCGGCGGTGGGCGCCACCGTCCCGGCGTGGCGGCGCGTCACCGTGCGCGACCTGTTCCGCGACGTCCTCGGGATCGACCTCGCCGAGGCCGCCGCCAGCGACCTCTCCGACCACGACGAGCCCTGGGACGACGCGTTCGCCCGCCGCTGGGTCACCGACATCGAGCCGAGCCTCACGGGCGCGGTGTTCGTGACCGACTGGCCCGCCAGCCAGGCCGCGCTGGCCCGGGTCCGGACGGACGGCGACTGGCCCGTGGCCGGCCGCTTCGAGGCCTACCTGCACGGCGTGGAGCTCGCCAACGCGTTCCACGAGCTCGGTGACCCCGCCGAGCAGCGCCGGCGCTTCCTCTCCGCCAACGCCGCCCGCGTGGCCGCCGGCGAGGCGCCGCACCCCGTCGACGAGGCGCTGGTCGACGCCGTGGGGCGCATGCCGCCGACCTGCGGGATCGCCGTCGGCCTCGACCGGCTCGTGGCGGCCCTGTGCGGCTGGCCCGGCATCGGCCCCGGTCGGGTCGAGCCGGGTTAACTGCGCGCCGGAGGTCGCCGTGGAGCTGGACGGGAAGGTCGCCGTGGTCACGGGCGGCGGGCGGGGCATCGGCCGCGCCGTCGCGCTGGAGCTGGCGCGCGGCGGCGCGCGCGTCGTCGTCGCCTACGGGCACGACGAGGCGGCGGCCGCGGCCGTGGCGTCGGAGATCGGCGGCCTGGCCGTCCAGGGCGACATCGCGACCACCCCCGGCTGCGAGGCCATCCTCGCGGCGGCCGAGGGCCTCGGCGGGGCCGATCTCCTGGTCAACAACGCCGGCCGCACCGCCGACGGGCTCGCCCTGCGGATGAAGGACGAGCAGTGGGACAGGGTCATGGCCGTCAACGCCGGGGGCACCTTCCGGATGTGCCGGGCGGCGCTGGCGGGCATGGCGAAGAAGCGCGGCGGCGCCATCGTGAACCTGGCGTCGGTGGCGGCGGTGCGCGGCAGCGCGGGCCAGGCGAACTACGCGGCGAGCAAGGCGGCCGTCGTGGCGCTGACCAAGTCGCTCGCGCTCGAGATGGCGCGGCGCAACGTGCGGGTGAACGCGGTGGCGCCGGGCTTCGTGGCCACCGACATGACCGCCGCGCTGTCGGACAAGCAGCGCGAGGAGGTCACGGCACATCCTGCTCGGCCGCATGGGCAGCCCGGGAGGAGATCGCCGCCGATGGTGCGCTTCCCGTGCGGCCCCGCGCGGCCTACGTCACGGGCCAGCTGTTCGTGTGGACGGCGGGCCGTCGATCTGAGCAGCCCGTCGGAGACAGCGCCGCCTGAGCCCTCTCGAAGTGCTCGAGGTCATCACGACCACGACCACCACCACGACCACCACCACGCCGAGCGAGCCTGGGCGTGGCGGGCTGTGTCGGCTACGGCCGGTGGCGGTGCGGCCCATGACCACGAGGAACTGCTGAGCCGAGCGTCGCCTCGTTCGGCATCGAGCAGCGACTGGACCGCACCTGCAGCCTCGCCGGCCTCGCCCGAGGCCAGATCTCGAACTTCAGCACTTCGGCGGGGCGCCCCGCGCCCTCGCAGAGGTTGTGTACGACCGAGGCAGAAGTCGACTTGTGATCTGGTGGCTTCGTCGGCGAAGAAGCCGGGACGGGGTCGCGACGGGCTGGGCGAGAGCGGCCGGGGCCGCGACCGGTCCTCGTCGCGCCGAGGGCGTGGTCGTGGTGGTGGTCGTGGTGGTAGTCGTGCGGGCACGCTGAACGCGCCGGCGACGCGGCAGCCAGGTCGACACGCGCTGGCCCGTGCGGCCCCACCGCGCCCGCGCCGATGCAGGCGAGCCGGGCCGTGCCCTGCCAGGAGCTCCAACGCCGCCCGTCGAGATCGAAGAGGCCCATGGACCGTGATCTACCCGACCATGCTCACCAAGCCCAGCCTGTTCCGTGCGCCAGGCGCAAGCCTCGCCGCGTCAGGCTCGGCAGAGCATCCGTGCCGACCCGCCAGCGACAGGCTGCTACCGCTGGACGCCCTCGCTCGCGTCCAGCACGCCGCGCTCGTCGAAGGCGAGCCACTCGCCCTCGGGCAGGGCGCGCAGCACGCGCTTCTCCTTGCCCCACATGTCGAGCTCCATCACCGCTGCGCCGCGCGCCGGCTGCAGGATGTCGCCCGTCTCGGGGTCGACCCAGGCGTAGGGCAGCAGGTCGCCGACCTCGCTCACGACCTCGCAGGTGCCGAGGTCGACGAAGATGACCGTGGCCGTCTGCGTCTCGGGCACCTGGAACCGGATGGCGGCGTACTTCCCGCCGGTGATGCCCCACAGCCGGTCGACGTCGACGTTGAGGTCGAGCACGTCGCGCCCCTGCGCCGACACGCCGTCCTTCACCGACACGCCGAGGTCGTACACCCCGAGCACGCCGTCGTTGTCGAGCACCAGCATGTCGGGCCGCCGGTTGACGAACGACACGAGCCGGATCGGGATCTCGGCGATCCGATCGGGCTTCGGCATGGCGTCCTTCCCGGTCGACGGGTCGAGCACCCGCACCTGCCCCTTGGGCGTGACGACCGCGAGCCAGGTCCCCGAGCCCGACAGCGCGAAGGTCGTGACCCAGGGCAGCTCGAAGACGTTGTTCTTCCGCAGGTCGTACCACTTCAGGCCGCCGCGGGTGAGCATGCACGCCACGATCGAGCCGCCGACCTCCATCTTCGGCGTGTCGGCCGTGTCGGGCCCGGCGTCGAACAGGTGCCGCCCGGTGCGGGCCTCGAAGACCTGCACGCCGCTGCGGTCGTCGGGCACGCCGATCAGCAGCTTCCCGTCGCGGTCGACCTTCACCTCGACGAACCGCTTCTTCGCGTTGAACGGCCGCCGCTGCCGGTTGCCGCTCCACACCGCGACCCGCTCGCCGTGGACCGCCACCCGGTGCTCGCCGAACCCCGTGCAGCACACCACGCTCTCGAGCGACGGCTTGCCGCCGGGCCGGTGCAGCAGGCCGTCCTTGCCGCCCACCGCCACCCCGCGGAAGTCCCAGATGGCCGCGGTGGTGGGCTCCGCCGCGCCGTGCTTCTCGGAGCTCGCGAGCTGCAGCTCGGGCAGGGTGAAGGTGTGCACCGAGCGGCCGGTGACGGCCGCCAGCGCGTCGCCGTTGGGCGACATCACGATGGTCAGCATCCCGGAGCTGCCGCGCGCCGAGAAGCTGTTGCGGATCCGGCCGTCGGGCAGGCCGATGAGCGTGATGCCGGCCTGGCCGATCGCCACGACGTTGCGGCCGTCGGGGGTGAACCGCGCGGCGCGCACGCCGCCCGGCACCATCTCGAGGTCGAGCTGCTCCTGCGACATGAGATCGAGCAGCTTCGGCTGCCCGAGCGTGTCGACGACCAGCAGGCGCTCGCCGCGCTCGTTGAACTCGATGCTCTCGCCCGAGAAGCCCTGGTAGTTCGCGAGCCGCTCCCAGCGCTGGATGTCGAAGATCCGGACGATCCCGTCGATCGACAGCGTGGCCACGATGGTGGCCTGCGGGTTGAACGCCACGGCGCGCATCGCGCGGGCCTGCCCCGCGGGCCCGTCCTTGATGTCCTCGAACACGCACGAGCCGTCCCACGTCTTGTAGACGGCGACGGTGCCCTGGTCGTCGCCCACGGCCACCAGGGCGCCGCCCCGGCACACCGCCACCGCGCCCGTGACCGGCGAGCCCATGTCGAACAGGATCGCAGGGTAGCGCTCGCCGCCGCGGGCGATCGCGACCGTGCCCCACGCGTCGGCCGTCACGGCCGCGCCGGACTGCGGATCGACCGCGGCCGCCGTGAGCGGTGCAGCGTGGGGTGAGGCGCAGTACCGGTCGATCAGGGAGAGCTGCATGTCGCGCCGGCAGCCTAATGCATTGGCCCGCGAACGGGTAGCCTTGCCGGCTCACCGGCTGCGGACCAGCTCCTGCGCCTCCACCGGGCCGGGCAGCCCGGTGGGATCTTGCCAGCCGCCGCAGCACGGTCTGCATTCAGCGGCCTCAGGCGACCCCCACCTGCTTGCGGTCGACGCGGCGCGGTGCCCGCGCTCAGCACCGGGACGAACCGTGTGAGCCGCCCCGCCACCCACCAGGCCGTGCTCTTCGCCATCGCGCGCGCCACCTTGCCGGCCATGGCCTGCGGGCCGCTGCCCTCGCCGCGCAGCAGCGAGGGGAGATCGCGCACCCGCATGCGCGCGGGGCCGGTCTCGGGCAGGTCGACGCCGTAGGCCGCGGCGAGCGCGCGGGTGAGCGCCATCTCGCCGCGATCGGTGGTCGGGTCGAAGCCGTAGACCACGCACAGCCGCTGCGCGAGCCGCAGCACGCCGACGTTGGTGGCCAGGAACTCGGGCGGCACGGTGGCGGCGCCCACGAGCCCGGCGGCGCCGCCGAGGGCCCCGAGCAGCGAGCTGGCGCGCTCGATCACGGCCTCGGCCGTGCGATCGACCTCGGCGAGCGGCGGGGTGTCGGAGCGCGCGGGGTCGACGAAGTGCAGCCCGCGCAGCCGCAGCCAGGCGCGGATGCGCTCCGGCTGGACGCTCACGGCGTGGTACCAGCCCGCGACGAGCGAGGCGTCGGCGCGGTCGAGCACGTCGGAGAAGGTGACGGGGAGCTGGCGGACGGGGCGCTGCATGGCCTGGGTGTATTCTAGCGCAGCGCCGCGGCCCGCTCGCACACCGTGGTGTACTCCCGGACGGCGCGGTCCCACGAGAAGTCGCGGCGCATGCCGTGGCGCCGGATGGTGTCGAACCGCGGACGATCGTGCTCGTAGCACTCGAGGGCCCGCCACAGCGCCTCGCGCAGCGCCGCGCCGGACGGGCGGTCGAACACGAAGCCCGCACCGGCACCGCGCACGGGCTCCCGCTCCTCGCGCGCCTGGACCCGCCGGCGCAGCGGCAGCGGCGTGGCGCGGGTCGGCCCCTCGACGGGCTCCACGGAGTCCGCCAGGCCGCCCGTCCGCCGCACCACCGGCACCGTGCCGTAGCGCTGGGCGTACATCTGGGTGAGGCCGCACGGCTCGAACAGCGACGGCATCGCGAACAGGTCGGCGCCGCCCATGATCCGGTGCGCCACGGGCTCGCTGTAGCCGATCCACGCGCGGACGCGGTCGGGGTAGCGCCCCTCGAGGTCGCGCAGGCGGTGCTCGAAGGTGCGGTGCGCCGCCGCGGCCGAGCCGAGCACCACCACCTGCGCGCCGCGGTCGGCTAGCCAGGGCACGCTGTCGACCAGCAGCTCCACGCCCTTCTGCGGATCGAGCCGCGTGACGCAGCCGACGAGCGGCGCATCCGGCGCGACGGGCAGCCCCAGCTCGCGCTGCAGCGCCGCCTTGCACGCGGCCTTGCCCTCGAGCGCGTCGGCGTCGTAGGGCTCGGCGAGGTGGGGGTCGCCGGCGGGGTCCCACTCGCGGTCGTCGATGCCGTTGAGGATGCCCGTGAGGTCGACGCCGCGCCCGAGCAGCACGGACTCGAGCCCGAAGCCGCCGCCGGGCGTGACGAGCTCGCGCGCGAAGGTGGGCGACACCGTGGTCAGCTGGTCGGCGTGGAGGATGCCGCCCTTGAGCATGGCGAGGTCGCCGTGGAACTCGAGGCCCCAGGGGGTGAACCAGCGCGCGGGCAGCTCGAGGTCGACGAACAGCCCGGGGCCGAAGCGACCCTGGTGCGCGGGGTTGTGCAGCGTGAGCACGGTGCCGGCGCGCTCGAGCAGCCCGAGCGGGCGCCAGCACGCCTTGAGGTAGGCGGGCAGCAGCGAGGCCTGCCAGTCGTGGCAGTGGAAGACCACGTCGCCCAGGCCCTCGTCCTCGATGAGCCGCCGCGCGCCGTGGAGCGCGGCCTGGCACAGCAGGGCGAAGCGGATGTGGTTGTCGCCGTAGGTGCCGTTGTCGTCGCCGTACAGCCCGTCGCGGTCGTACATGCCGTTGTCGACGAGCAGGTGCGTCACGCCGTCGCGCTCGACCACCGACAGCTCGACGTGGTGCTCCCAGGCGGCGAGCGGCACGCGCGCGACGACCCCCGTGAAGGCGGCCTCGGGCGCCACGCCGCGGTAGCGCGGCGACACGGTCCACACCCGGTGGCCGGCCCGGGCGTACGCCTTGGCCAGCCCGGCGACGGCGTCTCCGAGCCCTCCCGACTTCGAGTACGGCGAGACCTCGCTCGAGACCAGCACCAGGTTCATCGTCCCCCCGTGGCGGCAGGGGACGTAAGCCGTCGGCGCTCGACCGTCCCGGCACGCCCGTCAGTTGGCGACGACGCGCTCCAGGCCCGGATCCTCGAGGACGCGCGCCACCCCGTCGATGACGGCGTGCTGCGGCCGGTCGGCGCAGACCACCGGCAGCCCGGTGCGGTCGCGCAGCGCGCGGTCGAGGTGGCGCAGCTGCGCGCCGCCGCCGGTGATGACGACCCCGGCGTCGACGATGTCGGAGCCGAGCTCGGGCGGCGCCTCCTCGATGGCGGCCCGGATGGCGTCGCCGATGGCGTCGACGTGGGGCACCAGCGCCTGGTGGATCTCCTCGGCGGTGACCGACTCGGCCCGCGGCACGCCGCGCTGCAGGCAGCGCCCCTTCACCGTGGCGCGCGCGTGGGGGTCGGGGTCGCTGGCGGAGCCGAGCTCGATCTTGAGGCGCTCCGCGCTCGGGCGGCCGACGAGGAGGCCCTTCCACTGCTGCAGCCAGGCGATGATCGCCTCGTCCATGCCCTCGCCGCCGCCGTCGACCGTGCGGGTCGACACCACGCCCGACAGCGACAGCACGCTCACCTCGGTGGACCCGCCGCCCACGTCGACGACCAGCACGCCGGCCGGCTCGTGGATGGGCAGGTGGGCCCCGAGCGCCGCCGCGATCGGCCGCGGCACGAGCTGGACCTCGCGCGCGCCCGCGGACTCGCAGGAGTCGCGCACCGCGCGGACCTCCATGTCGGAGGCGTGGTGCGGCACGGCCACCACCATCCGCGGCCGCATCCACCCGTTCCGCCCGTGGACCCGGCGGACGAGGTGCAGCAGCAGGGCCTCGGCGACCTCGAAGTCGGCCACGCGGCCGCGCCGGATCGGCTGGACGGCCTGGATGTCGTCGGGGGTGCGGCCGAGCATCGGCCGGCGTCGGCCCCGAAGGCGGCGACGCGCCGCCGGCCGTCGCGGTCGGTGTTGAGCGCCACCACGGTGGGCTCGTCGCGGACACTTCGCCGCTGTTGCGCAGGTGGACGCGGGTGAACGAGGTGCCGAGATCCTGGCGAGGTCCCTGGCTAGCAGCCCGAGCACGGTGGAGAGCATGGGGGTCCCGGGGCGGGATGGGGGAGGGGAGCGGAACGGCCGCCCGGCGGGGAGCCGGGGGCGCGAGGCGGACGGGGAGTCCACCCGATGTGGGAGATCGTACCCCTCGACCGTGGAGAATGCAACGCCGTGGGGCCGCCCGTCGGGCCGTTGCCCGCGTCGATGTGCCCCACGCAACGTCCCCCGCCTGTTGTACAATGGGGTGAGCGTGGGGTGGGACATGATGCTGGCTTGGTTGTTGACCACCTTCGGGTCGAGCGCGGCCTGGGCCGGCGGGCCCGTGATCGCGGGCGTGGTGACGAACCAGAACGGCGACCCGATGCCGCGGGCCACCGTCAGCCTGCAGCCCGGCAACGTCGAGGTCGCCACCGACCGCGAGGGGCGCTTCGAGTTCTCCTACCTCCGCGACGACCAGGGCGAGCGGATCAAGCTCGAGAAGCGCCAGACCTACCGGCTCGAGGTCTTCAAGACGGGCTTCCACCTGGTCGAGCTCGACGTGCCCTACAAGCGCGGCGCCCACGAGGTCGATCCGGTGTCGATGCTGCCCGAGACGCTCCGGGTGCAGGACATGCCCGTGCCGCTCACCGGCAGCGGCAGCGTGTCGCAGAACGGCGGCGACACGAAGGAGTGGGACTGACGGTCGGCTGTCGTCGAGCGGGCGCGGGCGCGCGGGCGAAATACTCCCCCGAGCGGAGGATCGCATGACCGTTCGCTCGATCGCCCTGGGCACAGGGATCGTCGCCCTGGCCGCGGTGGCCTGCCACAAGGTCCCCTACACGGGCCGCACCCAGTACAACCTCGTCCCCGAGTCGATCATGATGGGGGTGGGGAAGCAGGCCTACACCTCGACCCTGGCCGACTCGAAGGTCGAGAAGACGGGGCCCGATCGCGACACGCTCGTGGCCGTCGGCAACAAGATCTCGACCGTCGCCAAGAAGCCCGACTACGCCTGGCGCTACTCCCTGATCGACGACGAGACGATCAACGCCTGGTGCATGCCCGGCGGGTACATCGCGTTCTACACGGGGATCCTGCCCGTGCTGCAGAACGAGTCCGCCATGGCCTTCGTCATGGGCCACGAGGTCGGCCACGCGATCGCGCACCACGGCGCGGAGCGGATGACCCAGCAGCTCACGCTGATCGGCGGGCTCGCGGGGCTCGAGATCTACATGGCCAACGCCACCGAGCTCAAGCCGAAGGATCGCGCGCTGATCCTCGGCGCAGTCGGCCTCGGCGCCGAGGTCGGCGTGCTGCTGCCGTTCTCGCGCACCCACGAGTCCGAGGCCGACGTCATCGGCCTGATGTACATGGCGGAGGCGGGCTACCCGCCGCAGGAGTCGATCGCGCTGTGGGACCGGATGGACGCCGCCAGCCCGAGCAGCGTGCCCGTGTTCCTGTCGACCCACCCGTCGCCCGACAACCGCAAGGCCAACCTGCGGGACTGGATGCCGCAGGCCGACAAGAAGTACGCCCGGAACAAGCTGTCGAAGGACGTGACGAAGACCCTGTGGGCCGGCGGGCCGACGGTCGGGAGCAGCGGCGGCGGCGGCGCCAAGCAGCAGCCGAAGAACGACTCGGGGACCTCCACGGGCGGGCATCCGTAGGCACGGGTCGCGCGCGGGCTGTCCGGTGGGGGCCACGGTGGTTAGAGTGTGCCCTCTCCGGCTGCGACCCCCATCGGAACGGGCTCGGCCGGCCGTTTCCCCGCCACCGGGAGTGGAGTCCGCCATGAGCCTCCTCGAGCGCATGCGCTCCGGGTCCGACTCGACGTTCATGCAGGTGATCATGGCGATGATCATCGTGGCGTTCGTCGGGGTCTACGCGCAGACGCAGGGCGACCGCAGCGGCGTCGTCGCGACCGTCAACGGCGTCAAGATCATGGACACCGAGCTCTCCCGCGCCTACCGCAACGCGCTGTACTCCGCCGAGCAGCGGTCGAACCGCACGCTGTCCGACGTGGAGCAGAAGCAGCTGTCGGAGCAGGTGCGGCAGGACCTGATCGAGCAGGAGGTCCTGCTGCAGGAGGCCCACCGGCTCGGCCTCGAGGTGTCCTACGGCGACGTGGCGCGGGAGCTCATGAACCTCCCGTTCCGCGACAAGCAGGGGGACTTCGACGAGAAGGCCTACCAGAGCTACCTCAAGCGCCAGCAGCTCACCCGCTCGGACTACGAGACCAAGCTCCACGACGCGCTGCTCCGCAGCAAGCTCCAGGAGCTCGTCTACATCGGCGCGAGCATGTCGGAGCCGGCGATGCGCGAGGCCTACGTCGAGTCCGAGACCCGGGTCGACCTGAAGGTCGTGCGGATCCGCCCCACGTCCTTCGAGCCCGAGGTCCAGATCACGCCCGAGGAGCGCCAGGCCTGGCTCGCCGAGAACGAGTCGCTGGTCCAGGAGACCTACGAGCAGGACAAGGATCGGCTCTACGACCACCCCGAGCAGGTGCGCCTGCGGATGATCCGCCTCGTCGTGCGCAGCGACAAGCCGGGGCTCCCGGAGCTGCGGGCCGAGCTCGAGCAGGTGCGGCAGCAGATCGACGCCGGCGCCGACATGGCGGAGCTCGCGAAGCGCTGGTCGGAGGATCCCTCCGCCATCGACGGCGGCGATCTCGGCCTGCGGCCGGTCGCGCAGCTGTCCGCCGAAGACACCAACGCGATCAAGAGCGTCCCCGCCGGCGGCCTCACGAAGGTCGTGGTGACCAACCGCGACGCGCGGCTCATCCGCATCGAGGAGCGGGTCGAGCCCAAGATCGACACGCTGGACGAAGTGCGCGACAGCATCGCCGACCGGCTCATCCGCGCCGAGCGCCTGCCGGTGATGGCCGCGACCTTCGCCGAGGAGCAGCTGCTGCCGAAGTGGAAGGAGTCGGGCGAGGTCCCGCAGGATCTGCTCGACGCGCACGGGCTGACCGTCGCCGACACGGGCCCCATCCCCACCACCGCCTCGGGCAACCCGTTCGCGCCGCCGCAGCGCCTGCTCGACGCCGCGCGCACGGCCGAGGTCGGCTCCGTCGTCGACGAGGTCTTCGAGGACAACGGCGTGTACTACGTCGCGCAGCTCGTCGAGCGCACCGAGCCCGATCTGACGAAGCTCGACGAGGGGGCGCGCGAGATCGAGGAGCAGATGCTCCTCAAGCGGCGCAACGCGTTCTACACGGCCTGGGTGGGCGACCTGAAGAGCCGGGCGACCATCAAGTAGCCGGGAACACAGTAAGACAGCAGCATGACCCTGCCGGAGCGACCGCCGCCTCGCCGGCTCACGCCGACCGCCCGCGCCCACCTGGGCCGGATCGCGTCGGCGCTGCTGTGGCGTACCCTGCACCCGACCGAGCGGGGTCCGTTCGTCGAGGCGGCGCCCCCCGGCGCGGCGCGGCGCCTGTACTACACCGCCAGCGACGGCTGGCGGGCGCCCGTGTTCCGCATCGACCCGCCGCCAGGCCCGTGGCCCATCGGCGCCGGGGAGCCCGTGCTCCTGGCCCACGGGCTCACCGCCGGGCCCGACCTGTTCCGCTACGGCGAGCGCTCCCTCGTGGCGTCGCTGCGCGAGGCGGGCTTCGCCGTGTACCTGTGGACGCACCGCGCGGATCGCCAGGCGGTCGCGCCGCCGGGTGGGCGGAGCCGCGACCGCACCGTCGAGCGCATCGTGGAGCGCGACCTGCCGCCCGCGCTCGAGGTCGTGGCAGAGCACAGCGGGTTCCAGCGGGTCCACCTGGTGGGGCACGGGCTCGGCGGGCTGCTGGCGCTGGCGGCCGGCAGCCGGCGCGAGCCCCGCCTGGCCAGCGTCGTGGCGCTGGGGGCGCCGCTCGAGCTGCCCGAGCTGCGGCCCGACGGCGCCGCGCTCACCCGGCTGCTGTCGTGGCTGCCCGCGTCGTGGCCCGTGCCGCTGCGCACCGCCGCGCGGCTCACCGCGCCGCTGCTCGGCGGGCGGATGGCCAGCGATCTGGCGCCGCGCAGCCCCTCGGCCCGCGTGCGCGGCGCGCTCCTCTACGCCGTCGAGGACCCGCCGGTCGCGCTGGTCCAGGTGGTGCGGGGCTGGATGCGCTCGGGCGCGCCGGCGCTGTACGGCGGCGCGGTGGAGCTGTGCGAGGGCCTCGCCGCCGCCGACGTACCGCTGCTCGTGGTCACCGCGACCGACGACCCCATCTGCCCGCCCGACGTGGGCGAGCGGGCGCTGGGGCGCTGGGGCCACGCCGACCGCACGGCGCTGCGTGCCTCCGGCTCGCACCTCGACCTGGTGCTCGGCAGCGACGCCCCCGCCGAGGTCTTCGACCCCGTGGCCCGGTGGATCGGCGACCGGCGGCGCCGGAGCTGGAGCGCGTAGGGCGCCTACGCCTCGTCGAGCACCGACTGCACCTCGGGGTGCACCTGGTACAGCGTCACGACGGTGCCGAAGGCGTTCTTCCACTGCCGCACGCGCTCGCGGCTCACGTCGAACGACGTGGCGATGACCTGGCCCGACTCGCCGGCCGAGAGCAGGTCGAGCAGCTCGCGCAGGCGCTCGGCCCCGTAGCGGTCGACGAAGTTGCGGGCGATGCGGGCGCGGGCGGCGCGGGCGTTGGCCATGCCGCGCCGTATCCTCCGCCCGTTGACAGGTCAACGGCGGCGGCGAGGGGTCAGCGCGCCGCGGAGCGCCCGCGGTCGGCCTCGTCCATCGGCGCCGCCTGCTCGAGGCGGGCCAGCAGCTCGTCGCCGAAGTCGCGCACCTGCCAGCGCCGCACCTCGGCACCTCGGCGGCTCCTTGAGGTTGGTGGGCCGCACCGCCGCGATCCACTTCAGGGTCGCGTTGGACGCCACCGAGTAGGCGTTGAGCGACGGATCGCGCGCCAGCACCTCGGTGCGCCACCGCTTGAGCTCCGCCAGCACGCGTTCCGCCTGCCGCCCCTTGAGCCGGGTGCGGATCCGGCTCTTCGGCCGGCGCTTCTCGCTGCGCTTCGAGGTGCGCGGCAGCGTCGAGTCGTCTTCGAGGCCCTCCGCGGTCTCCTCGAGGAGCGCCTTGCCGTGGCGCGCCGCAGCGCCGAGCGCGCGGAGGATCACCTTGTCGAGGTCGCGCTCGGACTCCGGGCGCGACTTCGCGACCTCGATCAGCACGTCGTCGGGGATGACCTTGTACGGCGGCCGGTTCATCCGGCGGGCCTGCCGATCCCGGTACCGGTACAGCTTGCGGAGCACCCGCAGCCCGTCGTCGTCGAGCTCGTTGACCCGCTTCATGTCGAGCCAGCCATCGGGATCGAAGGTGCGGCCCTGCCACTCGCGCCGCTCGAGCAGGCGGCACTCCTCGCGGAAGTGCCGGGTGCGCCCGACCTTGCGCAGCTCCCACAGCAGGATCTCGCGCAGCGCGAGCAGGTAGTGGGTGTCGCCCGAGGCGTACTCCAGGTGCTCGGGGAGCAGCGGCCACAGCGCCCAGTTGTGGCGCTGGTACTGCTTGTCGATGTCGATGCCGAAGTACCGCCCGATCAGGTCGGCGAGGCCGATCCGCTCGAGCCCGACGAGCTGCGCGGCGATCAGCGTGTCGAACAGGCCGCGGATGCGGAACCCGAAGTCACGCTTGAGGCAGACGATGTCGTAGTCGGCGCCGTGGAGGACCTTCACGATCGAGCGGTCGCGCAGCAGCGGCCCGAGCGCCGAGATGTCGCCGATCGCCAGGGGGTCGATGATGTAGTCGGTGTGCAGATCGCTCACCTGGATGAGGCACACCTTCTCCTGGTAGGCGTAGGAGGAGTCGCTCTCGGTGTCGATCCCGATCACCTTCGAGGCCGACAGCGCCTCGATCGCGGCGTCCAGCGCCTCCTTCGTCTCGACCATGACCAGCGGTGTTTCGTCGAACGGCATCTTGCTCCCGGCTGCCGTCGTCATAGCGGCCCGGTGTGTCGCGTACAACCACAGGGCGTGCAGCCGCAGCCGGAGTATGCGACCATCGCCTCCGGACCGGGGACCCGTCGGCGCGCTGCCTTGCAGAGTGTCCGTCGAACCGATGGTCTCGACGACAGTGCAACGACGCGATCGCGGGCCGGGTTCACCGCCCGCGCCGCGCAGGAGGGCGGTGGATGCACCCCGAGCAGGGGCCGGTGGCACAGGTGGCGCAGCGGATGCGGGAGCGGTTCGGCGAGCCGCCGCGCATCGCCGTGGTGCTCGGATCGGGCCTGGGCACGCTGGTGAGCGCCATGGAGGGCCCGTCGCGCGCGCCGTACGCCGAGCTCGGGTTGCCGACCGGCACGGTCGCGGGCCACGCGAGCGAGCTCGTCGTCGGCACCCTCGGCCGGCACCGGGTGGGGCTGCTCGCGGGCCGGGTGCACCTGTACGAGGGGCGGCCGGCCGGCGAGGTCGTGCGCTACGTCCGCGCGCTGCGCGCCTGGGGGGTGGGCGGGCTGCTGCTCACGAACTCGGTGGGCGGGATCACGCCGGGGTTCGACCCGGGCACGCTGGTGATCGTCACGGATCACCTGAACCTGCAAGGCACCAACCCGCTGTGCGGCCCGGCCTACGGCGAGCGGTTCCCCGACCTGTCCCGGGCGTACGACCCGGGCTTGCGCGAGACGATCGCCCAGGCGGCCGCGGCGCGGGGCATCGAGGTGCGGCAGGGGGTGCTGGCGGCGATGCTCGGCCCGTCCTACGAGTCGCCGGCCGAGATCCGCATGCTCGGGCGGCTCGGGGCCGACATCGTCGGCATGAGCACGGTGCCCGAGGTGATCGCGGCGGCCGAGGTGGGGCTGCGGTGCGCCGTGGTCTCGCTCGTGTCGAACCACGCCGCGGGGATTGCCGACCACCCGCTGACCCACGCCGAGGTGACCGAGGCGGCGCGCGCCGCTGGCGATCGCCTGGCGGCGCTGCTGGCCGAGGTGATCGGCCGGCTCGAGGAGTGACGGACATGCAGATGGTGCAGACGACGAGGGCGCCCGCCGCGATCGGGCCGTACAGCCAGGCGGTGGTGGTCGGGGGGCTCGTGTTCTGCTCGGGCCAGATCGCGTTGGATCCGGCGACCGGGGCGCTGATCGAGGGCGACGTGGCGGCGCAGACCCACCAGGTGCTCGCCAACGTCGCGGCGGTGCTGGCCGAGGCCGGCAGCTCCCTCGACCGCGTGGTGAAGACCACGGTCTTCCTGAAGTCCATGGGCGACTTCGCCGCGATGAACGAGGTCTATGCGGAGCGCTTCGGCGCGCACCGCCCGGCGCGCTCCACCGTGGAGGTCTCGCGCCTGCCACGCGACGTGGCGGTCGAGATCGAGGTCATCGCCACCGTCGGCTGAGGGTCATCGCGCTTCGGCGACCGCCGTGTCGAACAGGCGGAGCACGTCCTGCAGCGCGCCGTTGACGACCAGGCGGCCCCAGAAGGCGAGGGGGACCTCGCCCGTGCCGGAGCCCGGCGCGGGGGTGTCGCGCAGGAGCGCATCGACCACGTCGGGGCGCTCCGCGATGCGCAGCAGGGGCGCTGCGACCTCCGGGTCCGCCAGCACCGGGCCGAGGTCGTCGAGCACGGTGAGCTGCGGATCGAGATCGGCGACGGTGGCGAGCAGGGGCAGCAGATCTGCCGTGGCGGTGCCCGGGGTGGCGGCGAGGCGCGCGAGGTTGCCGCCGGCGACCCAGCCGTCGTCGTCGTCGAGGACGCCGACGGCCCACGGGCGGATCCGCTGCAGCCCCGACAGCCCCACCGCCGGATCGACGGCGAAGGCCCAGTCGACCAGGGCGAGCGCGTCGCCGAGGGTGGGCGCCGGGGCGCCGCCGGCGGTGACGCCGTGGCGCTCGGGGTGGGCCAGCGCCTCCACCAGCGCGACCAGGTCCTCCGCGACGGGGGTGGGCCCGAGGTCGCGGATGGCCTCCTCGGCCGGCTCGAGCCCGCCGGCGTCGAACAGGGCCTCGGCGAGGTCGGCGAAGGCGGGGAGGTGGTCGGTGGAGCCGCCCTGCAGCACCGCGAGCACGGTGACGAAGTCGGTGAGCAGCGGCAGCGCCTCGGGCTGCTGCAGCGCCTCGAGCGCGCGCAGGTCGTCCATCGTCTGGCGGGTGAACGAGGGGCAGACGCCCGAGTCGATGGCCAGGTCGATGAGCGGCTGGGTGAGCGGGCTGCCGGTGAGGTCGGAGACGAGGCCGGCGAGATCGACGACCTCGCCCGGCTGCAGGCCCGCGAGCAGGCGCAGGGTGGCGAGCGAGAGGTTGTCGAACTGCCAGTCGATCGTGGTGACCACGAGATCGATGCTGCAGTCGACCGGGTGGTTGTTGTCGGCCAGCAGGCGCACGAAGCGGTACAGCGACGACAGCTCGTCGGGCGACAGCGGGGTGCCGTCCACGTCGACCGAGGCCATCCACGCGACGGCCTCGGGGGTCTGCGCGAGCGAGCCGTCGGCGGCGAGGGCGTCGATGGCCGGCACCAGCGCGGCGCGCACGGCGGGGTCGCCCAGGATCTCGTGGGCCGCGGGGCTGATGTCCTCGACGACGGGGTGGTCCCGCACGACGAAGAAGGTGAGCAGGTCGCGGAGGCTGTCGCCGCTGGCGCCCGGCCACCGGTCGTTGCCGGGCGAGCGGCCGGCGAGCACGGCGCTGCCGAGGTCGGGGACCAGGGAGGCGAGGGGGCCGGCCACGGCGGGATCCTCGCTGCGGACGATCGACACGAGGGTCAGCAGCCAGCGCCGGGTCTCGGGGTCCTGCAGGACCTCGCCGAGGAAGTTGGCGGCGGCGAGGTCGTCGTCGAGCAGGGTGCGGGCGAGGATCGGCACCACCGGCGCCAGCGGCGCCACGACGCCGGCGCGCAGGGCCTCGGGGTCGCGCAGGTCGACGGCGCCGCTGCGCACCTGGCTGGCCGGCGCGCCGTAGGTGAGCTCGAGCGACAGGTCGAGCAGCTGGTCGACGGGGCGCGGGGCGCCGGGCGGCGCCTCGGCCTGCAGCGCGTCGACGAGGAGCGAGCCGAGGGCGAACGCGTCGACGTCGGAGCCGCGCAGGCGCTCGAGCGCGACCGCCAGCTCGATCCCCGCGGGCGCGACGGTGCCGTCGGGCTGGGGGCGCGTCTGCACGTCCATCGCGGCGTCGGCCGGGGCCAGGGCGTCGATCGCGCCCTGCTGGTTCACGCAGGCGAAGAGGTCGTGCAGCTCGTCGGTCGACCGGGTGTCGAGGCCGTCGACGAGATCGACGCGGTAGCACGGCCCGTCGGGCTGCAGCTGGTCGACCCACCACGCAGACGGCGACCCGCCGCAGCTCGCGGCCGCGAGACACCCCCAGACGGGCGCCCAGCGCCGCACCGGTCAGTCGAACAGGTACCGGACGCCGACGAAGCCGACGCCCGAGTGCGTGAACGTCTTGCGGTAGCGGCCCATGTAGACCACGTCGGCGAACACCTGGGCCTGCCGCGCGAAGCGGTAGGACACGGTGGGGCCGAGGTCGAAGGCCAGGAACTCGGTGTGGTCGGCGGTGAGGAAGGCGGAGCCGATGTGGCCCACCGCGCCGAGCTGGAAGTTGTCGGGGTTGCCGACGATGCCCCAGGACAGGCCGACGAGCGCCAGGCCGAGCTGCCGCGACTCCTCGCGGTAGGCGGCGACGACGTTCTCCTGCGGGTTGGGCACCGCGTTGGTGTCGAGCGCGGGGTTCTTCTGCGCGCCGTCCATCATCCAGTAGAAGCGGCAGTCGCCCACGATGCGGTCGTCGCGGTCGCCCAGCATCAGGTCGAGGCCGGCGCCGATCGTGGGGAGGGTCTGGCTGACCTTGTACTGGTCGTATTCCTCGAGGGACGGGAACGGGTTCCCGTCGGCGTCGACCCGCGAGTAGAAGTAGACGTCCTCGGTGTGGGCGCCGCCCATCGCGAGCACGCCGAGGCCCCCCGCGTAGGCGGGGCCAGCGAGGACCAGGGCGGCGGCGACGGTCACGAACCGGCGCATGGGGCGTCTCCTGCGGATGTCGGGATGGGGGATTCGGCGATCGACCTGCGTTCGCCAGCGATCCGGTCGGCACCGCCAGGGTGCCGGAGCGTCGCTCCTTCTACCCCACGCGGCCCACGCCTTCAACCATCCGAGGTGCGCCCCGATCGCAGGCTGTAAACGCCGGCGCGCCAGCCCCGGTCGGGACGGGGTCTACGTGCCGGTGCCCGTGCCCGTGCCCGTGCCCGTGCCCGTGCCCGTGCCCGTACCCGTGCCCGTGCCCGTCGAAGTCCCAGTCCCGGTCGACGTTCCAGTCCCGGTCGACGTTCCAGTGTCCGTTCCGGTCCCCGTCGAAGTCCCGGTCCCGGTCCCCGTCGAAGTCCCGGTCCCCGTCGACGTCCCGGTCCCCGTGTCCGTCGACGTCCCGGTCCCGGTGTCCGTCGCCGTCCCGGTGTCCGTCCCCGTCCCCGTGTCCGTCGCGATCCCCGTCTCCGTCGTCGTCGACGTCCCCGTGTCGCCCGTCCCCTGCGCCCCGAGCACCTGCAGCGGCAGCGCCTCGCTCTGCCCGTTGCCGTTGACCACGAACACCGGCACGAGCCCGGTCACGCCCTCCGGCACCAGGAACCCGAGCGACTCCTCGCACAGGTCGCACGCGCCCACCACCGCCGGCTCGGCGAGCGGATCGCCGAAGCAGCTCGCCCGCCGCGTCGCCGTGAGCGGCACCCCCGCGCACAGCCCGCACGGCGCGCACAGCGAGTCGTCGCGGCAGCTCTCGCAGTCGGTGCAGTCCTGCGACCGCACCACCGAGGTGACCACCGCTTCGACGCCGCCCCCCTCGACCCGCGTGTCGCGCACGGTGGTGAGCGGCCCGCCGACGAGCGTGATCTCGTCGCCGGGCGCAGCCACCTCGGCGGAGAGCGTCAGATCGAGGGAGCAGGTCTCGTACTCGTCGAGGGCGGTGGTGCCGCAGCCGGCGGCGAGCACCAGCCACGGAAACACGCGGTGGCTCACTACAGGTCGTCCTTCAGGTCCTCGAGCATCAGCTGGTCGATTCCAGCGCCCGTCGCCTCGGGGACCGTGCCTGGCAGGAACGGGTAGTTCACGCCGCCACTGGTAACCCGTCGGCCGGTCTTCTCGTCGATCATCGCGTACTGCAGGTCGCCCCGCTCGGGCAGCGGCCGATCCTTGCTCTTCGGCGCCGCCACCTTCATGTACTGGATCCAGATCGGCAGCGCGGTGCGGCCGCCGGTCGACGACACGCCGAGGGTGCGCGGCTGGTCGAAGCCGACCCACACCGCCGTCACCACGTCGTTGGTGAAGCCGACGAACCAGGCGTCCTTCTCGTCGTTGGTGGTGCCCGTCTTGCCCGCGAGCCCCTTGAGGCCCATCTCCCGGCCGGCCATGGCCGCAGTGCCGCCGTTGACCACGCCCTCCATCAGCCAGGTCGTGATGCTCGCCACCGCCGGGTCCATCACCTGCGGCGGGGTCGGGTCGGTGTGCTGCTCGAGGACCTGGTCGTTGCGGTCGCGGACCTCCTCGACGTAGTACGGCTCGATGAGCTTGCCGCCCGTCGCGAAGGCCGAGTAGGCGCGGACCATCTCCTCCATGGTGAGCGAGGCGGAGCCGAGGCCCATGCTCATGTCGCAGGCGCGGCACATGGAGTAGGTGGGCTTGCTGGGGTCGGAGCCCGGGATGCTGCCGTCGGTCCCGAGCTTCGCCCGGTACTGGGCATCGGTCAGGTCGTCGGGCTTCGGCGGGGTGCGGTCCATGCAGATGGTCGACTGCCGGCTCTCCTTCACCCACACGCACAGGTGGTCGTTGTCGGGCGTCGACACCCAGTCGGCCGGCAGGGCGTAGGTCGGCGGCCCGCCGATGCCGAGCTTGCGGCCGAAGTTGTAGATGACGTCGTTGTTCATCCCGGGGTCGGCCGCCTCGAGGATCCGCACCGTGCAGGTGTTCTTCGACTTCGCGAGGGCCTGACGCATGGTCATGTTGCCCTCGTAGTTCGCGCTGTAGTTGCTCGGCTTCCAGACGAACTCGTCGGCCGTGGCCATCGCGAGCGGCGCGTCCGCGACGACGGTGGCGGCGGTGACCCGCTTCGACTCGAGCGCCGCGGCGTAGACGATGGGCTTGAAGGTCGAGCCGACCTGCCGCCGCGCCTGGACCGTGCGGTTGAACTCGGACTTCTCGAAGTCGGCGCCGCCGACCATGGTGCGGATGGCGCCGTCGGGAGCTCCATCGACAGCAGTGCGCCCTCGACCTCGGGCACCTGGAACAGGCTGACGGCCACCATCTCCTTGCTGCCGCCCGGCGTGCCGCCGAACGCGCTCGACACCTTGCTGTCGCGGGTCGACAGCGACACCACCTTGACCTTGACGATGTCGCCCACCATCAGGATCGGGTTGTCGCGCTTCCCGTCGTCGTCGGAGTCGACCATCGCCTTGAAGCTCGTCGCCTCGCGCGTCCGCCAGGACCGGCCCGGTCGGGCTCGTAGACCCAGTCGTTCCACTTGATGGGGGTCACGGCGTCGTTCGCGCCGATGCCGAAGGTGGCCCACTTGTCGTCGACGCCCGTGATGACGGCGTCGTAGATCTCGCCCACCTCGAGCACCGACTTGTCGGGCACGGCCACGCGGCCCGCGGGATCCTGGTTGTCGGCCCAGGCCTCGCGCAGCTTCTTCTCGTCCTCGGCGCGTCGCGCGTCGACCTGGCCACGGCCGATGTTCTCGACGCCCTTCCGCCGGTAGCCCATGCGCCAGTCGGTGTCGTAGACCCCGGTCTTCACGGCCTCCTGGCCGAGGGTCTGCAGGTCGAGGTCGCAGGTCGTCTTCACCTGCAGCCCCTCGTGCAGCACCTTCTCCTCGCCGTACTTGTCGACGAGGTAGCGGCGCACGTGCTCGGTGAAGTACGGCGCCTTGGAGCGGAACTGGTTGATCCGCGGCGCGATCTTCACGTCCTCGGCGAGCGCGGCCTTCTCCTGCTCGGCGGTGATGAAGCCCTTCCGCTCCATCTGGTCGAGCACGTACTCCTGGCGCGCCCGCGCCTTGTCCCAGCCCTTGTAGGGGCTGTAGTCGCTCGGCCGCTGCGGCAGCCCCGCGAGGATGGCGGCCTCGGCGACGGTGATGTCCTGGACGTGCTTGCCGAAGTAGGTCCGCGACGCGGCTTCGACCCCGTAGGACTGGGCGCCGAGGAAGATCGAGTTCAGGTACAGGTAGAGGATGTGGTCCTTGCTGTAGGCCTCCTCGATGCGCCAGGAGAGGATGACCTCCTTGGCCTTCCGCACGAGCGTCTTCTCGTTCGTGAGGAGGAAGCCGCGCGCCACCTGCTGGGTGATCGTGGACGCGCCCTGCGCCTTGCGGCCCGACAGCGCGTTGCGCCCGAAGGCGCGCACGATGCCCATGTAGTCGATGCCGCCGTGGCTGCGGAAGTTGGCGTCCTCCGCCGCGAGGAAGGCGTTCTGGACGTGGTCCGGGATCTCCTCGATCGGCACGAGGTACCGCTTCTCCTCGAAGATCTCGCCGAGGATCTGCCCGTCGCGCGCCTCGACCACGGTGACGGTCGGCGGCTTGTACGCCTTGAGGGCGTCGAGCGTGGGCAGGCCCTGCGAGAAGTACCAGTACCCGCCGAACGCGAGCACCACCCCGACGACGGCCACCACCACCAGGCTGCCGACGCCGAGCGCCCCGACCGAGCCGAGGCAGCCCACGCCGGCGGTCACCGCGCCGAGGCGCGACCGCTTCTTCTTCGTGCCGCCACCGCGGGAGGAGCGGGGCTCCGAGCTGCGGGAGCGCGCGCTCCCTCCCTCGCTGCTGCCCCGCCCGCGCCGACGCAGGTCGGGCGGCGGCTGCTGTCGGACGCCGGGGTCCGCCCGCCGCCGCGCGCCGGATGGCGGGGTCGCCGGGGATGTCGCCCAGCGGTGGCGCCGGGGTGCGCCCCGCGAGGCTCGTCCTCGCGGGACAGAGATCCGCGACGGACCCCGCGGCCTTCGGGAGCCGGTGGATGCAGACATGGGGGAGCTCGCTGGGTGGGGGAGTCGAGCGAGTCGTCGGGATCGGGCTCGTGGCCCGCGTCGTACGGATCGTATTCGTCGCCGTGTTCAGGGGTCGGAGTAGGAGCTCGGTGCGCGGCAGCTCGCCGTAGGGCGAGTGCGTGCCCCCGACGGTGCGCTCCACGTTCTCGTAGGAGGGGCGGCACCCGGCCCGCGCCGCCACCGCCGCCGCGGCTCCGTCCCGCGCTCGGATCGAGCTCGGTGGGCGAGGTGGCGCGGTTGAGCGCGGTCTCGGGGGTGGGGTGCGCCGCGACGCCGGCGCCGGCGCGGCGGGGCGCTGGGGCGGCCGGGGTCTTGCGCTCGCCCGGGCGGGACGAGCGACTGGTGCCATCCGTTCGCGGCGAGGTAGCCCCGCGGGCTTCGGGCTGGATGCGTCGGCGAACCGCTTCCCGCGGGCCTTCAGCTGCTCGATGACCCCGGGCGGGTAGGTGACGGCGATGGCGGTCGCGCAGCGGTCGCACTGCACCGCCGCGCCGGGGAGCGGCAGGGGCTCGGCGAGGCGGACGTCCGCACGACAGTTCGGACACACGAGCTTGAGCGGCAATAAGGGCCCGGGATGGACGGAGACGACGCATTGACGCGGGGGCCCGCTGCGGCGCCGGTCGCCGCGGTCTCGCCCGAAGGCCAGGATCCGCGACGGAGAGGCGCTATGACGGCACACTCCCGCACTGGGACGGCATCTGGAGCATACCAGAGCCCCCAGCGTGCGTCCAACGTGGGACTCCGCACGCCGGGGCGGAGATCGGCTGCTCGTGCGGACGCGCGCGGTCTCGCGCCGGTTGCCGCCCGGTCGAGGTCACGGCGCGGACCCGACCGTGGCGCGCAGCGTGGCCACTTCGTGCACGTGGATCAGGGTGCCGAGCGGCACGTCGTCTTCGGTCGACGCGAGGGCAACGGTGCATACGCCCGCGGCGCCGCGCAGCATCGTGGCCGACGCCGCGCCGCCGGGGTGCGGGGAGGGCCCGCCGGCCCGGCCGCGGAGGCGCACGCGGTCCGCCACCAGCACCCGGTAGGTCAGCCAGCAGCAGGTCGAAGGCCAGGCTGGGGCGCTGGCCCGGGCCGACGGCGCAGTCGAAGGTAAGGCACGCCGACGGCCAGCAGGCAGCCCGCGGCGTCGATGACCGCCAGCTCCGGCTGCATCGGCGGACCGCCCGTCGCGCGATTTGTCGAGGGCAGCGCCGAGACCCCCAGGGCGCCGTCGAAGATCCAGGCGTCGTAGCGCGGCGGGTCGATCGAGCGCGCCGATCTGCGGCTCGCCGTCCAGCGGCTCGGCGCCCTGCTCGACCGGAGCCGCACTCCTGGAACACGGTCGAGGTCGAACTGGAAGTCTCCAGCGTGCGGTCGACGTCGACCTCCAGGTCCGCCGTCCCAGCGCCGTCGCCGAGCGGGCCGCCGTCGCGGTAGCCGACGAGCCGCCAGTCGAGCGCCGCCATCCCGCCGTAGTAGGTCCCCGCCTGCGAGATGCGCTGCAGCACGGCGTCCTGCGTCTCCGCCACCGGCAGGCGGCGGCAGGTCGCCGCGATGCCGAGCGACAGCCCGCAGTTCCCCGCGTCCTCCGCCCAGGTCAGCGCCGGATCCGGCGGGCGGTCGCCCTCCTGCGCCACCGGCGTCGCCAGGGCGCGGGCGGAGGTCGCACAGGCGCAGTCGGTCGGCGTCCCCCGTGAGGGTCGTGGACCTCGTGGCAGGTCTGGACGCCGTCCACCTCTCGCGGGTCCGGGTGGAGGTGCCCACCAGAGCTGGCCTCGGTGGCGGTGGCCGTGTCGCCGGCGGTGTCGGTGGGGTCGCCGGACGTGCAGGCGGCCAGCAGCAGCGCCAGGGGCGCGGGGCTTCGGAGTCGTGGACGGCATGGTCGCTCCTCCTCGCCCGGACAACACCGCGGCGCGGCGGTCGGGGAACCGGTTCCCGCCGCGGGCGGTGAAGGGTGTTGTCCCGGGGCGGAGGTGGATGCGCGCAGCGTGGTGGACAACAGTCCTGGCGGCTTGCGGGGGGCCGAGGGGAGGAGACGGTGCTGGAGGCGGCCTGCGAGGTCGGCGACAACGCGCTGCGCCACGCAGCGTGCGTAGGTGCGCGTCACCCCCGCGCAGGGCGTGACGGTGCGCTATGCGGTGGACGGCAGGGCCGAGCGCACCGCGGCCAGCGACCCGGCCACGGAGCACGACCTCGAGCTCGACGTGCTCCGCCCCGAAGAGACGTACAGGTTCGTCGTCCGCGCCGACGACAGGACGGAGCGTTCGGGGTCGTTCGGAAGCGGCACGCCGCCCGCGGAGGTGGCGAGCCGGCTCGAGGTCACCGGGACGCCGTCGTTCCCGTACCTGGGCACGTCGGCGCCGTCAGGCCGCCTGGGCCGTCGTCGACGCGGTCACGAGCGACCTCGTCTGGTACGCGCGCTCGACCGCGACGGGCGGCTCGTAGGATGCACATGCTGAGCTTCACGGCGGAGGGACGCTCCTGGCCGACACCGAGGGAGCCTGCAGGAGTGGACCGGGACGGTGCCGTGCTGCTCGACCTGCGCGGGGGCGACTACGAGGACATGCTCCACCACGACGTGTTCGCCCGCGGCGGCCGCATCTACGCCATCCGCGCGCTCCACGGCGTGCCGCCCGCGCCGATGCTCGACGGCCTCTACGTGCTTCGACCGGGGCACGGGCGAGGTCGTCGGGTCGTGGGATCCGCGCGACCACGTCGCCGTCCCCGCGGACGCCAAGGGGACTGGATGCACGCCAACGCGCTGTGGCTCGGCGACGACGGCGGCTGTACCTGTCGCTGCTCGCGCGCGACGCCGTCCTGCGGCTGGAAGGGCGACATCGCCTCGCCCGGACGGCGCCCCGGTGTGGACGCTCGCCGGGCAGGGCGACAGCGGCCTCGGCGACGACTTCGCCGTCGACACGGGAAGTCCAGGCGGCGGCTTCTCCCACCAGCACGCGGTGCGGCGGCTGGCGGACGGGGGCCTGCTGATGCTGGACAACGAGCACGGGCGGGCGCTGGTGCTCGACCTCGACGAGGCGAGCGGGACGAACCGCGTCCGCGCCGCCTACCCGACGACCGACACCGCCTGCAGGCCGCAGGGCACGGCGGCGCCGACGCCCGCGAGCACGCTGCTCGTCGGCTGCAGCGAGGGCCGGTGCGGAGTACACCGCGGGCGGCGAGGTCGTGTGGGAGAGCGCCGTGCGGGGCTGCTTCGAGCGGCCGATGGCGCCGCGGTTCCTACGCCGCTGGACGCGCCCGTGGTAACGGACGCTACCCTGCGGCGGGGAGGTCGGTGATGCCAGCCTGGCTGCTGCTCGCGGTCGCCGCCGGCGCCGCCGAAGGCCCGACGAGCCCGCGCGCCTGGCGCTCGTGGTGGGCTCGAACCAGGCCGGGCCGGCCAGGTCGAGCTTCCAGTACGCAGCAACGACGATGCGCGGAACGTGGCGAACGATGCTGGTGGACCTCGGTGGGTACGCGGCCGGGGACGTCCGGGTGCTGCTCGACCCCGATGCGGACGCGCTGCTCGGCGCGCTCGAGCGCGCTCGCCGACCGGGTGGGAGCGGCGCGCCAGCGCCATGCGTCGGTGGTGGCGACGTTCTACTGCTCGGGCCACGCGCGGGCCTCGCCGTCGACGTGGGCGGCGCCGAGGTGCCCATCGAGCAGGTGCGGGGCGCGCTCGACCAGCTGGGCGCGTCGCTCGTGCTCGTGGTCCTGGACGCCTGCCAGTCGGGGGTCGCGGCGAGGAAACAGGGGTGCAGCCCGCGGCCGACTTCTCGACGCGCTCCGTCCGGGGCCTCGACACCGAGGGCCTCGTGGTGCTGGCCTCCAGCACCGGCAGCGAGCTGTCGCAGGAGTCGGACGCGCTCGGCAGCTCCGCGTTCACGCACCACCTGGTGGCCGGGCTGCACTTGCAGCGCGCCGACCGCGAGGGCGACGGCACCGTCACGCTCGACGAGGCCTGCGCCTGCGCGTACGACCGCGCCGTCACCCTACAACGCCTGACGGCGCTCCAGGCAGCAGCACCCACGCTCGAGCTGGACGTGCGCAGGCGCGGCGGCCTGGTGCTGACCCCGCCCCGAGCGCCACCGCGCGGCTGCGGCTGCCGACCGCGCTCGACGCCGACGTGGTGCTGGCCCAGGCCGACACGGGCGTGGTCGTCGCGAGGCGCCCGACGCGCCGCTGTCGCTCGCGGTGGCGCCCGGGCCTACGTCGCGCTGGTCCGGCCGAGCCGAGGTGCGCCGTCGCTGTCGGCTCGACGTGGCCGAGGGCGACACGCCGTTCGAGGCGGCGCGCTGCTCGCGGGTGCCCGCGACGGCGCCCGCGACCAGCTCGCGGGCGCCAGCCAGCCCTCGAACGACACCGAGGTCGGCGCCAGCGCCACGGCCGGGCGCGGCGGGCCCAGGCCCTCGCTCGCGGCGGCGTCGCTCGTCGGCCCCGTCGGCGGGCACCTGGCGGTGGTGGGCACGCTCGGCACGCTGGCGCTGCCTGCCGAGGCGGCGCCTCCGCCGGGCTGAGCGTCGCTGTCGCTGCGGGGGCAGCTGCCGCTCGGCGCCGCCACCGTGTACGCCCAGCTCGGCGGCGGCCCCACGCTCCCTCGCGGCCGAGACGCGCTCGGTGCAGCCAGCATGGACGCCGCCGCGGGCACGCCCGCCGCCGCGACGGACCTCGCGCTCCCCGCCGCTGCCGGCGCAGCGCGCGCTCGGCCTGCAGTGCGCCGCGCTCGGCGCAGGCGCCGCTCGGCCGGGCCAGTAGCGGCCTTCGCCGAAGGCCGAGCTGTGCGACCGTCCCCGCCGTAGGGGGCCTGGCGGGGCTGCAGCTGGCCTGGGGCCGCGTCAGCAGGGCTCCGGCGTCAGCTCGACGCAGGCCATGAGCGCGCCGTCGGCGGCCTCGGCACGCACACGGTCGCGGGCTCGGCGCCGTCGACGCGGAACGCGCCAGGGACGGGGCGGCGGCTGCCGCAGGCGGGCTCGGCCAGCGGCCGGGCCACCACGCCACCCTGCACCACGACGATCGACGTGATGTCGAGGGCAGGGCAGGTGAGCAGGACGCGGAAACGGTGGGCAGGCGGAAGGTGGTGGCGCCCTCGACCACCTGGCCGTCCCGCTCGCGGAGCAGGGTGAGGACGACCTCGCGTCGCCCTTGCCGCGGGCGGCGAGGGCGCGGCGGCCCAGCGCACGGCCACCAGCACCACGGCCGCGGCCAGCAGCGCCGCCGCCCAGGGGCGCCACCAGCAGCGGGGGGCGGGCGAGGCGGCATCGGCCGGCGGTCGGCGTCGATGGCGGCGATGCGCCCGCTGCAGCGCGGGCGCATCGCGACGTGCGCGTCGAGGGGCGCGGCGGGCGTCGCCGGTCAGCTCGCCGGCGGCGCGGCGCTCCAGCGCCAGCCAGGACACGTCGCAGTCGGAGCGCGTCGTCGCTCATGGCCGGCCTCCCGACAGGGCTTCCAGCGCCTGGCGGATCTCGGCGGAGCGCTTGCCGACCGTCTTGCGGCTCAGGCCGGTCAGCTCGGCGATCTCGTCCTGGGTAGAGGTCGTCGTAGTAGCGGTACACCAGGATCTCGGCCCGGCCAGGCTCGAGCTCCAGGGTGAGGCGTTCGAGAAACATCCGCGAGGCGACGACGCCGTCGGCGGCGCCGTGAGGCGGGCTTCGAGGACCTGCCGGGCTGCGCTCGAGAGCAGCGCGCCGCGGCGGGCGCGGAAACCGCGCACGGCGTTGAGGGCGCGGGTGGTCTGCCGCGCGGAACAGGTAGGCGAGGTCGACCTGCTCGCCCCCGCGCCGCATCACCCCGACGAAGACCTCCCTGCACGATGTCCTCCGCATCCTGCGGGTTGCGGAGTATGCGCTCGCACTTGCGCCTGAGCCGTACCGAAGATGAGCTCCACGTCCACGAAACCGCTCCGTACCCTGGAACACCCCATCGCGTTCCGGTGGGAAGGCGGGCGAACGTCACTCCGTTGCAGACGGCGCTCCCGCCCGCACGTTCGGGGGCCTGCCGGAGGAGCCGCGCGCGCGCCCTTCCCCCCGCGCGAGCACAGGCCCTCCGGCAGGCGGGCGAACGTCACTCCGTTGCAGACGGCGCTCCCGCTCGCACGTTCGGGGGCCTGCCGGAGGGCCGCGCACGCGCCGTAGATATGGTTGACGGGCGACGGCGGCGAGCCTACGGTGTGAGAGGGCCCGCGCGCCGAACCCCACATGGAGCGCAGATGCAGCGCATGTTTCGTCCCCTTGCCGTGTTCAGCATCGCGAGCGGGGCGAGCCTCGCGGCGGCCCTCCAGCTGGCCGTCGGAGGCGCCCGGGGCAGCGACGGCCCCGCTCACTTCGGCGCCTCGTCGTTCTTCCCGGGCTACGACATCGCCAAGCTCGAGCTCGTCGAGCCGACGCTCTACCACATCGACGAGAGCTACGTCGATCCGTCGCGCATCGACTGGGAGCAGATGTACGTCGCCGCGCTCGACGCCATCGAGCGCCGCGTCCCCGTGACCCTCTTCAGCCGCGAGCCCGGCGGCGGCATGGTCTCGGTCGAGATCGGCGAGTACCGCACCGTCCTCGAGGTGCCGCCCGTCCAGAGCCGGTCGCAGCTGCAGGACGAGCTGCGCAAGATCGCGGTCCTCCTCAAGGATCACCTCGGCCCCGAAGACGTCCCGGTCGACGAGACCTCCACCGGCGACCCGCTCGCCCAGGTCGAGTACTCGCTCATCAACGGCATCCTCGCCACCCTCGACCCGCACTCCGTGCTGCTGCCGCCCGACGACGCCCACGAGATGGACATCGAGAACCAGGGCGAGTTCGGCGGGCTCGGCATCCAGATCGAGGTCGACGACACCGACGGGCGGCTCAAGATCAGCTGCCCCATCGAGGACACCCCCGCGCAGCGCGCCGGCCTCAAGCCCGACGACCAGATCATCCGCATCGACGGCGAGTCCACCCTCAACCTGACCCTCGACGAGGCGGTCACGCGCCTGCGCGGGCCGGTCGGGGCCGAGGTCGACCTCGAGGTGGCCCACGAGGGCGCGCCGGCGGGCCAGGACCCCGTCCACGTCAAGGTGCGGCGCGAGCTCATCGCCATCAACCCGGTCGAGGGTGAGCTGCTCCAGGGCGGCATCGGCTACGTCAAGATCACCGGCTTCCACGAGCAGGTCGAGCGCGACCTGCACGACATCCTGTCGCGGCTGAACCGCGAGGCGGGCGAGGGCATCGGCGGCCTCGTGATGGACCTGCGGGGCAACCCCGGCGGGTTCCTCAACCAGGCCGTCCGCGTGGCCGACACCTTCCTCGAGTCGGGCGACATCGTGAGCACGGTCGACCGCCAGGGGCGCCGCGCCGACCACGAGCAGGCCCACCGCGCCGCCGAGCCGGCGTACCCCATCGTCGTGCTGGTCGACGCGAACTCGGCGTCGGCCTCCGAGATCGTGGCCGGGGCCCTGCGCTACAACGAGCGCGCCGTCATCGTGGGCGAGCGCACCTTCGGCAAGGGCTCCGTCCAGAACCTCCACCCGTTCTACGACGACAGCAAGCTCAAGCTCACCATCTCGAAGTACCTGACCCCGGGCGACCGCAGCCTGCAGGCCGTCGGCATCCCGGCCGACATCGAGCTGCAGCCGTCGTTCGTGCCGGCCGACCCGTCGGAGCCGGCGCACCTGTTCCAGCGCGAGCACCTGCGGCGCGAGGCCGACCTCGACCGCTCGCTCGAGCGCGTGACCATGCGCATCGATCCGCCGGCCTACCAGGTGCGCTACCTCGAGACCCCGTCGCGGTCGCGCACCTGCGGCGGCGTCGACGTGGCGACCGACCCGCAGGTGCAGCTGGCGCGCGACGTGCTCAAGGCGGCGACGGGGCCGCGGCGCTCCGACGTGCTCATCGCGGCGGCCACGGTCATCGCGACCCGCCAGCGCCAGGGCAACGACGCCATCGAGGCCGCCTTCGCCGCGCGCGGCATCGACTGGCGCAACGGCCCCGGCGCGACCCGCAGCGACGCTCCGCCCGTCGAGGTTGCGCTCGATCTCGGCCCCGACAACAAGCTGCACGCCGGGCGCGACGAGACCATCGGCGTGTCCGTGAAGAACACGGGCACCCGGCCGCTGTACCGCGTGGCCGGCGTGCTCGGCGGGCTGCCGCTCGTGGAGGGCCGCGAGCTGTTCTTCGGCGTCGTCCCGCCGGGCGAGACGCGCAAGGCCTCGCTGCCCGTCTCGGTGCAGGACGGCTGGCCGGCCGAGACGGCGTCGGTGACCGTCGACCTGCGCGACGCGGGCGAGGGGACGTTCACGACCATCACCCGCGACGTCGAGGTGCAGTCGCGGCCGCTGCCCGCCTTCGCCTGGCGCTGGAAGGTGTCCGACGCCGAGGAGGGCGACGGCGACGGCATGCTCGATCTCGGCGAGGTCGTCGACCTCGAGCTGCAGATCGACAACGTCGGCGAGGGCGACTCCTCGGAGCTGTACGCCCGGCTGCACAACCGCTCGCGCACGGCGATCGATCTGCTCGACGCCACGCTGCTCCCCGGCGTACCCGTCGACGACGCGGGCAAGGCATGCCCCGGCGCCGACCCCGCCAGCCAGGACGCCCTGCCGGCCGGCTGCCACCGCACCCTCGCCGCGGGGGCCAGCTGGAAGGGGCGCTTCCGCTTCCGGGTCAACGAGGCCCAGGCCGACGGCGCGCCGCTCGAGGTCGAGCTCGCCCTCGGCGACGCCTCGGCCTACGACCAGGGCACGGTCGTCCGCGGCGGCTTCTACGAGTGGTTCGGCGAGCACGAGCGCGTCGACATGGTCCTCGGCGAGCCGCTGCCGGAGGCGGGCACCCGCCACCCGCCCGTGGTCGACATCACCCGCGCCCCCCAGCGCCGCATCGACGGCGGCCGCACCACCGTCTCCGGCGTGGTCACCGACGACCGCGGGCTGTCCAACGTGATGGTCTACGTGGGCGACGACAAGGTGTTCTTCGAGGGCGGCGGGCCCACGAGCGCGCTGCGGAGCATCCCGTTCACCGCCGACGTGGCGCTCGAGCCGGGCTCGAACCTGATCACGGTGCTCGCCACCGACGACCAGGGCTTCACGGCGAGCCGCTCGCTGGTGGTCTCGGGCGGCGGCGCCGCGGTGGCGCGCGCCGAGCCCGACGCCGCTACAGATTCGCCGCGAAGACCATAGCGAACATCCCGCCGTAGAGCACGATGAAGGCGAGGAGGAGCAGCAGCACGAGGCCGCTCCACAGCGCCGCGGCGAGGCCCGTGATCTGGCCCGTGCGAGCGTAGACCTCGCTGACGCCGTCGAGGTCGGGCGAGGCGAGCACCGCGCGCGCGTTGCTCGTGGCCATGATCCCGAGCGGCAGCGCGATCAGCACGGTGATGTAGCTGCCGCAGGCGAGCATCGCGAGGATCACGGCGGCGATCCCGAAGGTCCAGCTGTTGCGCGCCTTGTCGCGGAGCGCCTGATCGAAGGGTTGCTCCGCCGGCTTGGCAACGTCGTCCATGGGGGCTCCGCTCCGGGTGAGCGACCAGTTAACCTGGCGGGGAGAGGTAAGGCAGTTGCTGGCCCTCCTGCTGTCGGTCGCGAGCACGGTCTGCGCCTGCGTGCCGATGTTCACGTTCCTCGTGCTGATCTGGTGGCTCGATCGCTACGATCGGGAGCCGGTCTGGCTGCTCGGGCTCACCTTCCTGTGGGGGGCCATCGGCGCGGTGGTCGGCGCGGTCGTGGTCTCGTCGGTGCTCGACGGGCTGTTCGGCGTCGCGCTCGGCATCGCGGGCGACGGCCTCGGGTTCGACCCCGACCAGGCCATCGGCATGTCGGGCGCGGTGCTGATCGCGCCGCTCGTCGAGGAGCCCTGCAAGGCCATCTTCCTGGCCTACGTGATCTGGAACCGCCACTTCGACAACATGACGGACGGCTTCGTCTACGGCGCGGCCGCCGGGCTCGGCTTCGGCATGACCGAGAACCTCATGTACTTCGTGAGCGTCAGCAACGACGTGGGCGCCTGGGGCTCCACCGTGGTGGTGCGCACCTTCTACAGCGCGCTGATGCACGCCACGGCCACCGCCATCGTGGGCGCCTCGCTCGGGTTCGCGCGGTTCCGGGGCTGCCTGGCGCTGGTGGTCGGCGGCGCGGTGGGGCTCGGCCTGGCGATGACGGTCCACGCGCTGTGGAACGGGCTCATCACGGTGGGCGAGGTCACGGGCGGCGAGCTGCCCTTCCTGCTCGACCTGGTGCTGTTCCCGGTGGAGGTGCTGGCCGTGTTCAGCGTCTTCCAGATCTGCCTGTGGGACGAGTCGGTCACCATCCAGCGGGAGCTCGTCGAGGAGGCCCAGCAGGGCCGCATCCCGAAGGACCACCCCGAGATCCTGTCGAGCTGGTTCCGGCGGCTGTTCTCGGGCTGGGTGCCCCGCGGAGTCGACCACGCGCTGTACGTGCAGACGGCCACGAGCCTCGCAATGCGCAAGCGCCAGGTGCGGCAGATGGGCGCGCTCGCGCCGGAGTTCTACCGCGACGAGGTCGACCGGCTGCGGCGGCAGGTGGAGCTGCTCCTCGCGCCGAGCCGCGCGTCGGGGCCGGCCGCGTGAGCCTGTCCCCCGTGGTCCGCATGCTGCTGCACCTCGTCGCCTTCCTGGTGGTCTCCGTCGTGTGGGTGCTGCTGCTCGGCGTCCTCACCGTGGTGGCGCTGCTCGCCACCGGCGCGACGGTCGACGACCTCACGGATCCGGCCGTGCTGCTGAACCTCGGCGGCGCCGTGGTCGGCGCGCTCACCGTGGTGCAGATCACCGGCCTCGCGCTCGCGGCGGTGGGCTTCGCCGCCGGGCTGCCCTCGGGCGACGCCCCCGACGACGGCGCCGCCCGCCGCCGGCGCACGTTCCTGCTCGCGGTGCCGGCGTGGCCGTGGCTCGCCGCGGCGGGGGCGGCCGGGCTCGTGAGCTGGACGCTGTCGTCGTGGATCGCGCAGCAGGTGTCGTCGGCGGAGCCGAGCACGCCCGAGCTGCTCGTGGAGCTGGTGCGCAGCGGGCCGCTGCTCGACCGGCTCGTGGTGGTGCTCACCATCGCCGTCTCGGCGCCGTTGTTCGAGGAGATCGTGTTCCGCGGCTACCTGTGGCGGGTCGTGGCGCTGGGCGGCGGGCGGTGGGCGGCGTGGCTCGTCACGACCGCGCTGTTCTGCGCCTACCACCTCGACAAGGTGCAGAGCCTCTCGATCGTGCCCGTCGCGCTGCTCATCGGGTGGATGCGGCTGCGCACAGGCTCGCTCGTCGCGCCCATCCTGGTGCACTTCGCGAACAACGCGGTCAGCCTGGCGCTCACCTTCGTCCTGCCCGACGACGTGCTGGTCTCGCTGCCGGTGGGGCTCGTCGGCCCCGGGCTGGCCGTGGTGGCCTGCGGCCTGGCCGAGGTCGCGGCCCGCCGGCGCGGGGTTACGACGCCGGGATGACACCGGTGGCAGCGCCCGTCGCGATCCGCGGGGCGCGCGAGCACAACCTGGCGGCGGTGGACCTCGACCTGCCGCGCGGGCAGCTGATCGTGCTGTGCGGCGTGTCGGGCTCGGGGAAGTCCTCGCTCGCGTTCGACACGCTGTTCGTGGAGGGGCAGCGGCGCTACCTCGAGGCGCTCGGCGCGGGGCGCCAGCGCGGCCCGGGGCTGGTCCCGCCGCGGGTCGACCGCATCGACGGCCTGCCGCCCACGCTGGCGCTGCCGCAGCGCGCCTCGGCGTTCGGCCCGCGCTCGACGGTGGGCACGGTCACCGAGGCCGCGCCCGTCCTGCGGGTGCTGTTCGCGCGGGCGGGGACGCAGCACTGCCCGCGGTGCGGGGCGGCCATCGCGCCCGTGACGCACGACGAGATCGTGGCGCGGCTCGCCGCGCTCCCCGACGGCACGCGCCTGACGCTCGAGGCGCCGCTGCGCCTGGAGCCGGGCGCCGACGTGGCGGGGATCCTCGAGGAGGTCCAGCGCGCCGGCTTCGGCCGGGTGCGGCTCGACGGCGAGGTCCTGCGCGTGGAGGACGTCACGCCGCGGCAGCGCGACGGGGCCGAGCGGCTGTCGATCGTGGTGGACCGCATCCGCACCGGCCCCGACCGCAGCGGCCGGCTCGACGACTCGGTGCGGCTCGCCGTCCGCGCCGGGCGCGGCGTTGTCGCCGCCGTCCACGGCGCGTCGGGCGAGGAGGAGGTGCTCACCTTCGTCGCGCGGCCGTACTGCCCCGTCGACGACCTGACGCTGCCGCCGCTGGAGCCGGCGCTGCTCGCGCCCACCCCGTCGGGGCCGGGCGCCTGCCCGCGCTGCGACGGCCTCGGCGCCGTCGAGGGCGCGCCGTGCCCCGACTGCGGGGGCAGCCGGCTGTCGGAGGTGGCGCGGGCGGTCCGCTGGCGTGGGCGGACGCTCCCCGAGGTCGACGGGATGCCCGTCGAGGCCCTGCGGGCGGCGCTCGCCGTGCCCGACCCCACGCCCGTCGAGGCCGCGGCCCTGCAGGACCTCGGGCGCCGCCTCGACCGGCTGCTGGCCCTGCAGCTCGGGAGCTCGCGCTCGGCAGCGGCATGGACGCCCTGTCGGGCAGCCAGGTCCAGCGCATCCGGCTCGCCCGGCAGGTCGCCACGGCGCTGTCGGGCGTGCTGGTGGTGCTGGACGAGCCCGTGGCCGGCCTCGCGGAGGACCTCGTGGCGGTCGTGGTGGGGCTGCTGCGCGATCTGGTCGCCGCCGGGAACACCGTGCTGGCGGTGGAGCACGCGCCGGCCGTGATCCGCGCCGCCGACCGGGTGGTGGAGTTCGGGCCGGGCGCGGGGCGGCAGGGCGGCCGCATCGTCTACGAGGGCGACGTGGCGGGGCTGCTGCGGGCCGACACCCCACGGGGCGCTGGCTGTCGGGGCGCGAGGCCATCGGGCCGCGGGAGGCCCCGCGGCGCGCGGCGAGGTGCGCGTGGCGGGGCGGTGGCGCCGCGGGCGGGCCGGCCCCCGGTGGTGCTCCCGCGCGGGCAGCTGGTGGCGGTGACGGGCCCCGCGGGCAGCGGAAGTCGGCCCTGGTGCGCACGCTCGGCGGGGCGCTCACCGGCGCCACGCCGCCGGGGTCACCGTGACCGGCGCCGACGGGCTCACCCGGCCCATCCTGGCCGACCGGGCGGCGGCGCGGGCCGCGCGCTCCGTGCCCGCCACCTACGTCGGGCTGTGGGACGTGCTGCGCGAGCTGCTCGCCGCCACCCGCGACGCCGTGCTCCGCGGCCTCGACGCCGGCGCCTTCTCGCTCAACACGCCCGGCGGGCGCTGCGAGGCCTGCAAGGGCACGGGCAGCGTGCGGGTCGACCTCGGGCCGCTGCCCGATCTGGTGCAGGTGTGCGGCGTCTGCGACGGGCGGCGCTTCCAGCGCGACGTGCTCGACGTGCGCTGGAAGGGCCTCGACGCCGCGGAGCTGCTCGACCTGTCGGCGAGCGAGGCCGCGCCCGTGCTCGCGGGCCACCCGCGGCTCGACGAGCCGCTGCGCGCGCTGAACCGGGTGGGCCTCGGCTACGTGCCGCTCGGCCAGCCGGTCCAGTCGCTGTCGGGCGGCGAGGCGCGGCTGCTGGCGCTGGCCCGCGAGCTCGCGCGCGCCAGCCGGCGCGGCGCCGACGACACCGTCCACCTGCTCGACGACCCCACCGTCGGCCTGCACCCCCGCGACGTGGCGCACCTGGTGGCGCTGCTGCGGGACCTGTGCGCCGAGGGGGCGAGCGTGTGGCTCGGGACGGTCGATCCGCTGCTGATCGGCGCGGCGGACGCCGTGGTGGCGTTGTCGCCTTGAGGTGTCGCCTTGTGGTGTCTCGGTCGGCGACCTGTGGACAACTTGTGGACGAACGGGGGAAGCATCGCTGGGGTGCGTCCGTATCGCAGGTTCCAGCAACGCTCTCCGCGGAATGTGCCCAAGTCTTCCACAAGTCGACCTGTGGACAACTTGGGGAAATTTCTCGGAGCGGGCGCCGTAGGCGCTGCGGAGGGAACATGGCCGACGAACGGACCTGGACCGAGGAGATCGAGATCGCGGGGCGCGACCTGATCGGGTGCGTCGAGAACGTCATCCGCGAGGGCAACGTGCGGCGAGTGATCGTGCGCGACGCCGCGGGGACGGTGCTGCTCGAGCTGCCGCTCGCCGCCGGCGTGGCCGTGGGCGGCGCCCTGGTGCTGGCGGCGCCGGTGCTGGCGGCGCTCGGCGCGCTCGCGGCGCTGGTGACGAACTGCCGGCTGCAGATCGTGCGCGAGGTGACCGACGCGGCACCGCCCGAGCCCGTGGCGCCCACGCCGCCGCCGGCGTAGCTAGCTCAGCGGGCGGCGCGCCAGGCGCACGAAGCCGACGGTGCAGGCCAGGACGAGCAGCGCGCCGCTGACCACCAGGCCCACCACCAGCCGCCCCCGCATCGCGAGGGCGGCGCCCGTGACCTCGGCGTGGCCGGTGACCGCCTCGTGGAGCAGCCCGCGCAGCGCAACCAGGCCCACAGGTCGACGACGAGCAGCAGCACCATCGCCACCACGGCGACCTGCTCGATCCGGCCCGGCCCCGCCTCGACGTGGGTGCCGACGGGCTCCGTGTCGCTCCAGGCGATCGCGACCCCCGACAGCAGCAGCAGGACGCCGAGCGCCGCCCCCACCAGCGGGCGCGCCACCATCGACAGCGCCTCGCGCGCGGATCCGGCTGCTCGGTCGGCGCGGCCTGCGACCAGCGCGACAGCTGCAGGGTCGCCTCGGCGTCGGCCGTGAGCAGGGCGAAGGCCAGGATCCCCGCCCCGAACGCGACGAAGGCCGGATACCAGACGCCGAAGCGCCGGCCGGGGATCCCCCGGACCGCCCACATGGCGGCCCAGGCCCCGACGATCAACGCGACGACCCCGCCCGGCCCGACCAACATGGCGCCTGGCTAACCCGGCGCGTTGCGATGCGCCGGGCGCCGGGACATGTGTCGGGCAGTCGGAGAAGGCCGTGGCCACTGCGCTCCCCATCCACGATCGCCTGGAGATCCCCGCCGAGGATCTGGAGGTCACGACCGTCCGCTCGGGCGGGCCGGGCGGCCAGCACGTGAACACGACCGACACGCGCGTGCGGCTGCGCTTCGCGCTGGAGCGGTGCGCCGTGCTGTCGGACCCGGTCAAGGCGCGCCTGCGCGACCAGAACCGCTCCTGGCTCACGAGCGACGGCGAGATGATGATCACGAGCGACGCGACCGCTCGCGGTCCCAGAACCTGGAGGACGCGCGGGAGCGGCTGGCGGAGGCCATCCGGCGCGCCCTCGTGCCGCCGAAGGTCCGGCGGGCGACGCGCCCCACGAAGGGCAGCAAGGTCCGGCGCCTCAAGGCGAAGAAGGTGCGGAAGGACGTGAAGGCGGGCCGCGGGCGGATCCGCGAGTAGCTCACTCCGGGGCTGGGTCCGGCTCCGGCGCGTCCGGCTCCGGCGCGTCCGGCTGCGCGTCCGGCTGCGGGGCGTCCTCCTCGGGCTCGGGCGCGGCCTCGGCGGGGGCGCGCGCGGCGTCGAGCGCGGCGAGGTCCTCGGCGCCGACCCGCCGGTCGCGGACCACGAGCGTCTCCACCGTGTCGGTGCCCTCGACGGCGCGCGACCAGCTCAGCGCCTCGCCGCGGAGCACGCCGGGCGGCAGCGCCTCGCCCGCCCACACCACGCGGCGCTCGCCCACCCAGTCGAGCCAGGCCGTGCCGTCGGGATCGGGCGGGGGCGTGTCGAGGGGCGTGGCCAGCACGGCGTCCGCGGCGCGGCTGGCGGTGACGGTGACGGGCGCGCCGGCCTCGTCGAGCCCCTCGGCGCTCACGAGGCGCGCGCCCGCGCCGCCGACCCGCGCCGCCAGCCGGGACGTCCGCTCGCTCGCCGGCACGTCGCGCAGCCACCGCCGCAGGAGCAGCGCCGGCGGCCCCTGCAGCGTCCAGGTGACGGTGTCGTCGGCGACGCGCACCTCGGCGCGGCCCTCGGTCGGCGGCGGCGTGTGCGACACGCGCGGGCCCCAGGCGACCGCGCCCTCGAGCTCGGGCGGCAGCTCGAACGGCCCGCACACGCTGCAGGCCGGATCGATCCAGCGCGCGTCGCCGCCCTGCCCGATCCGGACGAGCGCCGCCCCGATGCCGGTGGGCACCGCGTCGCTGCCCGGGCCGTCGGGGGCGGGGCGCACCAGCGCCCAGGTGGCGTCGAGCCGGAGCTGCACGGCGTACAGCCACAGCGTCACCGCGGCCTCGGTGGGGGTCAGCGCGCCGGTCTTGCGCGCCCTCACGAGCTTGCGGCACCACAGCGGGTCGTCGGGCCAGTCCCCCACGGTGACCCGCTCGAGCAGCGCGGGGCGCAGATCGGCGGCCAGCGCCCAGTCGGGCTGCCTGCCGCGCAGCTCCATCGGCGCCCCCGGCTCGGGGATGGCGGCCTGGCGGAACCGCCGGTCGAGCGCGCGCACCAGCAGGTCGGGGTCGGGGGTGACGCCGCGCCGGTGCACGCCGGCGAGCCACCAGGCGTCGCCGTCGCGCAGGACCTCGCCGTCGGGCGCGGTGACGGAGAGCTCGGCCACGCCGGGCGGCCGCTCGCCGTGGGTGGGGGCGTCGGGCGCCTCCCACGACACCGTGACCCGCGCGCCGGCCTCGCTCGCCGGCACCACCACCCGCGCCGCGCCGGGCTCCTGCTCGAGCGACGCGGCGCCCTCTGGCTCCGCCGACAGCGCGATCGCGGCGCCGGCCGGCGCGTCGAGCGGCCAGGCGCGCGGGGCGTCCGCCGGCGGGAAGGTGAGGAACTGCTGGACGGTGACCGAGCTGCCGCCGCCCGGGTACAGCGCGATCTGCGGGTCGCCCGGCGGCACGTGGAGCGTGAGCCGCTCCTCCACCCGCACGCCGGCGGCGGCCAGACGCGCGGGGAGCGGCTCGAGCGGCGGGATGCCGCCGATCTGCACGGCCCAGCCGGCGTCCACGTCGCTCGCCCACGCGCGCGCGCCCTCCGCGCCCTCGCCCGACAGGGTGAGCCCGCCGCGGACCTCGGCGGAGACGTAGCGCGCCGGCCCGGGCCGCCAGGTCACGGCGCCCGTGTGCACCCGCTCGAGGTCGACGAACACGCGGTCGCCGGAGACGAGCTCCGGGACGTGCAGTCGGAGCCCGCCGTCGCCTTCGATGCTGCGGGGCAGGGCCTCCCAGCGCTCGTCGCCGAGGCGCTTGCCCGAGCCGTCGCCGAGCTTCTGCTTCACCCGCCGCGCACCCACGACCGAGCCGCGCGGCAGCTCGATCGTGACCCAGTCGCAGCGCGGGTCGGCCGCCACCTCCAGGTGGAGCGACTCGACGAGGTCGCCGTCGTGCTCGGCGAAGGTGGCCTCGGCGATCTGCAGGACGCAGCCCGCGGCCAGCGCGATCCCGGCGTCGGTCACGGCACCACCGCGCTCAGCATCTTCGGCAGGCCCCCGCGCACCGCGGCCGCCCAGCGCGTCACCCGGGCGGGATCCGCGCTGGCCCACGCCTTGAGCACCCGCCGCAGCGCCTTGCGCACGGCGGGCGCCTCGTCGCGCACGAACTTGTCGCAGAGCACGGCGAGCGGGCCCTCGAGCGCCGAGGGCGACATGCAGCCGGTGCGGGTGCCGGCGCGCTCGCGGAGCCCGGCCGCCGCGGGGCCCTCGAACGGCTCGGGCGTCCACGCGAGCCCCGCGGAGACGGCGGCGCGGCGCGTCTCCGGTCGCCCCTGGCCGCGGAGCGCGAGGAGCGCGGGCAGGTCGTCGGCGAGGAGCGCGGCCGGGCCGAGGACCAGCCAGCCGAGCGCATCGGCGGTGGCCACGTCGTCGGTGCGCTCGGCCCACTCGAGGCCGAGCGCCAGCGCCTCCGCGGGCTGCTGCGGCGCGACGGTGGCGAGCAGCCCGATCGCCGCCAGGCCGTCCTCCCAGGCGGTGCCGAACAGGGCCGTGAGCGCCTCGTCGTCGGCCGGGAGCGACAGGGAGAGCGACGCCGCGGCCTGAGCGATGCGCCGGGTCAGCTCGCCGGTGGGGACGCCGCGGACCCCCCGCAGGCAGCGCACCTGGCGCGCGCTCCCGCCGTCGGTGGGCAGCTGCGCCAGCTCCTGCGACAGCGCCTGCAGGGCCTGCGCCGTCACGGGGCCTCCAGGAAGGCGCGGATGCGCTCGGCCAGCGCCTCGGGCACCTCGTAGTGCAGCATGTGCCCGGCGTCGAGCTGCTCGCGGCGCAGGTCGGGCACCGCGGCGGCGCGCGCCGCCCACGCCGGCAGCGCCATCGGCGACCGGGCGCCCTCGACGGACAGCACCGGGGCGCGGATCTCGGCCAGGAACTGGCAGAACACGGCGTCGTCGAAGGTGGTGGGCATGCGGGCGCGGTGCAGGGCGTCCCAGCGCCAGCGGAGCCCCTCCAGGTGCTTCTCCGTGACCCGCTCGGCCAGCATCCGCGCGAGGGCCGGGTCGATGCGGTTGTAGGCGCGGATCCGCTGCACGGCCTCGTCGAGGTCGGCGATGGCGCCGTGTTGCGGCGGGTGGCGCCGGTGGTCGAGGTACGCGCGGCCCCGGGTGACGGCCTGGGCGGCGTTGTCGGGCGGCCCGAGGCCGTCGACCAGGACCAGGCGCCGGACGGCCTCCGGGCGCGACCCCGCGAACAGCACCGACACGGTGCCGCCCATCGAGTGGCCCACCAGGTCGACCCGGCCGCCGAGGTGCTCGACCAGCGCGTCGACGTCGCCGACGTAGTCCCAGAAGTGGTACCAGCCGCCCGCGCCCACGTGCTCGGAGCGGCCGTGGCCGCGCTGATCCGGCGCCACGACCCGCCGGCCGAGCCGGCGCGCGACCTCGTGCCAGGCCGCGCCCTGCTCGAGGTAGCCGTGGAGGACGACCACGGGCAGGCCGTCGCCTTCACCCCACTCGCAGACGCGCAGGCGGAGCCCGCCGCGCCCCGCGGGCGGCAGATCCCACTCCCGCGGTGCGCTCGCCTCCGACGGGATCAGGGCTCGAACCGGTAGCCCGTGCCGTGCACCGTGAGGATGTGGCGCGGCTGGGCGGGCGTGTCCTCGATCTTCTTGCGGAGCTTGAGGATCTGGTTGTCGACCGTGCGGGTGGTCAGCGCCGCGCTGTAGCCCCAGACCTCCTGCAGCAGCTCGTCGCGGCTCACGTCGCGGCCGCGGTGCGTGATGAGGTAGGCGAGGGTGCCCGCCTCGTGGGTCGTGAGGTGCTTCTCCTCGTTGTCGCGCCACAGGATCCGCCGCCGCAGGTCGACCTTGACGTTGCCGAAGTGGAAGACGTCGGGGGTGCGCGGCTCCTGCGACCGCTCCCGTAGCCGCGCCTTCACCCGCGCGGTGACCTCGCGGATGGAGAAGGGCTTGGTGACGTAGTCGTCGGCCCCCATCTCGAGGCCCATCACCCGGTCGATCTCGTCGGTGCGCGCGGTGAGCATGATGACGGGGATGGCGGGGAACTCGCTCTTCACCGTGCGCATGACCTGCAGCCCGTCGATCCCGGGCAGCATGATGTCGCAGAGCACCAGGTCGGGGGTGCGCTCGCGCACGGCCTCGATCGCCGACTCACCCGTGTCGACGTGGCGCACGTCGAACCGCTCGTGCTCGAGCGCCGCGACGAGCCCCATGGCGATGGTGGAGTCGTCCTCGACGATGAGGATGTGCGCGCCGGCCAGGTTCGGTTCCAAGGGCTCCTCGTTGCCGAGCCAGGCTCGGATGCTTCCCCCATACCTTGCGGCTGCCCGCAGGGCCCAGCGGGGATCACGTTCACTCGCACTGCGCGCGGGTGGGCGCGAGGTCGACCTCGGGCAGGCCGCGCGCCTCCAGCGCCTGGACGATCTCGAGCGCGCGCCGCGGCCCCTCGCTCACTGGCGCCTCGGCCAGCGCGTACGCCGCCGCCAGGGCGCGCCGCCAGGCCTGCGCGGCCTCCTCGCTGCGCCCCCGCGCCCGCTGCACGTCGCCGTGGCGGATCCACGCGATCGCGAGCCCCCGCCGCCAGTTCAGGTGCGCCGGGTCGAGCCAGGTGAGCTGCTCCGACAGCTCGGTGGCGCGGAGGCTGTCGGTGTGGGCGGCCTCGAGCTGCCCCTGGGCGAGGCGCACCTCCACGAGCCGCCCCAGCGCCACGGCCAGGAGCTCCTGCCACCGCGCGTTGTCGGGGTCCTCGGCGAGGAGGCGCTGCCGCAGCTCCACCGCCTCGGCGTAGGCCCGCGTGGCGTCGTCGAGGTCGCCCAGGGCGCGCGCGGCGTCGCCGCAGCGGCTCGACGCCACCGACGCGTCGATCCGCCAGGTCACGTTGCTCGGGTCGGCCTGGCGCAGCTCGTGCGCGATGGCGAGCGCGCGCTCCGCCGACCGGCGCGACGCGGCCCAGTCGCCGCTGCGCGCATGGAGCCGGGCCAGGCGGCCGTGCGCGACCGACAGCAGCCGGCGGAACCGCGGGGCGTCCTCCTCGAGCGCGATCTGCTCGCGCAGGCGCAGCGCCTCGACGTAGGCGTCGGTGGCGGCGCCGAGCAGCCGGTCGCCGGGGCGGTGGCGCGCCAGCTCGAGGTCGCCGACCATCGACCACGCCACGGCCAGCTCCGACAGCGTGCTGCGGTCGTCGGTGGCGCGGGCGAGGCGCCGGCGGATGGCCAGCGACTCGCGGAGCCAGGTCTCGGCCTCGTCGGTCTGGCCGGACTGCAGGGCCATCTCGCCGAGCATCGACACGCAGCGCGCCAGCTCCGCGCGCCGCCGCAGCCGGTGCACGCCGCGGGTGCGCGCCAGGCGGCGGCGGATGGGCAGCGCCTCGCGGAACCGGCTGTGCGCCTCGACCAGGTCGCCCTGCTGGTGGGCGATGCGCCCGCACAGCTCCTCGCCGTCGGCCGTGAGCAGGGCGGCGTTGGGGTCGGTGGGGCGCAGCGCGCCGGCCGAGCGCAGGACCTCCGCGGCGAGCGGCGCCGCCTCGCTCGACCAGCCCTGCTGCAGCAGCGCCTCGGCCGCGCCGATGAGCTCGCGGATGCGCTCGGCCCGGGCCCGCGCCTCGGAGCGGCCCGACATGCCCGCCAGGTCGTCCTCGAGGGTGCGGGCGCGGTCGAGCGCCTCCCACACGTCGCGCACGATCTCCTCGGTGCGGTCGAGCACGGGCAGGGGACCCGGCCGCAGGGTGCGCTCCACGTGCAGGCGCACCACGAACGCCACCTGCGCGTACAGATCGGGCAGGTGCCGCGCCAGCGACTGCTCGAGCGCGATGGGCCCCTCGACCACCACCGGGCGCGACGGCGGCGGGCCCGTCCCCGACAGGATCGTGACCAGGCCGAGCTCCGGCTCCTCGCTCGCCATGACCCAGTGGACGTCCATCGGCGTGGGCTCGGTGAGCGCCTGCGACGCCCGGCTGTGGACCAGCGCGGTGTGGCCGCGCTCGAGCAGGGCGTCGAGCAGGCGCCGCCGCGGGACCGGATCGTCGCCCACCACCAGCGCGAACCACGGCTCCGAGCGCATCCGCCGGTGGAACTGGAAGCGGAGCACGGCCTCGGCGGTGCGGTAGGCGTTGCTGCGCTCGGCCCGCCGGTCGCGCCCCAGCCGCTCGGCCGGCGGGTCGGGGGTGGGCGCGGTGTGCTCCTCGTCGGCGCGCAGGTCGAGCGCCACCGAGCGGATGGACCACAGGTCGGGCGCGCGGTCGCGCACCACGGGCTTGAGCCCCGGCGGGCCCGCCATCACGAGCGCCCCGCCGAGGCTCCGGCGCAGCCGCTCGCGCCGCTCGTTCAGGCGCTGCAGCACGTCGTCCCAGGCGTCGAGCCAGCCGTTGGCCGGGTCGAGCGCCTCGAGCCACACGAGCGTGGCCCGGCGCCCGGTGCGGCGGGGCTCGGGCCGGTCGACGCTGCGCGCGGTGACGAGCTCGCGGACCACCTCGCGCAGCGCCTGCGGGTCGTCGGGCCGCACGGTGCGCACGGTGCCGCCGCTCTGCTGCACCTCGCGCTGGGCGCGCTGGCGGAGCCGCCGGACGGCGTCGGCGTCGGCCGAGAAGACGAACGACACCGTGGGGCCGTCGCTCCAGGCCAGGTGGGCCTGCAGTCTCCGCCAGGCCTCGCCCTCGTCGATGTCGTCGGACACTAGTCGGTCCCGGGCTCGGCGGCCGGCTCCGGCCGGGCCGCCTGGCGCTCCACCTCCTCGACCAGCAGCGGGTGCACGTCGTACCACTCGTCGCTGTCGCGGTAGCAGAGCACGAGGTGGGTGTCGAAGAAGCGCGACAGGTCGTAGAGGTTGGAGGCGACCGAGCCCGCGCGGTGGACGGCGAGCTCGGGCGTGTGCGTCTCCTGGATGGCGGCGAGCCAGTGCGCGTCGCTCCGGGCGAGGGGCAGGTAGCTCGAGCGCACCTCCGACACGGCGGTCTCGAGCAGGGCGTCGCTGATGGGCAGCTTGCGCCCCCGGGCCTGGCGCAGGCAGCCCTGGAGCAGCCGGAACAGGTCGCGCAGGTAGCCGCCGCTGCAGTGGATGAGGTGGTCGAGGCGCTCGCGGCTGCCGAGGAGGCGCTGCCAGTCGCCGCGCCGGGCGATGACCCGCTCGAGCGCGTCGACCCCCGGCGCGAACACCGCCCCCTCGCGCGAGCGCACGCGCACGCAGGGCAGCAGCTGCATCCCGCCGTACTCCCCGGCGATGCCGGGCGAGCGGATCTTGAGCCACGGCGGCACCGTGTAGACGACGTGGAGGTCTTCGAACCGCAGGCTGTCGGCGTGGTTCGAGAACAGGGTCTCGACCGAGGCATAGACGTTCTCGGCCGTGGCGATGGAGGTGCCGCGCATCTGCTCGATGCTGTCGAGCAGGAGCACCACCTGGGTCTCGGCGCCGTGGCGCTCGCGCACCTCGCGCACGCAGCTCGCGACGTAGCTGTGCACGTCCTCCACCAGCGCGCCGAGGTGGCCCTCCATCCGCTCCCGCAGGCGCTGGCGGAACGTGGGGTCCTGCCTGAGGTTCGACTTGAGCTGCGCCGAGGCCACGCCGACGTTGCCGCCGAGCTGCACCTCGAGGTCGACGTCGGTGTCGCGGAACAGGCGCAGCACGCGCTGCCAGTAGGTCTCGTGGGACGGCTCGTGGCCCAGCAGCGCGGCGTTGGCCGCCAGCGCCTCGCCGAAGGCGCCGGCGACGCCGATGAGGAAGTCCGCAGCGTCGATCGGGGTCGCGAGGTTCAGCGTGTCGACCATGTCGCACAGCACCACCAGGTGGCGCCCGGTGCCCTGGAGGCGGGCGCGGAGGCGCCGGAGCTCGGTGGACTTGCCCGTGCCCCGGAAGCCGCTGAACAGGTGGGTCGACTGCCCCTCCGTCCACTCGATGCCCGTCGCGAGCTGCTCGACGGGATCGTAGGTGGCGAGCGCGGGATCCTGGTACAGGTCGACGTACCAGTCCTCGTCGGGTTCGAGGGGGCGATCGACCAGGGCGCGGTAGAAGTCGCGGAGGTAGCCGTCGTCGGTGGACATGCCACAGGCTAACCAAGGTGGCGGTCAGAATCTGTCCGGCCTCGCCGAACCGTCCGTCACCCGACATCACCTCCAGGCGCGCCGCCTCCGCCGCTGTGTCGGTCGGAGGACGACACATGACGGGGTTCCTGCTCACCCACACCGCGCTCGCCGCGGCGCCGCCGTGCGACGCGCTGCTCGCCGATCCCCCGCGCATCCGCGAGGCCGTCGCCGCCGTCGCGGCCGGCGCCGACCCGAACGCCCGCTGCGATCGGCACTACGCCGTGCGGGTCCGGCCGCACCGCAGCTTCGCCGAGGTCCTGCTCGGCGTCATCATCCCGCCCATCGGCATCGCGATGGCGATGGAGCCCGGCCACGACGAAGCCCGCGTCGCGCACCCCGCGCTGCTCGACCTGGCGGTCCAGCGCCGCGCCGGCGAGCTCGTCGACGCGCTGCTCGTGGCCGGCGCCGACCCGCTCGCGCCCGCCCCCGGCGACGAGGCGCGGCCGCTGGAGGTGGCGGTGGCCGAGGACCTCTCGCTCGGCGGCGCCGTCTGGACCACGCGGCTGCTGAGCCACGGCGCCTGGGTGCCGCCCGACCTGCTCGCCGAGCGGCCCGACTCCCTCGATCGGCTCCTCGCGCACCCCGAGGTCCTCGACGCGCTCGTGCGCCACGGCCTCGACGATCAGGGCCGCGACCACGGCGGGGGCACCTGGCTGTCGCGCGCCATCGCCCATGGCCACGACGCCGAGCTCCGCGCCGCGCTGGCCCGCGGCGCCGACCCGAACCTGCGCGTCCGCGGCACGCCGCCCTTCGCGCTGGCGGTCGCGCAGGGCTCGCTCTCCGCGATGCAGATCCTGGTGGACGCGGGCGCCGACCCGGTCCAGCCGGGCCCGGTCGGCGAGTCGCTCCTCACCGCCGCGGTCCGCAGCGGCGCGGGGGACGTGGTGTCGGCGGTGCTGGCGCTCGGCGTCCCCGTGCAGGCCGACGACGACTACGACCAGCCCATGGACGAGGCCGTGCGCAGCCGCAACCCCGACATCATCAGGCTCCTCGGCGACCGCGGCGCGGTGCCCGGCCGGGACGCCGTCCTCGCGGCGGTGCTGTACGAGGACGCCGCGCTGCTGGACCTCGTGCTGGCCTACGGCGGCGACCCCGACGTCCCGGACCTCCTCGACCGCACGCCGCTGAGCGTCGCCCTGGAGCTGGGCCGAGCCGACCTCGTCGAGCGGCTGCTCGCGGCGGGGGCCGACCCCGACGCGGCCGCGCTCCCCCTCGACCCGCTGCTCTCCGATCCGGCGCTGCGGCACCTCCTGCTGCCGCACCTGCACCGGCGCGGCCCGCTCCTCCGCCGCGCCCTGGCCAGCGGCGACGAGGCCGTCGCCGACGAGGTCGCCCGGGGCGCCGACCTGGCTCCGCTCCTGGTCGAGTCCTACGGCCACCCCGAGGTGCAGGCCTGGCTGCGCGCCCGCGGCGCCCGCTACCCCGCCGACGCGCTGGCCGAGGTCGTCGCCCTCGGGACCCCCGACGACGTGGCGCTGGCGCTCGCCGACGGCGCCCGCGTCGTCGTGCCCTCGCCCGTGTACGGGGACGCCGCCAGCATCGCCGTCCGCGCCAGGGATCGCGCCGTCGTCGAGCTGCTCGCGGCGCACGGCGCCCGGCTGCCCGAGGGGCGCTGGGTCGAGGACGCCCTGTGGGACCACGACCTCGAGCGGCTCGCGCTGGTCGTGGCGCTCGGCGCTCCGGTGACCGAGGACGACCTCGACGCCGCCGCCGACCGGTGCGACCCCGCCGAGATCGCGCTCCTCGCCTCGGCGCCCGGCCCGCGGTGGCGCGGCTGGCACGTCCGCAGCTGCCCCGCGGCGCGCCTGATCGCCCAACGGCAGCGCGCGGAGGCCCGCACGGCCCGCCGCGCGCAGCGTCGGGCTCAGTAGATCTGCACGCCCAGGAAGTAGGGCTGCATCGAGACCTTGCTGTCGACCACGATGTAGAGGTTCTCGGTGCCCGCGCTCTGGTTCTGGTAGGTCACCGCTTCGGAGGAGCCGAGCGAGTCGTCGGCCCCGACCGTGCACGACACGGTGTTCTGGCAGTTGTACAGCAGGTACACCGCCGGATCGCCGGTGGGCATGCTGACGTTGACCTGCAGCGTCTCCCCGGACTGCAGCGTGACGGGGACCATCGACTCGGGCCCCGGCAGCGACGTGCCCGTGCACCCGCCCGAGCCCGGGTTGAGCGTGTTCGTGTAGGCCGTGAAGTCGGCGTAGTAGTTCGCGGCCTGCAACGTCTGCGACGACGACAGGGCGGCCTGCGCGTCGGCGCAGTTGTCGTACATGTCGGGCGGGCCGAGCTCGTCGTCGGTCATGTCGAGGGTGTAGACCGTGGGCCCGCTCTCCGTCGTGTCGAGCACGACGTAGACCGACCGCATCTCGTCGTCGGGGTTGAAGTACTGGACGTACTCGCTCGTGTTCGGATCGGGCGAGGTGTCGTTGCCGACGAAGCAGCTGTTGTTCTCGACGTTGTTGCAGCTCGACGCGAGGTAGATCGACGCGCTCTCGTCGAACGTGTTGTACTCGATGCCGATCGAGTGCTTCGGCTGGATGTCGATGCGGAAGACGCCGTCGCGCCCGGCCGACCCGGCGTCGAACCCGCCGTTGAGGCAGTTCGCGGTGTAGTCGGCGTTGACGCTGTTGCCGAGGTAGCCCCACCAGTTGCCCGCCTCGAGCGCAGCGCGGCCCTCCGCCTCGGTGCACTCGTCGGGGGTGGACAGGAAGTCGCGCGAGCCGACCTGGATGTACTGCCCGGTGAAGTACGCCTCGCTGCTCGCGATGAACTTCACCGAGTGGCCCTTGTAGTTCACGTCGGTGCGCAGCCAGCGGGTGAACAGGAAGGTGAGGTCCTCGGTGGTGCCCGACAGGCCGAGCGAGTCGGCGTCGAGCTCGAAGTAGCCGTCGTCCTTCAGCTGGTACTGCCGCGCGAGCGTGAACCGCGTGAACACGGCGAGCGTGACCTCGCCCTCCCCGGTCGGCACCCACTCGAACGGCACGAACTCGTTGTTCGTGAAGGTGATGTGGTCGCCCGCCGCCGGCTTCTGCAGCTCGATGGGCGGCGGGACGTAGACCTGCGGCGGCTTCTCCTCCTCGTCGTACCCCACCGCCTCGAGCTGTCCGCCCCAGGCGAGGTCGATGAGCCCCTCCTGGTTGTCGCTGCCGGCGTCGAAGTAGTAGAACCCGAAGTGCGTGTCGGGATCTTCGCGGTAGGGCAGGGTGTAGCTGCCCATCTTGATGTCGTAGCCCGCGAACCGGGTGACGATCGACTCCCGCTCGGCTTCCTGATCGGGATCGAGCTCTTCCCAGTCGTCCACGTCGGGGAAGCCGTTGATGCAGATCGTCCCGTCGATCGAGCACTCGGCGAGGTTCAGGAACGACGGGGCGCTGTCGGCGAACACGCCGTAGGCCTTGGTCTCGTCGTCGTTGACCGAGTGCACGATCTGCAGGCTCGCCAGGTCGCCGGCGGGCCAGCCCGTGTCGATGTTGGGCGGGGGCGTGTAGTCGTCGACCACCGGCGGCGCGACCCCGTCGCTGCCGCTGCAGGCGGCGACGAGCAGCAGGGAGAGGGCGGTGAGCGAACGGATCATGGGCTCTCCGGAGGCGTCGGCGGTCATTCCCGGCCGACCCGCATATCATCACCCGCGCGGTGCGGGCGTGGCTACTGGACGACCAGGTCGAGCTCGTACTCGCCGAGGTTCGTGGCGCCGTCGACCACGAGGTAGAAGTACTCGGCCACGCCGGTGGCGTTGGTGTACCGCAGCTCCTCGTCCTCGGTCGCGTCGCTGTCGTCGGCGAAGAAGCAGCTGTCGGCGATGGCGCAGTTGTACATCAGGTAGATCTTGGGATCCGCGCCCGTCGCGTGCACGTCGGCCGTGACCGACTCGCCGGGCTGCAGGTAGACCTGGAGCATGCCCTCGCCGCCGTTGGCGGGGGAGGCGCAGGCCGGATCGAGGTAGTCGGCGTGGGCCGACAGGGTGCCGTGGTAGACGCCGGTGGTGACGGGACCCTGGTCCATCGCCTCCACGCAGGTGGGCAGCAGCACGTCGCCGCCGATCGACTCGACGATGATGTCGAGGTTGAACGGGCCGGTCACGGTGTCGAACGCGTCGAGCACCGCGAAGATCCGCTGCCGGTCGCCCGTGGTGTTCAGGTACACGGCCTGCTCGACGCTCCCGGCGCTCGCCAGGTCGTCCGACCCGTCGACGCAGGTGCCGACCGGGTCGTCGCAGTCGGTCAGCAGGTACAGCGAGGCGTCGTCGGACAGCAGCTGGTAGTTGACGGTGAGCAGATCGTCGGGGAGCAGGTCGATGGGGACGATGGCGTCGGGCCCGCGGGCCTGGTAGCCCGTGCACCCGCCCGTGCCCGGGTCGAGGTCGCGCCCGTGGCCGGCGAGATCGCCCGTGTAGCTTCCCGGCGGCACGGCCGGCGCGGCCCCGGCCTCGCTGCACTCGTCGTACAGCTCGGTCAGCTCGCTGCGCGGCCCCGTGGCCCGCCAGACCGCATGGATCCGCTGGTTGCTCTGGATCTGCACGTTGAGGTCGTTGCCGCGCACGTCGACCGGGGTGACCGTCCACCGGCCGACCGTCATCTCGACGAACGCGCCGTCGGCGAGGTTCAGCGGCGTGAGGTCGATCGACTCCTGCCCGTCGTCTTCGAGCAGGAACACCCGGCTCTCGCGGTTGGTGACCACGACGAGGTAGGGGGTGCCCTCGCCGCCCGGGACCCACTGCAGGTCGAGCGGCGCGGAGTCGTACAGGTCGACCTGCCGCATCGGGTCGGGCGAGGTCACCTCGATGGCGCTCGGCACGGGGATGTCGGGCTCGCCCACGTAGGCGCCCCAGTAGCCCCCGAGCGTGACCCCCACGGGCTCGGACGGCAGCGACGCGCCCGTCTCGGTCTGGAAGTAGTAGCCGACGCCCGTGTCGGAGTCGTAGCTGTACATCGCGGACCACGGGCCGAGGCGGATCTCGTTGCCCGCCTGCACCGTCTCGAGCTGCTCGCGGAAGGTGTCGTCGATGGCGGTGACGACGACCGAGTCGCCCGGCGCCTCGGGCAGCGCGTCGGCGCAGAAGCCCTCGGGGCCGAGGCACTGCGCGAGGTTGAGCACGCCGAGCCGGGAGGCGGCGAACACGCCGAGGAAGACCGTCTGTGCGTCGTCGCCGAAGGCCGGCTGCCACGCCTGCAGCACCAGGCTGCCCTCGTCGTCGCCACGGGGACCGGTGGTGGTCGGGCCCGTGTCGGTGGTGTCGTCGGTGGGCTGCGTCCCCGGGGGATCCCCGGCGCACCCGAGCCAAGCCGCGGTCAGGAGCAACATCCGCGCAGGTTAACTCACGCTCCCGTCGTCCGCCGGACGCTTCCACCGCCGCCGGAACCAGCGCCAGCCGCGCCCCTCGGGGGCCGGGGCCGAGTCGGTGGCCGGCACCCGGATCACGAAGCGCGCGCCGCCGTCGATCCCGGCGTCGCAGGCGACGGTGCCGTGGTGGGCGACGACGATCTCCTTGACCTGGTTGAGCCCGAGGCCGTGCCCGCCGGCCTTGCCGCGGTGGGGGCCCTCCACCCGGAAGAAGCGGTCGAACACCTTCTTGCGCATCGCCTTCGGCACGCCCATGCCGTTGTCGGCGACCGACACGGCGATGGTGCGCCCCGTCTGCGACAGATCGAGCCACACCTGGCTGTCGACCCCCTCGCGGCGGTACTTCAGCGCGTTGTCGAGCAGGCAGGCCACGGCGTCGCGGAAGGCGGCCTGGTCGCCGGTGACGGCGTCGGTCGCGCCGAGCTCGGCGTGCAGCTGCACCCCCGCGTCGGCCATCCGCGGCCCCCACTCGTCCACCGCCATGAGCAGCGCCTCTTCGGGGTCGAACGGCTCGGGCTTCGGGATGGTCCGCTGGCGCGCCACCGACAGCACCTCGTCGACCCGGCTCGTGAGCTGGTCGGCCTCGGCCACGATGCGGTGCGCCATCTCGCGGCGGTGCGCCTCGTCGCGGTAGGCGCCGAGCTCGAGGTTCTCGGCCATCACGCGGATGCCGGCGAGCGGCGTCTTGAGCTCGTGGGTGACGCGCGTGGAGAAGGCCCGCTGCCGGTAGAGCAGCTCGTACTCGTGGCGCGCGGCCCGGTCGACCGCGATGAGCGCGCCGAGCGCGAAGCCCACGCAGGCCACGATGATGACGAGCGTGACGTACCAGCGGTCGTCGCTCATGGCGAAGATGATGTGGTCGACGGAGCGCTGGCGCATGCAGACCTTGAGCTGCGTGAGCGTGCGGTCGAACGGGACGACGATGGCGCACTTGCCGCCCGTCCGCGCCCCGGCGACGTACTGGTCGGTGCGCGCGCTGATGAGCGTGATGCCGTCGGTGAACTTCCGCATCCGGTCGCGCAGGAAGTTCTGCAGCAGCGGCTCCTGCTCGAGCGCCAGCGCCACGCCCACGCCGTTGCTCCAGCCGTAGTACAGCAGGAACGGCTGGTCCGAGTACATGTCGGAGACCAGGCGCGGCTCGGGCGGCGCATCGGGGTCGACCCGCTCGAGCACGAGGCGGCGGTGGACCTCCTCGTAGGCGTGCTTGCGGCGCTCGGCCCGCTCGAAGCGGCCCTCGAGCTTGGCGGCGTCGTCGGTGCGACCGTTCGCCTCGAGCACCGACAGCATCTCGCGCATGTGGACGTTCACCGCGGCCAGCTCGGGCGCCTCGAGCTCGGCCAGCTGCTCGCCCGTGCGCGAGGCGAGGTCGAGCGCCTCGTCGCCCCGGCCGAGGCGCTGCAGCAGCTGGATCCGCTGCGCGCGCACGGTGGCGAGCCGCACGGGGTCGATCTTGCGGGCGGCGGCGTTGCGCAGCGACAGCGCGTCGGGGACGCCCACCGCATCGAGCGCCAGCAGCGCGTCGTCGTAGGCGCCGGCGCTGGCGAGCCAGTAGGCGGCGCGGCTCGCGGCGAACAGGCGGACGTTGTCGTCCTCGTGGGCGCACCCGAACAGGTAGGCGGCGGCGAGGTCCTGCAGGCGCACGCCCTCCAGGCTCAGCCGCTCGGCGTGCCGCAGGCAGGCGGACTGGTCGATGCGCGCGGCGGCCTCGGGGGCGGCCTTGAGCGGGAAGACGGTGCGCGGGCCGTCGTCGTCGGTGGGGGGGCGCCAGACCACGAGGCTGTCGAAGAACGGGTGGCGGCGCAGGGCGTGCTGGCGGGCGCCGGCGAGCTCGGGGGCGGCGGCCGTGATCTCGAGCCACTGCTTGAGGTTCTGCAGCAGCGTCTCCTCCCACGCGTCGACCTGCTCGTCGATCACGTCCTGCAGCTGGCTGCGCTCCTGCTCGAGCACGACCTCGCGCTGCGCCACGACCCACCAGCAGGCGATGGCGGCCATGAGCACGAACAGGGCGCCCACGATGATCAGCAGGCCGCGGCGGCCGTGCATGGGCGGGGGCTGGTGGCGCAGGGAGTCCACGGTGGGAAGCTACCTCGCAGGGAGGGTGCGCGGTGGGCGCCGGGACAGGGCTTGACGGATCGTATCGAGCGGGTCATCGCGTCTGTTCGGGGCGCCAGGCCCGGGAGGACGAATGCGGCGATGGTTGGTGGGAGTCGGCGTGGTGGCCGCGATCGCGGCGTCCACGCTGCTGTGGGTGTCGTGCTCCGGCGAGCCGCCCCCGGGCGCTGACCCCCTCGACGGCCTGGGGCGCGAGGATCCGGAGCCGGCCGAGCCGGCACCCGCGGTCGCCCCCGAGGGGCCGCTGCCCACGCTCATCATGGTCCAGGCGCAGTTCGTCAACGGGCCGGATCGCCGCCCGCGGCCGGGGCCGGCGCGGATGACCCTCTACCGCACCGACGGCACGAACTGGTTCCCGACGGTCATCGAGGATCCCGACAGCAACGTGTTCCACAAGGGCATGCCCTGGCGCGACGGGATCCTGACCATCGGCGCCATGAAGGCGATGCTCAAGCACTGGAAGAACGACGCCGGGGAGTGGAAGGCGACCACCCTGTGGGAGAAGTCCTGGGGCGGGAAGTTCGACCGGCTGCGCGACGTCGAGGTGGGCGACGTCGACGGCGACGGCGCGGAGGAGATCGTCCTCGCCACGCACGACATGGGCGTGGTCGCGGTGGGCGACGAGCAGGAGGACGGCACCTGGTCGTTCGCCGAGTTCGACCGGCACCCCGACACGTTCGTCCACGAGGTCGAGATCGGCGACGTCGACGGCGACGGCAAGGTCGAGTTCTACGTGACCCCGTCCGAGCGCAACCGGTCGAGCGGCACGTCGCAGCCGGGCGGCGTCGCGCGCTACGACTTCGTGGGCGACGGCAAGTACCAGCGCACGCCGGTCGTCCACTGGACGGAGTCCCACGCCAAGGAGATCCTGGTCACCGATCTCGATGGCGACGGCGTCGACGAGCTGTACGCCGCGAAGGAGGGCCACGTCGAGAAGGGCAAGGGCGGCGGGCCGGCCTCGCTCGTGGAGCCGGTGAAGATCATCCGGCTGTCGCTGGTCGACGGCAAGTGGACGGAGTCGGTCGCGGCCACGCTCGAGGGCGAGAAGCAGTGCCGGTTCCTGGTCCCGGGCGACGTCGACGGCGACGGCAAGCTCGACGTGGTCGCGGCCGGCATGGAGACCGGGCTGTGGAAGCTCGAGCGCAAGGCCGACGGCACCTTCACGCCGCAGCCGATCGACACGCACGCGGGCGGCTTCGAGCACGCCACGACGGTCGCCGACCTCGACGGCGACGGCAAGCTCGAGATCTACGCCGCGTCCGAGAAGTCGGGGGCGCGCGAGCTGCGCCGCTACAGCTGGGACGGCTCGGCCTGGCAGAAGACGAAGATCGCCGACATCCCCGAGGATCGGATCACCTGGTCGCTCGCCGGCGGCGAGTTCTAGCTCGTGCGGCCCAGCCTGTACGAGCACGCCGGCGGCGCTCCCGCGTGGGAGGGCCTCGAACCCGGCTGAGCGGCGCGCGCCTCCGGAACTTGGTACCCTGGCGCCGTGCCGCTCGGAACTGCCGTCCCCCCGCCGCAGATGCTGGTGTGCGTCGAGCACGCCGGGCCCGCGCTGACCGACCACCCCGTCGCCGTGACGTTCGACGGCGCGGCCTGGATCGCAGCCGGCTGGCTCGCGCCCGACTGCAGCGGCCTCGGCGTGACCGACGCCGCCGGGGATCCGCTGTCGTACTGGGTCGAGTCGGGCACCTGCGCCACCGCGCAGGCGAGGCTGTGGGTGCTGCTCCCGTCGGTGCCCGACGGTGCGACGGCCGCGGTGCTCTCGCCCGCCGGCGGCGGCGCGGGCGACGGCGCGGCGGTGTTCCCGCGGCTGTTCGACGACTTCGACGGCGGCTTCCCCGGCGCCACCTGGGTGGAGGTCGGCGACGGCGCGTCCTGGACCTTCGGCGGCTCGCTGTTCACGCGCGACACGAAGGCCGTACAGCGCGAGCGACGTGTTCTCGGCGGGCGACACGGCCCTGGTGGTCCGCCTCGACGCCTCCGCCGGCTTCGACGACGACGTGGAGGTGGGCGGCGGCGAGCTCGGCGTGCCCACCTACACCGACGAGCCAGGGTCGGGCGACCGCTGGTGTACGGCCGACGCACACCACCTACACCGACGCCTACTACAACACCGTCCTGGGGCGGAGCTTCGGCCAGGTCTGCACCCACGTCGACCACCCGGGGCAGGCGTGGCTGCCCGTGCTGGGCGTCGATCCGTCGCGGTGGACGCGCGTCGAGGTCACCTACGACAGCGCTGGAGCTCGCGCCTGGTCACCGACCAGGGGGCGGACCAGGTGCGGCAGGCGCTGCCCGGCTGCGAGCCCAGCAGCCCGCTGCCGGCGCTGCTCGTGCTCGACCACCGCGGCGAGGGGGTGGACCACACGCAGGAGGTGGACTTCGCGTTCGTCCGCCCCACGGCCGCCGTCGAGCCCGTGGCGGTGCTCGTCACCGAGGAGGACGGCGACGGAGACGGCGTGCCGGCGCTGCTCGAGGGCTGCGGCGACGCCAACGGCGACGGCGTGCCGGCCTACGACGACCCGCTGGAGCCGTACGCCGACCCCACGACGGCGGGCGACAGCGGCGACACGGCGGGCGCGCCCACGACGTCCACGACGTCCACGACGTCCACGACGTCCTCGTCCACCACCGACCCGCCCACCACGGGGACCTCGTCGCCGGGCACCGACACCACGACACCGTCGAGCTCGCCGAACCCCCGCAGCGATGCAGCGCCGCTCGAGGGCGCCGCCGAGGGCTCGACCACGCCGGGCTGCTCCTGCCGGCAGGGGCCCGGCGGCGCCGCGTGGCTGTGGTGGCTGCTGCCCTGGGCCGTGCGCCGGCGCGCTACTCGAGGCGGCCGCGGATCGGCCGGTCGCCCATGAAGCGCGTCAGGTCCATCTCGGCGGCGAAGTTGTCGAACTCGTCGTCGCCGAGCAGGTTCCGGATGCGCTTCGCCTGGTCGATCCGGTAGTCGCGCAGATCGTCGCGGATCTCCGACCAGTCGGCCTCGCCCCGGTCGACCCGCTCGAGGTTCCGCGAGATCTTGTCGGTGGTGGCGAGCATGATCTGCTCCACGCGCCCCTCGACCTCCGGGTCCCAGCCGTTCTCGGCCGCGTAGCCCCCGAGCCGGTCGGACAGCGAGGCGATGCGCTCCTGGCGGACCTCGTCGCGCAGGGCGGCCTTGTCGTCGGGCTCCAGAGAGGGGTCGCGCCGCTCGCGCGGCTCCCGCTCGGCCTTCGCCTTGGCCTTGCCGGCCTTCGCCTTGCTCTGCAGCCCGGTGCGCGGGCGGCGGCTGCGGTGGGCGGCCTTCCCCAGGCGCCCCGCCTCGTCGGCCGACGGCGGCAGGAGGGTGCGCCGCGGCGGGCCGATCGGCTCGGCCTGGGCGAGGGAGGCCCCCTCCACGTCGAGGTCCGGGTCGGGGGTGGCCAGCCAGACGGCCCCGACGCCGAGCCCGATCCCAACGGCCGCGACGGCCGCGATCCGCACCCGGTTCTGCGCCATGGGCATGAGGGTAACCGGGCGCGCGCGGGGTCGCAGGATACAGCGGAGGCGTAGGAGCGGCGTGCCCGAGTACCCCGACGTGGTGGTCTACCAGGAGCGGCTGGCGGCGAAGACCGTCGGGCGGCCCCTGCAGGGGGTGCGCGTCGGGAACCCGTTCGTCCTGCGCACGGCCGATCCGCCGCTGCAGGCGGCCTTCGGGCGCGAGGTCCGGGGCGTGCGCCGGATGGGCAAGCGCCTGATCCTCGAGCTCGCGGGCGACGACGAGCCGATGTTCCTGGTGATCCACCTGATGATCGCCGGCCGGCTGCGCTGGAAGAAGCCCGGCGCGAACCACCGCGGCAAGGACGTGCTCGCGGTCCTCGACTTCCCCGACGGGTCGCTGGTGTTCACCGAGGCGAGCCCGAAGAAGCGGGCGTCGATGCACCTGGTGGTGGGGGAGGGGGCGCTCGAGGGGTTCGACCGGGGCGGGCTCGACGTGCTCTCGGCCTCGCTCGAGGCGTTCGCCGAGCGGCTCCGCAGCCGCCGGCACACGCTCAAGCGCGCGCTGACCGATCCCACGCTGTTCGACGGCATCGGCAACGCCTACAGCGACGAGATCCTGTTCCACGCGCAGCTGTCGCCCGTGAAGCTCACGACCTCGGTGACCGACGAGGAGGCGGAGCGGCTGTACGACGCCATCCGCAAGACGCTCGTGGACTGGGCCGACCGGTTCCGCGAGGAGGTCGGCGACGGCTTCCCCGACAAGGTCACGGCCTTCCGCCCGGAGATGGCGGTGCACGGGCGGTACCGCCAGCCGTGCGTGGTGTGCGGGAACCCGGTGCAGCGCATCGTGCACGCGCAGAACGAGAGCAACTACTGCGCGCACTGCCAGACGGGCGGGCGGCTGCTGGCCGATCGGGCGCTGTCGCAGCTGCTGAAGTCGGACTGGCCGAAGACGCTCGAGGAGCTGGAGGAGCGCAAGTCGCGCTAGCGTCGTTGCGCTCGGGGGCCTCATGGACGCGCTGTGGATCGTCGCCGCCCACCTGGCGCTGGTGCTCGGGCCGCTGGTCGCAGCCGGCGTCGTGTTGCACCAGCTCAACGTGCTGACCACGCGCGTGATGGCGGAGGCCTTCGGCGTGCGCGCGGTGGTGTGGCTGACGGGCTGGCTCGGCACGCCGGTGCACGAGCTGTCGCACGCCGCCGCCTGCGTCGTGTTCCGGCACCACATCCAGGAGATCGTGCTGTTCCGCCCGGATCCGGCCAGCGGCGTCGTCGGCTACGTGCGCTACACCTGGGCGCCGCGGAACCCGTGGGCGCTGCTCGGGCACGGGCTCGTGGGGGTGGCGCCGCTGTTCGGCGGGGCGGCCGTGCTGCTCGGGCTGCTGGCGCTGGTGGCGCCGGCCGAGGCGGCGGCGTGGCTGTCGCCGGCGCCGCTGTCCGCGTGGGCCGGGCGGCTGCAGGACCTCGGGGCGGCGCTGCTCGACCCGCAGCTCGTGGCGCGGCCCAGCACGTGGGTCGTGGCGTACCTGGCGCTGTGCGTGGGGACGCACCTGGCGCCGAGCGGCGAGGACCTGCGCGGGTCGTGGTTCTCGCTCGGCCTGCTCGTGGCGCTGCTCGCCGTCGCGGACCTGGCGCTGGTCGTGGTGCTGGGCGACCGGGGGACGCGCTTCGTGCTCGGGGCGGCGTCGGCGACGGGCGCGGTGGCGGCGGTGCTGGCGCTGGCGGCGGCGGCTCGTGGCGGCGGCCTTCGTGGCGGTGCTGGCCGCGGCGACCCTCGCGTCGAGCGCTGCGCGGGCGGCCGCTCGCCGCTGTGCGCGCGGCGCTGCGGCAGCCGTGGCGGCTCGGCGTGGTCGCGGCCCTGGGCCTCGCCGCGATCCTCGCCGCCCTGCCGTGAGCCTACCCGCAGGCGTGCTTCGGCCGCGGCCGCGCCCCGAGCGTCACGTCCACGTCGACGTCCACCCCGTCCCGCACCACCGCCAGGCGCACCTGCGCCCCAGCACCCTTCGCCGCCAGCAGCGCCAGCAGGTGCCGCACCCCGCCGACCGCCTGGCCGTCGAGCCGCGCCAGCACGTCGCCCACCCGCAGCCCCGCCGCCTCCGACGGCCCGCCGGGCTCGATCGACACCGCCACCAGCGCGTCGTGGTGGCCCTGGAAGCCCGCCCCGAGGTAGCCCGGCGCCACCGTGCCGAACTGCTCGAGCCGCGCCACGACCCGCTCCACCGTCGCCTTCGGCAGCACGGCCCCGCGGGGCGTCAGCCCCGACGTGTTGAGCCCGATGACGTGCCCGTCGGCGTCGACGAGCGGCCCGCCGCTGAAGCCCGAGGGCAGCGCGCAGTCCACGTCGATCCAGCCCGAGATCTCGCCGCCCGTCACCGTGGTCCAGCTGCCGGCCCGGTCGGCGACCACGCCGAAGCCCGTCCGCACCCGGCCCTGGCCCCGCCCGAGCGGGAAGACGAGCGAGCCCACGGGCACGTCCTGCGGGCCGAGGTCGGCCCAGCTCGCCGCGGTGAGCCCGCCGCCGTGCACCTTGAGGAGCGCCAGGTCCGTCCCGAGGTCCACCCCGACGATGACGGCTGCCCGCTCCTCGCCGTTCGGCAGCACGAGCACGATGTTCTCTTCCCGGTGCAGCGTGTGGGCCGCGGTCACGACGCGGTCGTCGGACCAGACGATGCCCGACGACGGCCGACGCCGCCCCCGGATCTCCACCACCGATGCGCCCACCCGGCCGATCGTCTGGGCGATGCCGTCCGACAGGTCGCGAAGCGTGGCCATGAGGAACCTCCGATGCTCCCAACTTGCGCCGAACCGGGCCCGCCGCCCATCGCCCGAGCAGGGAGCCCACCACCTGCCCGACCGGGCAGGGGCGTCACAACACGAGCAGCCCCAGCCGCACCGCGCGCACCACGGCGTCGGTCCGGCTCGACGCGTCGAGCTTCATCAGCAGCCGGTCGACGTGGAACTTCGCCGTGTGCACGCTGATGTCGAGCGCCAGCGCGATCTCGCGGTTCGACCGCCCCTCGGCCAGCAGCTCCAGCACCTCGGTCTCCCGCGGCGTGAGCGGCTCCTTGGGGCCCTCGCCCTCGAGCGTGAGCGTGGTGCCGGCGCGCGGCGGCGCGGGCAGCCGGTCGTCGACGCAGCGCAGCCCGGCCCGCGCGCTCACCAGCGCCGCCGCCAGCCGATCGGCGTCGACGTCGCGGCGCAGCACGCCGAGCGCCCCGTCGATGCGCCACGGATCGACCTCGCCGCCCACCAGCAGCACCGTGGGCAGCCCGTGGTCGAGCTCCTCCGGGGTGGGCGGCGCCTCGTCGGCGTCCCACAGCACGGCGTGGGCCTCGTTCTCGGCGGCGGCGTCGGCCACGGCCTTCGCCACGGCGTCGGTGCCGACGGCGCTGACCACGGGCATCTCGTCGGGCAGCAGCGCGGCCAGGCCGCGCCGCACGAGCGGATCGTCGGCGACCAGGATCACCGGCAGGGGGGCGAAGGGCATCGGCCGACTGTAGGCACCGCCGGCCCGGGGGACCGCCGCCGTGACAAACCGCGACAGGTTGCCGGGCCCCCGCGTGGGTGTAGCCAGCGCGGCGGCTCAGCGGCCCAGCAGCTGCCCGAACCGCTTGGCGAGCGCCAGCGTGAAGCCCACGGCGCGCTTCACGTCGGGGTCGCCGAGCTTGAACAGCGCGCCGAACGGCCCCACCGGCTCTACCGGCTCGTTGCGCTTCTCGAACAGCGCTGTGGTGGCCCCCGCGGCGGTGGCCAGCGCGGCCGGCTCGGCCCCCGCCGCCAGCAGCCGCTCGAGCTCGGCCGAGCGCAGCAGCTTCGCGAGCGTGCCCGTGAGCGCGGCGCCGCGCGTGGCCACTGTCTCGAGGTCGTCGTCGGACACGCCGTCGAGCGCCGCCAGGGCCGTCTCGAGCGCCTTGCGCCGCGCCAGCAGCTTCTGCGCGAGCGCCAGGTTCTCCTCGCGGGCCAGCTCGAGCGCGAGCGCCGCGCCCTGCTGCCCGGCCCGCAGCGGGTCGACCCCGGCGGCCTCGGCCTGGCGCCAGGCCCAGGTCGCGCCCGACCCCGCGGCATCGGCCAGGACGGGCAGCCGCTCGGCGAAGGTGCCGAACGCATCGATCGCCGCCTCGATCTTGTCGATGCGATCGCCCAGGCGCTCGAGGCCCGCGCCGCGCGCCGGCGCCATCCGGTCGAGCTTCTGCTCGATCGCGTCGAGGCGAGCGTTGAGGTGGGCCAGCGCGTCGGTGTCGGTCATGGTCACTCCGCAGGCGCGCCCGGTAACCGGCCCGGCCGGGGTCCGCCCCCCCGTCAGCGGAAGAGGATCCGCTCCAGCGGCGGGCAGTCGAGCCCCTCGAGCCCGTTGTGGCGGAGCACCGTGTCGACGGCCTCGCGCCGCGCCTTCACCGGCATCTTGTCGAGCGCCTTCAGCAGCGCCACGCCGGGCTTCCCGAGCTGGTCCTGCGCGACCTCGGCGATGAGCTCGTCGAGCGAGTCCGCCGCCCCGCGACGCTGGTCCGCCGGCAGCTTCTTCGCCGCGCGGCACAGCCGCTCCACCTGGGCCCGATCGAGGTCGAGCCCCAGGTCGAGCGAGTCACCCACCCGATCCTCGAGCCAACCACACCCGAGGAGCCCCACCAACACGAGCTGGATCACCCGTCCTCCCGCAGCGAACCGACGTTCTCCTCCCAGTGTCGACCATCGAAGGGGGTCGGGGGAAGGCGCTGCAGCCAGGTGTGGAGGTCGCCGTCGAGGCAGCGCACGTTCACGTCCACGCCGTCGGGGTGGGATCGCGGGACGTAGAACGGGTGGACGCCGCACACGCTGCAGAACAGGTGGCGCGCCGTGCCCGTGCCGAAGCGGTACTCGGTGAGCCGCTCCTCGCCCTGCAGCAGCGCGAACGCCTCGCGCTCCACGATGAGGTGCACGAAGCCCTTGGCGTGGCACACGGAGCAGTTGCACACCACGGAGGACCCGCGCGCCCCCAGGGTCACCCGGAAGCGCACGGCCCCGCAGTGGCAGCCGCCCTCGGCCGTCAGTGCGGGCCCCCGCCGCCGTGCGGGCTGCCGCCGCCCCCGCCGCCGTGCGGGCTGCCGCCGCCGCCCATCGGCAGGCCGCCGCCGTGCGGCCCCCCGGGACCGCCCATGCCGCCCATCCCGCCCATGCCGCCCATGTCGCCGGACGGGGGCTCGGGCGCCGGCTTCGCGAGCCCCGCCAGCACCGGCAGCTCCGGCGCGGTGGCGCTCTTCACGTTGGCCTCCATCGCCTCGAGCACGTACGGCAGGCCGTCCCACTTCAGGTAGACCCGCCCGTTCTTGTCGGGGATCGGCGCGCCCACGCGGTAGCTCGACTCCACCGGCGGATCGCCCGCCGTGTAGGTCACGATGGTCGCGTGCGCGTCGTCGAGGCCCATCTCGGGCTTCTCCTCGCGCCCCTCCGGGTCGGCCATCCGCACGTTCAGCAGCTTCGACAGCCAGCTCGTCGCCGCCGCCTGATCGAGCGTGGAGCCCGGCGGCAGGCCGTTCTCCACCAGCCCGGTGGCCGTCCACGTGCCGTCGTCGCCCTTCGTGAGCTCGAGCGGTTCGGCGCCCGGTCGGGTGAGCGTCACGGCGCTCAGGTCCGCCACCGGCACCTTGATGATGTCGCGCTCGAAGTAGCGGTTCGCGTTCTCCGACAGGCTCCAGGCGTTGAACCCGAACACGTCGTACACGTCGTCTTCGCCGGCGACGCGCACGTGCGCCGACTTGCCCGAGCCCGCGCCGACGTAGAGCTTCTGCTCGTGGCCGCTCGCGTCCTCCACCTCGATCAGCCGGGTGTAGCCGTCGTCTGCGACCTCGAGGTTCTTGTGGCTGGCCGCCGTGGTCGCGATGGGCTCGCGGACGCGCAGCTTGCCCAGCATGTCGAGGGTGGGCTGCAGCATCGGGTCGGACACCGGGAAGTCGTCGGCGCTGGCGATGACCCAGGCGTCGCCCTCCTTGTGCAGCACGACCGGCGGCTGCGGCACCTCGTCGGCCGCCTTGCGGCCGGTGATGGTGATCGAGGTGAGGTCGCCGACCTCCATCCCGAGCAGGTCGCGCGGCTCCCGCGGCCCGCTCTTCGGCCACTGGGTCACGGCGGCCAGCGCGAGCTGGACCACCACGGCACCGGCCAGGAGCTTGTTCAGGGTGCTCACGTCAGGCCTCCGCGGGGGTGGGGATGGGCTTCAGGCTGCGGCGCCGGATCGAGGGCACGAGGACCACGATCAGCACCGGCACCAGCACCAGGAACCAGGTCCGCAGCTCGATCGCGCCCTCGCGGGTGCTGACGAGCAGCCCCATCGGCGGGCCCGGCGGCGTCTGGTCGATCGGCCGCAGGGTCCGGGTGAACGCCCCGGCGGTGCGGATCGACAGCAGCCCGGTGTCCTCGGCCGTCCAGTCGATGACGTTCTGCAGCAGCTGCAGGTTGCCGGCGTGCTCCTCGCTCTGCATGCCCTGCGCGAGCTTGATGAGCAGGTCCGACACGAGCTCGCTCGAGCCCAGCACGACGAGCTTGCCCGGTGCGACGGACTCCTTGAGCGTGCGCCCGGAGTCGTCGGCCTCGGTGCCGCCGTTCTGGAGCAGCGGGTTCGGCTTGTCGGCGAAGTAGCTCGGGAACTTGCCCGTCACGACCATGCCCATGGTCGCCTCGACGGGCTCCCCCGACAGGGTCCAGCTGACGCGCCGGTCGGCGCCGACCTCGCCCTCGATGCGCCCGCCCTCCTGCAGGTGGGCGTCGTCGGTGCGGACGAGCCAGTCGGTCTCGCGGTTCTCGAGCGTCTCCCCGGTCTTCTCCACCGGCGAGCTCCAGGGCATCGTCATCGCGGTGATGCCCGTGAGGATGGCGTGGTCCTGGTTGAGCTTGTCGCCCCGCAGGTCCGGGAAGAACGGGTAGGGCGTCATCTCGAGGGTCTGCAGCACCGGCCCGCCGGGGATCCGCTTCTGGACCGGCTGCGGGAACGGCGCGTTCTCGGGCGACATCACGAGCGTGTTGTCGACCTTCACGCCGTAGGTGTCGAGCATCTCGAGCAGGGTGGGGTCCTCGGGCTCGGCCTTCAGCGACACCCGGTCGGCCTTGATGCGGTAGGCGCCGGCCAGGGCGACGACCGAGCCGCCGCGCATCAGGAACTGGTCGATCGCGTACTGCTGGCGCGGGTTCATCTGGCCCATCTTGCCGACCAGCAGCACGTCGGTGTCCTGCGGGATCACGCCGTCGCGCAGCTCGGAGCGCTCGACGGTGTAGTTCTCCTTCAGCAGGCGCTCGATGAGCGTGTAGTCGGGCGGATCCGCGGGCGGCTGCATGTTCGGCGGCAGCTGCGGGTTCGGGATCGACCGCGGCTCCTCGGTGGCCAGCACGATCTTCTTCAGCTGGCCGGGCACGGCGCGCCGGAACGAGGCTTCGAGCGCCGTCTTGATCTCGGGCACCTTCATGTCGCCGCGCGGCACGAAGCGCTCGGCGTGGCCGCCGATCGTGACCAGCAGGTGCAGGTAGAACTGCTGCGTGCCGAACAGGTCGGCCTTGAGCGGCTGGATGCCGAACTGGTCGGCGAGCTGCTCCTGCAGCTTGTCGTCGCCCGTCGGGTTGATCTCCTGGAACTGCACCTTGCTCGGGTCGATGGCCTGCAGCTCGTTGCCCACGGTGCGGATCGACTGGAGCACGTCGGCGAGGTCCGGCGGGACGCTGTCCGGCGTGACGTACGCGGTGATCTGCGCGTTGTCGGGCAGCTTCGCGATCAGCGACTCGGTCGTCTCGAAGTCCTGCGAGACGCGCTTGACGGCGCGCGTCAGGTCGTACTCGAGGTTCTTGAGCTTGACCTGCACGCCGTCGGCGTCGGCCCGCACGTCGATCAGGTCCTGGAAGTTGAGGACCTGGAACTTGTCGCCGTAGACCACCACGATGTGGAAGTAGGCGTTGACGACGGCCTGGCTGTTCTTGTCGGCCACGCCGAAGGGCACGCTCTCGATCTGGTACTGCTCGTTGATCTGGCCCTCGAGCGCCTCGTCGTCGTTCGGGTCCTCCACGTCGACCTGGACCTTGTCGCCGCCGTAGATCTGGTACTCGGCGAGCACGTCCTTGACCTGCGGGACCAGCGGGGCCAGCAGCGGGTGCGTGTTCTCGGAGAGGAACGCGCGGATCCGCACGGGCTCGTCGAGGTTGGCGAGCACGTCGCGGGTGACGCGGCTGATCGTGTACTCGTGGTTCGCCGTGAGGTCGACCCGGGCGCGGTGGACGGGCTGCAGCCACACGTTGAGCATCAGCGCGTTGAGCACGACGAGCCCGACGGTGAGCAGCAGCGCGCGGCTGCGGGTGCGGCCGTGGGCGGAGTCGGTGTCGAGCCGCTCCCACTCGAGGAACACGCCGTTCAGCGTGAGGAACACGGCGGTGAGCGAGATGTAGTAGGCGATGTCGCGCAGATCGAGCACGCCGCGCTCGATGCTGACGAACCGGCTGCCCGTGCCGACGAGGCGCAGCCGCTCGGCGTTGTCGGCCGTGAAGAAGGTGGTGAACTGGTCGGAGCCGACGATGTAGAGCAGGCCGCCCAGCACCAGGGTGAGCATCAGCGCCACGACCTGGTTGTCGGTGCGGGAGCTGACGCACAGCCCGATCGACATGTAGGCGCCGCCGAGCAGCAGGGCCGCGAAGTAGCCGCCGAGCACCGGGCCCCAGTCGAGCGGGCCGAGGAACGAGACGGTGAGCGGCAGCGGCAGCGTGAACAGCAGCGCGAGGGCCACGAGCGCCATGCCCGCGAGGAACTTGCCGAGCACGAGCTGCGCCGTGTTCACGGGGAGCGTGAGCAGCACCTCGAGGGTGCCCGACTTGCGCTCCTCCGCCCACGACCGCATCGTCGTGGCCGACACGAGCAGGATGAGCAGCAGCGGCAGCCAGGCGAACAGCGGCCGCACGTCGGCCAGGTCGCGGGCGAAGAACCGCGAGCCCGTGAAGAACTGGTACAGCGTGGCGACGAGGAAGCTGCTCAGGAAGATGATGGCGATGGGCGACTGGAACAGCGCCCGCAGCTCCTTGCGCGCGATGGTCAGCGTGGCGTTCATGCGGCCACCTCCTTGCCCCGCGCGATGTGGTCGCGCTGCAGCTTGCGGAACACGCTCTCGAGGGTGCGCTGCTCGGGGGCCACGGCCTGGACGGTCCAGCCGTGGCGCTGGGCCGCCGCGAGGACCGCGGGCGTGGGCGTGGTGCCCGGCGCGCAGGTGATGGCCCAGCTCGCCGTGCCCGGCGGGCCGTCCTCGGTGCGCTGGACGGCGGCGATGCCCTCCACCCCGCCGAGCCCGGCCTTCACGTCGTCGCCGTCGGCCACGACCAGGCGGAGCACGTTGCTGGCGAGCAGCTCCTGCAGCGGCGCGTCGGCCGACAGCTCGCCGTCGATGAGCACGACCACGCGGTCGCACACGGCCTCGACCTCCTGCAGGATGTGCGTCGACAGGATGATGGTCGACTCCTCGCCGAGCTTGCGGACGAGCTCGCGGATGCTCTCGATCTGCATGGGATCGAGGCCGTTCGTCGGCTCGTCGAGCACCAGCAGCGACGGCTCGTGGACGATGGCCTGCGCCAGCCCGACGCGCTGCCGGTAGCCCTTCGACAGCTGGCCGATGGGGCGCAGCATGTGGTGGCCGAGGCCCGTGCGGCCCGCGGCGATGCCGACGGCCTTCTGGCGCCTCTCCGCGGCGACGCCCCGGAGCTCCGCCATCATCAGGAGGTACTCCTGGACGAGCATCTCGGGGTACAGCGGCGCGTTCTCGGGCATGTACCCGATCTGGCGCTGCACGTCGTTGCGGTCGGTCACCACGTCGATGCCGGCGACGGTGATCTTCCCGGCGGTGGGCTCGAGGTAGCCCGTGAGCATCTTCATCAGCGTGGTCTTGCCGGCGCCGTTGTGGCCGAGCAGGCCCACGATCTCGCCGCGCTCGATGTTCAGGGACACATCGGAGACTGCCGCGATCGGCCCGTACTTCCGGGTGACGTGTTCGATTCGGATCATCGTGCCCTACCTGGACTCAGTGAGGGCCCGCGCTCCCACGAGGGGGAAGGATCGGGTCCGGCCGCCGCGAAACCCGCTCCGCGGCGACGCGCGCGCATTTAAGCACGCCGCCGGCCCCAGCAACCCCCCGACGGCGGGGGTCGCGCGAGGAAAGCCGGCGCAGGCGGCGGATCCGCGGGGACGGGTCATGTTTGGTCGCCGGCCGTCACGGTCGGCGGGGCCCGTCGGCGCGCCACCCCTTTCCGGGCCCCCGCCGGTGCATACGTTCGATCATCGAGCGGAGGCCGTGGGAAGGCCGCTTTGGCGGCCGCCGGCCTCTCAGGAGGGGAACCCATGGACACGAGCAAGCTCACCGAGAAGTCGCTCGCCGCGCTGCAGCGCGCGCAGGGCCTGGCCGTCACCGCCGGGCACAACGCCGTCGACAGCGAGCACCTGCTGGCGGCGCTGCTGGAGGACGAGGAGGGCATCGTCCCGCGCATCGTCTCGCGCACCTCCGTCCGCCCGGAGACGTTGAAGGCCCGCCTCGACCAGGCGCTGCAGCGCAAGCCGCGGGTCAGCGGCGCCGGCTACAACGCCGACGCCGTCCACGTCACACGCGCGCTCACCGAGCTGTTGGCCAACGCCGAGAAGCACGCGAAGCAGCTCAAGGACGACTACGTCAGCGTCGAGCACCTGCTGCTGGCGATGTTCGACCAGCCGAAGCTCGGCGCGGGCGCCGTGCTCGCCGACGCCGGGCTGTCCCGCAACGACGTGCTCGAGGCCCTGGCCGCCGTCCGCGGCCAGAAGGTCACGGGCGAGAACCCGGAAGCGCAGTACGAAGCGCTCGACAAGTTCACGCGCGACATGACCCGCGAGGCCGCGGAGGGGCAGCTCGACCCGGTCATCGGCCGCGACGAGGAGATCCGCCGCGCGCTGCAGGTGCTGGCGCGGCGCACCAAGAACAACCCCGTGCTCATCGGCGAGCCCGGCGTGGGCAAGACCGCCATCGCCGAGGGCCTGGCGCAGCGCATCGTCAACGGCGACGTGCCCGACTCGCTGCAGGGCAAGCGCGTGCTCGCGCTCGACCTGCCGGCGCTGCTCGCCGGCGCGAAGTACCGCGGCGAGTTCGAGGAGCGCCTCAAGGCCGTCCTCGAGGAGGTCCGGCGCGCCGAGGGCCGCGTCATCCTGTTCATCGACGAGCTCCACACCATCGTGGGCGCCGGCAAGGCCGACGGCGCGATGGACGCCGGCAACATGCTCAAGCCGATGCTCGCGCGCGGCGAGCTGCACTGCATCGGCGCGACCACCCTCGACGAGTACCGCAAGTACATCGAGAAGGACGCCGCCCTCGAGCGCCGCTTCCAGCCCGTGCTGGTCGGCGAGCCGAGCGTGGCCGACACCATCAGCATCCTGCGCGGGCTGCGCGAGCGCTACGAGGTGCACCACGGCGTGCGCATCCACGACAACGCGCTCGTCGCCGCGGCCACGCTGTCCGACCGCTACGTCTCCGACCGGTTCCTGCCCGACAAGGCCATCGACCTGGTCGACGAGGCGTGCGCCATGATCCGCACCGAGATCGACAGCATGCCCGTCGCGCTCGACGAGGCGACCCGGCGGGTGCTGCTGCTCGAGGTCGAGGAGGCCGCGCTCGGCAAGGAGCGCGACGCCGCCACGAAGACCCGCCTCGAGGTCCTGCGCAAGGAGCTGCAGGACGCGAAGAACACGGCCGACACGCTGCGCTCGCAGTGGGAGGTCGAGAAGGGCGCCATCGACGAGGTGCGCAAGCTGCGGGAGCAGATCGAGAACGTGCACCGCGAGATCGAGCAGAAGGAGCGGGCGTACGACCTGAACAAGGTCGCCGAGCTGCGCTACGGCGTGCTGCCCGAGGCCGAGAAGGCGCTGGCCGCGGCCGAGGCGAAGTTCCACGAGCTGCAGGGCGACCACGGGCTGCTCCGCGAGGACGTGGGCGAGGACGAGATCGCCGACGTGGTCTCGCGCTGGACCGGCATCCCCGTGACGCGCCTGGTCGAGGGGGAGCGCGACAAGCTGCTGCGCCTCGACGAGATCCTGCACCGGCGGGTCGTCGGCCAGGACGACGCGGTCGAGCGGGTGGCGGACGCCGTCCTGCGGGCGCGCGCCGGCATCAAGGACCCGAACCGGCCCATCGGCAGCTTCCTGTTCCTCGGGCCCACCGGCGTCGGCAAGACCGAGCTCGCGAAGACGCTCGCCGCCGCGCTGTTCGACACCGAGGACGCCATGGTGCGCATCGACATGTCCGAGTACATGGAGAAGCACGCCGTGTCGCGGCTCATCGGGGCGCCCCCCGGCTACGTCGGGTACGAGGAGGGCGGGCAGCTGACCGAGGCCGTGCGGCGCCGACCGTACACCGTGGTGCTGTTCGACGAGATCGAGAAGGCGCACCCCGACGTGTTCAACGTCCTGCTGCAGATCCTCGACGACGGGCGGGCCACCGACTCGCAGGGGCGCACGGTCGACTTCAAGAACACCGTCATCATCCTCACGTCGAACATCGGCTCGCCGCACCTGCTCGAGGGCGTGGTCGACGGGCAGATCACCGAGGCGGCGGAGCAGGCGGTGATGGGGGAGCTGCGGCGGGCGTTCCGGCCCGAGTTCCTGAACCGGATCGACGAGATCATCCTGTTCAAGCCGCTGCAGCAGTCGGAGATCGAGCAGATCGTGCACCTGATGGTGGCGAAGCTGTCGAAGCGGCTGGCGGAGCAGCAGCTCACCCTGGAGCTGACCGACGCGGGGGCGGCGGCGCTGGCGAAGGCCGGCTACGACCCTGTTTACGGCGCGCGGCCGCTGGCGCGGACGCTGCAGCGGCTGGTCGAGACCAAGCTCGGGCGGCTCATCATCGGGGGCAAGGCGCCGGCGGGCAGCAAGGTGCTGGTCACGGCGCACGATGGCGAGGTGGGGATCGAGGTCCAGCCCGGAGCGGGCGAAGCCGCCGCGTAGCTGCCGCCACACCCGCTGCCCGGCGATGCCGCCGTCTCCGGGCGCGGGTCTGCAGAGACACGGGCCCTGAAACGGACACCCGTTCGAAGCGAGCGCCACCCAACCGGACAGTTCCCAGGCCTCGGCGCCCTCCTCGCCAGTGCGGCTCATCGATTGCCGGCGTTCGTTCGTGGCGCCCGCCCGGCGCCCTGGCCTGGGTGTCCGGTTCGGTCGCTCTGTCTTTCGACCCCGCTCGCTCCGCGCGCCGAGCCCTGCTCGAGCGGCGTCAGCCGTCCGACAGCGACAGCGCCCAGTTCTGTCCCACCAGCTCTGCGCCCGAAGCTGCGGTGCGCCTCCTCCTCCACGGTTCTCGAACCCCGCCGCCTCGTAGATCCGCCGCGCCGACACCAGCACGTCGTTGGTCCACAGCACGATCCTCCCGTACCCGGCCTCGCGCGCGAAGGGACACGCACCGCGTCACCAGCGCCCGCCCGAGCCCGAGCCCGCGCGCCCACGGCTCCACGAGCAGGATCCGCAGCTGCGCCGTCTCCGCGTCGCGTTCGACGCAGAAGACGCAGCCCGCCCGCGCCCCGTCCACCTCGGCCACCCACGCCGCATCGCGCCCCGGCCGCGCGCTCGCCTGGTAGTCGGCCACGATCCGCGCCACCAGGCCCTCGAAGTCCCGGTCCCAGCCGAACTCGTCGGCGTAGATCTCGCCGTGGCGCATCACGACCCAGCCGAGGTCGCCGGCGCGGAGCCTCGCGGATCACGGGGCCGCAGCGCGGTCGCCGGCGTGGATCAGCCGCCCGAGCACGGCCATCGACGCGCCCACGGTGCGCTGCTGGTCGGCGCTCAGCGGCGCGACGAGCGCGTCGATCTGCGCAGACGAGCGCCGGTCGAGCTCGCGGAAGGCCGCGCGCCCCGCTTCGGTCAGCGACAGCTCGCGCCGGCGCCGATCCTCGGCCGAGGGCGTCGTGTGCACGAGCCCGCGGTCCTGCAGGCGCTGGAGCACGCGCGTCAGGAAGCTCGGATCGATGCCGAGGCGCTCCTGCAGCGCCTGCCGCTGCCAGCGCTCCGCGTGCGCGAGCTCGAACAGCACCCGCGCCTCGGTGAGCGAGTGCTCGGTGGCGAGCAGCCCCCGGTCGAGGAGCCCGAGCACCTCGGTCATGGGGGTCGAAGCTCGGCAGGCGGCCGCATCGCGCTCCCGCCGGCTCCGCTCGCGCAGTTCACTCCCGCCCGTACACCCCGTCGATGTCCGGCCCGTCCGACAGCGGATCCGCCGGGTACGCGGCCCCCGTCGCCGGATCGGTCCACGTCGCGGCGGCCGTGATCCGCACGCACACCACGCCGTCCGCCAGCGCCGGGTCCGCCAGCGCCGCGAGATCGAACCCGTCGCCCCCGGCGTCCGGGCCGAGCGGGTCCACCGGGTCGTCCTCCTCGTGCAGCTGCACGGGCGTCACCCCGGCGAACCCCGCCCACGCCGCCGGCGCCGCCAGGTACGCGTCGCCGCCCTCGTAGGCGTGCGGGAACGCCACGAACACCTCGCAGTCGGCCGAGACCTCGACCACGGCGGGGTCCACGAACGTCCCGCCGCCGCCGCGCACGGCGAACGGGTTCTCGAACACGGCGAGGTCCACGCCGTCGCCGTCGACGACGGGGGAGGGGAACGCCAGCACGAGCTCGTCCCCGGGCGCCGTCCCGACGCGGTACACGTCGAGCCCGCCCTGGAACGTGCCCCCGCCGCGCACGCCGTTCACCGCCAGCGCGGGATCCGCGAACCGCCGATCCCCGGCCGCCGTCGCCGAGACGACCTCGGCCGCGAGCTGCGCGCCGGGGTGTCCCGCGAGCCCGCTGTCGCCGGGGGCCACGCCGCCGGCGCAGCCCGCGAGGAGCAGCGCCGTCACGGCGTGAGGTCGGTCCACGCGAACCCCCCACAGCCAGCGTCGAGATCGTCGGCGTCCGCGGCCGGTGCGGCCCCGGCGGCGTCCTCGCTGTCGGCGTCGAAGGCGCTCTGGCAGTAGTAGAGGTGGTCGTCGGCGGTCCAGGTCCAGTCGAAGGCGCTCCACAGGTCGCCGGCATAGGCGTTGGCCGGATCGTTGTGGGCCACGAGGCGGCCCTCGGCGTTGTCCCACCAGGCGACCTCGAAGCGCAGTGGATCGTAGCCGGGGTAGGTCTGCACCCAGGCGTCCTCGTCGATGTCGTGGGTGGTGCCGAACGCGTCGGTGTAGGAGCCCACGATCTCGAGCGGCAGCGCCGCCGTCTGGGCGCCGGTGTCGGCCGTGTCGGTGCCCTTCGCGGCGGGACAGCCCGCCAGGGCCGCGCTCAGGAGCAGGAGCAGGAGGGTCGCGCGCATCTCGTCTCCGGGAGGACCCCGGACCGTGGCGGAGGTGCGCGCGCGGAGATCCACGCGTGGCCCTCCGTCCCTGGCCCGGGGACGGTTGCAGGCAGGCGCGTGGTCGGTCTCCCGGCTGACGGCTCGTCTCCCCGCCCGCCTTCCCGCGCGAGGCGCAGTGGCTGTGTGGGCGGGGCGCAGGCCGAACACGGTGGCGGGACCGCGCCGGAGTCTCACCGGCTTCCCGTGCCCGGCCGCAGCCGGGCACCACGCGCCCTCATCTGGTGATGTCCGGCGGGGGTAACCGGTTAGCCACGACCGGGGAGGCCGCATGATCATCTTCGGCAGTCGAGGCGTCACGTCGTCGGGCGCGACCGGAACCTTCCACTGCCCGACCTGCGGCAGCGGCGCGCCCTACCGCCGCAAGTCGGTCCGGCGCTTCTTCACGCTCTACTTCATCCCGGTGATCCCGCTCGACAAGCTCGCCGACTACGTCGAGTGCACCACCTGCCGCGGCACGTTCCAGCCGGCGGTGCTCGACTTCGATCCGACGTCGCAGCAGGCCGCCTTCGAGGCCGAGTTCCAGCGCGCGGTGCGCGGCGTGGCCGTCAAGATGATGCTGGCCGACGGCGTGGTCGAGGACGACGAGGTCCTCGCCGTCTGCGCGCTGCTCGAGAAGGTCACGGGCGACGCCCCCACCCCCGACCGGATCCGCGCCGACGCCGAGGCGATGCGCACCGACGGCCGCAGCGTCGCCGACTACGTCGCCAGCGTGCGCGGCGGGCTGAACGACCGCGGCAAGGAGCTGGTGGTGCGCGCCGCGCTGGCCATCGCCTCGTCCGACGGCAAGATCTCCGACACCGAGCGCCTGCTGCTGGTCGAGATCGGCGAGGCCCTCGAGCTCACCGAGGCGCACCTCATGGGCATCCTCCAGGCCGCCGCCGACGCGTGACCCTGGCCGTCGCCGTCCACGCGCTGGCGCTGGCCGCCCTGGCCGCGCTCGGGCGCGGTCCGCTCGGCCCCGTCGTCGTGGCTGGCATGCTGGCCTGGCAGCTCGCCGAGCACCGCGCCACCGCGCCGCGCCCCGACACCGCCGACGCCTCGGCGCGCGCCATCGGCCTCGCCGTGCTCGCCACCGTCGCCGCCGCGCTGGCCCTGCCCGGGACGCCGCACCCCGCCGCGCTCGCCGCGGTCCCGCCGGCCGTGGCGCTGCGCGTCTGGGCGATCCGCACCCTCGGCCCCTGGTTCCTCGACGGGCTGGCCCTGCGCCCGCACCACCCGCGCATCGCCCGCGGGCCCTACCGCTGGCTGCGCCACCCCGCCGACCTCGGGCTGGCGGCGGCCCTGCTCGGCGTCGCGGTGGCGACCGGCTCCGCGGGGGCGCTCGGCGCCTGGCTCGTCCTGGCGCTGCTCCTGGCGGGGCGCACCCGCGCCGAGGAGCGCCTGTTCACAGCCCGGGCTGCGGCTCGCCCCCCGACAGCGGCCGGATCCGCGCCGGCACCGGGAACGGCGCCCGCTTCACGGGCTCGATCCCCAGCCGCCGCGCGTGGCCCAGGATCCGCTCGAAGTCGTGGTGGATGGTGGCGCCCGCGCTGGTCGTGACCTCGTCCTCGGTCGGCAGGTCGAAGTCGTCGGCGCCGTACAGCAGCCCCTCCAGCGCCCGCTCGTTCTGCGTCAGCACGCTCGTGCGCACGTGCTCGATGCCGTCGAGGAAGATCCGGCACACGGCGAGCCAGCGCAGGTACTCGTCCGTCCCGATCTCCGTGCCCCCGAGCGCGTTGTGGTACGGCTTGTACGTCCAGCACAGGAAGCTCGGCAGCGCCCCGCCCACCGAGCGTTGGAACGCCCGCAGCCCGGCCAGGTGCTCGAGCCGCTCCTCGAGCGTCTCGTCGAAGCCGATCACCATGGTGGCGGTGGACCCGAGCCCGGCCTCGAGGATGGCGCGCTGGGCGACGTAGTACTCGGCGACGGTGTACTTGAGCGGGCTGTGGCGCGCCCGGAACGACTCGGCCATCACCCTGGCGCCGCCGCCCGTCACCCACTGCGTCCCGTGGTCCGCCAGGATCGCCGCCCCCTCGGCATAGGTCATGCGGCTGACCTTGCAGGCGTACACGAACTCCGCGACGGTCATCTCGTAGAACGCGAGATCCGGGTTCCGCGCGCGCACCTCGGCGAACAGCCGCGCGTAGTCGGGGATGCGCAGCTTCGGGTGGAAGCCGCCGTTGAACCCGACCATGGTGCCGCCGAGGACCCGCAGCGCGTCGATGCGCGCGCAGATCTGGTCGGCGGTGAGCAGGTAGGTGTCGGGGTGCTTGGGCAGCCGGTAGAACGAGCAGTAGTCGCAGCGCGCCACGCACACGTTCGTCGTGTTGACGATGGCCATCACGAGGTAGGTGGCGCGCCCGTCGGGGTGGTACCGCCGGCGGACGCGCGAGGCGAGGTCGCGCAGCGCGGCGTCGGGCGCCTCGCGGAACAGCCACCCCGCGTCGTCGAGCGTGACGGAGCCGCCCCCGTCGATCGTCTCGGTCAGGGCGGTGAGGCGGGCGTCGTCCATGGGGCCTCCTGGCGCTTGCACGCGGGGAGGCTCCGTATCACCGCCTGCCGCCGCCTGCGCCGCCGGCCGAGCGCTCGTCGCCGTCGGCCTCGCCGAGGTCCCAGTCGTCGCCCTCGCGCGGAGATCCTCGAGCTCGGCGCGGACCGCCGCCTCGAGCTCCTCGGGCGCGGGCTCGCCGAGGTCCTCGTCGTCGAAGTCCCACTCGACCTCGGCCGGGATGGGCACGCCCGTGCCGAACGGCCCTCGGAGACGTCGGGGTCGGTCGCCGCCTCGGCGTCGGAGAGCACTGGTCACGCCGCTGTGCGCCCACATGTCGCGCTCGATCGCGTCGAGGATCACGTCGACCACGTCGCCGATCGTCGCCTGCGCGCGCGCGCCGACGAACAGCTCGCTGCCGGCCGTGACCCCCTCGGTGGGGTCGCCCTCGATGAGCCGCGGCGGGCGCATCGAGCGTCCAGTCGAGCCCGCTCTCCATCACGAGCTGCTCCTGGGCCTCGCGGTCGGCGGCGTGGGCGCCGCGCACCACGCTGTAGGTGCGCCACATGGTGCGCAGCAGCATCGCCATCCGCTCGCGCGGGTGGCCGATCATCGCGCCGGTGATCACCACCAGGCGCCGGATGCGGAACGCGCGGCAGGCCGAGATCACGGCCGCCGTGCCGCGCTTGCACAGGTCGGGCGGCGAGTCGGCGTCGGGCCCGAGCGCCACCACCATCGCGTCGACCCCCGCCGAGGCGAGCTGCGCCACCGAGGAGGGGTCGAGCACGTCGCCCTCGACCCAGCGGAGCCCCGGCCGCGGCCTTCGCCCTCGGGCGCCCGACGGGTCAGCGCTCGCACGGTGTGCCCGTGCGCCAGCGCCACGTCGACCAGCCGCGATCCCGTGCGCCCGGTCCCCCACCACCGCCAACCGCATGTCGACGTCCTCCGTGCGCAACGCTACCACGCGAGCCGCCCCGCGGCGCGGTACGATGCTGCCCCCCGGGGGTCCGATGCTGTCCTGGTCCTGGTTCCTGCTCGCCAACGCCGCGTCTCCGCTCGGTGTCGCCCCCGCCGAGACCGACGGCGCCGATGCGACCGAGCCGACCCGGCCGCTCGGGCCCGACCGCGAGGACCCCCAGGGCGTCGTCGGCGGCGACGTGGTCCCCGAGGGCGACTGGGACGACGCCGTCGGCGTGGTCTTCTCCGACCAGTACGTCGGCTGCACGGGCACCCTCATCGGGCCGCGCGTGGTGCTCACGGCCGGGCACTGCGTCCGCGGCATCGACGTGACGAAGGTGCTCGTCGGCAGCAAGAACTGGGCGCTCGACGGCGGCGAGCTCATCGAGGTCGAGGGCGCCTTCGAGTACCCGAACAGCCAGAGCGCCTACGACGTCGCCGTGCTCACGCTGAAGGAGCCCGCCAGCGCCGCGCCGCGCGCCCTCGCGATGGACTGCATCCTCCGCGACTACCTCGAGGACGGCGCGCCCGTCGACATCGTGGGCTTCGGCCTCACCACCGAGGCCGGCGTGGGCTGGAACACCTGGCTGCACGAGGCGCGCTCCGCCGTCCTCGACAAGGACTGCGACGAGCCGCTGCTCAACAACCTGCTCACGGGCTGCCACCTGGGGATCAGCCCGGGTGGCGAGATCGCGGCGGGCGGCGACGGGGTCGACGCCTGCTTCGGCGACTCCGGCGGCCCGCTGTACCTCGACACCGAGCGCGGCGCGTTCCTGGTCGGCGTCACCTCGCGCGGCTTCCTCGGCGCGTCCGCCAGCGCGCCCTGCCGCGACGGCGGGATCTGGGTGCGCCCCGACGCCGTCGTCCCCTGGATCGAGGAGACCGTGGGAGACCTCGCGATCACCTACCCGGTGTGCAACGAGCCGCCCGAGGTCGTGGCCCCCGAGATCGTGACGCCGGTCGGCGTGGTCGGCGCCACCCGGCTGCAGGTCGTCGACCCCGACGGCGAGCCCGCGCTCGCCTCTGCCGCGCTGGCGGAGCCGCCGGAGCACGGCGAGGTCGAGGTCGACGGGCTGACCCTCCGCTACCGCCCCGAGGCGGGCTTCGTGGGCGCCGATCGCTTCACCGTCGCCGTGACCGACGGCGGCACCGACAAGCCGCGCACGGGCGCGCCGGTGACGGTCGAACAGGAGGTCGTGGTCGCGGTGTTCGAGCCAGGGGAGGCCCCAGCCGGCTGCGGCTGCCGCACCGGCGGGACCGGCTCGCTCGCCTGGCTCGGCCTGCTCGCCTTCACGGCGCGGCGCCGCACCGCCGTCACGCGAGCGTGAGCACCAGCCCCTCGCGGGCGACGACGGTGCCGGGCCGCGCCTCGGCGACCTCGGCCGCGATGCGGTCCATCACCTCGTCGTCGTGGGACGGATCGTGGTGGAACACCACCAGCTGCGCCACCCGAGCGGCGTCGGCGAGGCGCACGCCCTCCTGCCAGGTCGAGTGCCCCCAGCCGCGGAAGCGCGGGTACTCCTCGTCGGAGAAGGTGGAGTCGTAGATGAGCACGTCGGCGCCCTGCACCAGCGCCACGATGTCGGCGTCGCGCTCGCCGTCGCGGTGTTCGGTGTCGGTGACGTAGCAGACGGAGCGCCCGCCGGCCTCGATGCGGTAGCCGGTGGCGCGGTTCGGGTGGTTCAGCGGCCCGGTGCGCACCACCACGCCCTCCCGCGGGTGCAACACCTCGCCCGCCTTGAAGTCGCGGTAGCGCACGTGCGCGGCGAAGCGCGACGGCGGGATCGGGAACACGGGGTCGGCCATGAACTCGTGCAGCACGCCCTCGAGCGTGCGCTCCGGCGCGAGGTGGCCCGCCCACAGCACGAACCGGTTCGCCGTCTCGTAGATCGGGCCGAAGAACGGCAGCCCGCCGATGTGGTCGAGGTGGGTGTGGGTGAGCAGCAGGTCGGCGTCGAGCGGCGGGTCGGTCGGCAGCGAGAGGCCGAGCTCGCGCAGGCCCGTGCCGGCGTCGAGGATCAGCAGGTGAGGGCCGTGGCGCACCTCGACGCACGAGGTGTTCCCGCCGTAGCGCTGGTAGCGCGGTCCGGGGGTCGGCGTGGAGCCGCGCACCCCCCAGAAGCGGACGGTGAGGGCGGCCGTGGTCACGACGCGATCGCGGGGCAGGGGAGCAAGGCCAAGCTCGGCTCGTCGGGTTGGGCCGGCGGGGCCGCCGACCCGCCGACGCTACCAGACTTGGGTCGACCCGCGCACCTCGAACCCGAACCGATCGTTGTTGTCGCGCCAGTCATTGAACTGCTCCTGGCCGCCGCGGATCTTCCAGTCGCTGTCGATGGTGAGGCAGCTCGAGATCCCGCCGCGGGGCCGCAGGTGCATCATGAGGCGCAGGCGCAGCGGCTCGTACACGCCCATCATGTCCTCGAACATCACGTTCGCCAGCCGCTCGTACGACGCGATCGAGGTGCGGAACGCGTCCTTGTAGACCTTGAGCGACTTGAGCTCGATGGTCCACTGCTGCGGGTAGAACGTGATCAGGACCTCGCCGAAGTCGGGCTGGTTGGCCGTGCCGACGAAGGTGAGCTCCGGGATGAGGATCTTCTGCTCGTAGGCCTCCCCGGTCGGGTTGGGGATGCGCTGCAGCAGGTGGGCCTTGCTCCAGTGGGCGTTCGGCAGCAGCTCCTGCGCCTTGACCGTGGTGGCCTGGGCCTCTTCCCGCTCCCGCTTGAGCGTGGCGAAGGCGCGCTTGCGGTCGTCGGGTTCGAGCTGGCGGAGCAGGTCCAGCGCCTGATCGTAGGTCGGTCGATCTTCGTCCATGGGGACCTCGGCGAGCCCGGCGTGCGCCGGGCCGTGGTCGTTAGCCCGGTCGCCCGGGGATGTCCACCGGCGCGCGCGCGCCGCGGTGGCGAGGAACAGCGGCGGCCCCTGGGCGTCCTGGCGGGGGCGGAAGCCGGTGAAGCGCGAGGCCGCCCTCCTCGGCCCAGGCGGCGAGCGCCTGCGGCCGAAGCCCAGGTGGCGGTGGCCCAGGGAGCGCGCCCAGTCCTCGCGGTCGTGGGCGACCATGTCGACGACGACGAGCGCCCCGCCGGGCACGAGCACCCGCGCCGCCTCGCGGAACACGGCGGACGGGTCCTCGACGTGGTGCAGGACGAGCATGCAGGTGGCGGCGTCGACCTCGGCGTCGCGCAGGGGCAGGGCCTCGAGCCCGCCCACCCGCACCTCGACGTTGGCCAGCTCGGCGGTGCGGGCGCGGGCGAGCTCGACCATGCTCGGCTCCCGGTCGACGCCGATGACCCGCGCCACGGCGGGCGCGAGCTCGACCAGCGCGGGGCCCGTGCCGCAGCCGAGGTCGGCGACGGTCCAGTGGCGCGGGAGCAGCGCCACCAGCGCCGGGCCGAGGAACGACTCGCCGAACCACTCGCGCCGCAGGGCGTCCCACTCGGCCGAGCGCGCGCCGAAGAACGACGCCGCCTCGGAGCGGCTCGCGAGGACGGCGTCGAGCCGCAGGCGATCCTCGTCGGCCTGGCGGGTGGCGAGCCAGGCCTCGCGCACCACCTCCCACAGGCGCCAGCCGTGCGGGTCGACGGCGTCGGCGTCGAGCCGGTACAGCCCGCTCGTGCCCTCGGCGCGCCGCCGGATCCAGCCCGCCACCTGCAGCGCCTTGAGGTGGCGGCTGACCGTGGACTGCGGCAGCTGCACCACGCGGCAGACCTCGCCCACGCCGAGCTCGTGCTCCTCGAGCACCGCGAGCAGGCGGATGCGGATGGGCTCGGCCAGCACGCCCAGATCGCGGGTCAACGCGTCCACTACCCGTCCTCGCGCAGCTTGCGCGCCAGGGTGTTCCGCCCGATGCCGAGGCGGCGCGCGGCCTCGGTGCGGCTGCCGTCGCACAGGGCGAGGACGTGGCGCACGTAGTCCCGCTCGACCTCGGCGAGCGGGCGCGGCGCGGTGACGAAGGCGCCCTCGGGCAGCTCGGGCGGCGGGCGGCGGCCGCCGAGCGAGAGCTGGTCGGCCTCGATCACCGGCCCGGGCGCGAGCACCACGGCCGACTCCACGCAGTGCTCGAGCTCGCGGACGTTCCCGGGCCAGGGGTGGGCGTGGATCAGCGCGCGGGCGCGCTCCGAGAGGCGGACGTCGCGGCCGTGGCGCCGGGCGTACTCGTACAGGAAGTGGTCGACGAGGCGGTCGAGATCGACGTGGCCGCGGCGGCGCAGCGGCGGGACCTCGATGTCGACGACGCGCAGCCGCCAGTACAGGTCGTCCCGGAACTTCCCGTCGGCCACCATCTGCTCGAGGTCGCGGTGGGTGGCGCACACGAAGCGGACGTTGACGGGGCGCGGCTCGGTGCCGCCCACCCGCACGAAGACGCGGTCCTGCAGCAGGCGCAGCAGCTTGCCCTGCGCGGGCAGCGGCAGCTCGCCGATCTCGTCGAGGAACAGGGTGCCGCCGTTGGCCGCGGCGACCTTGCCGTGGGCCTCGCGGTCGGCGCCGGTGAAGGCCCCGCGCTCGTGGCCGAACAGCTCGTTCTCGACGAGGCTCTCGGGCAGCGCCGCGCAGTCGACCTTGACCAGCGGCGCGCCGCGGCGGGGGCTGTTGAAGTGGACGGCGCGGGCGAACAGCTCCTTGCCCGTGCCGGTCTCGCCGCGCAGCAGGACGGTGGCGTCGGTGCCGGCCGCGCGCTCGATCCGCTCGTAGACGTCGACCATGGCGGCCGACTCGCCCACGATGAAGTTGAAGCGGAACGACAGGGGCTTGTCGGCGTCGGGCCGCAGCTGGCCGCGCAGGCTGCTCTCGTCGAGCATCTCGGCGAGGTGGCGCGCCACCTGCTCGAGGTCGCGCAGCTCGCGGTGCGTGAAGTCGCCGCCGTGGCGGTTGAGGACCTGCACCACGCCGACGATGGCGTCGGCCTCGCCGCGGATGGGCACGCAGAGCATGCTCCGGGTCGAGTAGCCCGTGGCGGCGTCGATGCGGCCGGTCCAGCGCTCGTCGGCGTCGCGCTCGCCGATGCGGATGGGCTCGCCGCGCTGCCCGACCCAGCCCGCCACGCCCTCGCCGAGCCGCAGGCGGATCTCGGCGATCTCGGGGAGGTGCGCCGCGCGGCTGACGAGCTCGCGCGCGGCGTGGTCCACGAGGTAGACGGTGGCCCGATCGGCGTCGAACCGGCGCGCCAGGCGATCGACCACGTCGGCCAGGACCTGGTCGAGGTCGAACGGGTCGCCCGGGCTCCCGAGCGGGGAGACCGCGCCTTCGTCGGGGAACAACCCTGCGGCCAACCGCCCCTCGCCGTCTCCTTGTAATGCGAGGTGGGCGAACAGGCGGTCGACCGCCCGGCGGGCGGCGATCAAACGGCCACCAGGCCGCCCTCCCGGGCGGCGAAGGTGGTGGCGTGGCGCTGGGCCGCCACCGACTCGATGACGGCCAGCTGGGCGTCGGAGCGGGTCGGGTCGTGGTGGAACAGCGCCAGGCGCGCCGCATCGGCGGCCTCGGCGACGCGCACGGCCTGCTCCCAGGTGGAGTGGCCCCACCCGCGCCGGCCGGCGTACTCGGCGTCGGTGTACTGGGCGTCGTGGACCAGCAGGTCGACGCCGCGGGCCAGCTCGACCAGGCGCGGGTCGAGGACGTCGCCGTGCTCGACGTCGGTGGCGAAGACGAGCGAGCGGCCGCCGGCCTCGACCCGGTAGCACAGGACGCCGTTCGGGTGGGTCATCTCGGCCGCCGTCACCTGGAACGGGCCGAGCTGCACGGTGTGGCCGGCGTCGACCTCGAGGTCGTCGATGCGGGCGCGGAAGGCCTCGAAGCCGACGGGGAACGTCGGCGGCCGCATCTGGTGCTCGAGCGCCCAGCGCAGGCCGGGCGCGCCGACCAGCACCAGGTGGCTGTGCGGGTCGAACAGCGGGCGGAAGAAGGGGACCCCCTGGATGTGGTCCCAGTGGACGTGGGTGAACAGCATCCAGGCGTCCATCGGGCCGGTGGTGGCCGCGCCGAGGGCCGACAGGCCGGTGCCGCCGTCGAGCAGCAGCCGGGCGCCGTCGTGCTCGACCTCGACGCAGCTCGTGTTCCCGCCGGTGCGGGCGAAGCCCCCGCCGCTCACCGGCACGCTGCCGCGGACCCCAGAACGTGACGCGCATGAAGCACCTCCGCCCGGGACCAGAGCAACCCCGGTGCCAGCGGGATAGAGGAGGTTCGTCCGATGGCGGGCCGCCGGGCGGATCCGAGTTGATCCGGACGCGCACCGAAATGGATCAAGCCGATGCAGGTGGCCGGTCGAGCGCCGAGCTACCTTCGAGACCACGGAGGAACCTGGGGTGCGGTGGGCGATCACGGTCTCGGTGCTGAGTGCGGGGTGCATCCTGGCGCCCAACGCGCGACGTCCCTCGGCGCAGACGGCGCCGCCCCTCCAGGGGCAGTCGGACGGGGGCGGCAAGGAGGCGGACGCGGACGCCGATGCGGACGCGGACGCGGATGCGGACGCCGATGCGGACGCGGATGCCGACGCCGACGCCGACAGCGATGCGGACACCGACGCCGACGTGGACACGGCCACCGTCCACACCGCCGACACCGGCCCGCTGTCCTGCGGCCCCGGCGGCGAGCTGCTGATCACCGAGGTCGCCGAGCACCTCGAGCGTCAAGTTCGTCGGCTCTACAACGCCGGCGACGCCGACGTGCCCTCGGCGACTACGCCGTCCACGGCTTCTACAACGGCGCCACGACCCCCACCGTCGTCGCGGTCGACGCCCGGCGCTGCCGCCGTGCACCCCCCGTCCTGGCCTACGACGCTGCCGAGCTCGACAACGCCTACGGCGTCTCGCCCGACCAGGTCAGCGTCGGCATCGCCGGCAACGGCAACGACGCCTTCGCGCTGGTCCGGATCGCCACCGGCGCCGTGGTCGACCCTGTTCGGCGAGATCAGCGTCGACGGCACCGCACCGCCTGGGACTACGAGGACCGTGCGATCCAGCGCCGAGCGGGTTCCATGGCGGGGGCACCCGTGTGGGAGGAGACCGCGTGGGACGTCGTCGCGTGGGAGATGGGGACGCCGAGCCAGCGGTGAGCGCCGCGTCCGCGGACGCCCTGCTGGAGGCCGCCGAGCAGGCCACGCCGTCGCAGCGCGACCTGCGCGCGCTCGCTGCGACAGGCGCGGCCGGAGGCCTGGGATGCGGCGCTGGCCCGGGCGAGCGACGAGCGCCGCGAGGGCGCCTTCACGCACCTCCTCTTCGCCTGGCCGCACTGCACGAGCTCCTGGCCTCGCTCCAAGTAGCGCCGCGCTGTTGCCGTCGGTCGAGGTCGCCGCCGCGGGCCACCTCCAGGGCGACATCGGCGCGGTGCTCGTCGAGGTCGTCCGGCGCGGGCAGCTCGGCTGGGAGCGCGAGCCGAGCGCGCTGCTCGTGGCCACGTTGTAGCGGCGCGCAGCTGCTCCTCCCGGCGGGGCTGCTCGCCCAGGCGCGGATCCGCGCCCGCCGCCAGCTGACCCAGGAGGGGAAGACGCCGTGCTGGCGCTCCAGGCGCTCCTCGACGACCCGGACCTCGGCGCGCTGGCCTCGTCGCCGACCACCCGACGTGAAGGAGGCCTTCCGGGCGCTCGCCAGCCGGCTGGTGGACGGCCTCATCGAGCCGCCCCGGAGCGCGTTCCCCGAGCGGGCGCGCGAGACGGCGTCGAAGGGGCCGCTGCGGCGCGCCGCGCAGAAGGTCGGCTGCAACGATCCCTGTCCGTGCGGGTCGGGGAAGAAGTACAAGCAGTGCCACGAGGCGGCCGATCGCGCGCGGCTGGCCGAGTCGTCCGACGTGGCGGGCCTGACCGCGGCGGAGCCTCGCGAAGGACCTCGAGCGGCACCTGACCGAGGAGCGGCTGCTCGGCCTGCGCGGCCTCGCCTCGCCCGGCTCGACCCCGCGCGGGTCCCCGTGGCTGCGCACGCGGTGGATCGACCTGCTCGGGCAGTGGGGCGAGATCGCGGCGGGCGAGCGGGCGATCGCCGCCTGGTGGCCCCAGGACGGCCCCGTCGACGAGCTCCTCGACGATCTCGTGCGCCGGGTCATCGAGCACGCCGCGCGGGTGGGGGACCTCGAGGCCGCGCGTCGCCTGGTGGCCCGCCGGGACGGCGTGACGGGCGACCTGCTGGTCGAGGCCCAGCTCGCGCTGGCGGAGCCCGAGGCGCGGCTCGCGCTCATCGAGGCCCTGGCGGCGCAGGAGGCCGACGCGGGGGGCCTCGAGCTCGCCTTCGGGCTGCTCGGCGCCGGGCTGCCGGCGCTCGGCGTGCACGTCGCGCGGGCCGAGCTCGTGCTCCGCGGCGCCGAGACCGACGGCGAGAGCCTGTACGCGGCGCTCCTCGAGGCGCGCGACGAGCTGTTGCTCCCGCCGTGGGACCCCGTCGACGACGTCGTCTACACGCTGGAGCACGGCGTCACCCCCGAGGTGCAGCGCGAGCTCGCCGCCGCCCGCGGCCGGGTGGACCAGAGCGAGGCCTCGCTGCAGGCCACGCGCGACAAGCTCCTGGCCCTGACCGACGCCCTGGCGCGCAAGGAGGCCGAGGCGGCCGCCTCCGTCGAGGCGCCCGCGGCGCCCGTGGGGCGGCCCGAGCCGGCCGCGCCCGCGCCCGACGACGGCGCCGTCCGCGCCATGCGCGAGCGCCTCGAGTCGCTCAAGGAGGAGCTCAAGGAGCGCCACCGCGAGCGCAACGCGCTGCGCCGCGAGCTCGACGGCGCCCGGGCGCAGATGGCCGAGCTCGAGCGCCAGCACGACGACGCCGCGGCCGCCCCCGACGAGGAGGAGGACGACGACGAGGTCGACGACCTCGACGTCTCGGTGGCCGCGCGGATCCGCGTGCCGGTGCTGCCCGACGGGTTCGGCGACCGCCTGAAGGTCGTGCCCGAGGCCACGGCCCGGGCCGCGCTCGTCCGCATCGGCGAGCTGTGCGCGGGCTTCGACACGGCGTTCCGCGAGGTGCGCCCGCTGCGCGGCTTCGAGGGCACCTGGCGGGTGAAGATCGGCCGCAGCTATCGGCTGCTGTTCCGCCCGACCGACCACGAGCTCGAAGTGGTCGATCTCCTGCACCGGCAGGACCTCGAGAAGCGGCTGTTCCGCCTGCGGAGGGGCGGGGAGGGGTGATGCCGCCGTCGGCGAGGATACGGCTCTCCAAATCGCGCGAGCGAGAAGTCAACGACGGAAAGGAGTCGCCGATGGGCACGAAGGCGCTGGATGCCACCAACATCGACAGCACGGTCAAGGACAACGGGATGGTCATCCTGGACTTCTGGGCCTCGTGGTGTGGCCCGTGCCGCGCCTTCGCGCCCGTCTTCGAGAAGGCGTCCGAGACCCACACCGATGTCGTGTTCGGCAAGATCGACACCGAGGCCAACCAGCAGCTCGCGGCGGCGCTGGGGATCCAGTCGATCCCCACCGTCATGATGTTCCGCGACGGGATCATGCTGTACCGCGAGCCCGGGGCGCTGCGCCCGGAGCAGCTCGAGGACCTGCTGACGCAGGTGAAGGCGCTCGACATGGACGACGTTCGGCGCCAGATCGCCGAGCGGGAGGCCGCCGAAACCGACGGGGCCTGACCCCTCGCCCTCGGCGCCAGAGCGGCCGTCCACCCGGGGCGATCGGGTACCCTTGCGCGTTCCCCACCGATCGGCTTAGGGCGGTGGGGCAACTGGAGGGTGCTCGATGCTGGGAATCATCGCGACGCTGATGCTGGGCTGTAGCGGGGGGGAGACCGTCGCGCCGCCCGAGCCCGAGCCGGAGGTCGTCGAGCCGGAGCCGGAGCCCGAGCCGGCCCCCGCGATGGAGGTCATGACCCCCTCCGCGCTCAACGCCGCCCGCGAGGAGAACGTCGGCAAGGAAGTCACGGTCAAGGGCTTCTACTCCAACATGACCAAGCAGGACTCCCCCGCGCAGATCAACGTCCCCGTGTTCGAGGACGAGGCGCTCGCCGGTGAGAGCGTGCTCTGCGTGTTCGACGTGGCGAAGGAAGGCGATCTCGCCGCCATGACCGAGAAGCAGAAGATCAAGGTCAGCGGCACGGTGTCCGAGGAGAAGTTCCTCGAGAAGACCCGCATCGACAACTGCGCGATCGTGATGCCCGACGACGCCGCCGAGGGCGGGGCCGACGAGGGTGGCGAGCCGGCGAAGGCCAAGCAGAAGGCCGGCAAGAAGAAGGCGAAGGCTCACTGAGTCACTGAGCCGGCCCGTCACTGAGCCGGCCCGTCACTGGCCGGCCCGTCACTGAGCCGGCCCGTCGCCGAGCCGCTGAGGGCGGGGGCGCGCGTCGCCCCCGCCTCGCAGCTCACCGCGTGCGCTCGATGACGTGGAAGCCGTAGGGCGTCTCCACGATGCCCGAGCGCCCGCCCACCGGCAGGGCGAAGGCCGCCTCCTCGAACGCGGGGATCAGCTGCCCCGGCGCGACCACGCCGAGATCGCCGCCCACCGACGCCGTCGGGTCGTCCGACATCGCCTTCGCGACCGCCGCGAAGTCCTCGCCGGCGCCGAGCTTCGCCAGCACCTGCTCGGCGCGGGCGCGGGCCTGCTCCTTGCTCCGGGTCGAGGCGCTGCGCCACGCGCCCTGGTAGGCCACGAGCACGTGCCGCGCGGCGATCTCCGTCACGGCGTCGCGCCGCACGACGTGCCAGCCGTAGGGCGTGGCGAAGGGCCGCGACAGGCCGCCCACCTTCAGCGCCGCCACCGCGCGCTCGAAGCCCGGCACCATCGTGCCGGTGCGCCAGGTGCCGACGCTGCCACCCCGCGGGCCGCTCGTGGCGTCGGACAGCTCCCTGGCCAGCCCCTCGAGCGCCTCGCCGCCCGAGGCCCGCTGCCAGACCTGCTCGGCCAGCGCCTGCGCCTCGGCCTGGCTCCGCGTGACCCCCGCTCCCGCGCCCTGGGCGCCGGCATAGCTCACGAGCACCTGCGTGGCGGCGTACTTCGCCTCGGTGGGCTCGGCCTCGGCGGCCGGCGCGGCGGCCGTGGGCGTGGGCCCCGGGTTGGCGCTGCCGGGCAGGCTGCCGCCCGAGGCGCAGGCCCCCGCCAGCAGCACGGTCACGGCCACCACCGACGCCGCGAGGCGCGGGGCGACGAGGCGAGCACCCATCGCGTGTTCTCCAGGCTCCAGCGCGGCCGCGGCTCGACCGCGTGCCCCCCTCGTAGCATGCTGTGGCGCATGCTGTTCACGACGCTGGCCGCGGCGGCGGCCCCGCCCGCCGACGCCCTGGACGCGGTGGTGCTCCTGACGCAGGGGAGCACCACCTGCGCCGGGGTGCACCTCGGCGACGGCGCGGTCGCCACGGCGTACCACTGCGTCGCCGCCGGGGGCCGGCCGCGCCTGGTCGCGCGCGACGGCGCCACCGCCGTCGGGCGGGTGCGCGGCGCCTGGCCCGACCGCGATCTGGCCGTGGTCCAGGTGGACGCCGCAGCCTGGGCCGAGCCCGCGCGCCCGCTCGGCCCGCTCCCCGCGGTGGGCGATCCGGTGGCGGCGCTCGGCCACCCGCTCGGCGCCGACCCGCCGGCCGGGCTGCTGGCCGGCACCCTGCGCTGGTCTCTCGCCGACGGCGCCGTCGCGGCCGTCGGGCCGAGCGTCCTGCAGATCACGGCGCCGCTGAACCCCGGCCACTCGGGCGGGCCCGTCGTCGACGCCGAGGGGCGCGTCGTCGGCATCGTGAGCCGCCGCCTCGCCGGGCAGGGGCTCGGCTTCGCCGCCCGCACCGACCCGCTGCCCGATCTCCTCGCCCAGGGCCGCCACTGGAGCGCGCTCGGCGGCACCTTCGCCCTGCACGGCCTGCTCCTGTCGCAGACGGGCGGCGGCGGCGGGCTGGCGCTCGGCGCCCGGGCCGAGCTCGGCGTGCGCGATCGGTCCTGGCCGACGCCGCCGGCTTCGTCCCGCTGTCGCCGCGCTGGGCCGCCGTCTCGTTCGGCCGCGCCGCGTCCGTGGTCGCCGAGGCGCGCCTCGGGCTGCGCCAGCGCGTCGGCCGCGGCCCCTGGGCGGTGCGCCTCGACGCCCTCGCCGGGGTCGACGCCGTCCAGCGCTGGACCCACCCCGTCGACGCCCCGGGGCCGCTCGACCTCGACACGCGCGTCCGGCCCGCCCCGATCGTGGCGGCGCAGCTCTCGACCCGCTCGGCCGGCTTCGAGCTCGGCTGGACCCGCGACGGCGCCGCCACGATCGCCCGCGCCGCCCTGGTGCTGCGCTGGCCCGGCGTGGTCCGAGCCTGGTAGCGCTCCAGCGGCGCTACGGCTCGGGCTGCTCCGCGACCGGCGCCGGCGGGGCCTCGCCGGCCTCGACGGCGGCGGCCTTGACCTCCTCGAGCAGCCGGATGTCGGACTCCTGCTCGGGGAACCGGCCACGCTTGTCGGCGTAGAACGCGCGGATCTTGTCCATGTCGGCCGCGATGTCGCCCGACGGCAGGAAGCTGAACCCGAGCCCGGCCCGCCGCCGCCCGTAGTCGAGGTACCCGCAGACGATCGGCACCTGCGCGGTGTGGGCGATCCAGTAGAAGCCGCTCTTCCAGTGATCGCGTTTGCTGCGCGTCCCCGACGGCGGGACGGCGTTGACCAGCTTCTCGTGGTGGTCGAAGACCTCGGCGGTGGCCTTGACCGAGCCCTGCGGCGCGCGCCGGTCGATCGCCACGCCGCCGAGCAGGCGCATGAACCAGCCCCACGGCGGGCGGAAGAGCGTGTGCTTGCCGAGCCAGCTGATGCGCAGCCGGAACACGAGCGAGGCCGCCAGCATGTGCGGCAGGTCCCAGTTGCTCGTGTGCGGCGCGGCGATGAGGATGGCCTTCGTGACCTGCGGCGCGTCGCCCTCGACGTCCCAGCCGAACAGGCGCATCCACAGGCGCGCGACCCAGTACAGCAGCCAGGGCGTGCGCGGCCCCGGGTGATCGACGGTGCTCGGCCGCATCAGAGCCCGAACCCGGTCTTGGCGATGATCTCGCGCATGATCTCGCTCGTCCCCCCGCCGATGGGGAGCAGCCGCGCGTCGCGCGCCAGCCGCTCCACCACCGCCTCGCGCATGTAGCCCATCCCGCCGTGGATCTGGACGGCCTCCCAGGTGACCTCGTGGGCGACCTGCGCCGCGAGGTTCTTCGCCATCGCCACCTCGGCCAGCACGGGCTGCCCGCGCCGCATCCGGTCGGCCACGGCGTAGGTGAGGGCGCGCGCGCCGGCGAGCTTCGTGGCCATGTCGGCGAGCTTGTGCCGCGTGACCTGGAACCCGACGAGCGGGCGGCCGAACGCGGTGCGCTGCTGCGCGTAGCCGTGGGCCAGGTCGAGCGCGAAGCCGGCCAGCGCGCAGCCGTTGACGGCGAGCATCAGCCGCTCGGCCTCGAAGTTGCGCATCAGCGCGAGGAAGCCCGTGCCCTCCTCGCCGAGGCGCGCGTCGAGCGGGACGGGGACGTCGTCGAAGGCGAGCTCGGCGGTGTCGGACGCCCACCAGCCCGTCTTCCGCAGGGCCCGCGACACGGTGAACCCCGGCGCGCCGCGCTCCACGACGAAGAAGGTGAGCCCCTGGTGCGGATCGTCGCTGGTGCGCGCCAGGACCGTGACCTGGTCGGCGCGCACGCCGCTCGTGATGAACGTCTTGCTGCCGGACAGCCGGTAGCCGTCGCCGTCGCGCACGGCGCGGGTGCGGACGCCGGCCACGTCGCTGCCGGTGCCCGGCTCGGTGATGGCGAGCGCGGCGATGCGCCGGCCCTCGAGCACCGGTCGCACGAAGCGCTCCTGCTGCTCGGGGGTGCCCATCGCCAGGATCGGCGGCAGCGCGATGGCGAGCGAGCCGAGCCCCACCACCACGCCGGTGCTCCCGCCGCGCTGGAGCGCCTCGCCGGCCACCACGCCGTGGAACACGTCGCCGCCGCCGCCGCCGAGCGCCGCGGGCATGGACGGCGCGAGCACGCCCGCCTCGGCGGCCTTCGCGTAGAGCTCGGCGGGGAAGGCGCCGGCCTCCTCCCACGCCTCGGCGTGCGGCGCGATCTCCTCGGCGGCGAACCGCAGGCAGACGTCGCGGAACTGGCGGTGCGTGTCGTCGAGGTAGGGGTCCAGCAGGCTCTCGGTCGGGTCCACCGCGCCTCCTCCGGGGCCCGGAACCTACCCCACGCCCCCGCGGGCGGCACCCACCGCTCGGTAACGGAGCGCGAACGATGCAACGCGCGGGTACCGCCCCACCCGGGCCCGGCCGAGTAAGGGTGTCAGGATGCACACCACGACCCAGACTGTCCTCACCACCTCCCCGGTGGACGGCATCCGGGCACCACGCTACGTCGCGGTCGACCCGTCCGGTGCCCCCGGTGCCCGGCCCGCGCGTCGCCGTCGTCGCCCGGATGCACGGCAACGAACCGGTGGGGACCCCGCCCTCGACCGCCTCGCCCGCGAGATCCCGGCGCAGCTCGCCGCCGGCAGCCCGCTCGCGGTCCGCGCCAACGAGCGGCGGCCGCCCGCAACCTCCGGCACACGCCCGAGGGCAGCGACCTCAACCGCATGTGGGACGCCGCGACCCACGCGCGCCTCGCCCGGCAGGACCCCGCGACCTCACCTACGAGGAGCAGCGCGCCTCGCGCTGTACCCGATGCCGTGCGGCTGCGATGCGGTGCTCGACCTGCACTCCACCAGCCGGCCCGCGGCGCCGTTCCTCGTCATCCTCCGCGACGACCAGCGCCACGCCGAGCTCGCGCGCACGCTCGGGGTCGAGCGCCTGGTCACCGGCCTGCACGAGAACGCGATCCTGTCGGGCGGCGTGTCCGCCAACGTCGGCCCGCGGCGGCGGAGCGCGGGCCGCGCCCTCGGCTTCACCTTCGAGGCCGGCCAGCACACCGATCCCGAGAACGGCCTGCGCGCCTGGGAGGTCACCGAGCGGCTGCTCGCCGGCCTCGGCGTCTGGCGGCGGATCCCGGGGCCGAGCGGCGTGCGCTCCGAGGTCTACGAGGTCACCGAGCGGTTCCGCCAGGCGCCCGCGGGCACCGAGCCCTACCGCTTCGTCGGCTACCAGGGCGGCGAGGTGGGCGGCGGCCGCCACGGCCTGCCCGCCCGCCAGCTCCACTCCTTCGAGGAGCTCCAGGCCGACGAGATGGTGCTGCGGCGCGGGCGCAGCGAGGTCGTGCGCGCCCGCTCGCCGTTCACCATGCTGATGCCCGCGCCGGCGACCCCGCCGGGCACCGACCTGTACTACACCGCGCTCCCGCGCCGCGGCGGGCTCGCGAACGGCGTCCCGCGCACCGACGAGCAGGCCCGCACCGAGGCCCTGGCCATCGAGCGGATGCTCGATCTGCTCGCCGACGACGAGTTCGAGCGCGGCTCCACCTGGGTCGCCTTCGACGCGCGCCGGCTGTTCGACCTGTGCGCCTCGATCGTCGGGCGCACGCTGCGGCTCGAGCCCGGCGACCCGCACCGCCGCATCGCCGTCATGGGCCGCGGCGACGTGGGCGGGGTCGAGGTCGAGCGCCGCGCCGGCCACCGCTACCGCGACGCGATGCGCGCCGCCATCGCCGACGGCCTGCCGATCGAGCGCCTGCAGCTGCTCCGCGGCGCCTCGCTGTCGTGGCTCGACGCCCTGACGGGCGCAGGGGATGCTCGCCCAGCTGCGCCAGCGCGCGGCGCCGACGCCGCACCCGTGAAGATGCGCCTGTCGCTGCGCCAGCCCCACACGGCCTCGCTGCTCGTCGCGGGCGACCTCGACCTCGCGCTGAAGACGGGCGACACGCGCCACGTGCGGGTCGCGCTGCTGGTCGAGGCCGCCACCACCGAGCCCGACGGCGGCTCGGCGCGGGTCCGCGTCGTCCGCGCGGGCCTGCTGTCGACCCGGCGCGAGGTGCTCGTCGCGGCGTCGCACCTGCTCGGCTCGCTGCGCCGGGAGCACAGCGAGCTCGTCCACTTCGGCACGCTGCGCGAGGACCCCGCCGTCCAGCGCCTGCTCCTCGACGACGACGCGCTCGCGGCCCCGCCCGACGCCGACGCCCTGGCGCGCCTGCGCACCGCGCTGCACCGCGTGCAGCTGCAGCTGTGGTCCGACCAGCTGCGCACCGAGCTCGAGCAGCCGGTCGCGCTCCCCACCGAGGCCGACGTGGGCCGCTGGCTCGCCCAGACGATGGCCGCCACCGGCATCCTCGACCCCGACGCCCTGCGCGACCTCGCCGTCCGGCCCGACGGCGTGGGCTGGGTGGCCGATCCCGCCGCCGTCGAGGCCGTCTACGAGGAGGTCCACCAGCCGCTGGCCTCGCGCTCGGTCCGGATCGAGGTGGGCGCCGCGCCGCCGCCCACGCCGCCGCAGCCGCTGTTCGCGTCGGAGCTGTGCGCCGACGACCTCGAGCGCTGGGTGAGCTGGAAGCGCTTCGTCCGCGGCGTCGAGGTCGTGCCCGACACCCGCGGCAAGGACCTCGATCTGGCCTTCCACGCCGGCGAGATCCGCGACCGCCTGGTCCGCTGGTACGACGCCGCGCGCGCCCGCGCTGCCGAGCGCCCGGGCGAGGTGATGGTCGTCATCGCCGGCGACGGGCTGAACCCCGCGCGCGACCCCCTCGACGAGGCCTCGGCGCTCTACCGCGCCCACCGCGGCATGATGCTCGACCCGCACCTGACCTTCCTGCGCATCCAGCACGCGCAGGGCACGCACCTCGCGTGGATGAAGGACCTGCTGTTCACGCTCGCGCTGCGCCCGGCGGGCTCGCAGCCCGTGTCGCTGCAGTTCGAGGTCGAGCACGGCGCCACGGTCAACGTGATCCTGGTGCTCGAGCGCGACACCGACAGCCCGGTGCGGCCGTTCTCGCTGGAAGGGTGGGAGGGCACGCACTGCGCCGTGATCCTGTCGGACCTCGAGGCCCGGGGCACCGAGGACAAGGTGGGCCTGTTCACCGAGGTGGGCCTGGGGCGCACCGGGGCGGCGAGCCTCGAGCTGCTGCACTTCGGCCGGGCGCACTGCGAGGGCCTGCTGTCGCAGGGCGGCACGCGCGTGGGCGGCACGGGCGCAGTGGCCACCGAGCGGCTCGAGGAGGCGCTCGTCGCGCAGCTGGCGCGGTGGATCGAGCGGGTGCGGACCTGGCGGCGATCCTCCCACACGACCCCCGAGGATCCCGACGAGCGCGGGCTGTGGGTGGCCCGGCGGCTCGGCCTGTCCGACGCGCGGCTCGCTCGCGCGCTCGGCGAGCTGATGGACTCGCGGGTGCCCGCCGCTGAGGCCGCTCGGGCGCTGTGGGCCTCCGAGCCGGTGTGGCCGGGTGCCCCCGGGGCCAGGGACGGGGTATCGTCCGGGCCGGAGGGGGACCTCGGGCCCCCGGAACTCATGTGAACATCCCGCACAGCGCGGTGGAGGGGCGGTGGAGTACACGATCACCGCGTTGAACGGCGACTCCGTGAAGGTCGAGTCCGAGAACTGGATGACGGCGATGGGCAAGGCCCTCGCGTTCTTCGACATCGACATCGGCTCGATCGGGCGGCTCACCTGCTCGCCCGCGCGCGACGGATCGGTGTTCATCGAGGATCCGTCGGGCGCGCGCTCGTGGATGGTGCGGCAGCACGCGCCCGACATCGCGATCCGGGTCACCCCGCGGGCGATCCCCGAGAAGTGGGAGCCGCTGCGCGATCCGGATCCGGTGTCCGAGGAGGAGCCCGCGCCGCGGATGGTGCGCCAGCCGCCGCCGCCCGTCGCGATGCCGACGGCCGAGGCGTCGTCGCTGCGCACGCAGACCCGCACCGAGCGCGAGCTGTCGCTCGCCACGGAGCTCGCCGGGGCCAACCTCGAGCGCGGCGCGGAGCTGCTGCTCGACGCCATCAACGAGTACGTGCGCGGCGACGCCGCCTGCGTGGCCATCGGCACCCTGCAGGATCCCGCGCTGCGCGTCGTCGCGGCCCGTGGGCCGCTGGCGGGCTCGATCCTCGGCCGCCAGGTGGGCTTCGGCGAGGGCCTGATCGGCATGTGCTTCGACATGCGCGGCACGCTGCTCGTCAACGACGTCGCCAGCGACACGATGCACCTCGATCAGCTCGACCGCGATCTCGACACGCTCGCCGTGATGTGCGCGCCGCTGCTCGACGAGGACGGCACGGCGCAGGGCGTGGTGCAGCTCGTCAACCCGCCGGAGCGCGCCTTCACCCAGGCCCACGTCGAGGTGGTGGAGGCGTTCTCGCGGGTGCTGGCCTCGGCCCTGGCCGTCCGGGCGGGGTAGCCGGCTCAGCCCTCGCGGCGGCGCCGCCGGCGGCCGGGCGGCGCGTCGGTGCCCTCGTCGCGGCGGCGCGGGCGCTCGGTCGCGCCCGACACGTCGCTGTCTTCGCCGTCGTCGTCGCGGCTCTCCGTCAGCGTCGAGGTCGCCGCCGAGGTCGAGGGGGCCTCCGTCTCGCCGTCCTCGCGGCGCCGGCGCCGGCGGCGGGAGCGCGTGACCTCCTGGGTGGCCGTCGCGTCGGTGGAGACGGTGGCGTCGCCGCGGCGCCGGCTCGGCCGGCTCCAGCGCGTCTCCACCTTCGGCTGCTCGCCCGTCTCGGGGTCGCTGCCGTCGAGCTCCTCGAGCGTCTGCTGGAGCTGCTCGGGGGTGAACTGGGCCGTCTCGGTGGGCACGAGCCGGGCGGCGCGGCGCGTCCCCTGCGGCCGCACGCTGCTCGCGCGCTCCGCCACCGCGGCCAGCGGCTCGCCGTCGGTGTGGCGCGCGTGCAGCTCGCCCACGGCGTCGACCCAGGCCTGGCCCGACAGCCGCGCGTCGGGGTCGAAGATGAGGGACTGGGCGAACATCTTCGCCACGTCGCGCGGCAGCTCGTTCGGCCGCGACAGGATCGAGGCGCCCTCGGCCATCGAGACGGCGCGGGAGAGGTGCTCGACCTCGTGGCCCACGTACAGGGGCTGCCCGGTGATGGCCTCGTAGGCGATGAGCGTCAGCGCGGCGGTGTCGGCGGCGACGTCCTCGGGCTGCCCCGCCAGGCGCTCGGGCGGCGCGTAGCGCAGGCTGTCGGGGCTCACGGCGAACGACGGGTCCGCCTGGTGGCACAGCACGTCGACCTGCGGCAGGCCGTGGCCGAGCACGATGACCTCGCCCTCGGTGCGCAGGCCGATGCGCCAGGGCGTCAGCCCGCCGTGGGAGAAGCAGCCCTGCACGGCGCCGTTCTCGGCGGCCTCCACCAGGATCTGGCCCACGAGCCACGCGAGCTCGAGCCCGGCGCGCAGCCCGATCTGGCGCGAGAGGTCGGCGTGGATCCGCAGGAGCTCGTGCAGCGTCCAGAACGGCCCGGTGGGGTAGGCGAAGCGCCCCTCCGCGGGATCGCGGTGGCTCATCTCCACGAGCCCCACCACCATCGGGTAGCTCAGGAACGACGCGATGAGCTCCACGCCGCTCGAGATCGCCGGGTGGCCGCGGTAGGCCGCGTCGAACGCGACGATCGTGTGCTTGAGCCCGCTGTCGCTCTCCGCCTCGTGCAGCGTCGCTGCCGGCTCCCGGTACTGCTTGCCGGTGAGGCGCAGCCCCAACCACTCTTCCAACGGAACGCCTCCGTACGCCGCGCTCACGATACACCGGCGGGCGGCGTGCGCGGTTGGCCACGGTGCCCCCGCGTGTGACAATCCACCGAGTCGAGGGGGAGCGCAGGTGTCGTCGCAGCGCCGGGTCTGTCTGCTGCATACGGGCGGGACCCTCGGGATGTCCGGGAGCCCGCTCGAGCCCGGGGCCTACGCCGCGCGGCTGCTCGATCGCGTGCCCGAGCTCGGGCAGATCGCGGCCATCGAGCCGCGCATCGTCTGCAACCTCGACTCGTCCGACCTCGGTCCCGCCGAGTGGACGGCCCTCGCCACGGCGATCGCCGCCGAGCGCGAGCGCTTCGACGGCTTCGTGGTGGTCCACGGCACCGACACCATGGCGTTCACGGCGGCGGCGCTGGCGTTCGCGCTCGAGGGCCTCGATCGCCCCGTGATCCTGACCGGCGCGCAGCGACCCCTCGCCGCCGTCCGCACCGACGCCCACCGCAACCTGATCGACGCCGTGGAGCTCGCCACCTGCGGCGTCCCCGAGGTGGGGATCTGCTTCGACGGGCTGCTGCTGCGCGGCTGCCGGGCCGTGAAGGCCGATCCGCGGCACTACCGCGCGTTCTCGTCGCCCGGGGTCGCGCCGCTCGCGCACCTCGGCACCGACGTCGACCTGGCGGGCCACGGGCGCCGGCCCACGGGGCCGTTCCGCTGCGATCCGCGGTTCGACCCGGCGGTGACGGCGGTGTGGGTCGTGCCGGGCACGTCGGGGGCGTCGGTGGCGCACCAGCTCGCCGCGCCGCACCTGCGGGGCGTGGTGCTGGCGGCGTTCGGCGTGGGCACCGTCCCCGACGACGGCACGGCGCGGGCGGTGGCCGATGCCGTGGACCGCGGTGTCGAGGTGGTGGTGACGACGCAGTGGGGTGGCGTCGTCGACCTCGGGCTGTACCGCAACTCGCAGCGGCTGCGGGAGGCCGGGGCCATCGACGGAGGCCAGATGCGGATCGAGGCGGCGGTGCCGAAGCTGATGCACGCGCTGGCGGTCCTGCCGGATCGCGAGGCGCGTGCGGCCTACTTGCTGCGCGACGTGGCGGGCGAGCGAGGGGAGGGGGGATGACCATGCGGCTCGCGGTGGCGGTGGATCTGGAGGACGACGCGCCCGAGCGCGTGCTCGACGCGGCGATCCGGTGGGCGGCGCAGCTCGGCGGCGCGCTCGACGTGGTCTACGTGATGCGGGCCTCGCCCGTGCCGGCCACGCTCGGCAGCAGCGACCCACAGGTGCTGCGGGTGGTGAACGCGGAGATCGAGCAGCATCGTCGCCGAGAAGCGGCGCGCCTCACCCAGCTGGTCGGCCGCATCCCCGAGGCGAACCGGGGGGTGGCGCGGCTGCTCGAGGGTGCGGCGGTGGATGCGCTGGTGGCGGCGGGCGAGCGCTACGAAGCGCTGCTGGTGGCCACCCACGGGCGGAGCGGCCTGGCGCACTTCTGGCTCGGTTCGGTCGCTGACGTGGTGCGCCAGGCGAGGTGCACGGTGGTGGTCTTGCGGGTATCGCCCGCGGCGTGACGCCTCGCGTTCGACTACACCGAGTACACTAGGCCGATCGCGGTCTGGCGCCGTCGATCGCCGTGACGATGTCCGCAATGTCGGCCAGCCCACCCACCCCCGTGTCGCCGCACGCCAGGCGCTTGCGGGTCGGCGCGACGATCCGGTAGCGACCGAGTTCGTCGAGCCAGCGGAGGTTCCGTTGCACCACCGGGTGCTCCCACATGGCGGTGTTCATCGCCGGCGGAAGCAAGCAGGGCACGCCCGCGGGGAGCGCCATCCACACCGTACTCCAGCGCGTCGTCCGCGAGCCGCAGGCGAGCTTCGCCAGGGTGGAGGCCGTGAGCGGTGCGACGACGGCGACCTCGGCCCACTTGGCCCAGGCGATGTGATCGATGGCGGAGAGGCCCTCGCCGGATCCGCTCGGACGAGCGCGTCGGTCATGACGGAATGGGCCGACAGTGCTTCACCAATGTGAGCGGTCCGATGGTGTGTCGCATGAGGGTCATCACGACCCGGACCTCGTCGCCTCGCTTGACCAGCTGAGAGACGAGGTCTGCCGCCTTGTAGGCCGCGACGCCGCCCGTCACCCCCAACAGCACGCGCACGGGAGCCTCCCCGGGGCTCCGTATCCTCGCCGGGGGCGGCGCTGCTCGGCCGTGTCGAGACGGACCAGGTCGTCTCGAATGTCGTTCCAGCCCACGGGCTCGGGGGATCGGCTATCCCCAAAGCTCAGGGTGTACCTGGCTCGCCCGAAGGGAGATCCGCTCGGGCGAGCCCCGGGCCATAGGGAGGGAACGATGAAGCTGATGTCGAAGCGGCGCCGCGATCGAATCGTGTGGCCGACCGTCTCGTATCGTGGCTCGAAGATCGCGGGGTCCGCCGGGTGTTCGGCATCCCGGGGGCGCGATCGGGCCGGTGTTCGACCGCGCTCGCCGACACCGGGATCGAGATCGTCGTCTGTCAGCACGAGGCGATGGCCGTGTACCTGGCGGCCGGCGAGGCGCGGGCGACAGGGCGGCCAGGGTGGCCGCGGTCACAGCGGGCCGGGGGTGCTCAACACCGTCTCCGCCGTGGCCGCTGCGATGCAGGACGAGGTGCCGCTGCTGCTGCTCGCGGGGGAGGTGCGCACCGACTGGTCGGGGCGCGGGGCGCTGCAGGACGGCGGCCCCGAGGGGCTCGACGTGCTCGACATGTTCCGGCCCGTGGTGCGGTTCCGGGGCTACGCTCGATCAGCCCGAGCGGTTCGAGGCCACGCTCGGCCTCGCCTGGTCGGCGGCGCTGTCGCACCCGCGCGGCCCGTCGCTGCTGCGGGTGCCGGTCGACGTGATGTCGGCGATCGGGCCGGCCGCGGCCGAGTGGCGCGCCGACACCGTGGGGGACGGGCCGGACGCGCGCGGCATCGAGCGCCTGGTCGATCTGTTGCGCGAGGCGAAGCGGCCGCTGATCCTCGCCGGCGTCGGCGCCCGCGCGGCGGGGTCGGCCCGCTCGAGCAGCTGGCGTTTCACGCCTGCGGGCGCCCATCGTCACCGACCTCGACGCCAAGGGCATCGTGCCGGAGGGCGCGGCCCGTGCCTCCAGGCTGCTCGGCATCGGGCAGCCGCCCGCCGTCACCGCACTACCTCGCCGACGGTGGTCGACGTGCTGGTCACCGTCGGCGCGCGGATGGACGACACCAGCACCGGCTTCACGCTGGCGCGCTACGCGGTGCCGCATCCAGATCGATCACGACCCGAAGCGGCTGCACCTGCAGCCGTGGAAGGCCGACGAGGTGGCGCTCGGCGACCTCGGCACCACCCTGTCGATGCTGCTGTCGGCGCTGCCGCGGCTCGACGCGCGGTCGGTGCTCCTCCGCGACGCCGAGCTGCAGCGCTCGCGCGCGCCGTGCCGGTCGAGGATCGACCCGCGGCGCTGACGGCAGGGCCGCACCACCCGGCGAGCGTGGTGCAGGCGCTGCAACTGGCGTTCGGGCCGGAGGCGGTGTTCACGAGCGACATCGGCAACCACCTGCTGTTCGCCGCGCGGCACCTGGAGGCCGGCTTCCCGGGGACGTTCCACATGTCGCTCGGGTTGGGGAGCATGGGGTCGGGCATCGGCCTCGCGATGGGCCTGGCGGCCGCCTACGGCTCGACCCGTCGGGTCGTCGGCATCTGTGGTGATGGCGGCCTGCTGATGGTAGGCAACGAGCTCGCGACCTGTGCGCGGTACCGCATCCCGGTGGTGCTCGCCGTGTTCGACAACGCGAGCCTCGGGATGGTGGACCACGGGATGGAGCACACGTTCGGGCGGAGCTCGGGGTGCGAGGTGCCCCGGGTCGACATCGTGAGCTACGTCACCTCGCTCGGCGTGGAGGTCGTCCCCGTCCGGAGCAGCGCCGACCTCGGTGCGGTGGCCGAAGCGCCGACCGAGGGCCCGAAGGTGCTGTGGATCCCGATCGACCACGCGGTCCGTGCGGGCAACCCGCGGGTCCACGGCTTCGCGACGCAGGAGCGGCGGCATGCGCAGTGACGGCAACGGCATCGGCATCGTCGGCCTCGGGGTGGCCCTCCCCGAGCAGGTGCGGACCAACGACTACTGGACGCGGGCGCCCGAGCGGTACCCCGACCTGTTCGGGCACGGCGACCCCATGCGCGGCACCGTGGAGCGTCGCGTCCTGGAGCCGGAGCGGGACTCCGTCGACCTCGAGGTGGAGGCCTGTCGCGCCGCGCTCGCGAGCTGCGGTGCGGCGGTCGACGACGTGCGCGTGATGATCGGTGCGAGCGGCACGCCGACGTGGATCGAGCCGGGCAACCACGTGCGCGTCGCGCGCCGGCTGGCGCTGCCGCCCGCCACGCTCACGCTGAGCACGCTGTCTGCGTGCGCCGTCGCGGTGCCCCAGCTCGAGGTCGGCGTGCGCACCCTCGCGGGGTACCCGGGCGGGCTGGCGCTGATGTACCAGTCCAGCGTCTACACGCGCACCCTCGACGACGGCATGGTGCTGGCACCGCTCGTCGGCGACGGCGCGGTGGCGGAGGTGCTCGGGCCCGTCCCGGCGGGCCTCGGCTTCGTCGGGGCGCGGCACGCCGTCCGGACGGAGTTCGCCGACGCCATCGTGGTCGGCCGGCCTCAGGGCCGCTGGTACGACGCGGGGGAGCGGATCGTGGTCGGCATCGACGACCGCGAGGCGGCGCGGGACATGATCCGCCGCAGCCCCGAGCTCGCCGCCGAGGTCTGCCTCGGGCTGCTGTCCGATCACGGGCTGCGCCCCGCGGATGTCGCCGCCTTCGT
>JAWKRQ010000014.1:0-173977 GCA_041389545.1 Myxococcota bacterium | reverse complement strand
CGGCGCGCTCGCGGGTCAGACCGCCGGGCCCGAGGGCCGACAGGCGCCGCTTGTGCGTGATCTCCGACAGCGGGTTCGTCTGGTCCATGAACTGCGACAGCTGGCTGCTGCCGAAGAATTCCTTGATGACCGCGCTGACCGGCTTGCTGTTGATCAGCTCGTTCGGGACCTCGACCTCGGTGAGCGACATGCGCTCCTTGATCGCCTTGCCCATGCGATCGAGGCCGACCCGGTACTGGTTCTCGAGCAGCTCGCCGACCGCCCGGACCCGCCGGTTGCCCAGGTGGTCGATGTCGTCCACCTGGCCCTTGTTGTTCTTCAGGTCGATCAGGTACTTCACGACCTGGAGGATGTCCTCGCGGGTCAGCGTGGTCTGCTCGAGGTCGACGTTGGTGCCGAGCTTGTGGTTCAGCTTGTGCCGGCCGACGCGCGACAGGTCGTAGCGCTCCGAGTTGAAGAACAGGTTCTCGAAGTGCTGGATGGCGGCGTCCCAGTTGCCCGGGTCGGAGCTGCGCAGGCGGCGGTAGATCTCGATGACCGCCTCCTCCATGCTCTCGATCTTGTCGACGAGCAGCGTGTCACGGAGGAAGCTGCCGACGAGCAGGCCGTCGATGAACAGCACGCGGAACTCGGTGATCCCGGCGGCGAGCACGCGCGCCAGGTTCTCCTCGGTGATCTCCTCGTTGCACTCGACGAGGATGCGGCCGGTCTCCATGTCGACGATGTCGTAGGCCGACACCTTGCCGATGATGTCTTCCTCACGGATCGGGATGTCGCCGATCTCGACCGTGCGCTCGCGGCCGTCGACGGTCATGATCTCGTCGTGCAGCATCCCGAGCTTCCGCATCTTGCGGAGGATGTTCTTGAGGAACTTCTTGTCCTTGTTGCAGATCACCGCGCCGTCGGGGCCGACGACGGGGACCGTGGCCTTCTGCTGGAACAGCAGGTCGCTCGTGGTCTCCTTCCGCCAGCCGTCGTCGGTGCGGAAGACCCGCTCGGACTCGTAGAAGTAGTTGAGCAGCGCCTCGGTGTCGTACCCGAGGGCGCGCAGCAGGACGGTGGCCGGCAGCTTGCGGCGCCGGTCGATCCGGACGTAGAGGATGTCCTTCGTGTCGAACTCGAAGTCGATCCAGGAGCCCTGGTTCGGGATGATGCGCGCGCTGAAGATCTCCTTCTGGCCGCCGGTCTTGCTCCGGTTGCGGTCGAAGAAGATGCCGGGGCTGCGGTGCAGCTGGGAGACCACCACCCGCTCGGTGCCGTTGATGATGAACGTCCCGTTGTCCGTCATCACCGGGATCTCACCGAAGTAGACCGGCTGCTCCTTGATGTTCGCGACCGTCCGCGTGTCGGTCTCGCTGTCGATGTCCCACATGACGAGCCGGACCGTGACCTTGATGGGCCGGTTGAACGTCGCCGCGCTCGCGGCACTCGTCGACGTCGTACTTCGCGTCTTCGAGCTCGTAGCTGACGAACTGGAGCGAGGCGCGCTGGGCGAAGTCCTCGATGGGGAAGACGCGCTTGAACACGGCCTGCAGGCCCACGTCGTCGCGCTCCTCGGGGGACTTGTCGGGCTGGAGGAACGCGTCGTACGAGCGCTTCTGGATCTCGATGAGGTTGCTGACCTCGACCACCGTGGGCACCTTGGAGTACGTGCGGCGGTACCGGAAGTTGTTCGCCAACAGCCTGCTCATCGGATGACTCCGTGTTTGGCTTGGGAGATCCGGAGATCTCCCGGAGGACGCGAAGGACGTGGGGCGAGGCGGTGCTCGCGGGGCGCGGGCCGAGCTTCGAACCGTCGGTTCTGGGTCGAGCGCGAGCGCCCGGAAAGGGGAGGCGCAGACGGGAGACCGGCGCAGCCGCGAGCGGGCGCCGGTGCTGGGGTTCGCCCGCCGCAGCCCGGGGAGGGGCCACGAGGGGTCGGTATGGTGGCGCACGGGCGGTCGTCACCTGCCCGTCTGGGGAGCGCGCACAGCACGCCCCCGCCCGGGCCCCGGCGGCGCGAGAGGCGCGGAGCGTGTGCCCCGCGCCTCGAGACGCCCCGGAACCCGGGCGTGAAGGCGCTCGCTCGGAGGCGAGCGAGGATCACTTGAGCTCGACGGTCGCGCCGGTCTCCTCGAGCTTCTTCTTCGCGGCGGCGGCGTCTTCCTTGTTGGCCGCCTCCTTGACCTTGCCCGGCAGCGCCTCGACCAGGGCCTTGGCCTCCTTCAGGCCGAGGCTCGTGATCTCGCGCACGGCCTTGATGACGTTGATCTTCGCGTTGTCCGGGAACGCCGTGAGGACCACGTCGAACTCGGTCTTCTCCTCGACCGCGGCGGCGCCACCACCGGCACCGCCCATCGGCATGGCCATCATCGGGGCCGAAGCCTTCACACCGAGCTCCTCCTCGAGGGTCTCGATGAGGCCCTTGACCTCGGACAGCTTGAGGTTCTTGATGTACTCGACCACGTCCGACTGGGAAACCGACATCGCTCTCTCCGATCTCTGAAAGGGGTAGGTGGTTCGCCCGGGAGCGCTTCCCGAGCAGAGGAGGTGGGGCTAGCCCTGTTCCTCGAGCTTCGCTGCGAAGTTCTGCAGCAGGAAGAGCAGGTCGCGGCCGGGCGCCTGCAGGGCACCGAGGATCTGACGCGGCCCCTCCTGGAGGGTCGACAGCAGGGTCGCCTGCAGCTCTTCCTTCGACGGGAGCTCGGCGATGGCGGCGACGCCCTTCTCGTCGACGAGGTCGCCGTCGAAGTAGCCGGCGCGGACCACGAGGTGCGCGTTCGCCTTCTTCTGGTCGCGGAGCAGCTTCGCCGCCCCGATGGCATCCTCGTCTGCGATGAACACGCCGATGTTCCCGCGGAAGTGCTCCGCGAGCGTCTCCTTGCCCGTGCCCTCGAGCGCGCGCTTGGCCAGCTTGTTCTTCACGACCTTGAAGTAGACGCCGCTCTTCTCGCACCCGCGGCGCAGCGAGTCCATCTCGGCGACGGTCGACCCCTTGAAGTCCGTGAGCACCACGAACGGGGTGGCCGAGAACCGGGTGTGCAGGTTCTCGACCTGCTCTGCCTTCTGTTCACGGTTCATCCGCTCACCTCATCTCGGACGCGATCCGGACGACTTCGTTCGCGTCGAGCCGGATGCCGGGTCCCATGGTGGTGCTCAGCGACACGCCGCGGACGTAGGTGCCCTTGGCGGTCGACGGCTTCAGCCGCACGATCTGCTGTGCCAGCGCGAGCAGGTTCTCCCGGAGCTGCTCCGGACCCATGCTCGCCTTGCCGATCGAGACGTGCACGATGCCCGCGCGCTCGACCTTGAAGTCGACCCGGCCGCCCTTGACCTCACGGACCGCCTCGGCCACCTGCTCGGGGCCGACGACCGTGCCGGTCTTCGGGTTCGGCATCAGCCCGCGCGGGCCGAGGACGCGGCCGAGCTGGCCGACCTTGGCCATCAGGCTGCGCACGGAGATCGCCTTGTCGAAGTCCGTCCAACCGTCCTTGATCCGGTTGATCAGCTCTTCGCCGCCGACCACGTCGGCGCCGGCCTCTTCGGCCTGGCGCGCGGCGTCACCCTCGGCGAACACCACCACCCGACCGTCTTCCCGGTGCCGTGCGGCAGTGAGATGGCCCCACGGACCATCTGATCCGCCTGCTTCGGGTTGACCCCGAGGCGGAACGCGGCGTCGACGGACTCGTCGAACTTGGCCGTCGCGACCTGCTTGACGAGGTCGAACGCCTCGTCCAGGGCGTACCGGGCCCCCTCCGTCACCTGTTCGCGCGCTGCGCGATATCGCTTTCCATGCGCCACTCGGACTCCTTGATGCCGCGGGCCGGAACCCGAGGCGTGCGCGGACGAGGTGATCGGGCAGGCGGCTCGCCCTCCCTCGTGACCGCGCGAACGGCGCCGAAGCGCCGGGTGGACCGGACGGCGGTGGCACGCCGACCGGGGTGCTCGTTCAGCCACTGACCTCGATGCCAGAGGAGCGAGCGGTACCGACGACCTGGCGGACGGCCGCCTCCAGGGTCGTGCAGTTCAGATCGGGGAGCTTGGTCTGCGCGATCTCGCGCACCTGATCCATCGACACCTTGCCGACCTTGGTGCGGTTCGGCTGGCCCGACCCCTTCTGGATCTTGGCCGCCTTGAACAGCAGCGTGGCGACGGGCGGCGTCTTCGTCTCGAAGGTGAACGAGCGGTCGACGTAGACCGTGATCACCACCGGGATGATGAGCCCCTCGGAGGCCATCGGCTTGGTGCGGTTGTTGAACTCGTCGCAGAACTGCTTGATCGCCACGCCGGCCTGGCCGAGGGCCGGGCCGACCGGGGGCGCCGGCTTCGCCTGGCCCGCGGGGATCTGCAGCTTGATCTGGGTCTGGACCTTCTTCGCCATCGGGAAACTCCGCGCCGCTGCCGCGGCAGGATGGGGCGAGCCCTGCTGCTACGACAGCTTCTCGACCTGGTGGAACGACAATTCCGTGGGGACGGGGCGGCCGAACATGTTGACGACCACGCGCAGCTTGCCGCGCGCCTCGTTGACCTCTTCGACCGTGCCGCGCATCGAGGCGTAGTGCCCCTCGGTGAGCCGGACCTCTTCGCCCACCTCGAAGTCCATCACCGGCCGCGGCTCCTCCTCCTCGGAGAGCATCGACGTGATCCGCGCCACATCGGAGTCGGGCACCGGCGGCGGGTTCTTGGTGTTGCCGACGAAGCCGGTGACCTTGGGCGTGTTCTTGACGAGGTTCCAGGTCTCGGGATCGAGGTCCATCTCGACCAGCATGTACCCGGGGTAGAACCGCCGGGTGACCTTGCGCTTGGTCTTCGGGTCCACCACGACCTCGGTCGGCACGAGCACGCGCCCGAACCGCGACTGCAGGTCGTGCTGCTCGATCCGCTGGAGGAGCGCCTTCATGGCTTTGTCCTCCGACCCGGACAACGTGTGGACGGCATACCACCGCATCGTCATCGACTGATCGCTCCTCGAGCCCTGACCGGGACCTAGCGGTCCGTGAACAGGATGATGTCGGCCAGGTTCTTCCACGTGAAGTCGTAGACGGCCAGCAGCACCGACAGCAGGATTGCGGTGAGGATGACCGTGGTGGAGGCGCGGACGGCCTCCTCCCGCGTCGGCCAGGTGACGCGGAGCAGCTCTCCGACGACCTCGCGGGTGAACGTGCCCGCGGCGCGACTCCGCGTGAGCGCGAAGAAGCAGGTGGCGCCGCCGACGAACGCCAGGACGGTGCTGGTGGTCACCAGCCCGAGCAGGCGATCGTCACGGATGGCGAACTGCGCGAACAGGGACACTGCCGCCGACTGCACGGTGAGCCCGACGGCCACCGCGAGCACGATGAAGGCGAGCAGCATGTAGCGTTGCTTGGACAAGACGGGGCCTCGGCTCGCGCTGCAGCGGGGTTGGCCAGCGAGAGCAAGCGACGTGCCAACTAGCCTGGAGGCGCACACGGCGCAACCAGAAACCGCCACGAAGTTGGGCACCGGTTCCGCGGGTCGGCGAGTTCCGCCGCTCCTTGGACACCGGCGCCCCGAAAGTCAACCGCTCGCACCGCCTCGAGCGCGGAGCGGCTGCTGGCTACTCGTAGATCTTCGCGACGACGCCGGCGCCGACCGTCCGCCCGCCCTCGCGGATCGCGAACCGCAGCTGCTCTTCCATCGCGATGGGCATGATCAGCTCCACGTCGATGGTCACCCGGTCGCCCGGCATCACCATCTCCACGCCTTCCGGAAGCTTGATCGAGCCCGTCACGTCCGTCGTCCGGAAGTAGAACTGCGGACGGTAGCCCGCGAAGAACGGCTTGTGACGGCCGCCCTCCTCCTTCTTCAGGACGTACACCTCGGCCGAGAACTTCGTGTGCGGCTTGATCGACTTCGGAGCCGCCAGCACCTGGCCGCGCTCCACGTCGTCCCGCTTCACCCCGCGCAGCAGCGCCCCGATGTTGTCACCGGCCTGCCCCTCGTCGAGCAGCTTCCGGAACATCTCCACGCCCGTCACCGTCGTCGACGTCGTGTCCTTGATCCCCACGATCTCGATCGTGTCGCCCACCCGGACCTTGCCGCGCTCCACGCGACCCGTCGCCACCGTGCCGCGGCCGGAGATCGTGAACACGTCCTCCACCGGCATCAGGAACGGCTGGTCCACCGCGCGAACCGGCGTCGGGATGTAGGCGTCCACCGCCTCCATCAGCTTCAGGATCGACGGGACGCCGATGTCCGACGTGTCGCCGTTGAGCGCCAGCAGCGCAGAGCCGCGGATCACCGGGGTGTCGTCGCCCGGGAAGTCGTAGCTCGCCAGCAGCTCGCGGACCTCCATCTCCACCAGGTCCAGCAGCTCCGGGTCGTCCAGCTGGTCCACCTTGTTCAGGAAGACCACGATGCACGGAACCTGCACCTGACGAGCCAGCAGCACGTGCTCCCGCGTCTGCGGCATCGGGCCGTCGGCCGCGCTCACCACCAGGATGGCGCCGTCCATCTGCGCCGCGCCGGTGATCATGTTCTTGATGTAGTCGGCGTGGCCGGGGCAGTCGACGTGCGCGTAGTGACGGTTCGCCGTCTCGTACTCCACGTGCGACGTGTTGATCGTGATGCCGCGAGCCTTCTCCTCCGGCGCCTTGTCGATCTGGTCGTACGCCAGGAACGTCGCACCACCGGACTCGGCGAGCACCTTCGTGATCGCGGCGGTCAGCGTCGTCTTCCCGTGGTCGACGTGGCCGATCGTGCCGATGTTCACGTGCGGCTTGTTGCGCTCGAACTTTGCCTTGGCCATGAGGGCGTCACTCCGGAGGATGGTGGTCCGTCCGGACGTGCCCGTCCGGAGCAGGGCGTGGGCAGCGTTCCATGCGACTCGGAAGGGCCGGCGACCGGAGCAGGCCGGTGCTGGCGATCGCTCCCGACTGCGTGGCAGCGCGTGGACACTGGTGCGAGGCTGGGAGTCGGAGACGAGAGAGAGCCCATGACCGGACTTGAACCGGTGACCTCGTCCTTACCAAGGACGTGCTCTGCCAACTGAGCTACATGGGCCTGCGGTCGATCGGCGAGAGCGGGAAACGGGATTCGAACCCGCGACCCTCAGCTTGGAAGGCTGATGCTCTACCAACTGAGCTATTCCCGCGACGAACGGAGATGGGGGGAGCTGGATTTGAACCAACGTAGGCGTAAGCCGGCGGGTTTACAGCCCGCTCCCTTTGACCACTCGGGCATCCCCCCAAGAGACAACCGAACAGAGCACCCGCGCGTGGTCTGACCAGGCTCGGATGCGCTGTTCGCGCGAATCGTACTTCAGAGACCGTCCGATCCGTCTGGAGCTGGCGAAGGGAATCGAACCCGCAACCTGCTGATTACAAATCAGCTGCTCTACCGTTGAGCTACGCCAGCAACCGGGCCCGCAGGGTGCCCCCCGCGACCGCGAGGTCTGTAAGAGATCGGGGCCCAGCCGTCAAGGCCTCCCCCCCTCCTGGGGCGCGAACCAGCTCTCCGGCAGCTCAGCGCCGACCTCGAACGCCTCCAGCTCCACCCGGTCGACGCGATCGCCACGCGCGGTCGCGATCCGGAACGGCACGACGGCGCCCGCCACGCCCTGCAGCGGCCGGTAGTCGTCGAGCTGGCGGGCCACCGCGCCGTCGTCGAGCTCGATCCCCCGGATCCGGTGCTCGCGGTCGAGGTGCAGCGCGATGGCCCCGGTGGTCGAGTCGCCGCCGTAGCGCAGGGTGTCGGGCGCCACGAGCGCCATCCGCGCGAACTCCCCCCGCTCCTCGAAGGCCTGCCCGACAGCGAGGACCAGCGGCAGCAGCTCCTGCGGCCCGAGCGCGGCGATGGCGAGCCGCGCCTTCTCGGGGTCCTGCGGTGCGAACGGCCCGCCGTCGACCGACAGCCACGCCTTGCCCGGCACGGCCACCGTCACGCTCGGGCGGATCCCCGCTGCGCCGCCCTCCGGCACGATCTCCACCCGGCTCCGCCCGCCCGAGCTGGCCCAGACGTGCCGCACGACGCGGCCGTCCGGCAGGATCCGCCGGTAGCGCAGCAGAACGGGCTGCGCCGCCAGCGCGGCCAGGGTGTCGGCGCCGGTGCCGTGCGCGTGGGCGATCTGGGCGAGCAGCGGCTCGGGGTCCTCGTCCGCCGCTTCGACGTCGGGCGGGGCCGCGCCGGGAGGGCGCGCCTCGCCGATGCGCAGGACGCGCTCGCCGTCGAGCTGCAGCACGGCCAGCACGACCGATGCCTGCTGCGCCAGCGCGTCGGCCGCCGCCCCGGCAGAGGGGGCGTCGGCGAAGCCCTCGACGCGGGGGAGGTAGCGCCAGCCGGCCCCGTCGACGAAGCGGCGGACCACGCGCGCCTCGAAGCCCCCCTGCGTGGCGATCTCCTCGATGCGGGCGGCGTCGGCCCGCGCCGCCACGTCGGGGCTCTCGAGGTACCACTCGACAGCGGACGCCGAACCGGGCATCCAGAGCATGCCCCCGGCCACGAGCCCCACCGCCCAGCGCCGAGCGCGGGCCGTCGCGGAGGCCGTCGGCAGACACGGACGGGACGCAGCGGACTTCTGCATGAGCGGGAGCTCCGGGGCGAGGGAGACGCGGTGAACGACGCGGAGATCGAGGGGGTGGTGGAGGAGCTGCAGGCGGTGGTGGGCACGCCGTTCTCCACCCTGTGGCAGCCCACGCGCGACCGCGTGGTGCTCGGGCTGAAGGACGGCACGCTCGTCCTGACGTACCTCGCGGCCCGGGCGCGCGCCTGCACGCCGTCACCGGCCGTCCGCGCAACCCGAAGAAGCTGTTCAGCTTCCAGGGCGCTTGCCGGCGCTGGCTGCGCGGCCGCTCACCGCCGTGGAGAAGGTCCCGGGCGACCGCGTGGTGCGGCTGGCCTTCGGGCCGGCGGCGCTCGAGGTGCGCCTGACGGGCCGCAGCGGCGGGCTGTGGCTCGTCGAGGGCGACGCCGTCGTCGCGGCCTACGATGGGCCCGCCACCGAGCTCCCTCCCCTCCCCCCGCGCCCCGACGACCTGCCCGCGAGCGCGCCGCGGTTCCGGCGCCTCGGCGACGAGTCGTTCAACGAGGCGGCGGAGCGCTGGTTCGGCCAGCAGGAGCGCGAGCGGGAGCGGGCGGAGCGCCTGGCGCGGGTCGAGGTGGGGCTCAAGCGCGGCATCGGCCGGCTGCGGCGGCTGCTCGACCACCTGGGCGAGGACCTCGCGCGCGCCGATCGCGTCCCGGAGCTGCGCCACCAGGCCGACCTGCTCGCGGCGAACCTGCACCGGGTGCCGCGCGGCGTCGACCACGTCGAGGTCGAGGACTGGGAGCACGGCGGCGCGCTCGTGCGGGTGGAGGTCGACCCGTCGAAGCCGGCCACCGCCACGATGGAGCGACTCTATCGGCAGGCGCGGCGCCTCGACCGGCTGGCGGAGCACGTCCTCACCCGGATGGACGCCGCCGCGACCGAGCTGCGGCAGCTCCTCGACGCCCAGTCCCGGCTCGCCGCCCTCGGCAACGAGGAGCTCGCGGCCCTCGAGGCGCGGCTCCCGAAGACGTCGGGCCGCCCGCGGGCGTCGGCGGGCGACGTGCCGTGGACGACCTGGGTCGGGCCCGGCGGCGAGCGCGTGCTCGTCGGGCGCAACGAGAAGGGCAACCGGCGGCTCACGTTCCAGGTCGCCCGCGGCACCGACTGGTGGATGCACCTGCGCGAGCGTCCGGGCGCCCACCTCGTGCTGCCCGTGAAGAAGGGCGCGACGCCGGGGCTGCCGCTGCTGCTGGCGGCGGCGCAGATCGCCCTCGTCCAGGGCAAGGTCGCGCCGGGGGAGGCCGCAGAGGTGCAGTACACGCGGATCCGCGACGTGCGGGCGATCCCCGGGGAGGGCGCGCGTGTCACCCTGTCGGACGAGCGGGTGCTGCGGGTGGTGCGCGATCCGGCGGCGCTGGCGGGCTGGGCGCCCGAGGAGAGCCTCACCACGGCGACGGGGTGAAGCACAGGGCGAACACGCCCACGGTGACGAGCGCGACGAGGCGGGCGCGCCGGCTCGGGGGCGGGCCCTCCGCCGGCCAGGGGCGGCGCGCGGCCAGGACCCAGACGGCGCCGAGCCACGCCCACCACGGCGGCCAGAGGGCGCCGAGGGCGACGAGGCCCGCCGTCACCGCCCAGCGGCTGGCCCGGACGCTGCGGGGCGCGAGGGCGGCGGCGACGTGGCCGCCGTCGAGCTGGCCGAACGGGAGCAGGTTCATCGCCGTGACCAGGCAGCCGACCCACAGCGCGTAGCCGACGGGATCGGCGGTGGTGAGCGGCGGGACGCCGCCCGTGAGCGCGCCGAGCAGCCACCACAGCAGGGGGCGCGCCAGCGGGTCGCCGCCGGGCTGCGGCGTCGCGGTGGCCAGGTGGAGGGCGGTCACCGCCGCGATGACGGCGAAGCCGGCGAGCGGCCCGGCGGCGCCGAGCTCGAGCAGGGCGCTGCGGCTGCGGGGGCGGTCGCGGATGGCGAGGATGGCGCCGAGCGTGCCGACGAGGAACGGGGCCGGCAGGAACAGCGGCATCGAGACGCGCAGGCCGTGGCGGCGGCCGACGGCGTGGTGGCCGAGCTCGTGCGCGCCGAGGATCGCCAGCAGGACGGCGCAGAACGTCGCCGCCTCGGCCCAGGTGCCGCCGCGCCAGCGTGGAGGCCGAGGATGCTGGCCGCCGTGGCGGCGAGCAGGGTCACGGGCACCCACGTGGGCAGCACCCGGGCCGAACGCTTCGGCACGAGCGGGCCCGTCGGCGCGCGCCAGCGGTGGTGGGCCGGTTCCAGTGGTGCTCCCCGGTCCACCTTGCCTCGATCGACACGCCGCCGCACGTTCGCCGGCCCGGCGGCGCGCAAGTACAATGCCGCCATGCCCGATCCCTACCAGGTGCTCGGCGTCGATCGCGGCGCCGACGCCGACACGCTGCGCAAGGCCTACCGCAAGCTCGCCAAGGAATGGCACCCGGACGTGAACAAGTCGCCGCGGGCCGAGCAGCGCTTCAAGGAGATCAACCAGGCCTACGACATCCTGGGGGACGCCGAGAAGCGCCGCTTGTACGACGAGTTCGGCGAGGCCTCCACGCGCACCGGCTTCGATCCGGCGCGGGCGCGGGCGTACCGGCGCGGGCGGGGCTTCGGCGGCGGCGGGCTGGGCGGCGGGGCCGGCGGCTACGGCGGCGGCATCGACATGGAGGACCTGCTCGGGTCGATGTTCGGCGGGGAGCGGGTGCGGCGCGGCGTCGACCAGCACCTCGAGCTGACCGTCGACTTCATGTCCACCGTGCTGGGCGGTGAGCGGGTCATCCACGTCCGGCGGCCCGACGGGCGGAGCGAGCAGCTCAAGGTGCCGATCCCGGCGGGAGCGCGCGACGGCGGCAAGGTGCGGCTGCGGGGCCAGGGGCTGCCGCCGCGCGGGGGCGGGCCGTGCGGCGACCTGGTCGTGATCCTGCGGGTCCTCGAGCACCCGCACCTGCGGCGGGACGAGGACGACCTCGAGCTCGAAGTGCCGATCACCGTGCTCGAGGCGCTGCAGGGGGCGTCGATCACCGTGCCCACGCCGACGGGGGACGTGCGGCTGACGGTGCCGGCGGGGGTGCGGAGCGGGACGCGGATGCGGATCCCGGGGCGGGGGATCCAGAAGCGGGGGACGCCGGGGGACCTGTACCTGATCCTGCGGCCGGTGGTGCCGGAGACGGAGGATCCGGCGGTGTTGGCGGCGGCGGAGACGATCGAGCGGGCGTACGGGGGGCCGGTGCGGGGCGATCTCCGGCTCTGACCCGCCCCTGCTGCCCTTTGCCCCTGCCCCTTGCCCCTTGCCCCTGCCCCTGCCCCTGCCCCCAGCTGAGATCGCCGCTCTCCGGCGATCGGAAGCAGCTCCCGCCGGAAGCGGATCGCCCCTCGAGGGCAAGGGGCAGGGGCAGGGGCAAGGGCAAGGGGATCTAGCGCGAGACCTGCAACCTCATGATCGACTTCCCGCACCCGACCGTGTCGCCGGACTGCAGCTTGCTCACCGAGATCCGCCGCCCGTTGTGGTACGTCCCGTTCGTCGAGCCCAGATCGCGCAGGAAGATCATGTCCCGCCCGAACACCTCGATCACCGCGTGGTGTCGGCTGACCTCCACGTCCGTCAGCGGGACCTCGCCCTGCCGCCGGCCGATCGAGACGTTCCCCCGCGTGAACCGGAACACCTTCCCGGCGTCCAGCCCCGCGATCACCTCCACCACCGCGTTCAGCCCCGGCGGCAGCCGCAGGTCCTGCCCGATCACGTCCGCCGGCGAGCGCGCCCGCTCCGGGTCCGCCCCCGACCGCACCTCCACCAGCTCCTCGTCCAGCAGCCACGCGATCTCGAGCTGCGACGGCGCGGCCCGCGGCGGCGCGTCGGCCTTGTCGCGCGGATCCTCGCCCACGTAGAGGATCATCCGGCTCGAGCCGATCGTGATCTCGGACCCCGGCTTGAGCGTGGCCTCCCGCACCATCCGCCCGTCGACCATGGTCCCGTTGGTCGACCCGAGATCCTGCAGGACGTATGCCTCGTCCTTCGCCAGGATGCGGCAGTGCGCCCCGCTGACCAGTGGATCGTCGAGGATGAGGTCGCCGCGCTTGCGCCCGACCACCAGCGGCTTGCCGCCGTGCAGCGGCACGTTCAGCCCGCGCCGCACACCGCTGACGATCTGCAGGAACGCCTGGTCCACCCGCTACGCGCTCCGCGCCTGGCTTCGCTTCTGCTGCCCCTGCCAGAACTGGTGGTAGCGGCCCGGCAGCTGCCGGCCGAGCAGCGCCTCGAGCTGCTCCCCGATCTGCGACAGCCGCCCCAGATCGATCCCCGTCACCGGCCCGAACCCCTCCGGCGGCTCCTGCTCACCGTCCATCCGCTCGAACAGGTGCACGAGATCCTGCGTGCAGGCGTTGCCCGCCGCCCCCGGCGCATACGGGCACCCCCCGACGCCGGACACCGACCCGTCGAACTTCCGCACGCCGAGCCCGTGGGCCACCCACGCGTTCACGAGGGCCGTGCCCCGGGTGTCGTGGAAGTGCATGGCCACGGCATCGCGCGGGATCCCCGCGCCCACCACCCGGTCGAGGACGGGCGCGATCTGCGCGGGGTGGGCCATGCCGGTGGTGTCGCCGAGCGCCACCTCGTCGGCGCCGGCCCCGCGGAGCTCGCCCGCGAGCGCCGCGACCCGATCGGGCTCGATCGCCCCCTCGTAGGGGCAGCCGAACGCGGTGGAGACGTAGCTCCGGACGGTCAGCCCCTCGGCCCGCGCCGTGGCGATCACCTTCTTCGCCTCGGCGATGCTCTCCTTCACCGTCCGGTTCACGTTCTTCCGGTTGTGGGTCTCGGACGCCGACAGGAACGTGCAGATGTGCTGCACACCGGCGTCGAGCGCGCGATCGAGGCCGACCTGGTTCGGCACCAGCGCCCAGAACCGCACGTCGGGCACGTCGGGCAGGCCGCGGATCACGTCGGCGGCGTCGGCCAGCTGGGGCACCCACCGCGGACGCACGAACGACGTGACCTCGATGTCGCGGAACCCGGCATCGACGAGCTGCCGAGCCAGCGCGATCTTGTGGTCGGTCGAGACCAGCGCCGCCTCGTTCTGCAGCCCGTCCCGCAGGCAGACCTCGAACAGCCGGACGGGCGACTGGGTGGGCGGCTGCATTCCTCCTCCGGGGCGCACCATCGGAGGCAACCCTAACATGCGGACCCTCGCCCGTGGCACACGAGCGTCACCGCACGGAGACGGGGTCAGTGCGCGTTGCGGTCGGTCAGCGCGGCGAGCTCCCGATCCGTCTGCGCCCACGCCAGCAGCGCGGCCGGGTCCTCGCGATCGACCCAGGGCGGCAGCAGCCGCGCCTCCCGCAGCTGGCCGGCGACCTCGAGCCGACGCAGATCGACCTCGCGCTCCCGCAGCTGCAGCCAGCGGCCGCCGAGCCAGGCCGTCAGCGGCAGGCCGAGCAGCACCGCCAGCGGCACGGCCACGAGCGACGAAATCCCGAGGAAGACGATGGCGACGCCGATCGCATCGAGCACGGAGCACCTCCGCGACGCCTACGCGCGGGCCTGCCCGAAGATTTCAACGCGCGCTCGCCTCACCACGAGTTCCAGCCCGAGGCGAGCATGAACGCGATCAGCGCGGCCACGCCCGCCCAGATCGCCCGCCACGTCCACACCGTCCGCTGTTCGCGGGCGTCCGCCGCTCGCGCTGCGGTCACGGCGGCGTCCCAGTCCGCTGCGCTGTCGCCGGGCGGCGGCGCGAACCGCCCCGCCGACAGCGCCACGGCGTACCGCATGCACAGCAGCTGCATCACCGCGTCGTCGAGCTCCGTCGCGCCGTCCGCCCGGAACCCCGCCTGCCACAGCGCCGCCGGCGACACGCCGATCCGCGAGGTGCCGTCCGAGAACAGCCGCAGCGAGGTGGCCTCGAACGGATCGCGGGTGAACCCCACCGTCACGCCGTCGAGCCACTTCCGCGCCCGCCGGCGGCCGCCGGACGTGATCGCCGCCTCGAACCGCCCGGGCACCGGCGGCGCCCCGCGGATCGCCCGCACCCACCGGGCCCCCATCTCGGCGCCCCGGCCCCGGAACAGCGACGCGAAGTGCGGGACGACCACCTCTTCGTTCCAGCGCTGCGCCCGCTCCACGGCGTCGGCCACCGCGTCGACGAAGTCCGCCGGCACGCCCCCGCCCGCGGGTGCGGCCCGGTGCGCGTCGTGCTGCCGGCGCCGCTGCGGATCCCCGACGATCTCCCACGCCTGGCTCACCCGCCGGAACTGCTCGGCCGCGCCCGGATCGGGGTTGCGGTCGGGGTGCCAGCGCAGCGCCGCCTTGCGCCACGCGCGCTTCAGCTCCTCCGGCGTCGCGGCGGGATCGACCTCCAGCACGGCGTACGGATCGTCGATGCCCCACCTCCGCCGTCAGAACGCGTCGTCCCACCAGTCGACGGCCCACGCTTCCGGCGGGCGATCGTCGCGGAGATCCACCAACGCCACCAGGAACGCGACCTCGCACGCCGGCTCGCCGTGGGCCGCGAGCCAGGCGTTGCCCGCGTTGCGCAGCCGCCGCTGCTTGTCGTGGCTCACCGACAGCAGCGCGCCCGCCGGATCGTCGTCGCGCGCCTTGACCTCGACGAAGCGCAGCACGCCGGCTCGCTCGGCCACGAGGTCGAGCTCGCCGCCCGCCGCCCGCCAGTTCCGCGCCCGGATCCGCCAGCCGTCCGCCTCGAGGCGGTCGGCCACGCAGTCCTCCGCCCGCTGGCCGCGGAAGTGCGCGACCTCGGGCGAGCGCGGGGAGAGCGCCGACACTACCGGCCGGTGGCCTTGAAGTCGCGGATCGGCTTGAGGCGCGCGGCCTTGCCCGTGCGGTTCCGCAGGAAGTGCAGCTTGGCGCGCCTCACCTTGTGGCGCGCCATCACCTCGATCTTGCGGATGTTCGGCGACGACGCCGGGAAGATCCGCTCCACGCCGATGCCCACCGACACCTTGCGCACCGTGAACGTCGAGCGGATCCCGCCGTTCTTGATCCGGATCACGGTGCCCTCGAAGACCTGGACCCGCTCCTTGTCTTCCTTGATCCGCACGTGGACCCGGACCACGTCGCCGGGGCGCACGTCGACCGGCTTCCGCTCGCGGGCCGCCACCATCTCCGCTTCGATCTGCTGGACCAGGTTCACGATGCCTCCTTCCGGGGCGAGCGGCTGCACGTGGACGGACTCATCCGTACCGAGTGCGCGCGCCAGGTCCCCGCTGGTGTCTGTTTCCCCAGGTTCGTCCGTCGAACGCTCCGGGCGCGGACGAGCCACAACACGACCCGCTAATCTGGGTCCTGGGGCGCGTCAACCAGCGGCTGATCGGCGCCCTCGCCGTGCGGATCCGCTCGCCCTCCGTCGGCCGACAGGTCCGGGCGGCGCTCGCGCGTCCGGCGCTCCGCCTCGGCCCGCCGCCAGGCGGTGATCCGCGCGTGGTGGCCCGAGAGCAGGATCTCCGGCACCTCCATCCCCTGGAACGCGCGCGGCCGCGTGTACTGCGGGTACTCGAGCAGCCCCTGCGCGAAGGACTCCTCCACGGGCGAGTCCGCGTTGCCGAGCACGCCGGGGACCAGCCGCGCCGCGGCGTCGATCATCGCCACGGCCGCGATCTCGCCGCCGGTCATCACGAAGTCGCCGAGCGACAGCTCCTCGTCGACGAGCGCCTCGACCCGCGCGTCGACCCCCTCGTAGTGGCCGCAGACGAAGACCAGGTGGGGCAGCGCCGCGAGCCGCCGCGCGTGCGCCTGGTCGAAGCGCCGGCCGGCCGCGGACATCAGGATCACCCGCGCCTCGGGGGTGCGGACGGCGTCGATCGCGGCAGCGACCACGTCGACCCGCAGCACCATGCCCGCGCCGCCGCCGTAGGGCGTGTCGTCGACGGAGCGGTGCCGGCCGAGCCCGTGGTTGCGGATGTCGTAGACGCGCAGATCGAGCAGCCCCGCCGCCACGGCGCGGCCGATCACGGAGCCGCCGAGCGGCCCGGAGACGAGCTCCGGGTGGAGCGTCAGCACGTCGTAGCGGGGCGGCACCTACAGCTCGTCGAGCGCGCCGGGCGCGAGCTCGATCACCTGGGCGTCGAGGTCCATGCCGACGACGAACTCCTTGAGGACCGGCACGAACGCCGTGCGGTCGCCCTCGCGCACGCCCTCGTCGACCAGGATCTCGAGCACGTCGTGCGGACCGCTGTCCTGCACCCCCACGACCCGGCCCACGTCGGCGCCGTCGATGCGGATGCGCGCGCCCTCGAGCTGCCAGACGTAGTACTCGTCGTCGTCTTCGAGGGGGGGCAGCGCCGAGCGGGCGATGACGAGCCGCCAGCCCTTCAGCGCCGTCGCGCCGGCCTCGTCGCCCACTTCGGCGAAGCGCGCCAGGATCCGCTGCCCCGCCCCCGGCCGGGTGGACGCGGTCGCGGCGAAGCGGCGCTCGTCGGGCGCGACGAGCACGATCGGCGTGGGCTCGGCCAGCAGCGTGGACGCCGGGTTGTGGAGGTAGACCTTGACCTCGCCCCGGAACCCGAACACACCGGTGACGTGCCCGAGCTCGACCTCGTCGGGCAGCACACCGAGCTCCGGCAGGCGCATCAGGGCGCCCGCCTCACTCCTCGTCGTGCGCCCCATGCTCGTCGACGAGATCCAGCGTGGCCTTGCGGCTGCCTGCGGCGGCCGACAGGACGTTGCGGATCGCCCGCAGGGTGCGGCCCTTGTCGCCCTCGACCTTGTCGCGGTCGTCGGGGTGGACCACCAGCTCGAGGAGCACCACCGCCTCGCCTTCCACCGTCTGGAGGCTGACCTCGTCGGGGTGCGAGACGATCGGCTCCACCAGGTGCCGGACGAGCGCCTCCATCAGGTGGAGGCCCCGGCCGCTTCGGCCTCGCTCGCCTCGGTGCGCGCCTTGGCGATGAGCTTGGTGGCCGTGTCGGACGGCAGGGCGCCGACGGACAGCCAGTAGTCGATGCGCTCGAGGTTCAGCTTCACCGCGTGGGGGTGCTTCAGCGGATCGTAGTAGCCGAGCTGCTCGATGAACCGCCCATCGCGCGGCGAGCGGCGGTCGGTCGCGACCATACGGTAGAACGGCTTCTTCTTCGCACCCATGCGGGTGAGGCGGATCCGGACCATGTCGAACTGCTCCTGCCCGGCGCAGGTGGCCGGGACGACGGGCACACGTAGCGCTGCCACCGCGACGAGTCAACCAACTCCATGGGGGTGTGCTCGGGCCGGGGGGCGGGCACCCGAACGTGCGATCGGGAGTGATGGACTCCGGGCCGTGACGTTCGCCCGCCCGCCCCCCGGCCCTGCGCGCACCCCAGCCCCGCGCGCTGAGGTCGGGCGGGGCCGCAGCGGCGGGGCTGGGTTCATGCGGGTCACGGGCTCGGGCAGGGCCCCACGCTGTCGGACGCGGATCCACCGGGCGCAGATGCGCCCGACGCCGTTCGGGCCAAACCGACGCCGGCGCGGCATGGGCGACGGCGGAGCGGGAGGCGCTTACCTCCTCGCCCTGCGCGCACGGCTCGGTGCTCGGACAGCGGGGCTGAACCGGACACCCCGCCGAAGCGAGCGGCACCGAACCGGACCGTTCGGGGCGGTTCGGGGCCGGCACCGGGAGGGGAGTCATCGAGAACGGAGTTCCCCTCGTGGACGGCGGCGCCGAGTGTCCGGTTCGGTGGCGTTGTCTTTCGGACGGTGTCCGGTTCGGCCCGGCTCTCTTCGTCCACCCTGCTCACTGCAGGCTCATCGGGTCGCCACCCCATTTGCGGAGCCACGACGCCGACAACGCGCCCCCGGAAGCAGATCCGGCCCGACTCGGCGGCGCTGCGCCCGGTCGGTTCGGACGGGAAGGCGTCGGGCGCATCGGCGTCCGGGCGGATCCGCGTCCGACAGCGTGGGGCCGTGACCCCACGAACCCCGCCGCTGCAGCCAGCGCGCGGGGCTGGGGGCGCGCAGGGTGAGGAGGTACGCGACGTCGGCGCCCCCCGCCCTCGCCCATGCCAGCGTCGGCGTCGGTTCGGACGGAAAGGCGTCGGGCGCATCTGCGTCCGGGCGGATCCGCGTCCGACAGCGTAGGCCCGGCCCGAGCCCGTGACCCCCACGAACCCGGCCCCGCCGCTGCGGCCCCGCCCCGGCCCACCAGCGCGCGGGGCTGGGGTGCGCGCAGGGCGAGGGGGTACGCGACGTCGGCGCCCCATGGTCGTTCGCCCCGGCACTCCCCACCTGACGGCGCCGGCGTGGCGTACCCCCTCGCCCGAGCACACCCCCATCACAACGGTATGTTGCCGTGCTTCTTGGGCGGGTTCTCGTCTCGCTTGTTCTCGAGCGTCGCGAACGACTCGATCAGGATCCGCCGCGTCTCCTCCGGCCGGATCACCGCGTCCACGAACCCCAGCTCCGCCGCCCGGTACGGGTTCGCGAAGGTCTGCCGGTACTCCTCCACGAGCTCCGCCTTCCGCGCGACCGGATCCTCGGCCTCGGCCAGCGTGGCCCGGTGGATGATGTTCACCGCCCCCTCGGGCCCCATCACGGCGATCTCCGCCGTGGGCCACGCGAAGTTGAAGTCCGCCCGGATGTGCTTGCTGCTCATCACGTCGTACGCCCCGCCGTAGGCCTTGCGCACGATCACCGTCACCTTCGGCACGGTGGCCTCGGCGAACGCATACAGCAGCTTGGCCCCGTTGCGGATGATCCCGCCGTACTCCTGCGCCGTGCCCGGCAGGAAGCCCGGCACGTCGACCAGCGTGAGCAGCGGCACGTTGAACGCATCGCAGAACCGCACGAACCGCGCCGCCTTGATCGAGCTGTCGACGTCGAGGCAGCCGGCCAGCACCTCCGGCTGGTTCGCGACCACGCCGACCGACCGCCCGTCGAGCCGCCCGAAGCCGATCACGATGTTCCGCGCGAAGTCGGGCTGCACCTCCAGGAACCGCCCGTCGTCGAGCAGCGGCCGGATCACCGTCTTCACGTCGTACTGCTTGTTCGGGTTGGTGGGCACGGCCTCCACCAGCTCGGGACACGCGCGGTCGGCCGGATCGCTCGTCGGCTTGCGCGGCGGCTCCTCCAGGTTGTTCTGCGGCAGGTACGACAGCAGCTCCCGCAGCAGCGCCACCATCCCGGCCTCGTCGGCCACCTTGAAGTGCGCCACGCCGGACTTGCTGTTGTGCGTGCCCGCCCCGCCGAGCTCCTCCTTGGTGACCTCCTCGTTGGTCACGGTCTTCACGACGTCGGGCCCGGTGACGAACATGTAGGCCGTCTGGTCGACCATCGCGACGAAGTCGGTGATCGCCGGGCTGTAGACGGCGCCGCCGGCGCAAGGCCCGAGGATCGCCGAGATCTGCGGCACCACCCCGGACGCCAGCGTGTTCCGCAGGAAGATGTCGGCATAGCCGCCGAGCGAGGCCACGCCCTCCTGGATCCGGGCCCCGCCGGAGTCGTTGAGCCCGATCAGCGGCGCGCCGTTGCGCATCGCGTGGTCCATGACCTTGCAGATCTTGGCCGCATGGGCCGCCGACAGCGCCCCACCGAACACCGTGAAGTCCTGCGCGAAGACGTAGACGAGCCGCCCGTCGATCCGCCCGTGACCGGTCACGACGCCGTCGCCCGGCACCTTCTGCTCGCCGAGCCCGAAGTCGTTGCACTGGTGCATCACGAACGCGTCGAGCTCGCGGAACGAGCCGGGATCGCACAGCGCCTCGATGCGCTCCCGCGCGGTCCACTTCCCCGCCTTGTGCTGCCGCTCCACGCGGGCTTCGCCGCCCCCCGCGGCGGCGCGCGCCTCCATGTCGGCGAGGCGGGCGAGCAGGGCGTCACGGTCCATCGGTCCTCCGGGCGGTCGACGCCCTAACGCGGGCGCCGCACCGGAGCCCGGTCACTCGCGCGGCGCACCGGCCGCCAGCCCGAGCTGCACGGCGACCCGCCCGAACGGCGTGGCGCTCGCCTGCACCCACGCGGCCTCGGCGCGCTGGTAGTCGGCGCGCGCCGAGCGCACCTGCTTGAGCCGGTAGCTCAGCTCGGCGCCGTCCTCCTGGCGCGCCCCCGCGCGATCCAGCGCCTCGACCAGCGCGACGGCCGCCTCGGTGTGCTCGGGCTCGTCCCGCGCGTCGACGTACCGCTGGAAGGCGGCGTCGAGCGCGTCGCGCTGCCCCGACCGCGGGCCGAGGCGGTCCACCAGCTCGATGTGCTCGTGCAGCGCGTCGTGCAGCGAGCGCTGCGCCCCCTCCGCCGCAGCACGCGCGCTCGACACGTCGCGGGCCGAGGTGCCGAGCAGCAGCGCCACCACCGCCACCAGCGCGAGCGTGAGCCCGAAGGCAGCCGACGCCGGCACGATCGCCATCGACAGGCACCCGCTGTGGCCCGACTCCGGCGCCGCCTCGTCCGGCGGCGGCGTGGGCGTCGGCTCGACGGGGAGCGGCGGAGAAGGCGCCGAGGGCGGCGGCGCGGGCGTCGCGACGGGGTCCTTCAGCGCCGCCCGCGGCGCCACGGCGGCGCGCTGCAGCAGGTGCGCCGGCAGCGGCGGCGGCTCCGCGCTGCGCGGGCGCAGCGTGGACGGGTCGGTGTCGCCGCTGCCGTTCCCCTGCAGCGGCCGGTCCGTCGACTCCTCGTCGGGATCGGCCGGCCGCACGAACCGCGGCGCCTCCGCGGTGACGGGCGCCATCGCCACGCGCCGCGGCAGCAGCGCCGGGTCGACGAGCCGCCGCCGCCCGCGCGCGCTCAGCGGCGGCGCCAGCGGCGAGGTGGGCCCGGTGTCCTCGCGCTCCTCCTCCGGCGCGGGCGGCCACCGCCCGCTGCCGACCACGTCGAGCCGCGGCAGCGTCACCGAGTCGGGATCCCCGACGGGCCGTCCGCCACGTCCTCGACCCGCAGCGGGACGTGGGCGGGCTGCGTCACCTCGCCGTCGGCGGAGCGGGCCAGCGAGAACGGCTCGTACGGCGCCAGCGGCTCGGTCGGCGCGTTCGAGGCACGGCGCCGCCGAACCGCAGCGTGTCGGTGGTGGTCGTGTCGTCGCGCGGGCGGGCGCCGTCGGCGAGCAGCGACACGGGCGTGCGGTCGCGCACGAGCCAGGAGAGCTCCTTCGGCAGCAGCGCCGTGCGGACGGGCCGCTCCCCGCCGGTGGTGGTGAGCACCGGGTCCGCCAGCTCGGGCGGGTCGGGCGGCAGCCCGTCGATCACCTGCCGCACGGCGTCGGCCACGTCGGCCGCGCTGCGCAGCGAGCCCACCCCGCACCCCGCGGCCACGACGGCGACGCGCGGCGGCAGGTCGTTGGCGCACAGGCGGCGCAGCAGGTCGCCGAGCGCCGCCACGTCCACGTCGAAGTCCTCGGGGTCCTCGGACGCCGAGAGGTCCGACAGCAGGCGCACGCCGTGGCTGTCGACGAGCACGTTGCCCGGCCCGATCGCGCCGTGGACGCCGCCGCTCGCGTGGATCGCGGCGACCCCCCAGGCCACGTCGAGCACCGACGCGCAGGCGAGCCGCGGCGGCATCGGCCCGTAGCGGTCGATCCAGCGCTGGAGGGTGCCGCCCGTCACGAGGTCCATCACCAGGAACGGCGCCCGGCCGCCGATCACCTCGTGCACCCGCACCAGGTTGGGGTGGACGGTGCGCGACAGCAGCAGCCCGTCGCCCACGAAGCGGTCCCAGGCCTCCCAGTCGGCGGCGAGCTCGGCGTCGAGCAGCTTGAAGGCGCGCCACTCGCCCGGCTCCACGTCGTAGCCGCGGTAGACCACGCCGGTGCGGCCGCGGCCGATCCGCGACAGGATCACGAAGCGCCCGTCGCCGAAGCGCGGGGCGTCGGCTGGAAACGGCGGTGTGTCCCGCATCCCCCCCATCCTAGTCGCCGGGCGCCCCGGAGAACACGAGGGCGCCCGACCCGTCGCGGACGGTCACCTTCGACGGCGTCGCCGACGGCCACCGCCACGCGATCTCGGTGGCCACGCCGGCCTCGCGGCGCTCGTAGCGGGCCGCGGGCTCCCCGGGCGGCTCGAGCTCCACCCGATCGCCGGGGCGCCCGTGCACCACGAGCGCCCCGTCGACGGCGCGCGCGCGGTGCATCGGCACGGCCGCGAACAGCGTGCTCGGCAGGGCCAGGGTCAGCGCGCGCGACGGCGCGGTGCGATCCGGCGGCGCGGACGCCTCCACCGCGATCGCCTCCGCCGTCGCCTCCTGCCCGCCGGCGTGGACGGTGAGCGGGCCGATCGCGACGGGGCCCGCGCCGACGACCCGCCAGGTCCACTGCAGCGCCAGGGCCGGCTCCCCGTCGATCTCGACGGCGTCCTCCACGACGGAGACGAGCTCGAGGGGCCCCTCGGCGCGCGCCGCGTCGACGGTGACCGGCTCGCTCACCTCGCCCTGCAGCCGCAGCCGCAGGTCGACCTCGGCCCCCCAGAACGCCGTCGCGGGCGGCGCCTCCAGGCTCACCGACAGCTCGCGGTGCGGCAGGAACGCGAACGCCGGGCGGTCGAGCACCGCGGCGAAGTCGGGGTCCTCCAGGACGGCGCGCGCCGCGAGGTGCTCGCCGTCGGACAGCGCCAGGCGGAGATCCTCCGCCGCGGCCGCCAAGGTGGCGTCGTCGACGGCGGGCCCGGCCTGGCGCAGCCGGTACGCCGCCCGGTTGTAGCGCGCCTCGGCGAAGGTCGGGGCGACGGCCAGCACCTGATCGAGCTGCTCGATCGCCTTCGGGAGATCGCCCGACGCGGCGAGCGCCCGCGCCGACCAGGCCCCGATGAGCGGCGACGGCCGCGCGGCCTGCGCCTCCTCGAACTTCTGCAGCGCCCCGGCGGCGTCCCCCGCAGCGAGCGCGTCGCGCCCCGCCTCCCAGGCGGCGACGGAGCGCGCCTGCGCCTGCAGGTCGGTCGACGCTCCGGCAGGCGGCCCAGGCCGCGAGGAGCAGCATCACGCGGCCTCCAGCATCGCCACCAGGCCCGCCGAGCGCCCGGCGGCGGGGTCGCGGCGGTGCGAGTACAGCGCCGGATCCGTCGCCGTGCAGCGGTCGCTGACCCAGACCCGCTGCACGCCGGCCTGCTCGAGCTGCCAGCGCACCGCCGCCCGCAGGTCCACGCGGTCGGTGCCGCGGAGGAACACGGCGTCGGGCACGCCGGCGGCGCGCATCGCGGCGATCACCTCGTCGCCCACCTGGTAGGCCGCCCCGCCGATGCAGGGCCCCACGGCGGCCACGAGCCCCTCGCCGCCGATGGCGCGCACCAGCGCCGGCGCGATCCCCGCGGCGGTGCCGCGCCAGCCGGCGTGCGCCACGCCGACCACCCCCGACCCGGCGACCAGCACCGGCACGCAGTCCGCCACGCGCACCGCGAGGATCGTCCCCGGCGCGCGGGTGAACGCGGCGTCGGCCTCGGCGACCGTCGCCAGCGGCCCGTTGCCGCGCGCGACCTCGACCACGCGGTCGCCGTGGACCTGGTCGAGCAGCGCCAGGTCGTCGGTCCGCAGCGACGGGTGCAGCGCAGCCACGGCCCGCCGCCAGTTCTCCGCCAGCGCCTCGTCGCGCTCGCCGGGCCGCCGCGCCAGGTTCAGCGACCCGAGCGGCCCCGCGGACACGCCGCCCCCGCGGGTCGTGAACCCGTGGACCGTGCCCGGCAGCGCGCCCAGGCCCGCCGTGTCCCGCAGCAGCTCGACGTCCATGCCACCCTCTCGCTCGGTGTACCATGGCCGCCCGAGGTGGACCCGCCCATGCTGCCCCTGTCCCTGCTGCTCGCCTGCACCGGAACCGTCGATCCGACGAGCGACTACGAGCTCACCGTGGTCCCCGTCTTCCTGGGCAACCAGGGCGACGGCGTCCTCGCGCTCGAGCCCGACGTGAAGGTGCGCCTCGCCCGCCCGGGCGAGGATCCCGAGATCGTGTACCTCGGCCAGGGAGGCGAGGGCGTCGAGCTCGAGGCCGGCTCGCTCCCGCCCGTCCCCGCCGACACGGTGGTGGGCTTCATCGCCGAGATCCCCGGCGGCGACCCCGACGTCTGGAACCGGGCCGCCACCGTCGCCTACGGCGAGGCCACCGTCACCGACGACCTCGCCACCGGCCACCAGAAGGTGGAGCTGCGGATCCCCGTCCTGCGGATCGACGCCGTGGGGCGGCTCGGCGGCCTCGGCGACCCCGACCGCCAGCTCGGCGCCGCGGTGGCGCGGCTGCCCGACTCCGGCTCCGTCGTGATGTTCGGCGGCGCCGATCCGTCGAGCACCGAGACCTTCGTCTACGAGGGCATCACCTACGCGCTGCAGTCCTCCGACGCGATCGTCCGCGTCGACCCCACCGAGGACGGCTGGGGCCCGCCCACCCGCGTGGGCTCGCTCCCGCCGGTCTGGCACGGCCTGACGGGCGACAACGACACCCAGGGCTTCGTCACCGGGCGCAACGTCGGGATGGTCGCCACCACGGTGACCGTCGAGGGGCGCCCCATGGTGCTGCTCACGGGCGGCCGCTACACCTACGGGTTCTCGCCGTTCAACGCGTCGTGGTGGTTCCTGTGGGACCCGGAGACGGAGGACGTCGCCGGCGGCGGGCTGACCGAGGGCACGGTGCGCCCCGACGACGATCCGCCCTGCGTCGCGGCCGGCAGCTGCGGCCGCCTTGTCCAGGGCCGCTCGGAGCACGCGCTGGCGCGGCTCGGGACGCGCAAGGTGCTGGTGTGGGGCGGGCTCGTCGGCTCCGGCATCTCGAACACGCCGGCGTGGGAGATCTGGAGCTCGGGGACGATGTCGTCGGCCAGCGGGCCCTACTCCTCGGCCGTCAACGCGATGCCGCCGCTGTTCGGCGCCGTCGCCGAGGTCGACGGCGGCGCGGTCGTGTGCGGCGGCGCCGACTACACCGAGGACGCCTCGGCCAACCACTGGGTCCCCGTCGACACCTGCCTGATGGTGACCTCGGGCGAGCAGATCCAGCCGCTGCCCTCGCTGCCGGTGCCGTTGGCGGGCGCCGCGCTCGCGCCGCTGCCCGGCGGCGGGCTGCTCGCGACGGGCGGCACGTCCGAGACGCTCGACGAGTCGAAGGACCAGCAGGTCCGCGACGTGGGGCCCGCCTCCGCGGCGGCGTTCCGCTACACGCCGTCGGCCGGTTGGCGCCAGGTCGGCGACCTCGTCAGCGCGCGCGCCTACCACCGGGCGCTGCCGCTGGGCGACGGCCGGGTGCTCCTCGTGGGCGGCACCTCCACGGCGTCCACGCTCTACGGCAACGTGAACGATCCGGTCCGTTGCACCGAGATCTTCGACCCCGAGACCGACAGGTTCACCACGTCCAGCTGCGGCGACGCCGGCGCCGGCGCGTGGCCGGCGGTCGAGGGCGATCCGGTGGGCGGGTACGCCGTGCTCGAGGGGCTCGACTACCTCGGGGGGCGGCTGCAGGGGGGCAACACCTACGGGATCGTGGGCGGCGCGCCGCTCGAGTGACCCCACAGCGCCCGGACCCGGTCGAGGATCCCGGCCGGGACGAGGTGGTCGACCGGCAGCCCCGCGCGGACCCGGCTCCGGATCTCCGTGGACGACACCTCGGGGAACGTGACGGCGTCCGGCACGGGCGGCGCCCCCGCGCGGCCCACGACGATCGGCGCGAACCGCGCCTCGATGACGTCCCACTGCTTCCACCGGTCCGTCTCGGGGAGGACGTCGGCGCCGACGACGAGCCGCAGCGACGTGCCCGGGTGCCGGCGGGCGAGCTCCGTCAGCGTGTCGACGGTGTAGCTCGGGACGGGCAGCTCGCCCTCGACGGCGCACACCTCGGCGCCGACGAGGCGCGCCGCCACCTCGCACAGGGCGAGCCGATCCTCGAACGGCGCGAGATCCTTCGCGAAGGGGTGCCCGCGCACCGGGACCCACCACACGGCGTCGCAGCGCGCCGTCCAGCGCAGCCAGTCGCTCACCATGAGGTGCCCCACGTGGGGCGGGTTGAAGCTGCCTCCGTACACCGCCACGGTCCCCGCCATCGCGCGCCTCCCGGTTGAGGATAAGATGAAGCGTGCTCCGGGAGTCTCCTGCCAAAGCCACCCTGGTGGCCGCCACGCTGTTCGGCGGCGGGCTGCTGGCCGGCGCGATGGCCGGCTCGGCCGCGGTCGCGCGCGCCCAGGATCCCTACGCCCACCTCGACCTGTTCGCGCGGGTCCTGACCACGATCCAGCAGGACTACGTCGAGGACGTCCCGACCGACGTGCTGGTCGACGCCGCGATCCGCGGCATGATCTCGGTGCTCGACCCCCAGTCGCGCTGGCTCGACGCCGAGCAGCTCCAGTCGCTGCGCGACGAGGCGCAGGGCACCACCACCGGCCTCGGCATCGAGGTCTCGGCGGGGCCGCAGGGGGTCGAGGTCGTGCGGGTGCTGCCCGACAGCCCGGCCCAGCGCGACGGCCTGGCCGAGGGCGACCGCATCCTCGAGGTCGACGGGCAGACCCTCGCCGGGCTCGACCTCGGCCAGATCCAGGACCGGTTCGACGGCGAGCGCGGCGAGTCCACCCGGCTCAAGGTCCTGCGCCAGGGCTGGGAGCAGCCGCGCACCATCGACACCATCCGCGAGCGCGTCCGGCGGCGGGTGGTGCGCGGGGAGCGGCTGCCGGGCGATCTCGTCTACGTGCGGCTGGCGCAGTTCCAGGAGGGCGTGGCGGCCGATCTCGGCGCCGAGGTCGAGCACCTCGCCGGCGAGGGCGGGCTCGAGGCGCTGCACGGGCTGGTCCTCGACCTGCGCGACAACCCGGGCGGCCTGCTGTCGGAGGCCGTCGCCGTCACCGACCTGTTCCTCGACGAGGGGGTCATCGTCTCCACCCGGGGGCGCACGGGCCAGCCCGACGAGGTCCACCGGGCCACGCTCGGCGGCTTCCCGCCGTCCCTGCCGGTCGTGGTGCTCATCAACGGCATGTCGGCGTCGGCGTCGGAGATCGTGGCGGGCGCGCTGCAGGACACCGGGCGCGCCGCGCTCGTGGGCGAGCACAGCTACGGCAAGGGCACCGTCCAGCAAGTCTACCTCCACGCCACGGGCCTCGTCCCCGAGGATCGCGACGCCGCGCTGAAGCTCACCGTCGGGCGCTACTACACGCCCAGCGGCCAGCCGGTCGCGCCGCAGGAGGGCCGCCGCCCCGACGAGCTCGTGCCCTGGCCGCGCGGCCCCGACGCGGTGGAGCAGCTGCGCGAGAAGCTCGCGACCGTCGAGATGGGCGAGGGCGACCGCGAGGAGGTCGAGGCGCTGCTCCAGCGGCTGTCCGGCCCCGACGGCGCCCGGCCGCGGATCGCCTGGGACCGGGCGGTGGGCGACCGGCTCGCGAGCGACCCGCAGCTGCGGCGGGCCATCGAGCGGCTCAGCCGCTGACGGGCTCGGCGGGGGCCTCCTCCGCGGGCGGCGGCTGGAAGCGCGCGGCGCGCACGACGACGCTGAGCATGGCGAGGTTGTACGACGCCCACGCCACGTTGACCATCACCGGGCCGGCGATGCGCGGGTCCTGCGTCCACAGCAGCCGCCCGATGCCGACGGCCATCGCGAACACGAGCAGCCCCATCGTGACGAGCTGCGGCCACACGAGCTGCAGGTGCACGCCGCCCTGGCGGGTCTTCGGCGTGACCACGAAGCCGAGCTCGCGCCCGAGGAACACGTTGGCGAACGAGGTCCACGCGGCCTTGATCCACAGCGGGAACAGCGCCAGGCTGTACTGCTGGCCGCGCCAGGTGGGCAGCCCCCAGCCGATGACGACGAACAGCAGCTGGTTCAGGATCAGGTAGGGCAGCAGGTAGCCGAAGAACTCGGCGGAGTAGGCCTTGACCGGGGTGAGGCCGAACACGAGGAACAGCACGGGCGAGACCAGGTAGACCACCGCGGCGAAGCCCGACAGGTAGGTCCACATCGTGCCGAAGTAGAGCAGGCGCTGCGGCATCGTGAGGCCGCGCTGGATGAGCGGGTTCTCGCGCAGCATGACCTGCAGGGTGCCCTGGGCCCAGCGCAGGCGCTGCTGCATCATCGTGTGCAGGTCCTCGGGGGCGAGCCCGACGGCCAGGATCTCGTGGTGGTAGATGGAGCTCCACCCGAGCGAGTGCAGGCGCATGGCGGTCGCCATGTCCTCGGTGACCGACACGGTGGAGATCGGGAAGACGGCCTCGGCCTCCTCGGAGCGGTCGAGGTCCATGCCGAGCACGAGCTCGCGCACCTCGTCGATGGCGCCGAGCGGTGAGCGGCTGCGCTGCGACATCGCGCGGACCAGGCGGTTCGGCGTGTCGGAGGGCAGGTGGTAGCTCGCGCCGGGGATGCGGTCGAGCTCGTGGCGGATGCGCTCCACGTCGGACAGCACCATCTGGCGGGAGACCTGCTCCACGCTGCGCTGGAAGCGCCAGGTCACGTCCTGCAGCGACTGGCCGGCGCGCAGGGAGCGCTTCGCCTGGTCGACGGCGCGGGTGACCTCGTCGATGGCCTGCACGGCGCGCGGATCGTCGCCGAGCCGCTTGCGGGCGCGGCGCAGCAGCGGCACGGCCTCGCGCAGCGCGGTGCGGACGCGCTCGCCGGCCTCCCGCGCGTACCACACGACGCCGACCTGCATCAGCGCCTCGCGGCGCAGCACGGCGTTCGAGCCGCAGAAGAACGCCGAGTTCCAGCCGTCCTTGCCGGCCTGGATCGGGCCGTAGAACAGCGGCGCGTCGGTGCCGAACGGATCGCCCGCGGGGGTGTTCTTGAACCACTGGGGCGTCTGGACGAACGCGACGGTGGGGTCCTCGAAGTAGCCGAGGGTGCGCTCGAGGATCTCGGGCCGCGGCACCTGGTCAGCGTCGAGGATGAGCAGGAACTCGCCCGTGGTCTGGTGCAGGGCGTTGACGAGGTTGCCGGCCTTGGCGTGGCGCTTCTTCCCGTCCCAGTGCGAGGTGCGGACCAGGTAGTCGACGCCGATCTCCTCGCACACCTTCCGCATCTCGGGCCGGGCGCCGTCGTCGAGGACCCAGGTGCGGTGCGGGTAGCGGATGTTGCGGGCGGCGATGGCCGTCTCGCGCACGAGCTCCACGGGCTCGTTGTAGGTCGTGATGAACACGTCGACCGTGGCGCGCTCGGGCGGCTCGGGCGGGTCCTGGCGGGTGCGCACCCGCCACATGTTCATCCCGAAGAGCAGGCTGTCGGTGTAGCTGAACAGCTCGGCGCACAGCAGGGTGAGGCCGAACCACCAGAGGGTCCAGTTCACCGAGTACATCGAGCGCCACAGGATGTAGCGCGTGCCGAGCGCCACGTTGACCAGGATCAGGAGCTGGACGAGCCGTGTCTTCAGGCGACCGATGGACGCCGGATCGTTGCCCACGAGCCACGACAGCGGCCGGGGCAGCAGCCCCCAGGGGGCGGCGGGCGGTGCCGGCAGCTGCGGCGCTTGCGGGGTGGGCCTTGGGTCACGGGCTCGGGCGTCTTGACCACGGAGGAGTGCCTCCGATCGGGGGGCTGGGGGGCGGGGGTCAACGGGCCTCCAGGCGGCGAGGTCGGTCGGCGCTCAGTGAGCGTCCGGCCCACCGTAGGCGCCGATGTCGGAGCGGGAGCCGTCCGGGTCGCTGAGGGACGGATCTCCCAGATCGATCAGCTTGCTGTTCGCCTTGAGGTGGAAGTTGCCGCGGCCGGGGTTGCGGAACCGGGGCGCGCCCGACTTGTTGCCGTCGACGCCGATGGGATCGGTCATGCCGAGGACGTCGGCCGTGTTGTCGTGGAAGACGCTGTAGGACACGGCGGGGACGGTGCCGCTCGCCACCTCGATGGCCGCGCCCGTGGTGTTGAGCCCGAAGACGCTGTTCACCACGTCGGCGCCGACGCCGTCGTAGACGTGCAGGGCGCTGCCCACCGGCGAGGTGTTGCGCCAGAAGACGCTGTTCGTGACGGTGGTGGCCGTGGCGTCGACGTACACGGCGCCGCCCGAGACGGAGGCGTCGTTGTTGTGGGCGCGGACGTTGCGCAGCAGGATCTGGCTGTCGTAGGCGTAGACCGCGCCGCCCACGTCGGCGGTGCCGCCCTCCAGGTCGAGCCGGACGAGCCGGAGGTTCTGGCCGGGCTGGTGCAGGTGGAGGTGCCCGCCGTTGTCGGTGGCGTGGTTGTCGCGGAAGCTCGCGTCCTGGATGGTGAGCGGGCCCCAGCCGGTGTCGATGGAGACGGCGCCGCCGTACTGGGCGGTGTTGCCCTCGAACTGGTCGCCGGTGAGCACCGACGCCGACTCCTTCATGAACAGCGCCCCGCCGTAGACCCAGGCGGAGTTGCCGATGTAGGTGTTGCGGTCCATCGTGATGGCCTCGTGGGAGACCTTGATGGCGCCGCCGCGGTAGTCGGCGTGGTTGTTCACGAAGGTGTTGTCGTCGACGACCCCGGTGGAGAGCTTCAGGCGCAGCGCGCCGCCCTCGTCGGAGGAGTCGTTGGCCTCGAAGTAGTTGGCCGAGACGAGCGGCGCGCCGGCGAAGACGTACAGCCCGCCGCCGTCGTTGTCGGAGGTGTTGTTGGTGTAGGTGCCGCCCGACATCTCGGCGTAGCTGGCGTTCGCGTAGGCCCCGCCGCCATAGTAGGAGTGGTTGGCGTCGAAGAGGCAGTCGATGATGTCGACGTCGCCGTCGGTGTAGATGCCGCCGCCCTGGAAGTCGGCGTCGTTGCCCCGCAGCTCGAGGCCGGTCAGGGTGACGGTGCCGCCGCCCGTGACGTGGACGCCGCCGCCGCTCCAGCCCGAGTTGCCCTCGAACAGGGTGTCGGCGATGGTGCCGGAGCAGTTGCTCATGGACAGCCCGCCGCCGACGCCGGACACGCCGTCGGCGATCCGCGCGGCGGTCACGTCGAGCGTGGCGTCGGTGCACTGGATGACGCCGCCCGAGGTCGCGTCGAGCCCGTTGACGAGCTCGAGCCCGTCGACCGTGACGGTGGCGCCGGCGCTCACGTCGAGCGCCCGGCCGAACGTCTGGGCGTCGATCGTGGCCGTGAGCGCGCCGTCGCGCGCGCGCAGGGTCAGCTCCTTGCCGACGATCGACAGCCGCTCGTGGTAGACGCCGGGGCACACGTCGATCACGTCGAGGTCGACGGCGTCGTCGATGGCGGCCTGGATCGTGGCGTAGGGCGAGCCCGCGCAGCCGGGCTCCAACACGCGGGCCGGCGATCGCGACGAGGGCGCGACCAGCGCGCTGTCGGGGGCGCAGGCGGGCAGGAGCAACAAGACGACGAGCCTGGCTGGCGTCATGGGGGAGCTTCCGAGGTTCGGGGTTCGGAGGATCGAGCTGACGATCGAGGGAGCCAGGGACGGCGCGCCTGACGACGGCGATCCTCGGCGCGCTGCGGCGAGCAGCGCGAGGACGCGGGCGGTCGGCAGGGAGGTGGGGAGCATTCGCTTCCTCGGAGGGTCCGTCGCGCCATTCACCCTTTTCGGTGGGGGCCTCGAACTATTTTCTATGTATTCGAATGATGCGGATGTTGACAAATCGAGATGACGGAGCGCGGCGGGCGCGGGATCCTCGGGGGGATCCCGGCCGCCGCCGTCAGAAGGCCCAGTAGGCGCCGGCGCCGAGGGAGGGGCTCAGCCGCGATCGCAGGGCGTCGCCGGTGTCGACCGCGAGCCCGCCGCGCACGCTGAAGACCGCGCCGATGTCGCGGGCGGCCAGCTCGAGCACCGGGCCGACCTCGAGGATCCGCGCCTGGAAGGTGCCGGAGCTGGTGGCCTCGAGGCCGCCCCGGAGGGCGAGCGAGCTGTCGGTGCGCTGGGGCACGATCGCGTGGGTGGCACCGGCCCGGGCCCACAGGTAGGGGCTCGCGGCGCTGAAGTTGAAGATGCCGTACAGCTGCGCCTGGGCCCAGGGGCTGTAGACGACGTTGCCCTCGAGCGAGGCGTCGAGCTGCAGCCCGCGGTCGGCGTTGCCGTCGATCTTGCTCGTGGCGTGCTGCGCGTGCAGCCCGATCGCCATCGAGAGCGACAGGCGCCCCGGCGAGAAGACGAAGCCCGGGCCGAACGACGTGCCCGCGGCGTCGACCTGGATGTTGTCCTCGTCGTCGAGGTAGTTGAAGTAGACGTGCTGCAGGGTGGCGCGCAGCACGAAGCTGGCGTCCTCCGAGCGCAGGATCGCCGGCTGGAAGGTCAGGTAGGTGTAGTTCTGGGTCGCGCTGCCCGACACCCCGCCGAAGACCTCTCCGCGCGGGGGGTTCGCGAGCGCCGACGTCATCGCCAGCATCGCGAGCGTCATCTCGGCCTCCGGATCAGGCGGCCGACACGTACTCGGCCAGCGCTGCCTCCACCGTCGGGTAGGGGGTCAGCACCTGGTCGAGCATGCTCACCTGCAGCACGTTCCGGATGGGCTCGGGGGCGCTCGCGATGCGGATGTCGCCGCCGGCGTGGCGGGCCACGCGCAGCGAGTTGATGAGCGCGCCCAGGCCCGAGCTGTCGATGTAGGCCACGTCGGACAGGTCGACCACGAGCCGGTACCAACCCTCGGCCACCAGCTGCTGGACCCGCGCGCGGAGCTCAGCGGCGGTCAGGAGGTCGAGCCGTCCGGTGACCCGCACGACCGCTGTACTAGGATCTCCGACCAGATCGTACCTACAAACCATGGCTTCCTCCAAACGACGTAAGACAAGAAGGGGGGGATCGCGGGGCTCGCGAATCAGGGGCTCGACGTACCTTCCTCGTAGTGGCCTCGACGGTCCGTGACGAGTTCCTGCTCGTGCCGGGAGCCCGGGAGGCACTGGCCCTTGCCCGAGAACTCCCAGTTCGGCACTCGCTCCCACAGCGTCTCGAAGCCATCGTCCCGGTACAGCTTGCCCTGCACCTTGTACAGGAGCGACTCCAGGATGATCCCGTTGGTGTTGGCCGTGAGCGCGGCGATGGGCTGGGTGCCCACCTCGGTGTAGCCCTCGTAGATGCCCCGCTGCGGGTCGACGAGCGGCTGGATCGAGTCGGTCAGCCACCCGGTGTACCGGGTGCCGAACAGCATGTCGAGCCCGACGGCAGCGCGGCTCGAGACGGCGGCGAGGTCGGGGTAGACCTCGCCCGTGTCGGAGATGGTGGGCCACTCCTTGCCGTCGCTGTACAGCGCGTCGTACACGAAGTAGGGCGCGCCCTCGACGTGGTGCTCGGTGCGGGCCGTCATGATGCCCGTGCGGCGGAACCGCCGGACCTGCGCCTTGTAGACCCGCTTCGCCATCGTCCGCGCGTCGCGGTCGGACTGCCAGTCGTCGCTGTAGGTCTCGTCGTCGGCCAGGTCCCAGTTCATCTCCACGCCCATGAGCAGGTAGGGCTCGGTGGTGATGTAGGTGTGGGCGCCGAACTGTACCGGATCCCGAGGATCGTATGCGATAGGCACGCCGAACAGCTCGATCTCCTCGTGGGGATCGACCTGGGAGGCCGCGGTCGTGTCGAAGCCCCACAGCTGGAAGCCCAGCGCGGCGTACTCCTCGTACCCGAGGCGCCCCTCCTGGACGTACTGGAGCGCGCCGTCCTCGCCGATGATCGCGCCCTTCAGGATGCCACCGCGATCGACCACGTTGCAGAAGTTCCAGCGCAACACCGTGCGGTCGATCTTGTCGCCGTGGACGGGGTAGCGGTTCTTCACGATGGCGAGCCAGGTGAGCAGCCGCCCCACGTCGATCGCGGAGAAGCCCAGCTCACCGGGCTTGTTGTTGTAGTCGACCTGCGCGAGGGTCTGGGTCTGGTAGGCCTTGTTGGGGAGCTCGCCCCGGAACAGCTCCATCTGGTTGAGCGAGTCGATGAGGCAGCTCATCCGCTGGTCGAAGGTCGGCGGGTCGATGAGGCCGAGCTCGAACGCCGCCACCATCGCCCCGATCGCCGAGGCCGTGTCCCACATCGTCGTCGACGGGTACTTGTCGACGGAGTTGTAGAGGCAGGTGTCCTTCTCGAAGTTGTTCTCGAAGTACTGCCACGCCGCCTCGGCCATCTTGGACTCGGTCGCCGAGAGCTTCCCGTTCTGGCCGGGGTGCCGGTTGCGGCCGGCATGCTCGTTCCAGGACAGCGGGCGGCTCTCCTGGGGCATCTCGGCGTGGGCGCCCAGGGCGAGTAGGACGGCGATCATCAAGCGCTCCTCGAGCGTCGGGGGCGGGGGCCCCGCGTGTTGCATCCGCATTTCCTGGTACTGATATAAAAGGGCGCGTGTAGAAGAGCAAGTATAATGTCGCGCCGTGGCGCGGTCATCGCTCAATGTACATGCAAAGGTCACATCGCGCGATTGCGCGCGATCGAGCGGCCGTCCGCCCGCGAGAAGCCCCCTCGGACCGGGGTGACCGCCGGGGGCGGCCGGCGACCGGCCGCGCTCCCCTCCCCTGCACCCGCCCTCAGAGGCCCAGCGCGCCCCGGAGTTCGTCGAGACGCGTGGCGACGGCCGGGCAGTACTCGGCGTTGGCGAAGAGGTCGCAGCCGTCGACCCGGTGCGCGTTGTAGATCCACTTCCCCACGTCGTCGAACACCAGCCGGTGGATCTCCGTCCCGGCGGCGCGGTCGAGCTCGACGATTTGGGTGGGTCGGTCAGAGGTGTCTCCGCAGTCGTTGTTGGCCTCGGCGACGAGCACCCGGTCGTGGTCGTCGGTCAGCCAGCTCGCGCCCCCGTGGTACTTCTCCCAGTAGCCTTCGTCGCGCCACTCCCACGTCTTGGTAGCCACCTTTCGAACGGTGTCCAGGCGATATTCGACGGCCCTCGTGTAGCCCCGGTCGAAGCCGTTGTCGTAGACCAGCAGGTTCGTGCCGTCGGTCGAGACGCCGTGCTGGCACTGGGGGAACTCGTCCTGCGGGAGCGGGTTGCCGTCGGGATCCTCGAGCGTGAAGTCCCCGCCGTACCCGAAGCGCCAGGCCGGCTGGCTCGTCGCCACGTCGATGGCCACGATCTTGAAGGCGTAGCAGAGCGAGACGTACGCGGTGAGGCCGTCGGGGCCGTCCACCACGTCGGCCCAGTTGGCGTGGTGCGGGTCGTCGCTGTCCTCGCCCGGATCGAGCCAGTCGGTGTGGTCGGCCACGTCCCAGTACCAGGAGGTGGTCATGTCGTCGTTCGAGAGCCGGAGCTGGAACGCCTCCCAGCCCGGATCCTCGTTCAGCTCGAGCGACAGGACCCGGCCGTCGGCGATGCGCTTGGCATCGTGGTGGAACACCACCTCGTCGGACCCCGGGAACTCGAGGCGCCACTGCTCACCGTGCTGCAGGTCGACGACCGTGGGCGGGCCCGCCGGGTCGTCGCCACCGCCGTACAGCACGCGGTTCGGGCCGTCGGAGCGGGCTTCCGTGCCGAGGTTCAGCTTGCGCGGCACCGCGAACGACCAGCGGTTGCCCCCCTCCGGATCGAGCACAGTCAGGTAGTTCTGGTGATTGCCGCTGCACTCGGGACGGACGGTGGTGAGCGTCCACACGCCGGTCATCGCCGACGGGTCGCCGATCATGTGCGCCGTGGCTGCATTGGAATCGAGCGGCATCGTGTGGAGGGAGACCGTGTGCGGTTCGCCGCTGCCGTCGACGAGGGCGACGCTGCAATCGTAGTCGGTGTCGGCGGCGAGCCCCACGAACTTGAAGTCGAGGTTCCCCGACCCCTGCGACTCGAGCAGGTGCACCTCGGCGGGACGGTCACGCCGGACGCAGGCCGCCGCCACGTTCGCGGTGCCGGACACCTCCACCGGCAGCGAGGCCTCGGAGGCGGAGGACGCCTCTCCCCCCACCGAGAGCACGGCGGGAGCGGTCGTCGTGTCGTCGTCGTCGTCGTCGCCGGTCGGGTCCTTGCCCTGGTCGCGGCATGCGGACGCTCCGAGCGTCGCCAGGGCGGTGAGGACGAGGAGCGGGCGTAGGTCGGGCGTCATGGCGTTCGATCCTGCTCGGGAGGTTGCGGGGGCCTGGTGGTCAGAACGTGGAGATGTTGGCATCCATCCAGGCGAGCCGCTCCGAGATGAACGACATCACGTGATCGTGCTCCTCCTGGTAGGAGGAGACGGGGCACAGCCAGTCGTCGACGCCGTACGTCGAGAAGACGATGTCCTCGACGGGCCAGCGGGCCACGTTGGCGTCGAGCACCGGCGCCAACAGCTCGTCGTAGTGGGCGACGTGGTCGGCGATCGCCTGGTCGGACCAGGGGCCCGCGCGCAGCTCCTGCCACCGGGTGACGAGCCGATCGCGGAACGCGGGGACCTCTGCCATCTTCTGGATGAAGGGGATGTCGTGCTCGACCCCCTGCAGGTCGAGGTAGGTGCGGGAGACCCAGCCCTGGGCGGTGCAGTCGTCGAACGGGTAGCTGCCCATGCTGAGGTCGAGGTCCCACGGCGTGAACCGCAGCGGCTGCCCCTGATCGCGCCACAGGTGGACGCTGAGCAGGTAGGCGTCGCGGTTCTTCATGAACTCGTTCAACAGGACCCAGTCGACGGCGCTGTCGAGGTCCATCCAGGCGAACATGTCGCCCGGGTCCGGCGCCAGCACCGACGCCTCCCACCCCGCGAGCGTCGCGCTCACGGTGTCGACGGCCTCGGCATCGCTCGCGTCCGGGTAGACGAGCTGCCAGAAACCGTAGCCCACCTGGTTGTCGTGGATCCCCTGCCCCACGTCGTCGTTCTTCACGATGAAGGTGTCGCCCGGCTGGTCGCCCTTGCCGATGTCGAGGCGGTCGTCGTCGCGCTGGATGCTCTCGCCGAGCGTGTAGATCCCGCGGTACTCGCCGTTGAGCTCGAGCTCGCAGAACCGGGTCTCGGTGGCGTAGCGCTCGACGCCGCCGAGCTCCTGGAACATGTCGTAGGCGAGGCGGTTGCGGAACAGCACGCGGTCGACGTACTGACCGTTCAGGATCCAGTCCTCGGCCTTGCCCATCCCGAGGAGGTTCGTCGGCGCGTCCTCGCCCTTCGCCTCGAGGTACAGGTCGAACGACGACTCCTCGATGCCGGCCGAGGCGCGGTGCACCTCCACCGCGAGCACGTTGTCACCGTCGACGAGCAGCGACTCGTCCACGTCGCTCTGCCGCCAGAAGCTGCGGTCGGGGCTCGCCTCGACCGCAGGGGTGTCGAACGCGGCCTGGGCGGGGAGGTTGTCGCGGAGCACCTCGACCCCGTTGAGGTACACGGCGACGCCGTCGACCCGCTTGACCCCGAGATCGAGGTCGGCGATCTGCGAACGATCCCCGAGCGTGAAGGTGGTCCGATAGTAGACGGTCGCGCTCCCACCAGGCGCGGACACGGGCGTCTGCAGGTACGGCAGGCCGTAGCCGAGCGGCGCGGGGCCCGACCCCCAACCCCCGTCGTCGAAGGACGGGTTCCGCCACGCGGTGCCCGGGTTCGAGCCGTCGTCGAGGTAGCGCCACACGGATCCGGGCCAGACGGGCAGCTCGGTGTGGTCGCGGAGCTCCAGCGCGTACTGCGGCTTCGGGAAGCCGAGCGACGAGCGCCCGCGCAGCTCGACCCCGGCGGCCCCGTCGTAGAGCACGGTGCCGCCCGGGCTCGCGACCCGCAGGCTGCACGGCGCCTTCGGATCGTCGAGCACGTTGCCGAAGCACTGCATCGAGACCTGGCAGATGCCTTCTTCTTCCTCGACGGTCGTGGTGGTGCCGGCGGTGTCCTCGGTGTCGGTGTCCTTCGGCGGCTTGTCGTCGCCGGCGGTACAGCCGCCGAGCAGGGCGGCGAGGAGCAGGGCGGCGAGGCGGCGGGGGGCGGGGGGGGTCGGCACGCTCGTCTCCTCTTGCATCGTTCGATGCTTCACGCGTAACACTGGCCGTCCAGGCCGCCACCCCCGTTTCGCCCCGCGCGCAGGCAGCGTGTCCGCGGCCGATTCGCCCGGTCGGAGCGACCGACATTCGCTCCGTATCGATTTCCGGCTCCGGCGCTCAGATCGGCCGGCCGACCAGGTCATAGTCTGCAGATTGCGTGATCTCGACGTCGATGATGCTGCCGGGTCGAAGGTCGTCCGGCGCATCCGCCACGAAGACCACCCCGTCCACGTCGGGGGCTTGCGTCGACAGTCGCCCCTGCAACAGCAGCTCGCTCTCGCTGCTCGGCCCCTCGATCAGCACCGGCCGCACCGCACCGACGAGGTCGCGGAGCTTCGCCGCGCTGATCTGCTGCTGCGCCGCCATCAGCGCCGCCTGCCGCGACTGTTTCACGTCCTCGGGCACCTGCCCGGGCAAGGTGGCCGCAGGGGTGCCGTCCTCGGCGAAGTAGGTGAACACGCCGACGTGGTCGAAGCGCTGCGCACGCACGAAGTCCAGCAGCTCGTCGAAGTCGGCGTCGGTCTCGCCCGGGAAGCCGACGATGAAGGTGGTCCGCAGCGCGATGTCGGGCACCGCGGCGCGCACCCGGTCGAGGATCCGCTCCTGGCCGGCCCGGGTGACGCCGCGCCGCATGGTCTTCAGCACGGGCCCCGAGGCGTGTTGCAGGGGGATGTCGAGGTAGCGGCACACCTTCGGGTTGTTCGCCAGGTGCTCGAGCAGGCCGCTCGGCAGGCCGTGCGGGTAGGCGTAGTGCAGGCGCAGCCACTGCAGGCCGTCGATCTCCGACAGCGACTGCAACAGGCCCCCCAGCCCGGTGCCGTCGCCCAGATCCCGACCGTACGCCGTGGAGTCCTGCGAGATGAGGTTGAGCTCCACCACGCCGTTGGCCACGAGCCCGCGCGCTTCTGCGACCAGCGACGGGATCGTGCGGGAACGCAGCCGACCGCGCAGGGTCGGGATGATGCAGAAGGCACAGCGGTGGTCGCACCCCTCGGAGATCTTGAGGTAGGCCGACGCCGCGCTCCACGAGTTCACGCGCGGCGCCAGCTCGTCGTGGACGTACAGTGGCACGTCCACGTAGCTGCGGGCGACGGGCTGCTTGCTCCGCAGCACGTCCACGATGCGGTGGTACTCGCCCGTGCCGAGGAAGTGGTCGACCTCGGGCAGCTCCCCCTCGAGCGAGGTGCCGTAGCGCTGCACCATGCAGCCCGTGACCACGAGCTTCTCGCAGCGGCCGGTCTCCTTGTACCCGGCCATCTCGAGCACCGTGTCGATGGACTCCTCGGTCGCCGGCTGGATGAACGAGCAGGTGTTGACGACGATCACCTCGGCGTCCGCCGGATCGTCGACCAGCTCGAACGCCGAGGCCATCAGCGAGCCGACCATCACCTCGCTGTCGACCCGGTTCTTCGGGCAGCCGAGGCTGATGAGGTGCACCTTCTTGCGCTCCCCCTCCCCTGCGGGCGCAGCGGGCGTGAGGACCGGTCGGGTGGAGGTGGTGGTCTGCATGCTGGTTCCTACGCTGCCCGCGGGGGTCAGCCGCTGTCGATGACCTCGACGCCGTCGGGGACCACGAAGGTGAACACGTCCGGCTGCACCGTGCCACCCAGGGTGAGCTCGGTGAACGTGAGCGTGGTGACGGCGTCGAACGCGTCGGTCAGGCGCACCTTCGCGAGGTCGAGCGACGGCGTGAGGTCGAGGTACAGCTGCTTGAACTGCTGCTCCTCCCCCGCCTTCGCGGTGAGCGACAGCGTGTGGCCCACCTTCGGGTCCGACGAGACGACCTGCACGTCGAACAGCTCCTTGAGGCGGTGCATGGACTCGAGCACCGCATTCGCGGTGGCCGCCTGCTCCCCGAAGTTGCGCAGCTTGAGGACCTGCTTCTCGGCGGGGTTGTAGATCCACAGCGTCTTGCCGTCGCTCACGTAGCGCCGGCCGTCGTCGAAGTCCCAGCGCATCTTCCCGGGCGCTGCAGCACGATCGTGCCGCCCTGCTTGTCCTCGCCGTAGAGCGGCGAGCCGGAGACCTGCACGAACTTCCCGCGCAGCACGGAGACCTTGCCGTACTTCGCCTGGATCGCGTCGAGCAGCGTGTCGGTCGCCGCCGCCGACGTCGCGGCCGGGGCGGGCGCCGGGGCCGCGCCCCACGACACCGCGGGCGCCCACAGGGCGATGGTCAGCAGCGCGCGCATCGATCCTCCCGCTCGTCGGAGCTCCCCGACGGTGTATCGCGTCACGGACCCCGGACCGCCCCGCGGCATTCGGCGCGCGACACGAACAGACAGGCCGCGCGGGGCTACTCGACCGGCAGGACCTCGCGCGGCCGCGCGCCGTCGGCCGGTCCGACCACCCCGCGCGCCTCCATCTGCTCGATGATCCGCGCCGCGCGGTTGTAGCCGATCTTCAGGTGCCGCTGGATGAGCGAGGTGCTGGCCTTGCCGATCTGCCGCACCACGTCGACGGCGTCCTGGTACATCGCGTCGAGCTCGCTGTCGTCGAGCCCGCCCTCCTCGCCCGGCTCGGCGGTGATGGAGTCGATGAACTGCGGCGCACCCTGGCTGCGCAGGTAGTCCATGACGCGCAGCACCTCGTCGTCGGAGACGAACGGGCCGTGCACGCGCGCGATGTCGCCCGCGTTGGGCAGGTACAGGCTGTCGCCGCGCCCCAGCAGGGACTCCGCGCCCACCGTGTCGAGGATCGTGCGGGAGTCGGTGCCCGACCGCAGCTTGAACGAGATGCGCGTGGGCAGGTTGCTCTTGATGAGGCCGGTGATGACGTCGACGGACGGCCGCTGCGTCGCCACGATGACGTGGATGCCGCAGGCGCGCGCCATCTGCGTGAGCCGCGCGACGGAGCCCTCGACCTCCTTCTTCGCGATGAGCATCAGGTCGGCGAGCTCGTCGATGACGATGACGATGTACGGCAGCTTCGCCGGCAGCGGCACGGGCTCGCCCGGGTCGTGGCCCTCGGGCGCGTAGCGCAGGAGCTTCTCCTGGCTCCAGCCCGACAGCTCGTCGACCCGCTTGTTGAACCCCTCGATGTTGCGGGTGTCGTAGCGGGCGAGCAGCTCGTAGCGCTGGTCCATCTCGCGGCAGGCCCACGCGAGCGCCGCCGCCGCCTGCTTCGGCTCGGTGACGACGGGGTGGAGCAGGTGCGGGATGTCCTCGTACAGCTTGAACTCGAGCTTCTTCGGGTCGATGAGCAGCAGCCGCAGCTCCTCGGGGGTGCGGCGGTACAGCAGGCTCATCAGCATGCCGTTGACGCCGACGCTCTTGCCCGCGCCGGTGGTGCCGCCGACCAGCAGGTGCGGCATCTTCACGAGGTCGGTGACGACCGGCGCGCCCTCGACGTCCTTGCCGAGCACCATCGGCAGGATCATGTCGCGGTTGTTGCGGAACTCGTCGGCGGCGAGCAGCTCGCGCAGGTAGATCGTCATCCGGTGGGCCGACGGGATCTCGATGCCCACGACGCCCTTGCCGGGGATCGGCGCGACGATGCGGACCGACGTGGCGCACAGGCCCATCGCCAGGTCGTCCGACAGCGAGGCGACCTTGCGGACGGAGATCCCGCGCTCGGGCAGGAACTCGAGCGTGGTGACGACGGGGCCGACGCGCACGTCGGTGACCTCGCCGTTGACCTTGAACGACGCCAGCACCTCCTCGACGCGCAGCGCCATCTGGCGCAGCTCCTCCTGGTCGAACACGGCGCGCTGCGGCGGGACGGGGTCGAGCAGCGACAGCACCGGCAGCTCGAACGGACCGCGGGCGAGGCCCACGGCGCCGCCGTCGTCGCGGACGCTGCGGTCGAGGTAGGCGCCGCGGTGCACGAGCGCCTTGCCCGTGTTGGGCTGCGGGTTCGGCGCCTGGCTGCGCGGCACCGGCGACGGGGGCGTGCGCTCGTCGGCCGAGTCGTCGCCGAGCATGTCGTAGTCGTCGGCCGAGGCCGGGTCGCGCGGCACCTGGGGGCGGCCCCGGCCGCGCGGCGGCGCGGGCTGGGCCGTGGCGTCGCCGCGGTTGGCGGACGGCCGCGTGGGCTCGTCGTTGGCGGTGCCGAGCCGGCTCGCCGGCGACGAGGTGGTGCTGCGCCGCGGCGCCATCGCCGGGAACATCTCGAGCAGCTCCGACGAGGCGCTGTCGTCGGTGCGCTGCCAGTGCACCTCGGCCAGCGCCACGGAGGTGCCCGCCGCCGTGGCGTCGACCACGGAGCGCGGCGTGAGCAGGTGCGGGTCGCCCTCGAGGCCCTCGAAGGCCGACGTGGTGGCCCAGTCGTCGTCGTCGCGGCGGACGAGGGAGCCCACCATCCGGCTCAGCGTGGCCGTGAAGGCGCCGCCGATGCCCGAGAGCACCCCCATGATCCGCGCCCACAGCTCGTTCGCCAGGATCGCGGCGACGCCCTGCGCACCCTGCGCGGCCTCGCCGGCGCGCTCGCCACCCCAGCGCGCCACCTCCTCCGAGTGCCCGACGACCCACTGCGCGAGCCGCCCCCAGCGGATCCGGAAGAGCACGGTGACCGAGATGCCGGCACAGCCGAGCAGCACCATCCAGGCGCCGAACGAGCCGGCGACCGACACGAGTCCCTGCGCCAGCAGCCGCCCCGCCCAGCCCCCGGGCGGGTACGCGCCGTTGGGCGTGATCCCGAGGTCGAGCAGCGCCAGCACCGACAGGCCCAGCCCGACGAGGGTGAAGGCCTTCATGGGCTCCACCACGCGCCGCCCGGCGAGGGCCAGCACCGCGCCCACCATGCCGAGGAACGCCGACCAGGCGCCCACGCCGAGCGTCTGGAAGAGGAGGTCGGCGATGAGCGCACCGAGCGGGCCGCACGGGTTGTCGGTGGGCCCGGAGCCGGGGTGGATCCAGGTCGGATCGGCCGCGGAGTATCCCATGAGCGCGACCATCGAGAAGGTGCACCCGAGCAGCACGGCCAGCAGGCCGATCTCGCGCTGGTGGTCCGCCACCACGTGGGTGACGCCCTCGAGCACCGTGAGGCGCGTCAGTCGCGCCCGGCTCGAGCTCTTCGACGTGGACTTGCCCACGCGCCTCTCCTCCGCTCGTGTGGGGGGCCTGCGGCGGATCGGAACCTCGCTCCTCCAGGGGCGCCGCCGGTCCGCGCGGCCAGCGTCCACCCGCACCGGGATGGTATCACGGGCGTTGACGCGTCAGGGTACGCCCTCAGGTACAACGTTAACTCCGCAACCGCACCGGATGCACGCCGGCCCTGCACACGGCCACCGGCGCGATCCGGAGACCACGCCGCGGCACGCCCGTCGGCCCGCCCCTTCGACCTTCGACCCTTCGACCCTTCAGTAGGTGAAGGTCGCCATCAGGTGGAAGTTCACGTCGTCGTACTCGACGACCGGGTCTTCCGACGCGCGCTGCTGCCACCACCCGCCGCCGGTGATCGACGCCCAGTCGCTCGCCGCGACCTTGATGTCGGCCGACACCCGGTTGACGATGTCCTTGCGCTGGACCTCGCCACCGTAGTCTTCGAAGCGCAGCTCGTAGCGCAGCGACGGCGCCACGTCGCCGAGCCGCCCCTGGAAGTCGGCGAAGACCTGGTCGAACCGCACGTAGTTCGTGAAGAACGACGAGCGGAAGTCGCGGACGTAGCCCGCCGCGATGGAGGAGCCGCGCCGGCGCTCGTCGCTCGGCGTGATCGAGTAGCGCAGCTGGCCCGTGCGCAGCAGGCCGTCGACGCCCTGCACGTCGTCGTCGGCCGCCAGGGTGCCCCCGTCGACCGCGGTGACGGTGTCGGCGTTGTACAGCGCGATGCCGTAGCCGGCGTCGACCTGGGCGAAGAGCTTCTCGGTGAACCGGCCCTCGAGCCCCACCGTGGCCTTGGTCTGGCTGCCGTCGGGCAGCGCCAGGTTGTCGCCGTAGGCCTGCGAGGGCACGGCGTCGAGCGTGTTGTGGGTCCAGTCCACCCGCGCCCACGACGCATCGGCGACGAACGCGGTGCGCGGCAGGAACGCCCAGCGGACCGCCAGGGTAGGCCCGTAGGTGTTGCGCTCGTTCAGCTCCCGATCCGGCCGGTCGTCCGACGCGGGGACCCGGAACGAGTCCCACTTCCAGCTGCCCCCGGGCAGGATCTGCAGCGCCTCGCCCGGGCTGATCCGGAGCGCGCCGGCGAGGTGGTTGCGCAGCTGCGAGCTGTAGGGGACGTTCGCGTATTCGGCATCGGCCCGGAAGTTCTGCAGCGCGCTGTCGTCGGACAGCCGCAGCCCGATCACGCTCTTGCGGAACAGGTTGGTGCCGAGCCCGAGGTTGTACTCGTCGTAGCGGTCGAGGTTGATCACCCGGCCCACGTCGGGCGCCGGGCGCGGATCGGCGCCGACGAAGAAGTACTTGCGCAGCACCCACTGCCCGTCGAGCCGGAACTCGTGGTCTTCGCCGCTCGACGCGACGAGCAGCCCGGGCGCGACCCGGAAGTTCGCCGCCGGGATGGCGACGGACTCGTCGCGGTAGACGTTGGTGCGGGCCTCCGCGCCCACGTCGATCTTCGGGATGATCCCCACGTCGCCCGCCCGGATGTGGTCCCCCGGAGCCGCGAGCGCGAGCGACGGAGCGCTCGCGAGGAGGGCGATGGCGATCGTCCGGATCATGCGGGGGTCGTCCTGTCGGTGTCGGGGGCGGGGGGCCGGTCGTACGGCGTGGGCGTCTGTCCGGCCCGGCCTGGCTCGGCTCGGGCGCAGGGCCTAGAGGAAGGGGCTCACCTGCGGGGGCTCGAGCCCCAGCGTGAAGTCGGTCACGTCGAGCGGATCGAGATCGCCCTCGTTGGACAGCGCGGCCTCCCAGTCGACCAGGGTCTGGCCTGGCTCCACCTGCTGTTCGGAGGCGCACCGCTGCGCCTCGGCCAGCAGCATCCGGGTCTTGGACACCGCCACCGCGATCTTGCGGAACTCGTGGTCGGCCTTCTCGTCGAGCCCCGCGGCGATCGCGTCGCGCATCGCCACCTGCGACGACTCGCAGACCTGCAGGAGCGCCCGGACCGACGTGAGCCGGTTCACCAGGCACTCGATCGCCTCCGCGTCGTCGTCCTTGCGGGCCTGCTCGAGCAAGCGCGTGATCTGCTTCTCGGCGTCGCGGATCTCCGCGGTGGAGACCTCCGCGTAGGCGATCTTCTCGGCCGGCGTGGTCGAGCTGGTGCGCTCGAGGTCGGAGGTGACGCCGGGGTCCTGGGCGAACGAATCCGCGACGACACTCCAGCTCAGGAGCGCGATCGTGACCGCCCCCAGCGTCCTCGCGAGTCTGCGTCCCACCATGAAGATCCCCTCGTCGTCATCGTCCGGTCCCAAGACGGCCGGACTCCCTATGGATACTTGCCCCCGCAGCCAGTGTCAACCGGCGAGAGCGCCCGAGCAACCGCCCAGAGACTCGCTCGCGGCCTACTTCTGCTGGAACAGGAACGGGAACGACATGTCCCCTTCCGCGTCCGGCGGGAACTCCCAGCGCCGGATCTTCCGCACGACGCACTCGCCGAGCTCGCCGCTGCCGGTGGTGTTGGCCACCACGTAGGGCACGCCGACCACCTTGCCGCCCTGCACCGTCCAGCGCACCTCCACCCGCCCCTCGAGCGTGGGGTCGGTCTTGAGGATGCTCTCGTAGCAGTAGCGGAGCTGCCCGGCGTACTGCTTGATGGTGCCGCGGAACTCGCCCTCGCTGCCCGAGACGGCGTCGACGGTGCCCGAGCCGGCCGAGACCTTCGGCTTGACGACCACCTTCGGCCCCGCCACGCCCTGCGCCTTGCCGCCGCCGAGCTTGTCGATGGTGCCGCCCGAGGCCGCCTCGGTGCCGCCGGCGCTGCCGAGGCGCGTCGACGCGTTGGCGACGGTGTCGCCGGTGACCGAGCCCGCCTGCGACAGCATCTTGTCGACGTCGCCGAGGCCCTGCTGCGCCCCCGACCACAGGTTCTCGACCACGCCGTTGCTCGACTCGCCCTGCGTGCCGACGAAGCCCTGCAGCAGCGGCGACCCGGCGATGAGCTCGTCTTTGCGCTGGCGCTCGGCCTTGGCCCGCTCGTGGTCGTTGCTGGCCTGCTCCATGGCCTCCTGGCCGTCGGTCTGCTCGGCCTTGCGCTCCTGCGCCGCCCCGATGTCCTCGACCACGAGCTCTGGCTCGGGCTCGGTCGGCTGCGGGATCAGCTGCACGTAGCGGTCGGGCACGTCGTCGAGCGTGAACGGCCGCGGCTCCGTCCGCCAGACCCAGATGGCGAGGACGATGCCGAGCGCGCTCCAGATGCCCAGGAACCCGAGGAAGACCGGGTCGTCCTCCTCGATGAGGCGCGGGCGGAAGTTCATCTGCTGGATGGGGACGGCGGCCCGGACCGGCGGCGGGGAGACGAACTGGAACAGGATCATCACCCGGCCGATCTCGATCTTGCCGCGGTGGTGCTCCTGGAGCGGGATCGAGACGACCCCGTTCGACCGCTCGACGTGCGGGTCGGTCTGCATCGCCTTGAGCGAGACCGCCGGCGCCTTCGCGTCGGACCCGGAGTGCTCCTGCAGCTTGCCCACCATGGGCTCGGCGACCTGCAGGGCGTAGCCCGCCGGGGTCGGCTTGAAGAGCAGGAACTCGTTCGACGGGAGGCCGTCGATCCGCATGACGAAGGTGCTCTTCGGCGAGTCCCCGATGGTCACGGGCTCGCCGGCCTTCATCACCCGCTGCTGGATCTGGTCTCCGTCCTGGAAGATGGCCATCCGGAGGAGCTTGCGCTGACGGTTCTGGGCTGCCATTCCGCTCCCTGCTCGCCCCCGAGGGCTCATGGGCGTCCTGTATTCCCTTGGACGCGCCCTGGGCGCCCTGGTTCCACGGATCCGGGTTCCGACTTCGCGACGGAGGCCGCGATGGTGTCACCATAGACCGGCGGACGCGCCCCCGGCAACGCCCGTCGGTTACTGCCCCGGATCTGCCACGACGACGAACCGGAAGGTGCCGAACCCCGCTGCCCCCGCCGTCTTCATGAGGTCGCGGACCACGGCGAACGGCGTCCGCCGGTCGAGCTGCATGAGGATCTCCCCGCGGAACGCCGGCTCTCCGTCTTCGCCGGCCGGGAGCTGGCGCATGGCGGCCACCTCCGCCACCAGCGGGTCGTACACCGCGGGCACCGTGCCGTCCTGCTTCTCGGCGTCGGGGACGGCGAGATCCACGCCCGGCTCGGTGCCGGGGCCGAGCGACAGGACCCGCTGCCCGTCGACGAACACGGCCTCCCGCGTGACGATGATGGTGGCCGTGACGCGCAGATCGCCCTGCGCCGTCGACAGCGGCAGGCGGAAGTTGTCGGACGGCTGCACCGGCAGCACGTTCGCGCTGTAGTTCGTCAGCAGGAACACGAGGATGATCGTCATCATGTCCATGAGGGACGTGATGGACAGCCCCGCGTCGGTCGGCAGCCGGCGGATGCGGGCGCGGCGGCGGGCCACTACGGCGCCTCCGGCGCGTCGGGCGCGCTCGCGATGACGACCTCGGGGAACAGCGGCCGCGGCCCCCCCTTCACCACCACCCCCGGATCGGCCCGCGCGGCGTCCATCGTGCGCACCATGACCTCGTAGGGCACCGACGGCAGCGGCGCCACCACCACGAGCGTCTCGTCGGGCCACTCGTCCTTGAGGTAGCCGAGGAGGCGCCGCAGCTCGCCCACCGGGTAGTCCGAGGCCTCGGGGCAGCCCGCGACGGCGCACTGCAGCCGCACGTCGGCCCCGCCGTCGGGGTGGAGCATCGGATCGGTGCCGGAGACGCGGTAGCCGTCTGCGTCGATGCGGATCCACAGGTTGAGGGTGGGCGCATCGGCGCTGGGCTCGCCCGCCTGGACGGCCGGGAGCGCGGTGTCGATCACGCCGAGCGACATGAACTGCGCGGCCATCAGCAGGAACGGGATGGGCACGGCCATGAGGTTCATGACCGGCAGCACGTTGATCTCGGAGTCCGTCCGCTGGCGGTGTTCGCGCATCAGGCGGTCCCGGCCGGCTCCGTCGGGGCGGCAGACGCTTCGGACACGCCGGCGACCGCCGCGGCCGTGCCCCGCTTGCGCGCCACCAGCAGGTTCACCGTCTTCAGCGCGAACTGGTCGAGGTCGTCGAGGATCCGGTTGCTCCGGTTGACGATGATCGAGTGCAGCAGCAGCGTGGGGATGGCGACGAACAGGCCGCCCGCGGTCGTGTACATCGCGATCGCGATGCCGGACGACAGCGCGAGCTGCTTGGCCTCGGCAGACGCCTCGGAGACCGCCTCGAACGCGGTGATGAGGCCGATGATGGTGCCGAGGAGGCCGAGCAGCGTGGCGACGTTGGCGATCATCGTGAGGTAGGGGGTGCGCCGGGAGACGAGCGGCGCGACCTCGAGCACCGCCTCGTCGACGGCGTTCTGGATCTCGTGGTCGGTCAGGTTGGCCCGCATCAGGCCCGCCTTCACCACCCGGGGCAGCGCGGCGTGGGGCTCCGCATTGCACATCTTGATGGCCGAGTCGAGGTTGCCGGCCACCACGAGCTTCTGGATCCGGGACATGAACAGCGGCGCGTTGATGTGCGCCCGGAACAGGACGTAGAACAGGCGCTCCATGCAGATCACGGCGGCGAACGCGCCCGCGATCACGATGGGCCACATGAAGATGCCGCCGTTCTTCATCATGGTGAAGGGCTCGACCATCCGTCCTCCGTCGACCCCCACCCCCTAACTGCCGGCAGCGCCGCCGTGCCCCGCGCATCCCCCGTGCTCGGACAAATGTTCACACCCACGTCGGTCGCCCGCCGTCATTATCTGGGGGTGTGGAGGTGGCGATGTTCCTGATGACCCTGCTCGCGAGCCAGGCCCAGGCCGGCTTCGTCGCGGGGGCCACGGTCGGCCCCGCGGTGCCGCTGCAGAAGGACACGGAGTCGGAGACGGGCATGTCGGTGGGCGGCCTCGTCGGCTACCGCGCCGGGCTCGGGCCGCTGCACCTCCGCCCCGAGGCGACGTTCCGCCACAACACCGGCTCGCAGACGAGCGCCCTGTCGGTGGGCGGCGCGGCCACCTTCGGCGCGCTGCTCTCGGTGGGGCCCTACGCGCACCTGGGCATGGGCCTGGGCGGCGGCGAGGGCACCGGCCAGGTCGCCGACGCCGGCGCCGTGGCGGAGCTCGGGCTCAAGCCCCTGCCGCTCATGATCGGGGCCAGCCTGGGGTGGGAGCGCACCCGGCCGCAGAAGTTCACCGTCGACCCCGACGCGACGGGCACCTACAAGGTCTACCCGCGCTACGCCGAGAACTGGTTCGTCGCGCAGCTCACCGTCGCCGTCAACCTGTAGCGCTGGCCCGCCGCGCGCGGCCCGACTACCAGGCCGCATGCCCACCGACGACGACGCCCCGGCCGTCCCCCGCACCGCGCGGGGGCGCCGGACCCGCCAGCGCCTGCTCGACGCCGCCGAGATCGAGTTCGGGCGCCGTGGCTTCGCCGATGCCTCCATCGTCGACATCACCCGGCGCGCCGAGGTCGCGCAGGGCACCTTCTACACGTACTTCCCGAGCAAGGAAGCCATCTTCGCCGAGCTGGTCCGCGCGCTCTCGCACCTGCTGCGCCAGGAGATCGCCACCGCGGTGAGCGGCCTGGCGACCCGGGACGAGATCGAGCGCGTCGGGCTCGGCACCTTCCTCGCGTTCGTCCGGCAGCACCGCGACCTCTACCGCATCGTGCGGCAGGCCGAGTTCGTCGACCCGGCGCTGTTCCGCTGGTACTACGAGCGCATGGCCGAGGGCTACGTGCGCGGGCTCACGGCGGCCGCGGGCCGGGGCGAGGTCGCCACCCCAGACGTGGAGGCGGCAGCCTGGGCGCTGATGGGCATGGCCGACTTCCTCGGCATGCGGTGGGTGCTGTGGCCCGCCGGCGAGGACGAGCCGCCGCCCGTGCCCCAGTCGGTGGTCGACGCCGCGATGGCGATCCTGCGCGGCGGGTTGCTCCGCTAGAGACGCGACCAGGCATCAGCGCCAGCGGATGCCTGGGCGTCTCGCAGGAGTCGGAGGACGCGCGCCAGCGCGTTCTCCGACGTATTGAGCGAGCAAGCAAGCCGAATGCCTGCAAGACGGGGGTGCGGCGAAGCCGGACCCGCGATCGAGGCGGTGCATTCGGCGAAGCTTGCTGCGAGGTGACCCACGTCCACGGATGGTTGGTCGAGTCTCTAGCGCTCGCTAGAACGGCGGGTGCGACACCGACTCGACGATCTTGTCGAGGAAGCTCTCGTCGAGCTTCAGCTCGTAGGCCTTGTTCAGGTTCTCCCTCGAGATCACGACCGTGATCTCGGGCTTGAGCACCTCGCCCACGACGACGAACTCTTCGAACTCCTGCGACCCGGGCGCCGCGTCGCCCCGCTCGGGCGCCGCGATCACCGCCGCCGCGAAGGCCAGCAGCGCCAACCCTCCCGCTCGCTTCATGGCTGCTCCTCGGGGGGCGGCGCACTGCCGCCATCGTCGCCACCTGGGTCCTCGGGGGGCGCCTCGGGCGCCGGCTCGGGCGGAACGGCGTCTCCGTCGCCCTCCCCTCCCCCGTCGGCGGGCATGGCGCCGTCGTCCGGCGCCGGCTCGTTCGCCATCGCCTCCTTCCGCGCGCGCTCTTCGGCCCGCGCCTTGCGCTCGGCCTCGGCCTTCGCCTTCTTCTCGGCGTCGGTCTTCTCGCGCTCGACGGCGTCGACGTACTCCTGCGCCAGCGCCTTCTCCTGCCCGTTCGCCGCGATGTACTTCTGGAACGACGCGATCGCGCCGTTGTAGTCCTTGCGGTAGTCGCCCTCGAGCACGCCCATGTTGAACAGCGGCGCGGGATCGTCGGGCGCCAGCTTCATCGCGCGGTCGTACGCCGCCTGCGCGTCGTCGAGCCGGCCCACGCCGCGGTAGGCGACCCCGAGCGTGAGCTGCACGTCGGCGTTGTTCGGGTCGAGCGTCGCCGCCCGCTCCAGCAGCGGGACGGTGTCCTCGTAGTCGTGGTCGTCCATGTAGACGCGCGCCAGCTGCACCAGCGCCGGGACGAGCTCGGGGTCGAGCTCCAGCGCCTTCTGCAGGTGCTCGGTGGCCGCGGGCTTGTCGTCGTCGAGGTAGTAGGTCCAGCCGATGTTGGCCTGCAGCACCGCGTTGTTCTCGGCGCCCTCGATCTCCTGCGTCGCCTTCTGGAAGACGAACCGCGCGAGCACGAGGTTGCGCTTCTCGAGGTACGCCAGGCCGAGCGCGTTGTACAGCGCCAGCGACTTCGCGTTGGTAGACAGCGCGTCGCGGGCGGCGGCGATGGCCTCGTCGGCCTGGCCGGCGCGCCGCAGCGCGTTGACCTGGGCCACGCGCAGGTCGATGTTGTCGGGCGCGTTGGTGACGCCGGTCTGGTAGGCCGAGAGCGCCGCCCGGCTGTCGCCCTCGAGCTCGTGCACCCGCCCGAGGCCGAGCCAGGCCGCCCCGTTGCTCGGGTCGACGGCGATGACGGACTGGTACTGCTTCTGCGCCTCGCGCAGCTCGCCCCGGCGCTGGTAGGCGAGCCCGAGGTCGAAGCGCACGATGCCGTTGCGGTCGTCGCCCACCGCGCTCTCGAGCAGGGCCACGGCCCGGGCCAGATCGTTCGGCGTCCCCCGCTCGATGAGGTCTGCCGCCTCGTCGACCCGGTCCTGCACGGGCACGCTGGTGTCGATCTGGATCCCCGTCGTCGGCACCGGCGCTTCGCCGCCGATGGGCACGGGCTGGCGCGCGTGCGGGCACCCCGCGAGCCCGACCGCCAGGATCAGCGCGAGGCGCCTCACCGGTCACCCCCCGGCGCCGGAGCGGGAGACACCGGCGACGGGATCTCCACGTCGGGCGCGGGCTCCGCCGGCACGCTCGGCACGTCCACCCCGTCTTCGGGCGGCGGCGTGTTGCCGTCGTCCACCGGCGCCTCGGGAGCCGGCGCCTGCACGCGCTCGAACCGCAGCGGCCGGATGTCGACCGGCATCGCGGCGTCGGTGCCGCCCTCGAGCTCGCGCTTGACCGCGGGGTACTCGGCCGGGCGCCGCCGGTTCAGCTCCGCCATCGCCTCGTCGATGAACCGCGAGTGCCGCTTCTTGGCCTTCGCCCCCTCGACGAGCTCCTGCAGCCGCCGCAGGCCGACCTCCTCGACCTCGTAGTACTGCGGGAAGACCTTCTCCTCGAGGACCTCTTCGTACAGCCAGCAGTCTTCCTGCGACAGCTTCTTCGGGCACCGGATCGACAGCCCGAGGTCGGCGAGCGCGAGCGCCGCCTTCGCCTGCAGCAGCAGCGCGCCGGAGTTGTACTCGAAGTTCTGGTACCGCGCGACGAAGCTCTTGACCTGGTCCTCCAGCTTCTTGAGCTCGGCCGGCTTGGTCTGGTTCAGCAGCCTGGCGTCCTTGGTCTCGTTGCCCGTGAGCTGGTCGCCCGCGTAGTCCTCGAACGCCTGCTCCAGCACCGGGTACTCCGCGGCCGCGGCGTACTCGTTGCCCTTCGGCCCGATCACGTCGCCGTTGCGCGCGAAGCGCTCGAAGTCCGACACGATGGCGGCCCGCTGGGCGCGGATCTTGGAGGCATCTGCCTTCTGCTCCTGCAGGCCCTGCAGGATGCGGTACTGCGCCTCGAGGTAGTGGTCGGGGTTGGCGTCGGGGTAGCGCTTCTCGTAGCGCTTCCAGAAGGCGATGGCGTCGTCGGTCGACACCTTCTCCCACTGCTCCCCCGCGAGGAACATGATCTGCTCGCGGTCGGGCTGATCGGGGTAGTTCGCCTCGTACGCCTCGTAGCCCTCGGCCGCCTCGCGGTGCTTGCCGAGGCCGATCAGCAGGAACGAGCGGTTGTACTGGGCGTCGGCCTTCTCGGCCGGCGTGGCATCGGGGTGCCGCAGGACGCGGTCGTAGTACGAGATCGCCTTCTCGAGCTGGAAGGTGGCCTCGTAGTTCGCGGCGATCCGGAAGAACAGCCCCTTGGCCCGCTCCTCGTTCGGGTACTCCTTGACGAACTGCTCGTACAGCCGGTTCGCCTCGTCGACCTTGCCCGCCTGCTGGTTGTAGTAGGCCGCGTTGTACAGCGCGTCGGCCGCCAGGTCGGACTTCGGGAACTCCTGCCGGAACGCCAGGAACGACTCGGCGACCTGCAGCGGATCGGCGGTCTCGGCCTGCTCCAGCGCGAGCTTGAAGGTGGTCGCCTCGAGCGTGTCGGAGAACCGCGTGGGGTCGACGTTGCTCGGCGGGCCGGGCGGGTTGAGCGTGAACCGCCGGCTGTAGGTGCGCACCTGCGCGAGGTTGTTCTCCATCAGGTAGCTGTCGACGAGCAGCCCGGCGGCGTAGTTCGCCTCGAGCGACCGCGGGTACTTGTCGATGAGCTCCTCGAACCGCTTCCGCGCCTCGTCGAGGTGGTGGTGGTAGAACAGGATCTGGCCGGTCAGGTACAGGATCGACGGCCGCCGCTCCCCCACCGCCTGCTGGTAGTCGGGCAGCTCCGGATCGGTCGACGGCTTGAACTCGTGGCGGAGCACCATGTCGGCCGCCGCGATGAACTTCTGCCGGTCCTCCGACAGCTTCCAGACCTCGATGGTCTTGTCGCCCGCCGTGTAGGTGCGCTCGACCTCGGCGTCGGTCGGCTCCTGGTCCGGCGCGTGGTTCAGCGCGCCCATGCGCTGCAGCCGCACGTCCATCAGCGAGTACATCGCCGCGTCGCCGTAGGCGTGGTACCGCCGGCTCTTCACCAGCGACTCGAACTCGGCGAGCGCCCGGTCGTACTCCCCGGCCAGCTTCAGCGAGTCGGCCAGGTACCACTGCTGCTTGTAGTAGTCATCGGAGATCGGGAACTTCTCGAGGTACTCCGAGTACTTCTCGGCGGCGAGCGCGTAGTCCGCCGGCTGCCCCGACTCCTGGGCCCGCACCCGGTACTCGATGGCCACGTCGAGCAGCGAGGACTCGATGTAGCCCCGCGCCACGTCGAGGGCCTCCGGGTCGTTCCGGTTGGCCTCCCACCAGGGCGTGCCCTCGCTGTACTTCTGGATGAACACCAGGCGCTGCTCACCGGCGGCCGCCAGGTCGCGCGCCACCGACGTGAGGTACAGGTCGATGAGGGCGATCTGGTAGACCGGATCGTCGGGCTCGAGCGTCCACCGCGGGTCTTCCTGCAGCAGCGTGTAGGTCTCGATGGCCTCCCGCGGGCGCGTGTAGCGGATGAGCACGTCGGCGAGCTGCCGGTAGACCTCGCGCTCGTAGTCGCGCTCCCCGATGCGCCCGAAGTACTTCTTCGCGACCTGCACGGCGTCGCCGTCGATGTCGTAGGCGATGTCGGCGAACGAGAACGCCATGAACCGGCGCGCATCGGGCGCGAACGAGCTGTCCTTGCCGGTGTCGACCTTGCGCTGCTCGGAGAGGTCGAGCAGCTCCGTGAACAGGCGCAGCGCCTCGTCGAACTCGTCGAGCTTGTACTTGGCCCAGGCGAGCTGGTAGAGCGCCTCCTCGAAGTACTTGCCCTCGGGACCCTTGTCGTAGACGAACTGGTACTCGGCCAGCGCGGGATCGAACTGGTTGTCGTCGAACAGGAAGTTGCCGAGGAACAGGTGCGCCCGGTCGGCGAGATCCGACTGGGGCATCTCGCGGATCAGCTCCTCGAACGTCTCCTTCGCCTTGGTCGGGTCGTACTGCAGCGAGTTGGGATCGTTGTAGACGAACCCCGTCATCAGGAAGGTGCCGTCGAGCCGCTCGTACTGCTGGCTCGGCGGCTTGCCGAGGTTGTCGTCGATGATCTTGCGGTAGAGCTCGAGCGACTTCCCGAGGTCGCGCCGCGGCTCGGGCCCCAGCGCCTCGAGCTCGGCGATCGGCGTGTTCGGGTCGTTCAGCTTCGCGTTGTAGGCCTCGGCGACCGCGAGCCAGTCCTCGCTCGCCTTCTCGAAGTACATCTCGGCGAGGCGGAACCGGACGTGCGAGGCGTAGGGCAGCGACGGGTGCTCCGCCAGGAACGTCTCGAACCGCGCGATGGTCTCCTCGCGGTGGCCCTTCTGCTCCGCCACCAGCGTGTCGAGGCGATCGGCGTACTCCGCCTCCACCGCCGACATCTCCTCCTGCTCCCGCAGGTCGACGTAGGCGCGGGTGTCGTCCTCGAGCTCCGTCATCCGCTCCGCGAACCGCGCCTCGGCGGCCTTGAACGCCTTGACCTCGTCGGGGACGGGCCCCTGGACGGTCTCGGCGTCGGTCGCGGCCAGGGCGCTGCCCCCCGCGAGCCACACGGCCGCCAGCAGGCCGCGCATCGGCACCCCGGGCCTCAAGGTGCGTCTCCCGCGCCGGCATCGGGCGCCGGCGGGGGTGGGGCGGGCAGCTCCTTCGTGCCCATCTTCTCGCGGATGAGCGAGAACCGGAGCTCGAGCTCGGCCATCTGCGACTCGCGCTCCTTCCGCATGCGGTCGAGCTCGTCGGCGATCTCCAGCTGCTCTGCCCAGAACACGTCCACGATCCCCATGTCCGCCTTCAGGATCGACCCGGCGAAGAAGTCCTCCAGCCGCCCGAAGCCCTCGCGGGTGATGTCGAGCGAGACGGCGCGCGCGTCCCCGAGCAGCACCTCGTGGTCGGCCCGCTCCTGCGCCACGGCCGCCACCTCCGCCTCGAACCGGGTGCGGATCCCCGCCACCTCGGTGCCCTCGATCTGGGCGATGGCGTCGGACACGCCCGTGAACCGCGCCTGCGCGTCGGACAGGGCCCGGTGCACCGCCGAGGCCCGGTCGCCGAACACGAGCCCGGGCCGCTGCGGACGCGCCGCCCAGTAGCCGTCGACGAGCTCGTTGATCTCGCCGTTGATGGAGGTCAGCGCGCCGATGTCGACCACGTCGGCCGAGTGCGGCGCGTCGAGGTGCGACATCCGCTCGTCGGCCGCCTGCTGGCGGGTCTTCGCCGAGTCGACCTGGGCCTGCAGGGCGTCGATCTTCACCATGAGCTGCGACCGGCCGTCGTCGCTCAGCGTGTCGGAGCGGAGGTCGTTGCGCGCGGCGTCGAGCAGCAGCGCGGCGTCGCGCCCCTCGCGGCGCGCGTTGTCGGCGTCGGCGTGGAGCTCGGCCATCTCGCGCTCGAACGAGTCGAGCCGGTCGGCCGCGGCCCGCACCGTCCCGACGAGCGCGTCGGCCCGCGCCGCCACGTCGACCCGGCGGCGCTCCAGCTCGTCGAGCTTCGCCCGGTCGACCCCCTCGACGGTCGACAGCCACTCGTGCTCGATGGCGAGCAGCCGCATCTGGGCGTCGGTGGCCGAGCCGCGCGCGACCAGCGTGTCGGTGCGGATGCGCTCGTAGCTGCCGATGGCGCCCGTGCCCGAGATGAACGACTCGAGCTCCTCGATCAGGCGCTCCGAAGCCTGGATGTCGTCCTCCTCGCGCGCCAGATCGCGGAACACGGCCATCGCCCGCGACAGCTCCGGGTCGGCGCGCATCATCGCGACGGCGTAGTCCGGCAGGTCGGTGGGCTCCTCGGCGGCCTCGAGCACCGTGCGCACGGCGCCGTCGGCCGAGGAGCCGGGCTGGGCCAGCTCGCCGAACCGCACCTGCACGGGCTTGTACTCGCTGATGACCTGCTCGTAGGCCCCGAGCGCGTGGTCCCAGTCCTGCTGCTGGAAGTTCAGGTGGCCCTGGAGCAGGCGGAGCTCGGCCGAGTAGGCGTGCTCCGGGTAGGCGAGCAGGAAGATCTCGACGTTGTTCAGGGCGTCCTGCCACTTCTCGCGGCGGATGCTCGTCCAGATGATCTCGTAGAGCTTGTCGGCCTGGTAGACGCTGTCGCCGCCGATGGCGTTGTAGTGCTCGGCGGCCGCGAGCCAGTCCTCCTCGTGGTAGGCGATGCGGCCGAGCGCGAGCAGCGCCAGGTCGTGCACCATCCGGTCCTCGGTCGTGTCGATCGACAGCTGGCTGACCTGGGCGAAGGTCTCCTTGGCCGCCTCGAGGTCGCCCCGCTTCACCTGCACCGCGCCGAGGAAGTAGCGGGCGCGCCCGTAGTACGGGTTGCCCTCCGGCACCTGGTCGAAGTAGGACGCGGCCTGATCCAGCTCGTCCTGCTGGAAGAAGCTCTTCGCGAGCGAGTAGGTGATGAGGCCCGTCGGCTTCACCTTGCCCGACGCGATCTCCGCCCGGTAGAGCTCGTCGAACGCCTCGCGGTCGCCCGTGAGCGCGTAGATCTCGAGCAGCCGCCGCACGGCGTCGTCGCGGAAGGGGTGCTCGGGGTCGTCGACGATGACCTGGAACCGCGTGATGGCCGTGCGGTAGTTCTCGAGCCCGACGAGCGACTCGGCGAGGTACCACTCGGCGTCGCGGTGGAGCCCGGCATCGGCCAGCACGCCGGTGGTGACGAGCGCGAAGAAGCCCTCGGCCGCCTGCTCGTGCTCCCCGACGAGGTGCAGGAACAGGTAGTCCTGGAACCGGCTGACGGCCTCCTCGGGCGACAGGTAGGCGCCCGGACGCGTGTCGAGCTCGAGGGTGGTGGCCCGGGCCCGCAGCTCCGCGGCCTCCTGGTCGAGCTGGCCGATCGCGGCGTCGAGGGAGGCCGACCAGGCGGGGCCGCTCGCCGACAGCAGCGCGAGCGACAGCGCCAGCGGCTCAATCCTCACGGAACGACTCGGTCCGCTCGTCGTAGCGGATGGTGGGGCGGTCGACGAAGTTGCGCAGCCCGCCGCGGCTGTCGGCCAGGACCCGGATGACGCTCACCCGGCCCTCTTCGACCTTGAACGGGTACGACGAGGTCACCTTGAACTGGTAGCTCCGCAGGTAGCTGAAGACCTTGTAGCCCTTGCCGCGGAGCACCAGGTTGACCTGGAGCGTGTGGGGGCCGGCCGGCACCGTCTGCTCGGCGACCTTGACCTCGGTGACCGCGTCGAGCGCGCCCGTGCTGTCGAGCTTGTTGAAGACGCTCTTCCCGTCGAGGAAGTACTGGGCGGACTCCATCGTGTAGCCGCCGCCGAGCTTGTTGACGTGCCAGATGACGAGGCGGGAACCCGAGATCGCCGGGTCGACGACCAGCTCCTTGAGGAGCTTGAGCGTGGCCTTGGAGCGGAAGACGCGCTCCTTGAGGCTGCTCACGTCCTCCTCGACGGTGCGCAGCTCCCGGGCGAAGTCCGCCTCGGCCTGCTGGGCGTCCTCCGCGGCCTGCTCGTCGGGCTGCGAGACCGGCGCCACGGCCGCGGACGCGGGGGGCTCCTCCGGCACCTGGGCCCGGGCGACGCTCCACGCGAGGGGGGCCGCCGCGATGGCCGCGAGGAGGGCCACCAACCGATTCCGTGTCATCGACTTCCTTCCCCACACCGGGCACGGCCCTGCGGGTGAACGAGGGCGACGAAGCCGTCCAGGACGGGTTCGCCGCGAGAGCAGGCGCTCGGGTTATATCGCCCCGCCGGTCGCACTGTCAATTTCCCCTTCCTCCCGGCGAACCGGGTTTCCATCTCGCTGTCCGGCGAGCCGCTCGCCCTCCCGGCAGGTTTCGCCACGGTGTCTGGACACCGGCGTATCCGCCCGGCGTCCCCACGATGCCCGCAACATGCGGTTGCCAGCACGTCCCGCGTCGAGCGCCGATCACCCTGCCGCCGAGCTGGAGCATCTCGCGGGCGAAGGCGTCGTGGACGTCTCGGACGGCCGACACGCGCGTGCGGTAGTTGTTGGCGAGGAAGGCGAACGCGTAGCGGCGGAGCCGTGGCTGTCGATGAAGCCCGCCAGGCAGTGCACGCCGTCGAGCGTGCCGGTCTTGCCGCGCAGCCGGCCGGGATCCTCGCGCAGCCGCGAGTACAGCGTGCCGTCGGTGCCCGCGATCGCGAGCGACGCGGCGAACTCGGGACCCACCTTCTGGTCGTGCGCCATGTCGTACAGAACGGACGTGAGGGTGGTCGGCTTGAGCTTCGCCTGCCGCGACAGGCCGCTCCCGTTGATCAACACGGCGTCTGCCTCGGGCACACCGATGGATCGCAGGTACTCCGCCACCACCGCGAGCCCGCCCCTGGTGGAGCCGTCGCCGGTGATCTCGCCGCCGAGCGTGCGCAGCACCTGCTCGGCCACGAAGTTGAGCGACGACTTGTTCATCGACGCCAGGATCTGCGACAGCGGCTCGCTGCGCACCGAGAACAGCAGCTTCGCGTCGTCGGGCGTCTCGCGGCGCTTGTGGCCGCCCGAGACCCGGATGCCGTGCTGGTCCATCTGCTTGCGGAACACGGCGACGAAGTGGCCCGTGGGGTCGGCGACCGTCCGCCGGATCCAGACCCGGTTGAGATCGTCGACCGGCAGGCTGCCCGTCAGCGTGAACTTCGTGTCCTCGTTCGGCAGGACCTCCCGCTCCACGTCGACGTAGCGGCGGGAGCGCGGCGGCCCCGTGCGCACCTGGTTGTCGATCTCGACGTTGCCGCGCACCGGCGTCTCGAGCTCGACCCGCGCCTGGCCGCCGACCTCCGCGCCCGGCCGGACGACGAGCACCACGGTGTTGCTGTTGATCGACAGGGCCGACAGGGTCGCGAAGTAGGAGGTGCCCTTGTCGATGTCCTCCTGCTTGTCCCAGCCGGGCAGCACCGGCCCGCCGCTGTGGAACGTGTCGTCGAAGTAGACGGTGCCGTCGATCCGCTCGACCCCCATCAGCTCGATGTCGTTGACCATCTTCCACATGGTCTCGGACACGAAGGTCGGGTCGCCGTGGCCCTTGATGTACAGGTCGCCCCGCAGGACGCCGTTGGGCTCGATGTCGCCCGTGTAGTAGAGGTCGGTGGTGAAGCGGTAGGCCGGACCGAGGTTCTTGAGGGCCGTCGCGCTGGTGACGACCTTCATCGTGGAGGCCGGGTTCAGGAGCTTGGTCGAGCCGAGCTCGAACACCCGCTCGCCCGTCTCGAGGTCGATGACGGCGAGCCCGGCGTCGGCCTTGCGGAACAGCCAGCTGTTCGCGAGCGAGGCGAGCGCGCTCGCCACCTCGACGTGCTCGGCCGGCGCGGGCGCGCCCCGGGCCGGCGCATCGGCGTCGGCGACGCCTCCGTTGTCGCCCGGGACGTCGCCGGGCGCCTCGCCCTCGGCGTCGCCGCCCTCGCCCTCGTCCTGGGCGTAGCTCGCGTGCGGCACCACCAGCGCGACGGCCGGCAGGCACACGGAGACGGCGATCGCCGCGAGGATCGCCAGGGACCAGCGCGGCAGCGACCTCGGGGCGGGCCCCGGGCCGGTCTGCTCGTCGCGCTGCGTCGTCTGCTGGTCGCGCTGCATGGACACCCTTGGCGGGCGGAAAACACGGGGGTTCGGCACCCCCACCCCGCCCCACCATATTAGCGGAGCCGGACCGATGCCCGACCGAGGCGCTCGGGCCGTGCCATGATGCGCCCGCGACCCACAGGAGGACCCCAGCATGCACCATCTCCGCGGCAGCGTCGCGATCTCCGTGGCGTTGTGGGCGCTCTCGGGCGACGCCCGGGCGCAGGGCCTGCAGACGGACCACCCCGTCGTGCCCGCCGCGGGCATCGCCGCCGAGAACGGTCCGGGGACGATGTGGGTCAACCCGGCCAACATGGCCTACGACCCCGACACGCGCGTGGGGCTGCTCCTGTCCCGCGGCGGGCTCGACGCGCCGCCCACCTCGGTCGCGGCGACGATCGGGGCCGGCGGCTTCGGCGTCGGCCTGCACAACCAGCTGCGCTCCACGCCGCTCGGCGTCGCCTCGGACTGGGCCCTCGACTACGGCACGTCGATCCCGCTGCCCAAGCGCCTGTCGGTGGGGGTGCTGCTGTCGTGGCGCTTCCTGCAGGACGCGAAGAACTACGTGGCCTACGACGCCGGCGTCTCCTGGCGTCCCCTCCCCTGGCTCGGTTTCGGCGCGGTCGCACAGAACGTGGGCGACCCCGATCCGCGCGGCCTCGCGCGCACCCGCACGGGCGGGGATCGCGCTGCGCCCGTTCGGGCCGCTGGCCGTGCTCGGCGCCGACTACAGCCGCATCGGCGGGGCCCTGCCGGAGCCGGCCGAGGATCACCTGGTGGGCACGCTCCGGCTGCGGCCGGTCGAGGGGCTGTACCTGCGGGGCGGCGTCGACGGCCGCTTCGACGGCGGCGGGCTGCAGGACACCGCGTTCACCGCGGGCATCGAGCTGTACCTCGGCGGCCTCGGCGCGGGCTACGCCGCCTCGAGCGATCAGCTCGGCACGGGCCAAACCCTGATGCTCGGCACCGACGAGCCCGGCGAGTCGCTGCTCCGCAGCGGGCGGCGCGTCCCGTCGCTGCGCCTGTCGTCGCCGCCCCCGTACCAGCCGCGCGGGGGGCTGCTGTTCAACGACGACCGCACGTCGTGGCTCGACACGCTCGAGCTCCTCCGCCGCCTGGAGGACGATCCCGGCGTCCGCGGGCTCGTCCTCACGCTCGACGGCGCCTCGCTGTCGCTGGCGCGCGCGCGCGAGCTGCGGGAGCGCATCGCTGCGCTGCAGTCCCGCGACAAGCCGGTGCTGGTCTACCTCACCGGCTCGCCGGCCAACACCGACTACTACGTCGCGAGCGCCGCGGCGCGCATCGCCATGCACCCGGCCGCCGATCTGCAGCTCACGGGGCTGTCGGCCGAGATGACCTTCTTCCGCGGCCTGATGGACCTCGTCGGCGTGCAGGCGCAGTTCGTGAAGCGCGGCGACTACAAGACCGCCCCCGAGCAGTACACCGAGGTCGAGCCCACGCCGGCGAACCTCGAGATGACCGAGGCGCTGCTCGACGACCTCTACGCCGACCTGGTGGGGGGCATCGCGGCAGGGCGCAAGGTCGACGACGCGGTGGTGCGCGGGTGGATCGACGGCGGACCCCACAGCGCCGACGAGGCGCTGCAGGCCGGGCTGGTCGACGTGCTGCTGTACCCCGACCAGGTCGACGACGAGCTCGAGAAGCTCCACCAGGGCAGCGTCTCGACCTCGGAGCTCGACCACCTCCCGCAGCCCCACTCGCCGTGGGAGGACCCGAAGCAGATCGCCGTCATCTACGTCGAGGGCGGCATCGTGAGCGGCGACTCGGCGCGGGGCGGGCTGTTCTCGGGGCGCACGGCGGGCTCGGCGAGCGTGGTCCGCCAGCTCAACCGCGCCCGCACCGATCCGCAGGTCCGCGCGGTGGTGATGCGGGTCGACAGCCCTGGCGGCTCCTCGTTCGCCTCCGACGAGATCTGGCGGGCGACGCAGCGGCTGCGCAGCAAGGGCAAGCCGCTCGTCGTGTCGATGGGCTCGGTCGCGGCGTCCGGCGGGTACTACGTCGCCGCGGGCTCCGACGCGATCTGGGCGGAGCCGTCGACCATCACGGGCTCGATCGGCGTGTTCGGCGGCAAGTTCTCGACCGAGGCGCTCCAGGATCGGCTCGGCGTGACCAGCGTCGCCGTGGGGCGCGGCCGCACAGCGGCATCGCGTCGATGTCGCGGCCCTGGGACGACCTGCAGCGCGCGCGGATGCAGGCCCTCATCGACCACACCTACGCCCAGTTCAGGGCGCGTCGCCGACGGCCGCTCGCTCGATCCCGGCGAGGTGGAGGACATCGCCCGCGGGCGGGTGTGGAGCGGCGCCGCCGCCAAGGAGCGCTCGCTCGTCGACGATCTGGGCGGCTTCCAGGACGCCATCGCCGACGCCCGCTCGCGCGCCGGGATCAAGGAGGCCAACAAGGTCGGCCTGGTCGAGTTCACCGAGAGCGGCGACCTGCTGCAGTCGCTCGCCCCGGCCATCACGCAGTCCGCCCGCGGGATCGTGCGGGCGCTGCAGCCCGATCCGCCCGCGGCGCGGGTCCAGGAGCAGCTCGAGGCGCTGGGGCTCGTCGGGCCCGACGGCGCGTTCGGCCAGGCGCTGCTCCCCGTCCTGCACCCCGACGAGCAGGTCTGGCTGCTCGATCCCTACGTCCTGCGGATCGGCGGGCGGTGAGCGGCACGGTCCGAGTCCTGGTGGTCGACGACGACCGCGCCGTCCGCAAGGTCCTGCAGGTGAACCTCGGCAAGCAGGGCATGCTGGTCACGCTCGCCGAGAACCCCGACGAGGCGCTGGCCGCGCTGCGCGAGGCGCCCTACGACATCGTCCTGACGGACGTGAAGATGCCGGGCGCAACCGGGATCGAGCTGCTGGGCGAGATCCGCCGCGCCTGGCCCGACCTGCCCGTGGTCGTGATGACCGGCTACGGCTCCGTCACCGACGCCGTCACCGCCATGAAGGCCGGCGCCGCCGACTACGTCATCAAGCCCATCAGCAAGGACGAGCTGATGGTGGTGATCGAGCGCGCGCTGGAGCGCTCGTCGCTGCGGGCCGAGCTCCGGCTGCTGCGACAAGAGATCGACGCGCGCTACGGCTTCGAGAACCTCATCGGGGCGACGCCGGTGATGGTGCAGCTGTACGAGGAGGTCGCCTCGGTGGCCGACACCACCGCCACCGTGCTGCTGCAGGGCCCGACCGGCACGGGCAAGGAGCTGCTGGCCCACGCCATCCACTACCGCAGCGGCCGTGCCAGCGGGCCCTTCGTGCGGGTCAACTGCGCGGCCATCCCCGAGTCGCTCCTCGAGAGCGAGCTGTTCGGCCACGAGAAGGGCGCGTTCACCGGCGCCATCCGCCAGCACCGCGGCAAGTTCGAGCAGGCCGACGGCGGCACCCTGCTGCTCGACGAGATCGGCGAGGTCTCCGCCTACACCCAGGTCAAGCTGCTGCGCGTGCTCGAGAACGGCGAGTTCCAGCGGGTCGGCGGCTCGAGCACGCTGAAGGTCGACGTGCGGGTCATCGCCGCGACCAACAAGGACCTCGCGCTCGAGGCCCGCGAGAAGCGGTTCCGCGAGGACCTCTACTACCGGCTCAACGTCATGGCGCTGCACGTCCCGGCCCTGCGCGAGCGCCGCGACGACATCCCGCTGCTCGCCGACCACTTCCTCGCGAGCTACGCCGCCAAGAACAACCGGCCGGTGCCGCGCATCGGGCGCAAGCTCATGGAGCGCCTCGTCGCCTACGACTGGCCGGGCAACGTGCGCCAGCTCGAGCACCTCATCGAGCGCGCGGTGATCCTGTCGCGCGGGGGCGAGATCGAGGACCTGCGCCTGCCCGACGAGCCCGAGGACGCCGAGCCGGGCCCCGGCAGCCTGCTGCCGCCCGTCGGCACCACCCTGCAGGACTGGCTGCTCGCCTTCGAGCGCGACGTCATCGTGGCGGCGCTCAAGGAGGCCGGCGGCGTGCAGGCCCGCGCGGCCCGCCGGCTCGGGCTGTCCCGCTCGAACCTGAACTACCGCATCGGGCGGCTCGGCATCGAGGTCAAGGACGTCGACTACGGGTAGCGGCTACTCGGCCGGGCCGTACAGCGCGATGACCTCGGAGCAGTCGAGCTCGAGCTGCTTCTTCGCGTCGGCGCAGGCCTGCAGCGCGCGGCGCAGCTCGGGCGCCGAGAGGTCGAGCCGCTCGCGGTCCCACTGGTCGCGGCACTCGCTGACGAAGTTGATGGGCCCGCGGGCGCCGAGGTCGCTCCACGATGGGGCGTCGCCGCAGTCGGCGATGGCGTCGCGGACGCTGCTGCAGAGCTGCTCGCAGCTGTCGCCGCAGCCCGTGGCGGCCAGCAGGGCGAGGAGCGAGGCGAAGACGATGGCCGGAGACGGAGTCGAACCGCCGACACGGGGATTTTCAATCCCCTGCTCTACCAACTGAGCTACCCGGCCCATCGGCGGACGAGACCTAACGGTGGGCCCCCGGACCGTCAAGATCCACCGCCGGCGCACCGTCAAGCGCCCGGAGCGAGGCGGATCCGCAGCTCGCCGGGCGCGATCGGGCGCGCCTGGCAGCCGAGCCGCTGATCGGGGGCGTCGAGGAACGCCTCCTCGTCGAGCTGCAGGGCGTTCAGGGACGATCCCCCCGCCAGCACCTCGACCCGGCAGCTGTTGCAGGCCGCGAAGCCGCCGCAGGCGGAGTCCATCGGGATCCCGGCGCCCTCGCACACCTCGAGCAGCGAGCCGCCCAGCGGCGCCTCGACCGGGTCGTAGCCCTCGACGAGCACGCGCACGCTCACACGTCGAAGCTCTCCCCGCAGCCGCAGACCCGCTTCACGTTCGGGTTCTTCAGCTGGAAGCCCGACTGCAGGTCGCCGTCCTCCCAGTCGAGGGCGGAGCCGTCGAGGTAGGGCAGGTGCAGCGGGTGGACGAACACCTTCGCGCCGTCGCGCTCGAACACGAGGTCGTCCTCGTCGGGGTCGGCCTCGAACTCGAGGAGGTAGGTGTAGCCCGAGCAGCCGCCGTCGGTGAGGCCGACGCGGAGCCCGGCGTAGCGCGCCGGCCCCTCGGCCAGCACCTGCTGGATCCGCGCCGCTGCGCGCTCCGTCACGTCGATCATCACGCCTCCGGGGTCCTGCACTCCCCCTAACGTGCCCTCGCGCCGGCGGTCCGCGGCGCTCTGTGCTGCATCTCACCGCCTTGCAGACTGCAAGGTGACGTGAATACGCGCAGGGGTGATGGGGGGGAGCATGCCGAAGTGGCCCAAGGAGGCCTGGTCGTTCGTCAGCGAGGTCGTGACCGAGTTCACCGAGGACGACTGCATGTCGCTCGCGGCGTCGCTCGCCTACTACACCATCTTCTCGCTGGCGCCGCTGCTGGTCATCGTCATCGTCGCCGCCGGGCTGTTCCTGTCGCCGGATCAGGCGACGCAGGCCGTGAACAGCCAGGTCCGCGACCTGGTGGGCCCGCAGGGCGCCGAGCAGATCACGACGATGGTGCAGCACGTCCAGTCGGACCCCGAGGGCAGCCTGATCGCGCGCATCGTCGGCTCCGTCGTGGCGCTGTTCGGCGCCACCGCGGTGATGGTGCAGCTGCAGACGGCGATGAACCGCGCCTGGGACGTGCGGCCCGACCCGGAGGCCGGCGGGATCAAGAACTTCCTCGGCAAGCGCCTGCTGTCGTTCGCCATGATCCTCGGCATCGCCTTCCTCCTGCTCGTCTCGCTGGCGCTGTCCGCCCTGCTGTCGGCGGTCGCCGACCACGCGACCGACCTGCTCCCCATCGGCGCGCCGTGGTGGCTGCCGCAGGCCATCAACCTCGGCGTGTCCTACCTCGTGGTGACGGCCCTGTTCGCCGCCATCTTCAAGGTGCTGCCCGAGGCCGACATCCGCTGGCGCGACGTGGGGCTCGGCGCCGCCGTGACCGCCGCACTCTTCACGGTCGGCAAGTGGGGCATCGGCGTGTACCTCGGGCAGAGCAACGTGGGCAGCGCCTACGGCAGCGCCAGCAGCCTCGCCGTGCTGCTCGTGTGGGTGTACTACTCGTCGGTCATCCTGCTGCTCGGCGCCGAGTTCACCCAGGTCTACACGCGGCGCTACGGTGGCGGGCTGCGACCCGTGAAGGGCGCGGTCATCGCGAGCCGCGCCGAGAAGCAGAAGGTGATCGAGGAGGCCGTCGACAAGGGCGAGGTCACTGCCCCGGGGACCGAGCCGACCCCCGCCGATCCGGACGAGCAGACCGATCACCTCGATCCCGACATCGACAGCGACGACGAGACCGAGGAGCGGCTGCCCCACGAGGACACGCCCGCCTACTTCTGAGCGCAGGTCGCCCCGGGCGCCGGCACCATCGTGAACGTCGACGCCCGCTTGCGCTGCGCCCGCTGCGCGAGCCCGAGCTTGAGCCACCAGGTGGACGCGCCGAGCTGCTCCTGCTCGGGCGTGTACTCGACGGTGCCCGCGATGGAGCCGTCGGGCTGCACGGTGCCGGTCCAGGCCAGCTCGGAGGTCTGGCGCACGTAGACCTCGCCCTCGCCCATCCGCGGGTGGGCCACCCGCACGGTCACGCCGGGGTGGCCGTCGCCGTCGTCGTCGTGATCCCCCACGGTCTCGGCGACGGGGCCGGCCTGGAAGGTGGTGACGACGAAGGAGACGGGGCGGTGCAGCGGCGGCACCGCGGCGACGGCGGCGTCGGGCCAGGTGGTCTGCGCGCCCATCACCGGGTCGAAGTCGAAGCCGCACAGTCGCGCCACCCACTCCGGCTGGCCCGGCGTCCACGTGACGACCCACCGCGTGGTCGACTTCGCCTCCACCCAGCCCACCGGCAGCGGCGGGCGCACCTGCACCAGCAGCTGCTCCTCGAGGATCCAGGTGTGCGCCGTCGTCGGCCCCGACGCCAGCGCCACGCCCCACAGTCCCAGTCCGAGTCCGATCATCGCACCCACCCTTCGGCCGAAATCCCCGCGTCCTGGAGGGCGGCCCGCACCGCCGCCCGCCCCGAGAGCGCCGCGAGCGGCAGCCCGCCGCCCGGGTGCGCCGATCCGCTCGCCACGTAGAGCCCCGCGATGCCGCGCACCCGGTTGCCGGGCCGGGTCAGCGCGCCCAGCGGCCCGTCGTGCGCCGGGCCGTACAGCGCGCCGCCGCTGCCCGGGAACCGCGCCGCCAGCTCGCCCGGCGTGCGGGACCACACGATCCGCGCCTCGTCGCCGGCGAGCCCGGCCGCGCGGAGGCGCGCCAGCACGACCTCGCTGCAGTCGGCGTCGGGGGCGGCGTCGCCGGGCGGGGCGTTGACCATGACGAACAGCGGCTCCTCGCCGGGCCAGCCCGCGCGGCGGTGGCAGGCGCGCTGCGCACAGACGTAGACGGTCGGGTCGAGCGGGACCCGCGCGTGGTCGAACAGGTCGACGAACTCCCGCGCGTAGTCCACCGGGAACAGGACGGTGTGCGCCGCGCGGCCCGGCTGCGCCGCGGCCCGGACGATGCCCGTCCACCCCGACGTCGACGTCGCGGGCTTCCCCGGCGGCTTCCCGCACAGGGCCGTGCGCAGGTGCGCCACCTCGGCGTTCGAGACGACGAGGTCGGCGTCGAGCCGGCCGGCGCCCGTCTCGAGGCCCACGGCGCGGCCGCCCGCGACGACCACGCGCCGGACGGGCTCGCCGAGGCGCAGCGCGACGCCGAGGCGGTCGGCGGCGCGCACCAGCGCGCGGACCAGCGCCGCGATGCCGCCCTCGACGCCGAACCCGCCGAGCGCGAGCTCCACGTGGGCGATGCAGCCGAGCGTGGCGGGGGCGCGGCGCGGATCGGAGCCGGCGTAGGTCGCGTAGCGCAGGAGCAGGTCGCGCAGGTGCGGCTCGCGGACCCGCGCGCGGATGGCGCCGCCCATGGTCCGCAGCGGATCGATGCGCGCCACGTCCCGCAGCGCGGACCACGACAGCATGGCCGCGGGCCCGGGCGCCTCGCCCCGGACGAAGCGCGGCGCCGCCACCTCCCAGATCCCGCCCACGTAGCGCAGGTAGGCGGCGAGCTCGGCCTCGGCCTCGGCGCCGAGCGCGGCCCGGACCGAGGCGAGCGTCTCCTCCAGCGCCACGTGCACGTCGAGCACGGTGCCGTCGGGCCAGCGGTAGCGGAAGGCGGGCTCGGGGCGCAGCAGCGCGATCTCGTCCGCGAGCGTGGTGCCCGCCAGGCGCAGCACGCCGTCGAACACGTCGGGCAGCGTGAGCACGCTCGGGCCGGTGTCGACCTCCACGCCGTCGAGCAGCGCCGTCCCGGCCTTGCCGCCGGGCTCGGACGCCGCCTCGACCACGGTGACGCGCAGCCCGTGGGCCGCGAGCGCGATGGCCGCGCACAGCCCGCCCACCCCGGCGCCGATCACTGCGGCGTGGCGCGGCTCAGCCACGGACCAGCCGCCCGAGGAGGCGCGCCGCCAGGCCCCCCTCGTCGTGGGGGGCGCCGGGGATCAGCGCGGCGAGCGGGCGCCTCGCGCTCGGGCTCGTCCGCGGCGTGCAGCCAGGGTGCGCGGCGTCCACCTCGGCGACGAGGCCGGGCTCCAGCGCCTCGGCGGGCACCGGCGCGCCGAAGCTGACGACGGCGGCGGGCCGCGGGCCGCGCCGGAAGCCGTAGGCGACGCCCACGGGCACCAGCGCCGCCCCCAGCCGCCGCGCGACCCAGGCCGCGCCGGGCTCGAGCTCCAGCGGGCGCACCCACGACGGCCGCTGGCGGCCCTGCGGGAACACCCACAACGCGCGCCCGGGCCGGTCGAGCCAGGCGCTGGCCTGCCGCACGGAGGCCCGAAGCCCGGCGGGGCCGCTGCGGTCGAGCGGCATCGCCCGAGCGGGCCGAAGAACGCAGCCGGCGCAGGTTGTCGGCGTCCATCCACACGCGGCTCGGCCGCCCGAGCGCGTCGTCGAGCGGGAACAGCAGCAGGCCGTCCCACCACGACACGTGCGTGGCGCGAAGACCACGGGGCCGGCCAGGAGTGCCTCGGCTGCGCCGTCGAGGGCCGCGGACCCACAGCCCGTCGAGGCCGCCGCGGATCCGGCGGCGCACGTAGGCGCCGAACAGGCCGCGGAACCAGCTCATCGCCCGGCCCCCGCGTAGGTGCGGCCGCGCCAGCGGAGCGATGCCGGTGGCCGTCCACCGCGCGGAGTTGGCCAGGATCCCGAGGAAGGCCAGCGCCGAGGGCAGGTGCGCGGCCACGGTCCACGCCGGCAGGCGGAAGCGGGCACGCGATGAGCGCGCGCTGCGCGAGGTTGCAGGCGACGCCCGCGGCGGCGGGGCCGGGCCACAGCGGCAGCAGGACCCACGGGGCCACGAAGCAAGCCGTGTACAGGCCCGCCACGACGAGCGCGAGCAGCGGCGAGCCGAGCCCCGGGTAGAGGTTCTTCGAGAAGCCGCGCCAGGCCTCGCCCGCCGAGGCGTACATGCGGCAGGTCGCGAGCTCCTCGCCGGGCACGAACGCGACCCGCAGCCCGGCGGCCTTCGCCGCGCGGCACAGCGCCATGTCGTCGACGATCTGGTCGCGCACGGCGGCGAACCCGCCGACCCGGTCGTAGGCGGCGCGCGTCACGCGCAGCACCTGGCCGTTGGCGGCGAGCACCCGCGGATCGCGCGTGCGGCGGACGAGCGCCAGCGGCAGCCACGACAGGTACGTCAGGTGCAGCAGCGGGACGACCAGCCCCTCGCCGAGCGAGCCGATCCGCTGGCCCGGGAACACCGTGACGAGATCGGCGTCGTCGGCGCACAGGCGGGCGAGCGCGCCGGGCAGCAGCCGCGTGTCGGCGTCGACGAACAGCAGGACCTCGCCGGTGGCGGCCTCGGCGAGGCGGTGGCAGGCGTGGGGCTTCCCCACCCAGCCCGCGGGCAGGGGCACGCCGGAGAGCAGGCGCACGCGCGGGTCGGCGGCGGCCAGCGCGGCGACGCGGGAGGCCGTGTCGTCGGTGGAGCCGTCGTCGTAGACGAGCACCTCGGCGACGGGCTCCGCCAGCAGCGCGCGCACGCAGGCCTCGATGGTGGCGGCCTCGTCGCGGGCCGGGACCAGCGCCGAGACGCGGGGGACGGCCCCGCCCGCGGCCGGCGCCCGCCACGTCGCCAGGTTCAGCAGCGTCACGGCGAGCGGCAGCGCCGGGACGGCAGCGAGCCACCAGGACGGGTCCACGGCGCTCATGCGAGGCCGACCAGGCGCGCGAGCCGCCCGGCCCGGGTGCCGCCGAACAGCGGCAGCCAGACGGAGTTCTGCGCGGGGGCGCGGTCGTTGCACACGGTCATGCGCAGCAGCGGCCGGAACCAGGCGGCGTCGATCGCGCCGGGGCGGCACACCTCGGCGACGCCGCGTCCGCCGCCGCCGGCCACCAGGAACCGCGCGTAGAACGGGCTGTCGTCGAGGGGCGCGCCGAAGGGCACGACCAGGTCGCGGTCGACGGCGACGGCCGTGGGGACGGCGAGCCCCCACGCCGTCCGCCGCCAGCCGACCACCGACGCCCGGCCCTCCACCACCTCGGTGTGGCCGCGGGCGTCGATCGTCACCGAGCGGCTGTGGGCCACGCCGTCCCCGGCGGTGGCGACGTACCAGATCCGCTCGGCTTCGGGCAGCGCGAGCCGCCCCCAGGTCCAGTCGGCGCAGTCGAGGGCGCCGAGCCAGCGGTCGCCGGTGTTGCGGTCGAGGTAGGCCCGGCCGGTGACGGTCAGGTCGCGGTCGCAGGCCCGCACCGACGCCGATCCGCGCGCCACCGCCGTCAGCACCGTCCACTCGTGCGCGGCGGACCGGGGCTCCCCCAGCGACGGCCGGCGCAGCGGGCCCTCCACCTCGAGCTCCGCCCGCCACGGGCAGCGCGGGAGCTGGCCCTGCAGCACGCCGCGGGCCGAGACCCGGTCGCCGTCGATGCGGACCTCGAAGCGGGAGCCGCCGAGGCGCACGAGCCCGGGCTCCCAGCGCACGTCCTCCGGATCCGTCTCGTGCAACGCCCAGAACCAGGGCCGCCCACCCCGCACCACGGCGAGGCACACCGACGGGCGCTCGCGAGCCTCCGGGGCGCGGCCCGCGCGCGCGGACGACGCATAGCCGGGGAGGAACGGCAGCCCCAGCGACACGATCGCCACGACGCCGTCGCCGGCTTCGTCCACCAGGTCGAGGTACCACCAGGCGAAGCCGCCGCGGGCGCCCGTGCGGCCCGGATCGCCCAGCGACGGCGCCACCAGCGTGGGCAGCGCGGTGCTCACGGCGAGACCGTCCGCAGCAGCGCGTCGGCGTCGTCGCAGACCTGGACGCCGGGCAGCACCAGCGGCTCGCCGTCGCGGTCGCGGCTGCACGCCCCGCCCATCACCACGGCCGTGCCCGGCGGCGCCGCCCCGACCAGCCGCCGCGCCCACTGCCGCACGGTGACGGGCTCCGCGCCCACCATCGTCGACACGCAGACCAGGCGGGGCCGCTCGGCGGCGACGTGGTCGCACAGCTCGTCGAGCGGCAGGTCGGCGCCGAGCCAGGTCACGCGCCAGCCCGCCAGCGCGAGGCGGATGGCCACGGCGAGCAGCCCGAGCTCGTGGCGCTCGCCCGGCGCCAGCGCGCACACGGCGCTGGGACCGGTCGCGGGGCCGGCGCCGAGCTGGTGGAGCAGCGCGAACAGCTGCTCGCGGCACCACCCGCTCACGAAGTGCTCCTGGGCGACGGAGATCGTCCCCGAGGCCCAGCGGTCGCCCGTCTCGCGCAGCATCGGGAGGTAGACCTCGTCGATGGCCTGCTGGAACGGCAGGGTGCGCAGCGACGGCATCAGGCGGTCGGCGGCGTGGCGGTCGTAGGCCAGCAGCGCCTCCAGCAGCTGGCCCCAGGCTGGCGGCGCGGCCACGGGCTCGGGCAGGCGCTGGCGCGACAGCTCCACGGCCTCGCTGATGGCGTACCCGTCGTCGACGAGCCGCTTGAGCCGCCGCAGCACGGCCACGTCGGCGTCCGTGTACATGCGGTGGCCGTTGGGCGTGCGCACCGGGCTCAGGATGTTGTAGCGCCGCTCCCACGCCAGGAGCGTGGGCCGCGGGATGCCCACCATCGAGCACACCGTCTTGACGCGGTAGCTCACGGCGCCCCCCGGGGAGATGGGCTGGGGAACAGCCCCACGAGCGGCCGGTGCAGCGCGTCGTCGTGCGCCACGGGACGCCGGAGGCCCTGCAGCGCCGCCGCCGCGGGCCCCCGCACGAAGAAGCCCGCCCGGGCCACCGGTCCGAGCACGGTGCGGTCGCGGACGGCGGCGGCCCCGCGCCGGCGGACCCGCCGCCCGATCCCGCGGTACCGCCGCGAGGCCAGCGCCACCGCCAGCCGCGCCCGCCACGGGAGCCAGCGCAGGCCGCGATCCGACGATGCATAGTACGTTTCCGCCAGGTCGAGCAGGCGCTGCACCACGGCGGCGAGCTCCTCGTCGCGGCCGCCCTGCAGCACGTCGCCCTCGGACAGCCCGGCCTCGGCGAGCCACGACGCGGGGAGGTAGATCCGGTCGCGCGCGGCGTCCTCGCCCACGTCGCGGGCGATGTTGGACAGCTGCATCGCCACGCCGAGGTCCACGGCGAACGGCTCGGCGCGCGGGTCGCGCACCCCGAGCAGCGGCGAGACCATGCGCCCGACGGTGCCGGCGACGAGGTAGCCGTAGCGCACGACGGCGTCCGGGTCGGGGACGCGCACCCGGCCCAGATCGCTGCGGCAGCCCTCCACCAGGTGCACGGCCGCATCGATCGGCACGCCGAGCGGCGCCAGCGCCAGCACCCGCCCCGCCAGCGGCCCGGCCGCCCGCTCGCCGCGAAGCTCGGCGACCAGCCGGTCGAGCGCCTCGGGGTCCGCGGTGTCGGGCTCGTCGGCCAGATCGTCGACGGTGCGGCAGAACAGGTAGACCGAGGCGATGGCGTCGTAGGTGGCGGGCGCCAGCCACGCCGCCGCCGCGGAGAAGGTCCGCGCGTGCTGCTGCAGCACGGCGTGGGCCTCCGCGGCCGCGGCCACCCGGTCGTGAGCGACCATCAGGCCGGCGCTCGCGCGGGGGTCCGCACGGGCGGCACGGCCACGGCGTCGCCGGGCGCGGGCGCCGGCACGACGCGCTCCAGCACGCGCGCCGAGTTCAGGACGCCGGGCACGCCGGCGCCGGGGTGGGTCGACGCGCCGACGAAGAACAGCCCGTCCACGTCCTCCGACTGGTTGTGGTAGCGGAAGTAGGCCGACTGCAGCAGCGTGGGCTCGAGCCCGAACGCCGCGCCGTCGACGGAGCGGAGCCGGCCGCCGAAGTACCGGGGATCGATCGAGCGCTTGGTGACCGTCGCCTCGCGCAGCCTGGGCAGCGGCCCGCGCCTCGAGCGCCGACAGGATGCGGTCCTCGTACTCGGGGGCGCGCTCGGCCCAGTCGATGCCGGAGCGATCGTTGGGCACCGGCGACAGGACGTAGAGCGCGTCGGAGCCCTCGGGGGCGAGCGACGGATCGGTCGCCGTGGGGCGGTGCAGGTACAGCGAGAAGTCCTCGGCCAGCCGTTTGTGGACGAACAGGTCGTCGAGCAGCCCCTCGTAGCGCGGGCCGAGCAGGATCGTGTGGTGGGCGAGGTCGGGCCACTGCTTCGCCGCGCCCACGTACGTCACGAACAGGCTCATCGACGGGGTGCGCCCCGCCACCTTGCGGTCGGTGTGGACCCGCCGGTGCTCCGCCGCGACGAGCTTGGTGTATGCATGGGAGGGATCGCCGTTGAACACCACGCCGCGCGCCGCGATCCGCTCCCCGGACGCGAGCCGCACCGCCACCGCGCGGCCGTTCTCCACCTCGATCTCCTCGACCGGCGCCTCGGTGCGGATCTCCACCCCGAGCTCCTGCAGCAGGTCGGCCAGCGCCTGCACCAGCGCGCCGGTGCCGCCGCGGGGGAAGAACACCCCCCACTTCCGCTCGAGCCAGTGGATGAGCAGGTAGATCGACGAGGTCCGCAGCGGGCTGCCGCCCACGAGCAGCGGCTGGAACGTGAACACCTGCCGCAGCCGGTGGTCCTTCAGGTACTTGCAGGCGAGCTGCCACACGGTGCGGTCGCTGCGCAGCTTGATCATCGACGGGACCACGCGCAGCATGTCGGACAGCCGGTCGAACGGCTGGTCGGCGAGCTTCGTGTAGCCCACGTCGAAGATGCGGCGGGCGTGGTCGGCCATCCGCAGGTACCCGTCGACGTCGTCGGGCGAGATCGCGCGGATCTGCTCGAGCAGGCGGTCCTGGTCGCCCACGTAGTCGAAGGAGCCGCCCTCGGGGAACACGACCCGGTAGAACGGGTCGACGGGGAGCAGCTCGTAGTAGTCGCGGGGGTCGCGGCCCACGAGCTGGAACAGCTCGTCGAGCAGGTACGGCGCCGTGATGACGGTCGGGCCGGCGTCGAAGGTGAAGCCCTGGTCGCGGAAGACGCTGGCGCGGCCGCCGAGCTGGTCGTTGGCCTCGATGAGCACCACCGGGTGGCCCATGGCGCGCAGGCGCACGGCGGCGGCGAGCCCGCCGAAGCCCGAGCCGACGACGACGAACGGCGCGCTCATGCGGCCCCCCGCGCGGCGACGGGCAGCTTGCCCGAGATGCGGGCGACGAGGTCCGCCGCCACGTCGTGGAGATCGCCCACCGAGCGGAGCGTCGGGTCGTCGAGGACCTCGCGCTCGAGGCGGCGGACCCGCTGCAGGCAGCGCTCGAGCGTGCCGCTGGCGCGGAAGCGGTCGATCCAGGCGGCGACCTCGGCGTCGGGCGTGGCGTCGCGCGGCGCCGACAGCGTGGCCAGCAGCGCGGCGCGCTCGCCCGGGTGCGCGAGCAGGTGCTCCACGACGAGCAGGCTCACCTTGCCCTCGCGCAGGTCGTTGCCCGGCGCCGAGCGGCCCTTGTCGCCGTAGAGGTCGGTCACGTCGTCGGCGGCCTGGTACAGCACGCCGAGCGTGGCGAACGGCTCGGCCAGCGCCCGGGCCGACTCGTCGGACAGGCCGGCGAGCACCGCCGCGCCCTCGACGGGCAGCGCCAGCAGCGCGCCGGACTTGCCCCGCGCCACCGCGCGCCAGTCGTGGCGGTCGAGGCGCTCGGCCAGCAGCAGGTCGAGGTCCCAGCCCTGGCCGCGCACGGCCTCCTCGGCACGGGCGGCGACCAGCCGCGACAGGCGCCACTTCACGGCGTCCGCGGCGCGCAGCTCCGACACCGCCGTCCAGGGCAGCATGAGCAGCAGGTCGCCGGCGTTGATGGCCGCCGCGACCCCGTGGCGGGCCCAGGCGGCGGGCGCGCCGCGGCGGACGGCGTCTCCGTCCTGCACGTCGTCGTGGACGAGGGAGGCCTGGTGGAGGAGCTCGCAGGCGGCGGCCCAGGGCGCGGCGTCCATCCGGCGCACGCCCAGCGCGTCGGCGGCGGCCAGCGCGAGGCGGGCGCGCATCCGCTTGCCGCCGGTGGCGAGGTGCTCGTGGGCGATGGCGCCGACCCGGTCGAGCCGGGAGCCCACGGCCAGGCGGACCATCAGGGCGCTGGCCTCGTCGAGGCCCTCGGGGCCGCCGAGGCCGGGCAGCCGGTCGGCGTCTGTCGTTCTGGGCTGTGAGCTCATGGCTGCGCCTCCAGTGGGTCGCGGTCGGTCGAGTGGGACGAGCGGGACGAGCTGGGCAACCGCGGCGCCAGGGCGGCGCGGGCGAGCTCGCGCAGGTCGCTGCCGGCGAGGATGCGCCAGCGCAGGCGGCCGGGGAGCCGGGCGAACAGGGTGGCCATGCCCGCGGCGAGGGCGCCGGACGGCAGCCGGTCGCCGAGCCAGCCGGCCACCCAGTCCGCGGGCATCGAGAAGAAGGCGTCGAAGAAGGCGCGCGCGTCGGCGGCGCCGAGGCCGGCGAGCGCGCGGGCGCCGTAGCGGTAGAGGCGGTGGCGGCGCAGGGCGTCGCCGGGCCACAGGGCGGCGCGGGCGCCGGCGCCGGTGGGGTCGGCGACGAGCGCCGCGGCGAGGCGCGGGGCCGTCGCGAGGACGCGCGCCACGAGGAAGCCCGTGGCGGGGTGCACCATGCCGGCGCCGGCGCCGAAGCGGATCACGCCCGGGCGCGGATCGGGCCGGTCGGGCAGGTCCATCGGGATGACGCAGCGCTCCGTGCCGCTGCGCTCGGTGACCGTGACCCCCATCGCCGCGAGCCGGCGCTCCAGGCGGGCCGCGAGCAGCTCCGGCGCGACGGCGGGGCCCACCAGCACCGTCTCCTCGAGGAGCCAGCGGCCGTCGGGGAGCGGCAGCGCGTAGAGGAAGCTCACGGGGTGGTCGGCCTCGCCGGGGACGGGCGAGAAGTCCATCCAGCGCGCGGCGGTGCCGAGGCCCTCGGCGCGGGCGAACACGCCGTGGGCGGTCTGGAAGGCGGAGGCGCCGCCGCGGGCGCCGGTGGCGTCGACGACGACGGGCGCCGGGTGGCGGCGGCCCGCGTCGTCGAGGGCGGCGCCGTCGCGCACGTCGGCGAGCTTGCCCACGACGACGTCGACGTCGACGGCCCGCTCCCACAGCGAGCGCCGGAGGGCCTCGCCGTCGAGCCGGCCGTAGGGCCGGGCGATGCGGTGCACGCGGTCGCCGCCGAGCCAAACCTCGACCTCGGGCCAGATCCCGTCGAACGGCGCGTCACCCGCTTCGTCCACCCACGATGCATAGGTCGGGATCCACGGGGCGTCGGGATCGGGCGCCAGCAGCGCGACGCGGAGCCCCGCCGCCGCGCAGGCTGCGGCGGCAGCGAGCCCGGCCGGCCCGGCACCCGCGACGATGACGTCCCGTTCCATGCGCCCACCATAAACAAGACCTGTGCAAAACGTGTACAAGCTCGGCGGTCAAGAGATGTCACCGCCGGACCGGTGTCCCGTTGCACGCCCGCTCCGCGACGTACCCCCCGCGGTGCCACGTTGCACGGGGGTTCTGCGCTGACCGTTCGGCCAGGACGAGACCGCGCCGAGGTCAGGCGGCGAGCGCCCGCCTCCGACGCTGGGAGATCCGGTACGCTCGGTACGGGATCTGGGCGATCACCCAGGCGAACCCGAAGGGCCCGAGCGGGTTCATGACCCAGGCCGCCGCGAACCGGCCGTGGGCGAGGAACACGAAGCTGCGCGTGAGCCCGCAGCCCGGGCAGGACCAGCCGGTCAGGCGGCGGAACGTGCACATCACCGGGATCGGGTGGCCGAACAGCGTCAGCGTCTCCGTGGACGGCGACATCAGCGCGGCGGCCACGAGGATCGCGGCGCAGGCGACGAGCAGCGATGCGTCGCCGAACCAGGGCTTGCGCAGGAGGTCCTCGATGGCGGTGAGCGCGCGCATGGAGGGGCTGTAACCGCGGGTGGGCGCGCGCGGAATCGACGCAATCGCGCCCGACGCGATCGCGCCCGACGCTTTTCCGTCAACTACTACGCGCGTGCGCGCCGAAATGGCTTCCCGATTCCTGGACACGCTGGAGCAACCTCGTGAACGGAGCAGGAATCAGGGAAGCCCCATCGGCTTTGCTCGCGCAATTGACGGAAAAGCGTCGGGCTGATTCCGTCATCGGGCGCGATTCCGTCACCCGGCACGGCTGCTCCGGCGCTGGCTGCGCCTGACCGACAGGATTGCGAACTCTTCGTCACGAGGGCAAGGCGCGCGGCACCGGCGGGCAACGGCGAAGGACAGCGGAATCGTCGGACACCCAGGTGTACCGTCGCCCACCGCGCGACACTCCCCTTCCCTGCGCCCCGCCGGATCCGCCGCCAGGGCAACCCAGGAGCGAGACGATGCCCCTTTCCCGAGCTACCGTGCCGCTGATCGCCGTACTGGCCGCCATGGGCTGCCAGTCGGACGCCCCGCCCGCCCCCGCCGCCCCCGATCCCGCCGAACGTCGCGCGCGGCCTGCCCCACCTGCTCACCGACGCCGATCTCGACGCCGCCCTGCCGCTGCCCGCCGCGGCCGCGGCACAGGCGCCCGGCCAGAGCACCGACCTCGACCCCACCTTCGCCGCCCCCCGGCGTGACGGCCTGCAGGCGGGCGCCACCGCCCCAGCACTCCACGGCCTGCGCGACTGGCTCGACCAGGACGACGGCCGCGTCGCCTTCGTCGACACGTACACGCTGTGGACCGCCACCTACCACCAGATCCGCCTCGCCACGGTGCGCGAGCCGCAAGGCGTCGCGCTCACGCTGTACTGGGGCCGCCGCGACGTCGACTCGGTCGCCGTCACCCCGGACGGGGGCCTGCTCACCTTCTCCGCGGCGTCGTCGCGCGGCGATCACGACGTCTTCCTGCTCGACCGCGACGGCCGCCTCGGCGCCGCCGACACGCTCTACCTCCTGCAGGGCACCGACGCCGACGAGCGGGACGTCTCCATGTCCCTCGACGGCACCACCCACGCCTGGCAGACGGTGAGCGCCACCAACGGCACCACCATCCACGAGGTGGGCGAGCCTCGACCTCGCCACGGGCGAGGCTCGCCGTCCGCCCCTTCGACATCACGCTCGGCGGCGTGCCCATCGACCAGGACGACCCCTCGCTGTCGGGCGACGGCGACGACGTCTACTTCGCGAGCGACGACCCCTGGGTCTACGACCTGTTCGGGGCGCCGATCATTATCCGGTTCGCCACCGACGGCAGCTCGGGCGCTATCTCGTTCGCGGGCGAGCCCGGCGTCACCACCGCGATCCGCCAGCCGAGCGCGAGCTTCGCCGGCGACAGCCTGCTGTTCTCCGAGACCCGCAGCGGCGTCGACACCGTCGAGCTGTTCACCGCGACGCTCGGCCAGATCGCCACCGTGTACACGGGCCCCGTCGACCACCCGTTCCTCACGGCCGACGGCGCGTCCTTCGCGTTCGCCGAGGGCGCGCAGCCCTTCCGCGCCGCCATCGACTTCGACGACCCGTCGCAGACGGCGGTGACCCCGATCCCGCACCTCGGCCTGCTCGACGCGAGCGCGACCACCTTCGCGCAGGAGCTGCCCCCGCCGCCCCCGCCGCCGCCGGGCACCCTCGCCTACGACGGCAGCACCGTCGGCGCGCCCACCTTCGACCGCCCGAACGGGCTCGGCCCCGCGCTCGTCGGCCCCGTCGCCTACGACGCGTACGCCTTCACGCCGACGGTGGGCAGCGGCTTCTACACCGTCGACAGCGCCCAGGACTACGACGGCTACCTGCACCTGTACCGGGCGCCGTTCGATCCCGCGCAGCCGCTCACCAACGTGATCGCGGCCAACGACGATCTCGTCGACAACCGGCACTCCGGGTTCCGGCTGTTCCTCGAGGACGGCGTGGACTACGTGCTCGTCACCAGCGCCTGGGGGGCCGGCGACGAGGGCACCTTCACGAACACCATCACGCCGCCCCTGTTCGGCGACGACCCCACGGTGGAGCTGTTCGAGCAGGCCTCCAGCATCGTCGAGCCGGGCGCGACGGCCTCTTTCGACTTCTTCGTGTCGTCGCTGGTGGCCATCAGCTGCGAGGTGGACTTCGGGGACGGCGCCGTGCAGGGCATCCCGTGCGCGCCCAACGCGTTCGGGGCGTTCGACCACGTCTACGCGTCGCCGGGGCACTACACGGTGCGCTTCACGGCCACGAGCGCGACCGGCGCCGCCGAGGCCCTGGCGTTCCCCACCGTCACGGTGGACGACCCGACGCGCTTCGACGTGGTCGTCGTCTTCGGGGCGGAGCTGTCGGCCACGCAGCGCGACGCCTTCCTCGACGCGGCCGACACCTGGTCGCGGGTCATCGTCGGCGACCTCGCTCCGGCGGACTCCGGCGACGGGCAGATGCCCGAGCACTTCGCCTGCCGCGGCGAGCCGCCGTTCCAGGGCCACGTCGACGACCTCGTGATCACGGCGCTCGTGCAGCCCATCGACGGGCCCGGCGCCGTGCTCGGCTCGGCCGGGCCGTGCGTGCAGCGGCCGGCGGGGACCAACGGGGCGCTGGCGCCGCTGCCGCTGTACGGCACCATGCGCTTCGACGTGGCCGACCTCGACGACATCGAGGCCAACGGCACGCTGCAGGCCGTGATCACCCACGAGATGGCGCACGTGCTGGGCATCGGGACGCTGTGGCGCCAGAACGGGCTGCTGACGGGGACCGAGGCCGAGGGCAACGACCCGACCGACCCGAGCTACGACCCGCGCTACGTGGGGCCGCTGGCCACGCAGGAGTACGGGTTCCTGCTCGCGGACGCCGGCCTGCCCTCGGAGAGCACGGTGCCGGCCGCGAACACCGGCGGGACGGGGACGCGCGAGTCGCACTGGCGGGAGGCCACGTTCGCGAACGAGCTGATGACCGGGTACATCGACGGGGGAGCGAACCCGCTGTCGGCGCTGACCATCGGGTCGCTCGACGACGTGGGGTACACCGTGGACTACGGGGCGGCGGAGGCCTACGCGCTGCCGACCGGGGCGCGGAGCGCGCTGGTGGCGCCGCTCGGGCGGGACGAGGCGCTGGCGCCCACCCAGAAGTAGAATGACGGAGACGCGCCCGCCGCTTTTCCGTCAATTGACGGAAACGCGTCGGGCGCCTTTCCGTCATCAGGCGCCTTTCCGTCATCACGGGGTCGACAATGACCGCGCTGTTCTCGCTGGCACTCCTCGGATGCACGCCCGACCCCTGGTTGGGTCCGGAGTGGTGCCAGCTCGCCACGACCGGCCCCACCCTCTCCCCGGCCGACCTCTCACCGCTCGGCTTCAGCGCGAACGAGATCGTCGAGCTGGTCGCGACCACGGCCGAGATCGTCCCGGTGCGCAGCCTCTCTCACGACTCGGACCCGCCGTCGCTCCCCGCCCGCACCCTGTCCTTCGTCTTCGTCCCCGAGCCCGAGGTCCGGGTCGAGACGTGGACGCTGGAGCCCGGCGCGACGGCGGACGACTGCATCACCGGCGAGCGCCTGGTCATCCCCGGCCTCCTCGCCGTCGATGCGCCGGACGGCTGGTTCTCGGGGATCGGCCCCGCGGTGGTCACCGCCCGCGCAGCGACCGCCGACGAGGTCTGGGTCGAGGCGGAATTCGACGTGGACGCGTCGGAGGCGCTGCGTGCCGAGGCCAGCGTCCACGACCCGACGTGCACCGGCCTCCGCGTGAGCTTCCGACAGTCCGCGCGGACCGACGCGCCGTGGGCGAACGGTCCGGCCGGGGCCCTGGCCTCCGAGGACTGCCCGCGCGGCTTCGACCTGTACCGGTGGGGTGAGGTCGCCCCCTGACCTCAGCGCCGCAGCCGGGCCCGCCACCGCGCCAGCGGCCGCTCCACCCACCGGTGCATCGCCGCGGCGTACGCGATCGACCCCGCCAGCGCCAGCCCCGCCGCCAGCGCCACCGCCCCCGGCGACCGCCCCACCAGCCCCACCGCCCCCGCCAGCGCGGAGTCGTGGACCAGGTACAGCGTGTAGGACAGCACCCCGAGCCACCGCACCCCCGGTCGGGCGAGCCACCGGGCCACCGCGAGGTCCTGCCGCGCCAGCAGCGCGTGGTACACCGGCAGCAGCAGCAGCCCCTGCAGCGTGTACCGCAGGGTCTCCCGGAACGTCGGGTCCCGCGGCACGAGCGTGAGCCCGAGCCCGAGCCCCGCCGCCCCGAGCATCGCCCCGGCGTGGCGCGCGAGCGCCGGCGGCACGGGATCGAGCACCGGGTTGCCCCACAGCGCCAGCACGCAGCCGAACAGGATGGAGTCGATGCGCGTGTCGCTCGCGTAGGTCAGGCGCGCGGCGTCGCCCGGGTCGAGCCACCAGAACAGCGCCACGCGCCAGCCGAGCACCACGGCGCACGCCCCGAGCAGCACCGCCGCCCGCGACGCCCCCCGCGACAGGCCCCGGAACAGCCCGATCGCCACCCACGGGAACAGCAGGTAGAAGTGCTCCTCCACGGCGAGCGACCAGTAGACCTCGCTCCCGGGCGGCAGCCCGGCGTCGCCGTGGCCGACGACCCAGTAGTTGGTCGCGAACAGCGCCTGCCACGCGAAGGCCTCGCCGCGCAGCGCCGCCCCGCTCGCCGCCGCGACCGCCCACACGAGGCCGAGCGTCAGGAAGTACGGCGGCAGGATCCGCAGCACGCGCCGCCCGAAGAACGCCGCCACGTCGATCCGGCCCGTGGCGCGCACCTCGAGGCGCAGCAGCGTCGTGATGAGGTAGCCCGACAGGAAGAAGAAGACGGTCACGCCGAAGCCGCCCGGGAAGAACCACAGGCCGGGCACGTGGCTGCAGAACACGAGCGCGAACGCCACGGCGCGCAGCCCGTCGAGCGGCGGCGCGTAGAAGCGGGTGGCGGTCATGTCCCGCCGGGCTCGGGCGCGGGCGCGGGCCGGCGCCGAGGCGGCCGCTGCGAGGGCGGCGGGCGCGTGCGCGCGGAGACCGGCGCCCGCGCCCGCGCCGCCGCGGTGGCGCCCACCGTCAGCACCACGAGCAGGATCGTCTGGTACGGCACCATCGGGCACCGGTACCGCGACAGCGTGCCGAGGTTGTTCGACACGAGCCCGACCCCCAGCGCCAGCGGCAGGGCGAACGCCGCGCAGAACGCGAGCGCCGGGTTGGTCAGCACCTGGCCCACGGCCCAGCGCCAGCCCCGGTTGAACAGCAGCCAGACGGTCAGCCCGAGCAGGGCGGTGGTCTCGAAGCTGTTCAGCAGCAGCAGCGGGTTGTTCACGTCGAGCAGCGTGGGCCGGTACAGCGCGGTGAACAGCGCCATCGGCGCGAACTGCAGCTGCCCCAGCAGGCTGCGCTCGCTCGGGTCGCCGAGCAGGTAGAAGCTGCCGCCCGCGGCCTTCCGCCCGTAGAACTGCATCTTGGCGGCGGCCTCGCCGAGGTTCTCGAGCGCGAACAGCGGGAACAGCCGCCCGATGAGCACGATCGCGGAGACGGCGACCGCCGCGCCGGCCAGCAGGTACAGCGGGCGGATCTGGAGGGTGCGCCCGCCGGCCGTGGCCCCGCGGACGTAGATCAGCGCGCCGAAGCCCACCCCGAGCGGCATCAGCAGGTAGGGCTTGATGACCACCACGATCACCACGCCGAACGCGGCGACCAGCAGCGCGAGCGGGCGGCGGCGGGTCCAGAAGGTGTGCGCGCCCCACAGGGCGTAGCCGATGCCGCCGACGGCGATGCCCTCCTTGATGAGCCCCGAGGTCCAGTACACGACGGACGGCACGAGCAGCGCCGCGCCGGCCACGTAGGGGCGCACGGGCGCGGGGAAGTAGCCCCGCAGCGCGCGGAAGGCGACGAGCTTCCCGGAGAACGAGAACAGCGCGCAGGCCGTGGCCGTCGCCTGGAACGAGCCCAGGAAGAGCAGGTCGCCAAACGCCGCCAGCGCCCACATCGACAGGGTGGAGCGGCCGCCGCGGGCGTCGAAGTTGAGCGGGACGTTGATGAACGTGTCCTGGTGCAGGAACAGCGCGACGGCGCGGGGGAGCACGCCGATGGGGTCCTGCCGGACGGCGTCGGCGATGAGCTTGCCGGCCATCTCGAACCCGGCGAAGTCGACGACCCCGCGGTAGACGACCTGCGCGATGATGGCCGTCGCGAACGACGCGAGCGTGTGCATCGCGAACGACGCCGCCACGATCTGCCCCTCCTGCCGCGGCAGGGACCGCAGCGAGACGGACAGCATCGCCCAGCAGAGCGCGACGACCACCGCGGTCGCCAGCACGTCGATCAGCGTCACCCGCTCACCCCGTGCCAGGATAACCAATGGCGGTCGGGGTGAGGGCCTCCCGCTGAACCGGCTGCGCCCCCGCGGACACAGCGCGGGGCGGAGGCCCACCTTGAAGATGCTCCTGACCCTCGCGCTCCTGCCCGCCTGCACACCGTCCACCAAGCCCGACCCGGCCGAGCCGCCGAGCGACACCGGCAGCCCCGGGGCCGACGACACCGAGACGACGCCGTCCACGCCGACATCCTCGTCGTCGTCTTCGTCCTCGTCGTCCTCGACCCCGACCCCGAACGACGCCGACGGCGACGGCTGGGACGCCGACCACGACTGCGACGATTCGGACCCGACCGTGCTCGGCCGCGCGACCGTCGACGGCGTCGTCGTCGGCGACCTGCAGGACGCGCTGGACCTCGCCGTCGACGGCTCCCTCGTCACCGTCTGCGCCGGCGAGCACCGGGGGCCCTTCGTGGCGACCGTGCCGGTGACCCTCGTGAGCGACGACGGCGCCGCCGCGACCACCCTGCGCGGCGCGAACGGCGTGCGCCCGCTCGCTGTCGTCGGCGGCACCACGGTGACGGGCTTCACGATCTCCGGCGGCTGGATCGCCGGACCGGGCGGCGGCGTGCTGCTGTCGGCGCCGGGGTCCCTGGCGCTCACCGACTGCGTCGTCGCCGACAACGAGTCCACGACCGGCGGCGGCATCGAGATCGTCGACGGCGAGCTCACGCTCGAGCGCACCGTCGTCGAGCGCAACGTCGCGGAGGAGGGCGGCGGCCTGCGGCTCGTCCGGAGCACCGCCACGCTCGTCGACAGCGAGCTGTCCGACAACGAGGCGGACCAGTCGATCGCCGGCGGCGGCGGCGCGGCGCTGGTCGACGGTGTGCTCGTGGGCGGCACCGTGCGCGCGAACCACCTCTCGGGCCAGCCGTCCACCGCCAACGGCTTCGCGGGCGGCGGCGGCGTGCTGTTGCGCGGGACCTCGCGCCTCGAGCAGGCGGTGGTGACCGAGAACGACGGCCTCATCGGCGCCGGGGTCGAGGTGCTGCACGCCAGCGCGGAGATCGTCGACACGGAGATCCGCGCCAACGCGGACCCGAACGGCAGCGGCACCGGGCTCGCCTGCATCGACGCGGCCCTCACCCTCGACGGGGTGCTCGTCGCGGGCAACGCCGGGGCCTACGGCGGCGGCCTGTACGCCTGGATGTGCACGGTCGACGGCTCCGCGACCGTCGAGGACAACGACGCGGACGCCGGCGGCGGCGCCTACGTCATCGACGCGGACCTGTCCTCGGTCGTGCTCAGCGGCAACCGCGCCGCGAACCTCGGCGGCGGGCTGTTCGCTGCGGGCGCGGTGCTCCAGGACGTGACGATCGCCGAGAACGAGGCCGACTACGGCGGCGGCTTCCACTCGCTCACCGCGTCGACCCTCACCGACGTCGTCGTCGAGCGGAACCAGGCCCGGGTGGGCGGCGGCGGCGACGGCGAGTTCGACCTCGTCCGCACGGTCGTGCTGGACAACGTGGCGACCGAGCGGGGCGGCGGGCTGTCCACGCTCGGGACCGTGCACCTCACCGACGGCGCCGTGCTGCGCAACACCGCGGGGCTGTACGGCGGCGGCGTCCTCGTGGACCAGGGGTCGCTCGTCGTGGTGAACAGCGACTTCGGCGACGGCGCCGACGACAACCAGCCCGACGACGTGTACGCCCAGTCGGCGTACGGCGGGTACGGGCCGGCGGCGACGTTCACGTGCCAGCCGAGCGGGTGCTGACCCGTCCTGCGAACGCTGTTCACGCTCCGGTAGCTCGTCGGTCGCGGGCGGGGTAACCGGGAGGTTCCGCCCGGAGGGTCGAGTGCCCCTGCCCACGCCCGCGCGCGTCCGCGCCCTGACCGTCGCGACGGCGATCGCCGCCTGCACCGTCTCCACCGCCTGCCACCGCGAGGTGGACCCGGACCCCACGTCCACCGGCACCTCGCCGCCGCTGTCCGAGAACTACGGCGTCGAGGAGGACCGCGGCACCGAGGGCTGCGACAACCTGCTGCCGGACTGCCTCTACCCGTTCCCGTCCGCCGCCTACGTCGACGCCGACGGGGCCGTGCAGCTGCCGACCACGCCGTTCCACGGCGACACCGTCGTCGATCCCGTGCCGATGTCGCACAACGTCGGGTTCGGCGCGGCCACGCCGATCCTGTTCCAGCTGCCGTCCGACGTGCCGGTGGTGCTGCCGGCGCCCGGGCCGTTCGACAGCGCGCTGTCGCTCGACGACGGCGCGTCCACGTTCGTCGTCGACGCGTCCACCGGCGAGCGCATCCCGCACTGGGTCGAGTCGGACTACCTGTCGCCCAACATGGACCCGCCGCTGATCGTCATCCGGCCCGCCATCCCCTGCCCCGCGGGACCGAGATCGTCGTCGGGGTGCGCGGCGTGAAGGACGAGGCCGGCGCGCTCGTCGCGACGCCGGAGGCCTTCGCCGCGCTGCGCGACCAGCAGGCGTCGGAGTGGCGCGGGGTCCACGCGCGGCGCCAGCACTACGAGGACGTGGTGTTCCCCGTGCTCGAGGCGGCCGGCGCGCCGCGCGGCGAGCTGCAGCTCGCGTGTAGCTTCCCGGTCCAGTCCGAGGCCGACGCCACGCGGCCGATGCTGGCCGTCCGCGACGCCGTGTTCGCCGCGCTCCCGGCGGGTGGACCGTCCTACACCATCGACAACGTCGAGGTGTGCGACGGCGTCGACGACAGCACCGATTGCCACCCGAACATCCGGGTCATCGTCGACGGGACGGTGTCGGTGCCGAGCGTGGTGGGCGCGCCGGACCCGCTCGGGCTGCGGCGGGTGACCTGGGCCGGCGACGGCAGCGCCGTGGTGTCGGGCGCCGAGGTGTGGCCGTTCCGGCTGCAGCTGCCGGTGTCGGCGTTCGAGGGGCCCGATCCGGTGCCCGTGCTGCAGTACGGCCACGGCTTCCTGGGCAGCGCCAACGAGGCGAACAACGGCTGGCTCCGCGAGATGGCCGACCGGCTGGGCTTCGCCATCCTCGCCTGCGACATGGAGGGGATGAACGAGGACATCCTGCAGGTGTGGATCAACGTGCTCGGGCAGGCGCCCGGCGACTTCCCCGACCTGCAGGACCTGGCGATGCAGGGCGTGACGAACCAGCTCGTGCAGCAGCGGCTCGTGAAGACGTCGCTGGCGGCCGATCCCGAGCCGGCGCTGTACCGCGAGGACGGGCGGCTCGCGTGGGACCCGGGCACCGTGTGGTACTACGGCAACAGCCAGGGCGGCTCCGTGGGCACCGTGGTGATGGGGACCACGCTCGACGTGGAGCGGGGCGTGCTCGGCGTGCCGGGGGCGGGCTACCCGCTGCTGCTGCACCGGAGCATCGACTTCCTGCCGTTCACGACGATCATCACGGTCACCAACCAGGCCCGCGACGCGATCCCCGTGTTCCTCGGGCTGCTCGGCACCGGCTGGGACCCGTTCGATCCCCTCACCTTCGCGCCGCACCTGCACGGCGACCCGCTCCCGGGCACGCCCGACCACGAGGTGCTGTACCACGTGGCGAAGGAGGACCAGCAGGTGGTGAACGAGGCGAGCTTCATCAGCGGGCGCGCGGCGGGGGCGGTGCTGATGACGCCGGCGGTGCGGCCGGTGTTCGCGCTGCCGGAGCAGCCGTACCCGGCGAGCCCGGGGGCGGCGCTGGTGGAGGTCGACTTCGGCGTGCCCGACGACCCCACGCCGCTCGACCCGGCCGACGGCGACCCGTCGCTGCCCGACGACGGCGACACGCACGGGTGGCTGCGGAAGTGGCCGCCGGCGCAGGACCAGATGGTGCACTTCCTGAAGACGGGGGAGGTCATCGACGTGTGCGGCGGGGTGCCGTGCGTGACGGGGCCGCAGTAGCGGTGGACCGTCGCCTCGGTTGGCTGGCGGGCGCGCTGCTCCTCGCCCTCCTCCTCGTCCTGGCGACGACCTGGCGACGAGCGGACGCCCCGGCGGCCGGACATCCGACCGAGCGCGTCGGGCGCCCGAGTCGCGACGCCCGGCCCGTGCCGGCCCCCGCCGCCTCCGACGTCGCGGCGGCCGTGACGCTGGTGGTGCCGCTCGGCGCGTGGGGCGTGTGGGAGGAGCACGAGGGGCAGGTCGAGCGCCTCGCCTTCGTGGACTTCAGCTTCGATCCGGCGCCGCTCCTCCCCGATCCCGCGAGCCTGCAGGATCCCGGCGTCGCGGCGCTCGCGCGCGAGGTCCTCGCGCTGCAGGACGAGCCGCTCGCGGCGCTGGATCTCGACGCGATCGCGCTGCCGTCCGCCTCGCCCGCCGACCGTCCGTGGCTCGACCTGCTGGAGCTAGAGGTCGCTCGGCTGCGGGCTGCGCAGGACGCAGCGCGCGCCCGGGCGGCGGCGCGCGCGGGCGGCGAGCGGTCGCCGCTGCCGGAGCGAGGGGCGCTGCTCGCGCAGGCTGCAGCGGTCGCTGCGCGCTGGCCGGCGCACCCGGTCGGCGACGTCGCCACGTTGTACGAGCTGTCGGTCCTCGGAGACGCCGGGACGCGCTCGCAGGATCCGCACGCGCTGGCCCGGCTCGGGATCGAGCTGGCGTCGCGTGCCAGCGACCCGACCGTCCGCACGCTGGCGGGGCGGCTGCTCCTGAACGCCGGCAGCGCGCGGCTCGACCTCGATGCCGACGAGCTCGACGCGCTGTGGGACCTGGCCGGCGCCGGCCTCGATCTCCCGCGGCACGCCCTCGACGCGCTCGGTGCCGACGCGGCGCTGCGGCTCGAGGACGACGCCCGGGCCGGGCGGTGGATCGCCCGGTGGCGGACCGACCTGGACCAGGCGTGCGCCGGAGACGATGCGTCGTGGTGCGACACCTCGCTGGCGTCGCTGGCGGCGGCCGAGGGCTACTTCGCGGCGCGCACCGCGCCGGAGGCGTGGTCCCCGACCTGGCAGGCGGCGATCCGCGCCGTGGGGCGACGGTGCGGCGAAGACGTGCTGGAGCAGGTCGAGCTGCGCGGCCGGTGGGAGCCGGCGACGGGGTGGACGTGGGAGGCGGACGCGTCGGCGGCGGGCCGCTGCGTCCGGGCGAGCACACCGCGGGGCCCGGCGCCGCCGGGCGCCGTGGACCTCCGCCTGATCCTGGTCCCGCGGCGAGAGGTGCTCCGGCGCTCCCCTCGATGACGGCGAGCGCGGCGAGCGCGGCGAGCGGTGAGCACGGCGACCACGGCGACCACGGCGACCACGGCGACCACGGCGACCACGGCGAGCACGGCCTGCACGGCCTGCACGGCCTGCACGGCCTGCACGGCCTGCACGGCCAGCACGCCGAGCACGCCGAGCACGCCGAGCACGGGCTGGCGTGGCGCGGCGAGCACTGGCTGGCGTGCGTGCGCGGCGAGCACTGGCTGGCGCGGTTTGGTACGACGACAGTCCACGGCGAGGCGAGCGCGCTGGACAGGGCTTCCAACCGCGCCTCCCCCGCACCGCGCCGGGGCTCGTACCACGCCCTGGCGCGGTGCGGGGGAGGCCCGGTTGGAAGCCCGCCCTGCGCGCTCCCATCGGCACCGAGCACGTCGTCGTGCCAAGCTGCGCGACGTCGTACTCGCCGCGTTCGTGCGCCACCAGCCAGCTCGCCCGGCTCGCCGAGCCGAGCCCAGCCGAGCCCAGCCTGGGAGCTTGTCGCAAATAGGCTTTTCGCCTACGCTTCTGGCACGAACACGACCACCACCACGACCACCACCACGGCTGGTGCCCGGCCAGGCCGCATGCCCAGCCACTGAGAGCCCGCCTACGGCTCGATCGGGTACGAGAAGCTCCCCACCGCCCCGCTCCCCGGGTACGTCACCGTGTACGTGCACGTCCCCTCCGCCAGCCCCGTCACCGCGAACCAGCCGTACTCGTGCACCTGCGCCGGATCGATCGCGATCCCCGGCCGCTCGTCGAGCTTCCGCACCGAACACACCGACGGCGACGTGCTCTCCACCTCGAACGCCACGTCCGCCTGGCACACCGTCAGCCCCCCGGCCTCCGGCAGCACGTAGAACGCGTTCTCGTCCCCCACGTCGATGTCCTCGAGCACGAGCGCGATGGGCTCGGCCACCCCGTCCAGCGCCGACGCCTGCACCAGCGCCAGATCGAGCGTCGTCCCGTCGATCTCCGACGACAGCTTCGCCGACCCGGCGTCGGTCGTGTCGAACGCCGCGTACTGCTGCCCCGAGTCGGCCGCCGACAGCGTCAGCCCGCCCGTCGCCGCCATCGGGTAGTACCCGTACCCCACGACCGGCTGCCCGTTGCCCATCTCCAGCTCGAACGGCACGTAGATCCGCTGCCCCACGAGGTACGCCTGCTCCCGCGACCCGGGCGCCCCGCAGGTGTGCGACAGCTTCAGCACCTCCGGCACCCGCGCCGACAGGTTGATCTCGTCCGGCAGCACCTCGCCGCTCGACACCTCGGCCTCGACCTGCAGCAGCGCGTTGCCGTCGCCCGTTCCAACCACCGTGATGCGGTTGGCATCGAAGCCGTCGACGTCGAGGACCCCGGGGTCGTCGGACGTCGCCGAGGTGACCGTGGCCGGCAGCCCGACGATCCCCGCCGGCGGTGCCGCACCCGTCGGCGTCTACACGAACCGCATCCCGGACGACACCGCCCCCGGCAGCTGGTTCCTGCTCGCCAAGGCCGACGAGCTCGACACCGTCGAGGAGCCCGACGAGTGGAACAACCTGGCGGTCCAGCCGATCACCATCGGCAGCTGCGGGCCGCAGGTGGTGCAGCTCACGGCCGGGCTCCGCCAGACCTGCGCCCTGCTCGACGACGGCGCGGTGCGCTGCCGGGGCAGCGGCCAGTACGGGACCCTCGGCTACGGCGACACCCTCGACCGCGGCGACGACGAGGACCCCGCCGACGCGGGCGACGTCCCCCTCTCGGGCCCCGCCATCGCCATCGAGGCGGGCGGCTACCACACCTGCGCCATCCTCGACGGCGGCGACGTCCAGTGCTGGGGGCGCGGCACCGAGGGCCAGCTCGGCTACGCCGACACCGCCACGATCGGCGACGACGAGCCGGCCTCCGCCGCCGGCGTGGTCGACCTCGGCGGCGCCGTCGCACTCGCAGCCGGCGCCTACCACACCTGCGCCCTGCTCGACACCGGCGCGGTCCGCTGCTGGGGCCAGAGCACCTTCGGCCAGCTCGGCTACGGCGACACCGCCACCATCGGCGACGACGAGGTCCCCGCGAGCGCCGGCGACGTGCCCATCGGCGCGACCGTGGTGGCCCTCGACGCCGGCGACGCCCACACCTGCGCCGTCACCGCGGCGGGCGGGCTGCGCTGCTGGGGCTACGGCGGCAGCGGCAACCTCGGCTACGGCGACACCGCGACCCTCGGCGACGACGAGCCGGCGGCGGCCACGCGGGCGACGTGCCGGTGGGCGGCAGCGTCGTCGGGGTCGCGCTCGGCAGCGCCCACACCTGCGCGGTCCTGGCGGGCGGGATGTCGCTGCTGGGGACAGGGCGGCGACCGGCTCGGCCGCCACGGCCTCACGCTGGGCGACGACAAGCCCGCCTCCGCCGGCGGCAACGTGCCGGTCGGCGCGACGGCGAGCGCCGTGGTCGCCGGAGGCGAGCACACCTGCGCGCTGACGACGGCGGGCGGGGTGCGGTGCTGGGGGTCGATCGTGTCCGGTGGCCTCGGCTACGCGAGCGCCGGTCCGGTCCCGCGCGGCGATCTGTACGGCGACGTCATCGTGGGCGGCCCGGTGGTCCAGCTCGCGAGCGGCTACGGCACGATCTGCGCGCTGCTCGACGGCGGCAGCGTCCGGTGCTGGGGGAACGGCGCGTACGGCAAGCTCGGCTACGCCTCCACCGACGACATCGGCGACGACGAGGTGCCCTACGACGCGGGCGACGTCCGCATCCAATAGGCACACGCCGGCACAACCCGCAACCGATGTGCCACCCTCGGCCCTCTACGGTCCTCTTGCGGCACGTGCCGCAAGGAGGCAGCGATGAAGGTTCGGACCAACACGTGGGTGGCGCTCGGGGTGCTGGCGGCCTGCGGCGCGCCGGACAAGGCGCCGGAGGTGACGGTGTACGACGCCGTCCAGCGCGGCGCGACCGCGCGCTACGAGGTCGCGCTCGGCGATGCGCCGCGCACGGTCGAGGTGAGCGTGCTCGAGGACGGCACGCAGTGGATCCGCATCGGCCAGAGCGACGGCGCGACGCTCGGCGCGCTGATCGACGAGACGGGGCTGTCGCTGCTGGATCTCGGCGCCACGTGGCTCGAGCTGGCACCCGTCCACTGTGACGATCTGGCGAGCTGCAACGCCGATCCCATCGACTTCGCGCTCATCACGTGGGCGGCCACGAGCGCGCCCACGCCCGATCGCACCGAGCCCGCTCCCGTCTACCGCATGCGGAACGGCTACGATCGGTGCCTCGACGCCTGCGTGAACAACGGCGGCGACGACGACTGCGGGTTCTGGTGCTGGATCGCGTTCTGCGGCGGCGGCGACAGCTGCTGAGGCCGTCGCGCCCCGGGAAAGTCTCCGTTTCTCGGGGCGCAACACTCGCGACAACGCTCCGCCACACGGATTTGTCTTGACCCCGACCTCCGGGTCCGGGACAATTCCCCACCGCGCGAGGGCAGGAGGCAGCGCTCGCGTGGCCGGACGGGCATCTGGGCACGCGGTCCCCCATGGACCGGTGTGTCCGCACGCCCCCCGGAGGGTCGCGGCGTGTCTGCCGAGGCCCCCTCTGCTCTCTGGAGGGACGATGTCGAACCGCATGTTCCCGCTGGGGGCGACGCTGTTGAGCGTCACCCTGGCGGCCTGCTCACCCGAATACGGTGCGCAGTCGGTCGAGCACCTCTTCGATCCCAGCGACCCCGCGTCCGCGGAGCTCGCGCGCGACCTCGCGTCCGAGTGGATCTCCGGCAAGGACAACGGCGGCGTGGCCGGCATCGACGAGCTGCAGGCAGGCGCCGTCGAGATCGACCCGATGGGCATGGCGCACGTGCGCATGAACCAGGTCGAGCACGGCGTCCCCGTGTTCGGCGCGCAGGCCATCGTCCACCTCGCGCCGGACGGCACCGGCGCCGGCATCACCGACGCCCTGAGCCGCGATCTGCTCGACGACTTCCACCCCGTGCTCACGGCCAACGAGGCGCGCACCGCCGCCATCGCCGAGCACGACGGCGGCGTCGACGACGCCCGCTCCGAGCTCATGTTCCTGCGGCGCGACGGCCAGGACCACCTGACCTATCGCGTCTCGATCATGGACTTCGCGTCGGGCGATCCGTCCATGCCCGTCCTGTTCGTCGACGCCGACTCGGGCAAGGTCCTGTGGTCGTACGACAACCTCCAGACCGCCCGCAACCGCCGCACCTACTCGGCGAACAACGGCACGAGCCTGCCGGGCAGCCTGCGCCGCACCGAAGGCCAGGGCGCCACGGGCGACGTGCCCGTCGACGACGCCCACGACCACGCGGGCAACACCTACGACTACTACCTCGCCGAGCAGGGCCGCGACAGCTACGACGGCAGCGGCGCGACCCTGTCGTCCACCGCCCACTACAGCAACAACTACGACAACGCCTTCTGGAACGGCAGCCAGATGGTGTACGGCGACGGTGGCACCTACTTCACGCCGCTGTCGGGTGCACTGGACGTCGTCGGCCACGAGCTGAGCCACGCCGTCACCGAGCGCACCGCCGGCCTCGTGTACTCCGGGGAGTCGGGCGGCCTGAACGAGGCGACCTCCGACATCATGGGCGCCACGATCGAGTCGTACACCAACGGTTGGACGATCAACAGCGACACCTGGAAGATCGGCGAGGACATCACCCGCCCCGCCATCGGCGACGCCCTGCGGTACATGGACAACCCGCCGCTCGACGGCGCGTCCATCGACAACTACGCCAACTACTACAACGGCCTCGACGTCCACTACAGCTCGGGCATCGCCAACAAGTTCTTCTACCTGCTGGTGAGCGACCCGGCGGTGACGATGCAGGAGGCGGCCAACATCTGGTACCGCGCCCTGTCCGTCTACATGACGCCGAACACCACCTTCGCCCAGGCGCGCACCGCGACCGAGAACGCGGCGAACGACCTGTTCGGCTCGGGCTCGGCGGAGCGCTCGGCGGTGAACGCGGCGTGGACGGCGGTGGGGGTCGGTGGCTCGCTGAGCTACACGACGTTCGACACGCGGGCCAACCTGTCGGCCAGCTCGGGCCAGGAGCTCTCCTACAGCTTCGCGACCCCGACGGGCTCGCAGAGCGTGCAGATCGCCATCTCGGGCGGCACGGGCGACGCCGACCTGTACGTCCGCTACGGCAACGCGCCGACCCAGCAGACCTACGACTGCCGGCCCTACCTCAACGGGAACAACGAGACCTGCACCTTCACCCCGCCCGGCGCGGGCACCTACTACGTGATGGTGCGCGCCTACTCCACCTTCAGCGGCGTGACGCTGACGGCGAAGACCGCGGGCGGCAGCACCAACCCGCCGCCGGCCGAGGTCTGTGACGACGGCGTCGACAACGACGGCGACGGCGCGACGGACTGCAACGACAGCGACTGCACGAACGATCCGGCGTGCACGAGCACCCCGGGCAACTGCCCCGGCGGCGAGTTCACCGGGACGCTCTCGGCGTCGAACGTCAACGACTACTTCGAGTACACCGGCCCGGCGGCCGGCCTGTACGAGGCGACGCTCACGGGCCCCGCGGGCACCGACTTCGACCTGTACCTGCAGTACCAGAGCGGGAACCGCTGGCGGACCCGCGCGAGCAGCCTGGGCTCGACCTCGGACGAGTTCATCTCCTACTCCGAGGGCAGCAACGTGGTGCACCGCTGGCGCGTGAACCGCTGGAGCGGCGACGGCACCTACACGCTGTGCATCCAGTCTCCCTGACCGGACGCTGACGCGGTGAGGAGGCGGGCGAGTGCCGAGCGGCGCTCGCCCGTCGTGTCTCAGGGCGCCTGCTCGATGGTGGGGACGAAGCTGGGCGGCACGGCGTGCTTCGTGCCCTGCTCGTAGGCGAAGGCGTAGGACAGCAGGTGCGCCTCGTCGAAGGCCGTGCCCAGGAACGTGAGCCCGACCGGCAGCCCCGACACGCGGCCCATCGGCACGGTGACCGCCGGGTAGCCGCTCACGGCCGTGATCGTGGAGCTGCCGCCCGTGTAGCGGTCGCCGTTGACCCAGTCGATCGCCCAGGCCGGGCCGGTGGCCGCCGCCACGATGCCCACCGCCTCGGCCTCGCGCAGGGCCCGGTCGATGCCGTCGGGCCCGACGGCAGCCAGCCGCTTCACGGCCTTGGCGTAGTCCGCGTGCTCGGCCGGGTGCGACGCCGCCCGCAGGAACAGCGACTGCCCGAACCAGGGCATCTCCTCGGCGGCGTGGGCCTCGTCGAAGGCGATGAGCGCGTCGAGCGTGGGCGAGGGCAGGCCCGCGCCCTGCAGGTACGCCTCGAGGTCGGGGCGGAACTCGTGGAACAGCACTTCGTCCTCGGCCTCGCCGATCGCGTCGTCGAGCGGCAGCGCCACGTCGACGAGCACGGCCCCGAGCCGCTGCAGATCGGCCAGCGCCGCCTCGAAGCGCGCGACCACGGGCGGCGCCACCTCGGCGAGGTCGCGCGCCACGCCGATGCGCACGCCCTGCAGCGCGTCGGCCGACAGCCCCGCGACGTAGTCGGTGTCGAGCTCCGCGGGGCGGCGCGCGGCGGCCGGATCCGCCGGATCGGGCGCCGCCATCGCCGACAGCAGCAGCGCGGCCGACCGCACGTCGACCGCGACGGGCCCGGCCGTGTCCTGGCTGTGCGAGATGGGGACGATGCCGTCGCGGCTCACGAGCCCCACCGTCGGCTTCACCCCGACCACGCCGTTGATCGAGGCCGGGCACAGGATGGAGCCGTCGGTCTCGGTCGCCACCGCGAACGGCACGTAGCCGGCGGCCACCGCCACGGCCGAGCCCGACGACGAGCCGCACGGGCTCCGATCGAGCACGTACGGGTTGCGCACCTGCCCGCCGACGGCACTCCAGCCCGAGCTCGAGCGCGCCGAGCGGAAGTTCGCCCACTCCGACAGGTTGGCCTTGCCGATCACCACGGCGCCGGCCTCCTTCAGGCGGGCGACCAGGAACGCGTCGTCGGGCGGGACGTTGTCGGCGAGGAACATCGAGCCCGCGGTGGTGGCCAGCCCGGCCACGTCGACGTTGTCCTTCACCAGCACGGGCAGGCCCGCGAGCGGCCCGTCGGAGGCGGGGACGGCGTCGGAGGCCGTGGCGACGACGGCGTGGAGCCCCGGCCCGGACCGGTCGGCGGTGGCGATGCGGGCCAGGGCCCGGTCGCGGACGGTGGCCGCGTCGACGGTGCCGGCGTCGAGCTCGGCGCGGAGGGCGGCGGCCGGCGACCACGCCGCGACGTAGGCCGGCTCGGGCGGCAGCACCACGGGCGCCGGCGCCGGGGGCGCCTCGGACGGCAGCGGCAGGTGGGCGGCGGGTGTGCACCCGAGCAGGGCGAGGGACGCGAGCATCGGCTCCTCCGAGCCCCTCCGGCTATCGCGCGCCGCGCCGCTCAGCAGCCGATGGACGTGTAGGTGATCTCCACCTGAGCGCCGTCGGGCAGCTCGGCGTCGATGACGACGGCGTTGCGCACGGGGTCGTAGTGCCAGCCCACGTCGTAGGCCACGCCGTCGACCTCGACCACGATCGTGGACGGGTCGGGCAACGACGACAGCAGGAAGGTCAGCAGCCCCTGCGCGCTGGCCGAGCCGAGCTGCGTGGCGAAGGAGCTCCAGTTGCGGCTGCACAGGTCGAGGACCAGGCCGCCGGTGGCGTTGGCCGCCTCGATGTAGCCCGTGCCGTCGCCCGAGCAGCCGCCGGTGGGGACGATCGCGCTGACCACGAGCTGGTTCGGGTCGGCGAGCTGGCCCTGCCAGCGGTTGAGCCAGTAGTCGTAGGGCTGGCCGGACTGCTCGGGCTCGTCGGACACGGTGACCACGTGGAGCAGCGCCCCCGGGCGCCGGAAGCCCACGTTGCAGCCGCTCGGGCCGGTCTCGGTGAGCGACACGTCGGTCATGGCGAGGAGCGCCTCGGTCAGGTCGGCGTCGGCGAAGATCTGCAGGCCGTCGACCGCGTCGAGGAACACGTCGGCGTAGTTCGGGGTGGACGCGGTGATGATGCCGTTGTTGAAGCACCCCGAGTCCTTCGTGACGACGCCGATCTGCCAGTCGGTCGTCACCGAGCCCACCTGGGCGATGAAGTCGCCGAAGGTCTGCCCGAGCCGGCGCGCGTCGTCGGTCATGGAGCCCGACTTGTCGATGGCGAACAGCACGTCGATCTGCGGGTTCGCCTCGACGACGAAGGACTCGGTCACGTCGCCCGCGGACGCCTCGGAGCTCTGGTCGGCGGTGAGGATCCCGCGCGGGTCGTTGCTCTCGACCGACAGCACGCCGAGGACGGGCTCGCCGGACACCGGCTGGTAGTGGACGGCCACCTGGGCGCTGGCGTCGGGCGCCAGGGTGAGCGGCAGCGCCAGGTCGGACAGCAGCGTGAGGTCGGGCTTGGGCGTGTCGTAGGTCAGGCCCGTGATCTCGAGGTCGGCCACGCCCACGTTCGCGAGCGTGAGCACCACGGTGTCGTCGCACAGCGTCGGGAACACGTGGCTGTCGGGCGAGATCTGGAGCGCCGGCACCTCGCCGAGGCCCTGCAGGTCGACGGTGACGACGGGCTCGTCGGGGTCGTCGGAGCGCACCTCGATCTGGCCGTACACGAGCGGGCTGGACGGCTCGAACGCGACCTGCACCTCGTGGGCTTCGCCGGGCGCGACCTCGAACACGCCGCCCGTGCCGTCGTCGACGACGGTGAAGGCCATCTCGCCGGCCACCAGCTCGAGCGCGCTCACGTCGAGCGCGGCGCTGCCGACGTTCTTGACCGAGAAGGTGCCGACGACGCGCTCCGTGGCCGGCCCCAGCGTCAGCGACAGCGGATCGACCTCGATGTCGGCGCCCGAGGCGCCGGCGCCCGGGCGGTCCTGCACGCCATACTCCTGACACGAGGCGAGGAGCAGGCCCGCCAGAAGTCCCATCGTCCGCAGCATTCCACCCTCCCGAGCCAGCCGATATTACACGGAACCGGCAGACGTGTCACTCGACAACATGTCTACCGCCGGCGGCAGGCGTGCGGTCGGCCCGATCGCGGGGTTAGGACGTGCGCCGACCCGGGGGTTTCCCACATGCCGACGCTCGCTCAGGCCGATCCGGCCGTCCACGCCGCGATCCGTGCCGAGCTCCACCGCCAGCAGGTGGAGCTCGAGCTGATCGCGTCCGAGAACTACGTGTCGATCCCCGTGCTCCAGGCGCTCGGCAGCGTCCTCACCAACAAGTACGCCGAGGGCCTCCCGGGCAAGCGGTACTACGGCGGCTGCGAGCACGTCGACGTGGTCGAGGAGCTCGCGCGGCAGCGCGCGAAGGAGCTGTTCGGCGCGGTCGGCGCCAACGTGCAGCCCCACAGCGGCGCGCAGGCGAACAACGCCGTCTACCTGGCCGCGTGCAAGCCGGGCGACACCATCATGGGCCTCGACCTGACCCACGGCGGGCACCTGACCCACGGCTCGCCGGTCAACGTCAGCGGGATGCAGCACAAGGTCGTGCACTACACGCTCGACCCGGCGACGGGCCGCATCGACATGGACCACGTGCGCGACCTGGCGCGCCAGCACCGCCCGCGCCTCATCATGACGGGCGCCTCGGCCTACCCGCGCATCATCGACTTCGCGGCGTTCGCCGAGATCGCCGCCGAGGTCGAGGCCGTGCTGGTCGCCGACATCGCCCACATCGCCGGGCTCGTCGTCACCGGGCTGCACCCGAGCCCCGTGCCGCACTGCGCGTTCGTGACCACCACCACCCACAAGACGCTCCGCGGGCCGCGCGGCGGGCTGATCATGGCCAGCCGGGAGTGGGCGAACGCCATGAACAAGGCGGTGTTCCCGGGCACCCAGGGCGGGCCGCTGGAGCACGTGATTGCCGCCAAGGCGGTGGCCTTCGGCGAGGCGCAGCAGCCGGCGTTCGCCGACTACATGCGCCAGGTCGTGGAGAACGCCGCGGCGATGGCCGAAGCGCTGCAGGCGCGCGGGATGACGCTCGTGTCGGGCGGCACCGACAACCACCTGATGCTCGTCGACCTCGGCGAGGCCTGCTCGGGCGCCGAGGCCGAGGCCGCGCTCGGGCGCGCGAAGATCACGGTGAACAAGAACACGGTGCCGGGCGAGAAGCGCTCGCCGATGGTCACGAGCGGCATCCGCATCGGCACGCCCGCGATGACCACCCGCGGCGTCACCCGCGACGAGGCCGTGGCGGTGGCGAACTGGATCGCCGACGCCGTGGAGCAGCGCGGCGACGAGGCGGCGCTCGACCGCATCGGCGCCCGGGTGGCCGATCTGTGCGCGCGCCGCCCCATCTACGACGACCCCGCCTTCTTCGGCGACCTCCTCTCGCGGTGAGCGAGCCCGACGACCGGACGTGGATGCGGCGCGCGCTCGCCCTGTCGGCCCGCGCGCTGGGCACCACCGCGCCCAACCCGCCCGTCGGGGCGCTGATCGTGCGGGGCGGCGAGGTCCTCGGCGAGGGCTTCACCCAGCCCGTCGGCCGCGACCACGCCGAGGTCGTCGCCATCGCGGACTGCGTGCGCCGGGGCCACGACCCGGCCGGCGCCACCCTCGTGGTCACGCTCGAGCCCTGCTGCCACCACGGGCGCACCCCGCCCTGCGTCGACGCGATCACGGCCGCGGGCCTGTCGCGGGTGGTGGTGGGCGCGCTCGACCCGTACCCGCCGATGCGCGGGCGAGGCGTGGCGCAGCTGCGGGAGCGAGGCGTCGCGGTGGAGGTCGGGGTCGAGCACGACGCCTGCGCGCGGCGCATCCTGGGCTTCGCCCGGGCCGTCGGCTACGGCCTGCCCGAGGTCACGCTGAAGGCCGCCGTCTCGGCCGACGGCCGGATCGCGACGGCCACGGGCGAGTCGAAGTGGATCACCTCGCCGGAGGCGCGGGCGGCGGGCCACGGCCTGCGCGCCACCCACGACGCGGTGCTGGTCGGCGTCCAGACGGTGCTCGCCGACGATCCGGCGCTCACGGCGCGGCTGCCGGGCGCCGAGGCGCACCAGCCCGTGCCGGTGGTGCTCGACACCGAGCTGCGGCTGCCGGACGGCGCGCAGCTGCTCGCCGGCGGGCGGGCGCTGGTGGTCTGCGCCGAGGACGCGCCGGCGCGGACGCTGTCGGCGGAGGTGATCCGCGTGCCGCGGGGGCCCGACGGGCGGACGGACCCGGAGGCGGCGCTGCGGGCGCTGGCGGCGCGGGGGCTGCACCGGGTGCTCGTGGAGGGCGGCGGGCAGGTGCACCGGTCGCTGCTGGATCGCGGCCTGGCGGACGCGCTGGAGCTGTTCGTGGCGCCGGTGCTGATCCCCGGGGGCGTCCCGTTCGTGGGCGGGCCGCGGATCGAGGCGCTGGGCGACGCCGTGCGGATGACGCTCGAGGCGACGGAGCGGGTGGGGCCCGACGCGTGGCTGCGGTTCCGGCTGCGGCACGGGCTGGTGCCCGATCCCCACGAGGGGCTGCGCTAGGGAGCCTGTCGGAGAGAGCGCCGCCCCGAGCCCTCTCGAGGTGCGCGAGGTCATCACGACCACGACCACCACCACCACCACGACCACGCCGGCAGCCACTGGCTGGGCACGCGGTGGCCCGCTGCAGGAGGTGGCCGTCCTCGTCGCGCCGAGGGCGTGGTCGTGGTGGTGGTCGTGGTGGTGGTCGTGCGGGCACGCCGATCGGCGCCGGCGACGCGGCAGCCAGGTCGACAGCGCTGGCCTCGCGCCGATGCAGACGGGCTTCGGGCCGTGCCCCATGCCACCAGGCAGGTCAGCGCTCGCGCCCGCCCGACAGCATCCGGAAGCCGCCCACCACGATCAGGATCACGCCGATCGCCGCCAGGGCGAGCCCGCTGTGCGTCCCGATCAGCACGAGCTTGCCCGACAGCCCGCCGATCACCATCACGATCCCCAGCACCACGTTGAAGACACCGCGCATGCCGACCTCCCTCCGAAGGGATCGGATCTACCTCGAAACGCGCGGACCGGCCCGCGGTGCGGGCGGCACACAGTTACCAGGCGCGCCGGAGGTCGCATGTTCCCCGCGCCGCTCCGGGTGACGCTGCAGCTCGCCCTCGTCCCCCCCGTGCTCCTCTCCCTCGCCGCCTGCGTCCACAAGGTCGACCGCCTCACCATCGACCGGGTCGTGGCCGTCGGCACCGACGTGGGCGACACCCGCAAGGTCTGCGCCATGGGCGAGGCCCTCGCCCACCCGCTCGCGGCCGTCGGCAAGCACAGCCGCCCCGAGCTCGCGCTCACCATCGCCGAGGGCACCGCCGCCGTCTGCGACGAGGCCGACGCCTGGGAGGCCGAGCTCGCCGCCGAGCGCGCCGACGCGAACCTCCCCGCCGGCCCCGGGCGCGTCGCCGAGATCACCGACGCCCGGGAGCGCGCCCGCCGCGCCAACGCCCACGCCGCCGAGCGCTTCGAGCGCTCCTTCCAGGCCATGCAGGCCGCCTTCGGCGAGGTCGGCGCCACCGGGGCCGCGTGCCCGAAGATCGCCGAGAAGGACGAGTTCGTCTACGCCTTCGGCCTGGTCACCGGCACCCTCGCGCTGCTGCACGATCGCCAGGCGGGCGGCGCCAACGACATCCCGATGGACCGCCTCGCCGTCATCGCCCGCGCGGCCGACTGCCTCGACGACGCCCGCTGGTGGCACCTCCCCTCCGCCCTGCGCGGCTCGGCCTGGGCGGCCGTCCCGGGCTCGGGCCCCGAGGACGTCGACCCCTGGGCGCTGCTCGAGGAGGCCGCCAGCGCGGGGGCGCCGTCCGGGGTGCGGGTGGCGCGGGCCATGCAGGTCCTCATCGCCGGCAACGGCGGCCGCACCGACGTGATGACGGCGGCGCTGGCCGCCCACGCCGCCTCGCTCGACGCCACGCCCCAGAACACCGACTGGGCGCTGCTCGACGCCTACGCCACCGAGGTGAGCCTGCACCAGAGCGATCTGCTTTGGACGCGCGAGCGCGGGCACCGCACCGAGCGGTTCGGCGAGGTCCCCGCCGACGAGGCCCCGCCGGCCGAGCCCCAGGTGCCCGACCTGTTCGGCGACGAAGACCCCTTCGGCAGCGGCGAGGCGCCGGATGCGCCCGAGGGCGACCCCGGCGGGGCGGATCCGCAGGTGCCGCACTGACCCCGAGGGTTATGTGCCGCCGAACGGGGGGCGGATGGGCGGTCGCGCCGAGGTGAGCCGGTTCGAGGTGATGCATCCCGACCCGATCCATCGGGTCGAGCTCGCCATCGAGGACCTGCGGGCGGGCAAGATGGTGATCCTCGTCGACGACGAGGACCGCGAGAACGAGGGCGACCTCGTGATCGCCGCGCAGAAGGTCACGCCCGAGGCCATCAACTTCATGGCCACCCACGCGCGGGGCCTGATCTGCCTGTCGCTCACGAGCCGGCAGGTCGAGAAGCTCGCGCTGCCGATGATGGCCAGCAACAACCAGAGCGCGTACCACACCGCGTTCACCGTCTCGATCGAGGCGCGCGAGGGCGTGACCACCGGCATCAGCGCCGGCGACCGCGCGCGCACCGTCGAGGTGGCGATCGCGGCCGACGCCACGCCGCGCGCCATCGTCACGCCGGGCCACATCTTCCCGCTGCGCGCGCGCGACGGCGGCGTGCTCGAGCGCGTCGGCCAGACCGAGGGCTCGGTCGATCTCGCGCGGCTCGCCGGGCTCGACCCGAGCGGCGTCATCTGCGAGGTCATGAACCCCGACGGCTCGATGGCGCGGCTGCCCGACCTGCTGCGCTTCGGCGAGGCGCACGAGCTGCGGGTCGTGGCCGTGGCCGACGTCATCAAGTACCGGATGCGGAACGAGCGCGTGGTGCGCCGCGAGGCCGAGGGCGAGGTGGAGGTGCCCGGCGTGGGCACCTTCCGCACCCGGCTCTACGCGAGCCTCGGCACGGGCGGGCTGCACCAGGCCCTGTGGCTCGGCGACATGCGCGAGGAGCCCACCCTCGTGCGGGTGCAGGCGGCGCCCGCGCCCTGGGCGTTCCTTTCGCCCGAGGCCTCGGCGCTGTCGGCGTCCGCGAGCGCGGCGCTGCAGCAGATCGCCGACGCCGGGCGCGGCGTGCTGGTGCTGATGCACCTGTCGGCGCCCGTCGAGGGGCTGCGGCGCGCCTTCGCGAAGGACGTGGTGCGGGGCGGCGAGCCCACCGAGGACGGTGCCGTCCAGGCCCGCGCCGACGCCCTGCGCGATCTGGGCACGGGCTGCCAGATCCTGCTCGACCTCGGGCTGCGCGACCTGCGCCTGCTCACCTCGTCGCAGCGCCCCATCGTGGGGATCGACGCCTACGGGCTGCACCTCGTGGAGCGGGTGCCGCTCGTGCGCGCTGTGCAGGGCGGGAGGCTCGGCTGATGGGTGGGCCGCGGGTCATCGAGGGGAGCTACGTCGACAGCGGTGGCCGCTTCGCGATCGTCGCCGCCCGCTTCAACGACGCCATCGTCAAGGAGCTGGTCGACGGCTGCGTCGACGGGCTGCGGCGCCACGGCGTCGATCCCGCCGAGCGCATCGACCTCGTGTGGGTGCCGGGCTGCTTCGAGATCGGCCCCGTCTGCCAGCGGCTCGCGGCGAGCGGGAAGTACGCCGCCGTGGTGGCGCTCGGCGCCGTCATCCGGGGCGCGACCACGCACTACGACCTCGTGTCGGGCAGCGTCGCGTCGGCGGTGGCGCAGGTCGGCGCGTCCACGGGCGTCCCCACCATCTTCGGCGTCCTCACGACCGAGAGCATCGAGCAGGCCTGGGAGCGGGCCGGCACCAAGGCCGGGAACAACGGCTGGAAGGCCGCGCTGGCCGCGCTCGAGATGGCCTCGCTCACCCACGAGCTGGAGCGCTGACGTGGCGTCGCGTCGACGAGCACGAGAGTTCGCGTTGCAGGCGCTGTTCGAGGCGGACCTGCGCGATGTGACCGTGGCGAGCGCGCTCAACGACCTGTGGAGCGGGCTGATGGACGGCGAGGGCATCGACGAGGGCCGCGCGCCGGAGTCCGAGGAGGTCGAGTTCGCCCAGCGCCTCGCGCGCGGGGTCGAGGGGCGGCGCGACGAGCTCGACGGCCTCATCGAGGAGGCGTCGACCAACTGGCGGCTCGTGCGGATGCCGGTCGTCGACCGCAACGTGCTGCGCATCGCGGCCTTCGAGCTCGTGGGCTGCCCCGACATCCCGGCCACGGTCTCGATCAACGAGGCGATCGAGCTCGCGAAGAAGTTCGGGGGCGGCGACTCGCGGGCGTTCGTCAACGGGATCGTCGACCGGATGGCGCGGCAGCTCGGGCGGATCGAGGGGCGGTAGCAGGCCCGCGGCTCAGCCGGCGAGCACGAGCTCCGGGGCGATGCGGGCGGCGATGGCGTTGAAGACCTCGACGTCGTCGTCGAAGCCGAAGGGCGAGCCGAGATCGTCGTCCTGGCGCGGGCTCACGTAGTAGCGCGCGGCCACCGAGGCGAGCCGGCGCTGGTCCGGCGACCAGTCGGCGGCGCGGTGGAGCAGGCCGAGCGTCGCCTCGCAGAGCGTGTCGGCGAGGTCGAGGTCGGTCATCGGGCGGGCGTTGCGGTGCACGCGCTCCCGGTGGGCGCGGACCGAGTGGGCCAGGGCGTCGAGGTCGGGCTCGTCGCCCGTGGCGTCCTCGGCGAGGATCTCGAGGACCACCTCGCGCGCGTCGGACAGCAGCTCGTCGGTCCAGTCGACATCGAACATGTCCATCCCCGCGTCCCCCGCCGAACGAGCGGTGACCACTCGAACATGGGCACGACTCGGATCTCCGGCGGTCGGCTCCTGTCACGGAATGTCACCACGACCTGGATGCCCTTTCCCCTGCCCCTGCCCCCTGCCCCTGCCCCACGCTGAGCCGCACCCCGTCACTCCCGCCTCGACCACCCTCCGAAGGGGCAAGGGCAAGGGGGAAGGGGGATGTGCCGGGGCGATCTCAGGAGCCGACGGTCCAACCGTCGAACTCCGTGAAGTAGAAGTACGGCGTGATGGTGTTCCCCTTGACCTCCATCCGCCACCCGCTCTTCGTGTCGAGCTTCCACAGGAACAGGTACGGCAGCTCGTCCGCCAGCAGCTCGTGCAGCTCGTGGAAGGCGTCCTGCGCCTCGGTGTCGGTCTTCGCGTCGTCGTAGCGGGCGAGCATCGCGTCCGCCGTGGGGTTCGAGTAGTTGAAGATGTTGTAGGCCCCGAGCCCGCCGGTCCGCGTGTGGAACATCGGCGTCACGTCCTCGACGACCCCGAACGACCACTTCCCGATCAGCATGTCGAAGTCGGTCGCCTTGCCGGTGATCACCTGGTTGACCCAGTCGTCGGCGCTCACCTTGTGTACCTGCCGCCCGAACCCGGCCGACTGCAGCTGGTTGCCGATCTGGTTGAGCAGGTCGCGCGCCTCGAGGTCGAGCGGCGCCTCCATCCCGATGTTCAGCACGAGCTGCGCGCCGCCGAGCGTCCACGTCCCCCCGGAGTCCTTGGCCCCGGCCGACAGCATGAGCTGCCGCACCCGCGCCAGGTCCGACCGCGTCCGCACCTTGACGGAGCGGTTGTAGTACGACGACGCGGGCACGAACGGCCCGGAGATGAACTGGCAGGGCTGCTGGATGTCGTCGGGGTCGTAGCCCATGGTCAGGCGCCGCAGCTCCTCGCGGTCGAGCGCGGCGTCGACGGCCTGGCGGATCCGCTTGTCCTGCAGCGGGCCGCGCCGCGTGTTCATCGCCGCGAACCACCACGAGCGCAGGTCGTAGGACTTGAGCGCGATGTCGTCGGAGGCGGCGACGTCGCCGCGGTACGGCGGCGGCACGTTGACGATGCCGTGCACGCCGAGGTTCATGAGCGTCCGCACCTGGATGAGCGGGTCGCCCCCCTCCCCCAGCTGCAGGACGTCGATGCGCGGCGCGTGGTGCGCGTTCGGGTACGCGGTGAACCGCACCTCGCGCTTGCCGCGCGAGCCCTTCATGGGCCCCGTGCCGATGGGGCGCGAGGAGAAGTCGTCGTCGGGCTGGATGGCGGTCTCGCCGCGGAAGGCGTGCTTCGGCAGCACGGAGAACTCGAGCCGCTCGGTGGGGTTGTGGTAGGCCTTGGTGAAGCGGATGGTCACGTCGCGGCGCGAGGCCTCGCACGAGGCCACGGACTCCTCGAAGACCTTGCCGACCTGCGTGGGCGTGCGCGGATCGCGCATCGCGTCGAGCGTGAAGCAGATGTCGGCCGGGGTCAGCGGCTCGCCGTCGTGCCAGCGGATGCCCTCCTTCAAGGTGAGCTTCACGCCGCGCCCGCCGTCGAGGACCTCGGTGGTCTGCACGAGCCGGCTCTTGATCTCGCTGGTGATCGCCGAGCGGTAGAAGAGGCGGTCGAACACGAGCTCCTGCGCGCGGCGGTCGACCATCGACCGGGCGAACAGCGGGTTGAGCGTCGTGGGCAGCGCCTCTTCGTAGAACGACAGGTCCGACGCCGACAGCATCACGACGGCCAGCGCCGCCGCCGCGGCGAGCGCCGGCCGCGGACCGACGTCGGTTCGGCGCCGGAGCCCTCGGGACCAACGCATCGTGCCTCCCGACCGGTCCGGGACCGGCCCCGCGACCCGATGGGGGGTGGGTCGCCACCGGGACTCTACCTGTTCCGGCCGCGGCGCGCCGGCCGCGCGCCCGGCCAGCTTGACCCACCCGATCCCAAAAGATACGGCCGCCCCCTTGTCCAACGACCTGGAGAACCCTCGATGGCTCACGAGCTCCCGGCCCTGCCGTTCGCGAAGGACGCGCTGGCCCCTCACATGTCGGCCGAGACCCTGGACTACCACCACGGCAAGCACCACGCGGCCTACGTGAAGAAGCTGAACGACGCGATCGCCGGCACCGCCTACGAGAGCCTGTCGCTCGCCGACGTGATCGCCAAGTCCCGCAACGAGGGGAACAAGGGCGTGTTCAACAACGCGGCGCAGCACTTCAACCACTCCTTCTTCTGGAAGTGCCTGGCGCCGAAGGGCGGCGGCGAGCCGACCGGCAAGGTGGCCGACGCGCTGAAGACCCACTTCGGCGGGTTCGAGGCCTTCAAGACCGCGTTCACGACCGAGGCCACCGGCCACTTCGGCAGCGGCTGGGCCTGGCTCGTCCGCGACCCGAGCGGCGCGCTGCGCGTCACCAGCACCCACGACGCCGAGACCCCGGGCGGCACGGAGTCCACCCCGCTGCTGACCTGCGACGTCTGGGAGCACGCCTACTACATCGACTACCGCAACGCGCGCCCCAAGTTCCTCGACGCGTTCTTCGCGCTCGCCAACTGGGACTTCGTGGCCGAGAACCTCGGCTGAGTCGAGGCTTCCGCCGCGCCCTCGCCGTCGCCGTCGGGCTGACGGCGCTGCTGCTGGGGATGGCTGCCTGGGCGCAGCTCCCCGGCGCGGTCGAGCGCGGCTTCGTCCAGGGGCTCGGCCTGTGGGTCCAGACCGCGCAGGCCGCCGTCACGGGGCGGATCCCCATCAGCCTGGCCGAGTGGGTCGAGGGGGCGACCCTCGCGGTCGTGCTCGGCGGCCTCAGCTGGCTCGTCGTCGCGCTGTGGCGTGGGCGCGGGCGGCGCGGCCGCATCCTGCTGCAGGCGGGGCTGGCGGCGTGGATCGCCCTCGCCGCCGTCGGCGTGCTGTTCTACGGCAGCTGGGGCCTCGGCTACGGCCGGGCCCGCGCCGAGGTGCGGCTCGGCTGGGTGCAGCCCGGGGAGCGCCTCGATCCGCTCACGGCCGACGACCTGGAGCGCTGGGGCGACGTGCTCGTCGACCAGGTCAACGAGCTCTACCTGCGGCTGCACGGCTGGCCCGACGATCACCGCGCCACCCGCGCGCCCGAGGGCATCGCCGCCGCCGACGCCGCGATCGACCGCGCCTACGTGCGGCTCGCCGGCCGGCTGCACCTGCACCCCTCCGTCGGCTGGTCGCGGGGCCCGAGCAAGCCGCTGCTCAGCTCGGTCGTGTTCTCCTACCTCGGGATCGGCGGGTTCTACTTCCCGTTCACGGCCGAGGCCAACATCGACGCCGACGCCCCCGAGTGGCAGCGCGCCCACACCATCGCCCACGAGAAGGCGCACCAGCGCTTCTTCAACAGCGAGAACGAGGCCAACTTCTTCGGCTTCCTGGCCTGCATCCACGCCGACGACGACTTCGTCCGCTACGGCGGGTGGCTGTTCGCCCAGCGCCAGGTGCTCCGCGCGCTGTCGCGCACCGACGACGCCGCGTTCCGCCGGGTGATCGCCCGCCGCTACCCCGGGGTCCAGCGCGACGTGAACGTCTCCTACGCCTTCTGGGCCGGCTACGAGGGCCCGCTGGCGACGGTGTCGCAGGGGGTCAACGACAGCTACCTCAAGCTCAACGGCGTCGAGGGCGGGGTCCGCAGCTACGGGCGGAGCGTGGAGCTCGTGGTCGCCTGGCTCGAGCGGCACCCCCCGGGCGAGGAGATCGCCCGGACCGACCTCGGATCCGCGCCGCCCCCGGCACACGACGAACCGCCCGCGGCCCGTTAGACCCGGGGGAATCCCGGGGGGCCAGATGAGGCGGAACGTCCTCGCGCTGATCGCGCTGTGCACGGGCTGCACGGAGTTCGACAGGCTCGACGGCCTCGGCGACGACCGGCAGATGCCGCTCGCCGTCGACGACGGGCTCGAGCACCGGCTGGTCGTGAAGTTCGAGCCCGAGGCCGGCCTGCAGCTCCTCGCCGACGGCCGGATCGCGCTCGATCGCGCCAGCGCCGCCCAGGCCGTCAACCGCCTCGCGGGCGACGCCGGGGTGGGCTTCCGCGCGCTGCTGCCCCGGGTCGACGAGCAGCTGGCCCCGCTGCGGGCCGAGGGCAAGGGCCCCTCCACCGCGTTCTCCACGGTCCTCACGCTCGACCGCGATCTCCCCGAGGGGGCGCTGGTGTCGCTCGCGGAGGCCGTGCGCCTCGTGCCCGGCGTTGCGTACGTCTGGCTCGAGCCGCTGCTCGTCCCGCCGCCCGGCGACTATGCCCCGCCCAGCAGCGACTTCTCCGCCCAGCAGCGCTACCGCCGCCTCGGCGCCGATGGCCTCGGCTTCGCCCGGGCCTACAACCGCGGCCAGCGCGGCGCCGGCGTCCACATCGCCGACTGCGAGTACGGCTGGCGCCTGACCCACGAGGACCTCGTCGACCTCGGCGCGCGGGTGGAGCCCGGCCAGACCGTCCCCGACTGGGTCGCCGACTACGGCTGGGACGATCACGGCACCGCCGTGCTCGGCGAGATCGGCGCCGTCGCCAACGGCTACGGCGTCACCGGCATGGCGTCCGACGCCGACGTCGACGTGTTCCCCGAGTACAGCGACCAGGAGGGCGCCCGCCGGGCCGCCGCCATCGCCAGCGCCATCGCCCGGTCGGCGCCGGGCGACGTGGTCGTGCTCGAGATGCAGACCACCGGCGCGCTCGGCGGCTACGGCCCCGCCGAGTACGACCCCGTGGTGTGGGACCTCGTGCGCGAGGCGACCGACGCCGGCATCGTCGTGGTGGCGGCCGCGGGCAACGGCGCCGAGGACCTCGACGACCCGGCCTACGACGCCTGGCGCGACCGCGGCGACAGCGGCGCCATCCTGGTCGGCGCCGGGGCCTCCGCCGCGCGCACGCGCCTGTACTTCAGCACCTACGGCGCGCGGGTCGACGTCCACGCCTGGGGCGAGAACGTCACCTCCACGGGCTACGGCGACCTCGCGGCCTTCGGCGGCGACCGCGACCAGGAGTACACGGCCTACTTCAACGGCACCAGCTCGGCGACCCCGCTGGTGGCCGCCGCCGTGGCGGTGCTGCAGGGCCACGCGCTGCAGACGTGGGGCTCGCCGCTCACCCCGGCCGAGATCCGGCGGCTGCTCGTGCAGACCGGCACCCCGCAGCTCGACCCGCAGCAGGGCGCCATCGGGCCGCTGCCCAACGTCGTGGCGGCGCTCGGCGCGCTCGACGACCTGATGGGCGGCGCGGCCGCCCCCGAGCTCGGCCAGGTGCCCGTCACCGGCCTGGCGGGCGCCCCGGGCGACACCCTCCGCTACGTCGTCGACGTCCCCGACGGCACCGAGACGCTCACCGTCACGCTCTCCGGCGGCTCGGGCGACGCCGACCTGTACGTGCGGCAGGGCGCCGTCCCCACCGCCATCGCCTGGGACTGCCGCCCCTTCACCCCGGGCAACGACGAGGTCTGCACCTTCGCCGACCCGGCGCCGGGCCCCTGGCACGTCCTGGTGCGCGGCTTCGCGACCTTCGCCGACACGACCCTGTCCGCGAGCCTCACCGCCCCGTGAACGGCGGGATCTCCGCCCAGTACCGCGCGTGCTCGGCCAGCAGCGCGTCGACCTCGGCGCCGACCTCCGCCGGGAGCGCGGCGGGATCGAGCACCGGCCCGTCGTCGTCGCGGCCGGCGAGGTCGAACAGCGCGTCGCGCTCGGCGCGCGTGACGACCTTGAAGCGCGCGCCGCGCGTCATCCGCCAGTCGGCGACGTAGGGCCCCGGGCCCGGCGGGTTGAACTGCTCGGAGTGCACGAACGCCCGCTGAGGATCGGGCTCGCCCCGCAGCAGCGGCAGCAGGCTCCGGCTGTCGAGCGCCACGCCGTCGAGCGCCGAGGCGGGCACCCCCGCGATGTCGGCGACGGTGGCGAACACGTCGAGCAGCTGCACGAGCGCGTCGGTCTCGGTGCCCGGCGCGGCGACGAGCGGGCCGCTCACGACGAGCGGCACGTTGATCCCGCCCTCGAACGGCGTGTCCTTGCCGCGCGACGGCGACCAGGGCGGCAGGACGGCGTGCTCGGGCGTGCCGTTGTCGGAGGCGAAGATCACCGTGGTCCGCTCGCGCACCGCGGGGTCGAGCCCGTCGAGCAGGCGCCCGATCTCGGTGTCGAGCGCCTCCACCACGGCCTGGTAGCGCACCGCCTCGGGGCTGTCCTCGGTGAGCGGGCCGAGCGTGTGCAGCGCCTCGGGCGGCGGGTCGAGCGGGCGGTGCGGCGCGTTGAACGCCACGTACAGCAGCCACGGCTCGGGGAGCTCGGCCGCCAGGGCCAGCGCGTCGTCGACCGTGTCGGAGGTCGCGTAGCGCTCGGTCACCGCGAGGGCGCCGTCGCTGACCTTGTCCCAGTGGTAGTAGGAGTGGCGCTGCCCGTCGTCGACGCCCACGTCGTACAGGTTGCCCATGGACCCGCGGAAGACGTCGAACCCGGCGCGCACCGGGTGGTCGACGCCGTCGGGCGCGGCGTAGCCCGAGAGGTGCCACTTCCCGAGCGCGGCGGTCGCCCACGGGGTGGGGGCGGCCTCACGGAGCAGCCGAGGCAGCGTGACCTCGTCGAGCGGCAGCTCTCCGGCCTCCTCCACCTGCAGGACGCCGCCCACGCCGGTGCGCCGCCCCGTGCGGCCCGTGAGCAGCGCGGCGCGGGTGGGCGAGCAGCTCGGGGTCGCCCAGGCGTTGCGGAACAGCAGGCCGTCGCGGGCCAGCGCGTCGATGCGGGGCGTGTGCGGCGGGTCGGGGTGCTCGCCGTAGGCCGCGACCTTGTCGACGCCCTGGTCGTCGGTCAGCAAGACGAGCACGTTCGACGGCGACGGCGGCAGCGCCACCGGCGCCGGCGCCCCGGGGGGCGTGCAGCCGGCGACGAGCAGCGCGAGCGCTGGGAACAGGTCGCGCACGCCGTGGTCTAACCACACTTCGAGACGAGCGCGCGCGCTGGCACGGGATACAGCGCCCGTCTCACGGAGGTCACGGATGAACGGTATCGGACGGCTCGTGCTCGTGCTCGCGGCGGTCGGGTGCGGCGAGACGAAGGTGGAGACGGCCGAGGTCCAGCCACGGCGGTGGACTCGCGCGCGCCCGACTCCGAGGCGGCGACCGACCCGGCGGCGCGGCCCGCGGGGGTGCCCGAGGTCGTGGCGAAGATCGGCGATGCCTCCATCACCTGGGACGAGCTGTTCTCCGAGGTCGGCGGCGACCTGGTGCAGGCCGACATCGCGCGCGCCGAGGCGCGTCAGAACGCGCTCGACCAGCTCGTGCTGCAGCGCCTCCTCGAGAAGGAGGCCGAGAAGCGCGGCCTGACGGTCGACGCGCTGATCCAGGCCGAGGTCCAGGAGAAGGTCACCCCGCCCACCGAGGAGGAGGTGCGGGCGTTCTACGAGCAGAACAAGAGCCAGATGCAGGGCCCCGTCGAGGTGGAGGGGCAGCGCATCGCGCAGTTCCTGTACGAGAAGCAGGCCCAGGCGGCGTTCCTGGCGCTGATGACCCGCCTGAAGGAAGAGGCTGGCGGCGTCGAGACCTTCCTGCCGCGCTACCGCATCGAGGTCGCCGCGAAGGACGGCCCCCGCCGCGGCCCCGAGAAGGCGCCGGTCGAGATCGTCGAGTTCAGCGACTTCCAGTGCCCGTACTGCTCCGACGCCGCCGAGACCGCCAAGCAGCTGAGCGAGCGCTACGGCGACAAGGTCAGCCTCGTCTACCGCAACTTCCCGCTCCCGATGCACGGCCAGGCGCACCGCGCCGCCGAGGCCAGCCTGTGCGCGAAGGACCAGGACAAGTTCTGGGACTACCACGACGCGCTGTTCGGCGACCAGAAGGCCTGGACCGACGAGGACTTCGTCGGCTACGCGACCGCCGCTGGGCTCGACGCCGACGCGTTCCGCACCTGCCTGACCGAGGGCAAGCACGCCGAGGCGGTCGACAGCGACATCGCCGACGGCCGCAAGGTCGGGATGAGCGCCACGCCCGGGTTCTACGTCAACGGCATCCCGATGCAGGGGTCCCAGCCGATCGAGGCGTTCGCCGAGGTCATCGACGCCGAGCTGGCCCGCGTCACCGAGTAGGCGCGCCCCCAGGCCGGCGGTTGCGACGCCGCTCGCCTGGGATAAGGCTCGGCGATGCGAAATCGCTGGCTCCTGGTCGTCCCCGTCGCCGTCGCCCTGATCCTGGGCGTCGGCTACCTCGCCACGCGGACGCCCGATGCGGGCGGCGAGGTCGTGCCGCCGGTCCCGCCCGGCCCCACGCTCGATCCGACGGCCGCCATCCACCCCGTGGCCCCCGTCCCCGTCACGCTGAGCACCGCGTCGGTCCCCGGCTTCCCCGACCTTCGCAGCTCCCACCAGCACCAGTTCCAGCTCGACCGGGAGCCGGCGAAGTGGTCGCTGCCCGAGGTGACGCTGCCGCCCAAGGTCGCGAACCTCGGCGACGAGTTCACGCTCGAGGTCGAGGAGGTGCCGAACCCGCGCAACGCCAAGCGGGTGCTCAAGGTGCTGCGCGCCCCCCTCCCCTTCGCCGTCGAGACCGACGCGCAGACGTTCCGGCCCGAGGGGATGCTGCTGACCATCGACGGCGTGCCGATCCCGTTCGGCCGCGGCCCGGCGCCGCAGGCCCGCCGCTCCACCTGGCGCATCAACGGCCGCTTCTTCGTGCTGTCCCACGCCACGCTCCCCGCGGCGGGCACGGTGAAGGTGCGCTACCAGGGCGTCGCCGACGACCTGCAGCGCCACGACCCGAAGAAGGCCGGGCTCGAGCCGCAGGCCTTCGTGCAGCACGCCGTGACGATCGACGGCGAGACCCGCCACGGGCTGATGATGGTGGCGCCCACCCGCGGCGAGTGGCAGGTCACCATCCCCGAGCGCAACGCCGCCTTCGACGCGTCGCTGGCGCTCGAGCGGGCGCCGGTCAACGTCCCGAAGCCCGACGGCGCCGACGTGGTGCTCACCGTCACGGTCGACGGCCGCGAGACCGTCGTCGACCGCCAGAACCTGAGCGACCCGAAGGGCGGCTTCCGCCCGTGGCACGTCGACCTGTCGGCGTTCGCGGGCAAGCAGGTCACGCTGGCGCTGGCGAGCGAGCCGCTCGGCAACAGCGTGTTCGACTGGGTCTTCGTCGGCGGGCCCACCCTCTCCGGCGCGCCCGACGGCGACGTGCGGCGCGTGGTCGTCGTCGCCGTCGACACCACGCGGCAGGACGACCTGTCGTTCTACGGCAACCCCGTTCCCACCACGCCCGAGATCGACACGTGGATCGGCACCGGCGTGTCGTTCGACCACACCTGGTCCACCGCGCCCCGCACCCGACCGAGCTTCCGCAGCTCGACCACCGGCCGGCTCCCGCTCGACGCCGTCGGCCAGACCAACATCGGCGAGGTCTTCGCGGAGCACGGCTTCGCGACGGGCGGCTTCGTCGCCAACGTCCACCTGCAGCCGAAGTTCGGCTTCGACGACGGCTTCGACGTCTGGAAGTTCGACGGCTCGGCCGACGCCGCCACCCAGGTCGACCGCGCGCTCGGCTGGCTCGGCGACAACCGCAACGTCGACAGCTACCTGTTCCTGCACCTGATGGACCCGCACATGGCGTACGACGCGCCGGGGGCCTACCGCGACAAGTTCCTCACCGACCCCGACCCGAGCCTGCCGCAGAAGATCAAGCGCTCCGAGGTGCTCGCCATGATGAAGGCGGGCACGCTCGACGACCGCAAGAAGCAGCACCTGCGCCAGCTCCACGACGGCGAGCTCGCCTACACCTCGCACGAGCTCGGGCGCCTGTTCGACGCCATCGACCGCATGCCCGGCCGCTCGCTCGTGGTGCTCTACTCCGACCACGGCGAGGAGTTCTGGGAGCACGGCGGGTTCGAGCACAACCACACGCTGTACGACGAGCTCACGCGCACGGTCTTCGCGCTGCGCCCTCGCGGCGGCCTCGCCCAGGGCGAGCGGGTCGGCGAGCCCGTCACCCTGATGGACCTCGCGCCCACGCTCTACGACCTGTGCGGCTTCGCCGACGCGCCGGGGAGCCACGGGCGCTCGCTCGTCCCGCTGCTGCTCGGCGACGACGCCGCCTGGCCCGATCGGCCGTTGCCGGTCGGCTACCTGCAGTACTCCCACGAGCGGTGGGGGGTCGTGTGGAACGGGCACAAGTACGTGCTGCACACGGGCACGGGCCGCGAGGAGCTCTACGACCTCACCGCCGATCCGGGCGAGCAGCACGACCTGTCCGAGGTGCGCGACCTCGAGCCCTACCGCAAGCGGCTGCAGGAGGCCCACGGCGTGCCCGTCGGGCCGGGCTGGCGGATCCGCCTGAAGCTCGCGCCGGGCGACGGCCCGCTCACGGTCGAGCTGCCCGCCAAGGCCGTGTCCGTCGACGTGCTCGACCCCGAGTCGGTGATCGAGCACCGCGCGAACGTCGAGTGGGGCGAGCTGCCGAAGCGGATCCCGCCGGAGATCGGCACCGTCGCCACCGCGGCCGACGGGCGGTCGTTCACCTTCACCCGGGCCCGATCCCGAGGGCATCGTCTACGCTGTTCGACGCGCCCGCCGATCCGGGTGCGGCGAAGGCGAGCCTCGGGGGCACCGCGCTGTCGTTCGAGGAGGCCAAGCGCGGCCGCCTGTGGAAGGACGGCGAGCGGCAGATCCTGCTCGACCCGGGCGAGATCGTGGTGCCGCCGCCGACCGAGGCGGCGCGCATGGGCATCGGCCCGCAGGCCGCGGGGGCCGAGGAGGACATGCACAACCTGTGCGTGCTGGGCTACGTCGAGTGCGAGCCGAGCGACGGTGACGAAGACGCCGGGTGATCCGGTGTCCTCGATGCCCCGGTGGCGCATCGGGGTGCCTCGACCCCGCGGATGAAGTACGCTCCTCCATCCACCCGCCGCACCGCGGGCTCGAGGCCGCCATGCAGGACCGTGACTTCGACGCTGAGATCCGCAAGGCGAAGAACCGCCTGGACAAGTTCGAGCGGTCCGCGACGTCCGGCGAGCTCGTCACCCGGCTCCGCCGCTACAGCCCGTTCCATCCCTTCCTGGTGGTGCGGGCCTTCGCGCTCTTCGCGACGATGATCATGCTCGTGCTGGCCATCGCGGCGCTGGTCGTGCCGTTCGTGCTGAGCGACGTGGCGGTGGTCGTGGCCCGGCTCGACGCCGCGGCGGGCATCCCGATGTTCGCCGTGTTCGCGGTGCTGGTGATCTGCTTCTTCTTCGTGGCGGTGGGCGCCCACTTCGTGGCGCTGGTGGCCGCCCGCAGCGCGCCGATGCTGCCCCACGAGGCGCGCGAGCACCAGCGGCTCGTGAGCGACCTCAAGCAGCTCGAGGCGCAGCGCGCCGTGATGTCCCGGATGACGCCGCGGCCGAGCGAGCCGCGGATGGGCCGGCCGCTGCCCACGCGGATGCAGTAGCTACAGGCGGCGGGGCTTCGGCGCGGCGGGCTCCGCCTCGTCGGCCGGAGCGTCGTCGCCGTCGATCTCGGTCTCCGGCGGCGACCAGCGCTCGCGACGCCCCACCGGGCGCTCCCGCGCGGCGTACAGCTCGCGGTCGAGGTCGCTCGGTCCGTCGTCGCCGCTCTGCCAGGCGCGGACCTTGCCGTAGGCGACGTTGTACAGGCGCCGGAACACGCTCATCGAGCTCCCTCCTCCCCTGAGGGTAACGCCGCGGTCGTGTTGGCGGGGGTTTCGGCGCTGGCGCTCCGGGCGTCGACGGCGACCAGCAGCGGCGGTGCGCAGCCGTCGGTGTCGAGGACGAGCGCGCCGCCGTCGCACCGGGCGTGGGCCACGAGGCAGGCGTAGTACGGCTGCATGTCGACGTCGGGGTAGGCGGCGCTGCTGCAGAAGTTGTCGGCGTCGTAGGCCAGGCCGCAGGGGCCGAGCTGCGCGTTGAGCGCATCGGCGTACGCGGCGCAGGCCGAGGCGTTGGACCGCTCGGTGGGGCCGCCGCCGAGGGTGCAGGCGAGCGCCGACAGCGCGACGGGCGCGAGGGAGAGCAGGAGCCTCATCGCGCCGCCTCTGCGGCGAGGGCCTCGGCGAACGCGAACACCTGCTCCTCCTGTTCCGTGGTCTCGATCGAGCCCGGCCGGAGCGCGCGGATCTCGTCGATGGCGGCCTCGGGCGCCCAGCCGTCGCCCACGAGCCAGCTCGCGAGCATCGTGCCGGTGCGGCCGAGCCCGGCCGTGCAGTGCACCCCCACCGCCTCCCCGGCGGCGCGCCGGGCGACGATCGCGTCGACCAACGCCTGCTGCTGCTCCAGCGTGGGCGGCTGGAAGTCGGCCACGGGGAGGTGCAGCAGGTCGAGGCCCGCGGCCGCCACGGCGTCTGGGTCGGTGGGCTCGACGGTGAGCGAGACCAGCAGCCCGACGCCCTGCCCGACGAGGAACCCGAGGTCGTCTTCGAGCGGGGCGCGCGCGCCGGGCTGCGGCAGGCCGGCCACGCCGTCGTCGACGAACGAGAAGCCGTCCATCACGTAGTCCTCGGGGGTCGACGGCGTCGGCTCCGTCACGGGCAGCGTCTGCGCCGGCGCGGGCGACGGCGGCGCGCGGCGGACGGCGCCGGGCTCCGCCGCGCAGCCCACCCCGAGCGCGACCAGGGCGACGAGGGCGCACGGGGCGCGCTGCGGCGTGGCCAGACCATGCGCGCATCGTATCGCCGCCCGCCCGCCCTGGCGACCGCGGCGCGCGACGCGGGCGCCCTCGCTGGTACCGTTCGCGGCGTGGACCGCTACACCGACGACGAGCTGGTCATCCTGGTCGCGCTGATCCGCGCGGTGCTCCACGCCGACCACGAGATCAGCGCCGCGGAGCAGGACGCGCTGGCGGCGCTGCAGCGCCAGGCCGGGACCGACCGCTGGAACGCCGCCGTGCGCGCGGCGCGCGAGCGCTTCCCGGCGATCGACGTGGTGCTGGCCGAGCTCCACCGCGTGCGCCCCGGCGTGCGTCGGCACGGCATGCGGCTGCTCGCCCACCTGGCCGGCACCGACGGCTCCCGCGCCGCCGAGATCGACGTCCTGCGCCAGGTCGCGGCCGAGTGGGGCCTCACGGCGCCGCCCGCCCCCGACGAAGACGACGACGAGCTGCTCGACTGAGCCACCGCCCGCTCACGGGCCCGGGGCGGGCTCCGGCTCCGGGGCGAGGTCGATGGGCTCCGTGCGCACCGGCCCGGCACGCAGCTGGCGCAGCTCGTCGTTGAGCTTCTCCACGTCGGCCTCGGCCGACTCGAGCGCCGCCTGCAGCAGCGCCACCCGCTGCTCGAGCGACTGCCGCTGCAGGTGCGACGCGTTGAGCGCGACCTGGGCCGAGCGCAGGTCGGCCTCCGCGTTCACCCGGGCGCGGCTGTCGTCGTCGGCCTGGGCCACGGCCAGCGCCTCGGACTCCTTCGCGGCGTCGAGCTCGTCCTGCGCCTGGCGCAGGGCCATCAGCGCCACGTCGCGGTCGGCCTCCGTCGACTTGCGGAGGCGCTCGGCCTCGGCCCGCGCCTTCTCCGCCGCCTCCCGCGCGGCCCAGGCGCGCTTCGCCCGATCCTCGGCGTCGGACTGGCCGCTCAGCGCTTGCAGGCGCGCCAGATCGGCGTCACGCGCTTCGGCGAGCGCCTGCTCCTTCTCCACCAGGGTCCGCTCGCGGACGGCCTCCGCGGCGGCCGTCTGGCCCTCCGCCTCGGTCAGCCGCACCTCGGCGAGGTCGATGGCGCTGACCAGCTCCCGGCGCTGCACCTCGAGCCACCCGACGGCCAGGGCGAAGAGGAGCAGCGCCCCGCCCAGCACCGCCACCGACGAGACCAGCCCGCGGTTGCGCCGGACGAACAGCCCGACGCGGAGCAGGGGCGCGCGCCCGTCGACGCTCGTGGGCCGGTGGGCGAGCCACAGCTCGAGGTCCTGCGCCAGGTCGAGCGCGGTCTGGTAGCGGCGGCGCGGCGAGCGCGCCATCGCCCGCTCCACGATCGCGGCCAGGCGCCGCGGCACCCGCACCCACTTCGTCACGGGCTCGGGCGGGGCCTCCCGCACCTGGTTCAGCACGTCGAGGGCGGGCACGGGCTGCTTGCCGTTCGGCTCGTACGGCGGTCGGCGCGCCAGCAGCGCGTAGAGGGTGGCCCCGAGCGCGTAGACGTCGCCGGCGCGGGTCGCGGGGTGGCCGAGCGCCTGCTCCGGCGCCATGTAGGCCGGCGTCCCGACGATGCGCCCGTCGCGCGCCTCGAGCATCACGGTGACCGTCGCCGTCGCCGGCGTGTCGGGGGTCGGCGCCGGGGACAGCGTCTCCGCGGCCAGCCCGAAGTCCGTCACCTTCGCGCGGCGGCTCACCGGCGTGAGCAGGATGTTGCCGGGCTTCAGGTCGCGGTGGAGCACGCCCACCCGGTGCGCGGCGTCGACCCCGCGCGCCGCCTCGGCGACCACGCGCACGATCTCGCGCTGGTTGGTGAGCTCGGCGTCCGACAGCGTCCGCCCGATCTGGAGCAGCTCGCCGCCGTCCTGCGCGGGCCGGTGCTCGGCGCACAGCTCCATGTCGACGTAGTGTGGACCGCGGTCGAAGCGCCCCGCCGTCTTGATGCGCACCACGTGGTCGCTGATGATGCTCGACGCGGCACGCGCCTCGCGCAGCACGGCCTCGAGCGCCATCGAGCCGCGGATGCGCCCGTCGGGGTGCAGCAGCTTGAGCGCCGTGAAGCTCTGCAGGTGGGTGTCGTACGCCTTCCAGACGCTGGCCGTCGCGCCGGCCCCGATGCGCTGCTCGAGCTTGTATCGCCCGACGACCGTCCCCTCCTCGAGCGCGAGCTCCTCCGAGGCGTCCTCGTCTTCCGGGCCGACGGCGTCGAGCAGCGCCCGCACCTCGGCCTCCACCGACGGGTGCCCGGCGCAGCGGGCCGCGAACGCCTGCTCCCGCTCCGCGGGGCTCAGCGCGGAGAACTCCTCGAACAGCTCGTCGATGTACAGCCCGCCGCCGAGCGAGTCGCCAGCGGGGGCCGGCGCCTCCCCCTCCGGGTAGACCGTGTGCGCATCGTCGGCGGGTTGCTCGCGAGGGTTCATCCACCTTCCTCGGCCAGGCGGGTGGCGATCCATGCCCGGGCGAATCGGACGTCGCTGCCCACCGTGGACTTCGGAAGATCCATCACCTCGGCGATCTCCGCCTCGGACAGCCCGCCGTACAGCGCGTACCGCGCGGCCTGGGCCTTGCGCTGCGGGTTGCGGACGTGCTCCGGGCCCGCTTCGAGCTCGTCGAGCAGCCCGTCGATCGCCAGGAGGGTCTCGGGGTGGTCGTGCGAGAGATCCGGCGCGTCCTGCAGCTCCACCCGCGCCCGCGCGTTCGGCCGCTTCGACGCCTTGCGCCGCCGTGCGTGGTCGCACAGCTCCCGGCGCATGTTGGTCACCGCGAGCGCGATCACCTGCTGCGGCTCGTTCTCGGCGACCTCGCGCAGGTCGCCCGCCAGCAGGCGCGCCCACGCCTGGTGGACCAGCTCGGCCGACTCGAGGGTGTGCGCGTAGGGCTCGCGGCGGAGCAGGGCGCGCGCCACGGTGCGCAGCTCGCCGTAGATCCGCCGCAGCTGCTCGTGGCTGTGGGCCGGCTCCTCGCGGTCGGTCACGCAGATCCTCCCTCGCGCACCGCTCGGTGCACCGCTTTGCGTATTCTAAGCGCCGAGCGGGCCCGTAACGAGCTGACCGACGCGCTGCGCCCGGTTTGCGGTGCGTGTCACGGCCCGTGAGCGTCCGTCAGGATGTTTTTTCGTTGCGGCTGGTCGAAGCCCGGGGGGTTGCGCTGTGCCTGGTGACGGAGGTTGAGATGAGCCACAAGGTCGCCGCTGCAATCGTTGCCCTCTCGCTGGTCACCGGCTGCAAGCACAAGCCGCCCGAGCCCGTGGTGCAGGACAAGGCGCAGGTCACCGCCCGCCCGGCCGAGCACACCGCCGCGGCCGTGCGCGAGCTCGCCGACAACTTCTCCCGCGTCCACTTCGACACCGACAGCGCGCGCCTCACGGAGGAGGCGAAGAACGCGCTCGTCGCCAACGCCCACATCCTGGCCGATCACCCCGAGCTGCAGGTCGAGGTCCAGGGCCACGCCGACGAGCGCGGCACCGTGGACTACAACCTGGCGCTCGGCCAGCGGCGCGCCAACGCCGTCGTGTCGTACATGCTGAACCAGGGCGTCGCCCCGTCGCGGCTGCCGGTCATCACGTACGGTGAAGAGCGTCCGGTGGCGCGCGGCAACTACGAGACGGCGTGGGCGCAGAACCGGCGGGCCGAGTTCCGCATCCTCGCCGGTCCCGACACGGTCCACGGCACCACCGACATCTGAGACGGAGCCGGGCGGCCCCGGGTCACCGATCCGCGGGCTGCTCCACGTCGACCACCGGGAACTCGACTGTCCGAGGCTCGGTGGTGACCTTGGGCACGTCGACCTCGCGGGCTTGCTTCTCGATCTTGACCTTGCCGACGTCGACGTCGAAGGTCGGGAGCTTGCCCCGGTCCACCTGGACGGTCGGCATCTCGCCGTCGTCCACCATGCGGACGTCGACCAGCTGCCACGCCAGGACGGCGCCCACCGCCACCACCAGGATCAGCACCAGCATCCCACCTGCACGCATCGTCTCCTCCGTGTTCAGGGTCCGTACTCGCCGAGCGGCGAGGTCGGCGGGGCGCGCCGGGTGGCCGACGCGCCCCACGGGCTGTCACAGGCCGTCGACGAACCGGTCGACGCGGCGCTCGGCCTCCTCCTTGAGGATGCCGTACCGCTGCTGGACGCGCCCCACGAGCTCCTCGCGGCGCCCCTCGGCGCGCTCGATGTCGTCGTCGGTCAGCTTGCCGAACTGCTGGCGCATCTTGCCCTTGACCTCGTGCCACTTGCCCTTGACCTGCATCCACTCCATGGCGATTCTCCTTCGACTGTGCCGGCCGCACCGCCGGCGAGCGGCGGCGCGGCTGCCCTGCATCAGGCAGGGCGCCACGACCCTCAGCGGTCGTTCACGCGGGTGCGCTCCACGCGGTCGAGCAGGCTCGACATGTCGTCGGCGTGCTCCTCCTCCTTCTCGAGGATGGACTCCATCATCCGGCGCGTGGTCGGGTCGTCGTCGCCGAGCCAGCGCACGATCTCGGCGTAGGTCTCGATGGCCACGCGCTCCGCGACCAGATCCTCGACGATCATCTCGCGGAGCGAGGTCGCTTCCTTGTACTCGGCGTGCGAGCGCGTGTTCAGCCCGGCCGGGTCGAGGTTCGGCCGACCGCCCAGCTGCGTGATCCGCTCGGCGACGCGGTCAGCGTGGTCGGCCTCCTCCTTCGCGTGCTCCAGGAACTCCGCCGCGACGACCTCGGCCAGCACGCCGGTCGCGACGTAGTAGTGCTGACGGTAGCGGAGGTTGCAGACGATCTCGGTCGCCAGCACCTCGTTCAGCACGTCGATCACCTGCTGACGATCCGCCTTGTAGGCCGCGGTCACGGCGCCGTCGGACATCCGGCTGCGCGCGCGGTCCCGGATGGCTTCGATGTCCGCTTTGAAGGGGTGGTTGGTAGACAATCGGTCCTCCCGTCACCCCCACTCGTATGGACCCGACCCCTCGATTGCAACCATGAAAATGGTACCCGGCACCGTCCCGAGGTCAGGCGCGCCGCGGGAGCCGCACCAGGAACGTCGATCCCTCCTCCGACGACGACTCCAACAGGATGCTGCCGCCGTGCAGCTCCACCAGCCGTCGGCAGATGAACAGCCCCAGCCCTGAACCCGATGCGATCCGCTTTCCGTCCTCGTGCGGTGGTTGCGGGCGAAGACGGCCTCGCGGTCGGCGGGCGCGATGCCGACGCCGCGGTCGGTGACCCGGAGGGTCGCTTCGTCCTCGGTCCCGTCGACGCGCACGTCGATGGGCCGACCGGGCGCCGAGTACTTGCAGGCGTTGGTCAGCAGGTTGGTGAGCACCTGCGCCATCCGCCTCGGATCCGCCTCGATCATCAGCGAGGCCGGCGCTTCGACCCGCATCTCGCCGTCCTTCCACCGGTGGCGGTAGCCCGCCACGGTCGCCTGCACCACCTGCACCAGATCGACGGGCTTCCGCTCGACCGCCAGCGTCCCCGCCTCGATCTGCGAGGCGTCGACCAGGTCGTCGATGAGCCGCACCATGGTCGACGCCTGCTCCTCCACCACCTTCCCGAGCCCGGCCGCCACGGGCCCGCCCGGGTCGCGCGCCGCGAGGGTGCAGTGCCCCAGCATCACCTGCAGCGGCGTCCGCAGGTCGTGCGCCACCACCGCCATCAGGTCGTCGCGCTGCTGCACCGCCAGCGCGAGCGAGGCCCGGCTGCGCTCGAGCTCCTCCGTCCGGTTGGCGGCGTCTTCCAGCGCGGAGCGCAGCGTCGCGAACAGGCCCGGACCGCTCGGCAGCGGCGTGGGGCTGCTGCCCTCGCGGTGTGCGGCGAGCGTGCGGCGGATCCGCTCCACCAGCACCTCCGGCACGAACGGCTTCGACACGTAGTTGGCCGCGCCCGCCCGCAGCGCGTCCACGACCAGCCCGGGATCGTGGTGGGCCGTGAGCAGGATCACGGGCACGTCGGCCAGCTCGGGATCCGAGCGGATCGTGCGCGCCAGCTCGAGCCCGTCGATGTCCGGCATCACCACGTCGGAGAGCACCACGGTGGGCGCCCGCTCCCGACACAGTTCCAGGCACCGTGCGCCATGGTGGGCCACGCGGACGTCGAACCCCGCCTCGACGAGCACGCCACGCAGGTACTCGGCCTGCGTGCGGCTGTCGTCGACGATGATCGCCTCCTCGCGGCTCACCGCTGCACTCCCATCCGCTGCATCAGCCACGGACCGATCTCCTCCAGGGGAAGCTCCAGATCCACGCCGCCCGCGGCCACGGCCGCCGCGGGCATCCCGTACACGGCCGAGGATCCGCGATCCTGAGCCACGACGGCACCCCCGGCCCGGCGGATCGCGACGGCGCCGTCCGATCCGTCGGCGCCCATCCCGGTGAGCACCACCCCCACGGCGCGCGCACCGTGCACCGCCGCCAGGCTGCGGAACAGCACCGATCCCGACGGGCGGAAGCCGTGCTTCGGTGGCGTCGCCTCCACCGCGAGCCCGCCCGGCCCCACCACGAGGTGCAGGTCGGGCGCGACGTAGACGTGGCCCGCAGCGGCTCCACCCGCCCGTCGCCACGATCACCGGCCGCCTCGCACGCTCGGCGAGCCACGCCGCGAAGGAGTGCACGAAGCTCGGCGGCAGGTGTGCTGCACGAGCAGCACCGGCGGCATCCGCCGCGGCAGCGCCCGCAGCAGCTCCACGACGGCGGGCGGCCGCCCGCCGAGGCGACTACCCCGACCGCGCCCTACCCGGTCGGCAGCGCGGCGGCGGGTGGCTCGGCGCCTCGTCGCGCACCCGCCGGACGTTGGCGGAGGCCATGGTCCGCAGCTGGGCGAACTTGAGCGCGCCCACGCAGCCGCCGCCGCCGCCTCCGGCGGGACGTCGACGATGCACAGGCGCCGCAGGCCAGCGCTCCAGCACCACCGACGCCTCCGACGTCGACCACGCCGGACACGAGCACGATGGGCACCGGCAGGACGCCATGATCTCGCGCGTGGCGCGCAGCTGTCCTGCCCGGCATGACCACGTCCACAGAGCACGACGTGCGGTGCGGTTCTGCGCCACCGCCTCGACGACGCGCCCGGCGTCTTCGTAGGCGTTGACGACCTCGATGTCCGGCGCCTGTGCGAGGGTCGCGACAGGCTCGGCCCGCACCGTGGGCGACGTTGAACACCACCGCTCTCACGGCAGCAGCTCCCGAGGATCCCGACAGGCGATCCTCCCCTCGAACGATCCCTTCACCACGTAAGCGCTCGCGCCGAGCCTCCATCGCCCGGCGGCGGTCCGCCGCCGCGGATCGGCCCGTGACCAGGACGACCGGCAGCGACCGAAGCGACGCGGTCCCGCGGATCCGGGTGACGAGCTGCAGCCCGTCCATCTCGGGCATCTCGAGGTCGGTCATGACGAGCGAGATCCTGCCGGGCGCGGACCTGGCGACGCCGAGCGCAGCGAGGGCTTCGCCAGCGCCTCCACCCTGTTGCCCGCGTTCGACGCGGTAGCTCGCTGACTCGAGCACGGTGCGCAGCATCGTCCGCGTCGTGAAGGAGTCGTCCACGACGAGCAGGTGCGGCACCTCGATGCGCTCGGCGCCGCCCGGACCGACCCGCAGCTCCCGCGCCGAGGCGATCGCGGCCACGTCGAGCAGCGGGATCGCCCGCTCGCCGACGATGCCCGCCGCCGCGACCAGCGAGCAGCCCGCGAGGCGCCGCCCAGCGCGCGCACGACGAGCTCCTGCACCCCGGGCCACGGCGTCCACCGGCAGCGCCAGCCGCTCCTCCTGCCCGCAGCCACACGACCAGCATCGTCGCGCGCTGCGCCGCGGCGGGCCGCCGACCGCCGGGCCGAGGCCCACCACGGGCGCGAGCCCGGGCGCCGGATCACGGCCCCGCCGTCGACGCGCGACACCTCCGACGCCGGCACGCGGCTCGCATCCGCCTCCACGTCCGCCAGCGCCATCGCCAGCGACGCGCCTCGCAGCTCCACGACCAGCGCCCGCACGACCCCACGTCCGTCGGCACTGCGCATCGCAACCGTGCCTGCTTCCGCCGGGGCTCGACCTTGATCCAGCCGTCGAGCCGCGCCACGGCCTGCGCCACGAGCGCCGATTCGGCGCCCGCGCCCCGACAGCCGTCATGGTACCCGGGTCGAAGCCTGACTCGAACAGCACCTGCGCCTCCTCCCCGGGCCACCAGCACCAGCCCTCCGCGACGCCGCGCGGCGCTGCAGGTCGTCGTGACGTCGATGCCGCGGCCGCCGTCGCGTCCACCTCGACCCGGTCTCCCGCTGCCCACGTCGCCGCCACGCGCACCTGCCCCCTGGCCGGCTTGCCCGCGGCCACGCGCTCCGCCGGGGCCTCGATCCCGTGGTCGACGGCGTTGCGGACCAGGTGCGCGAGCGGCTCCCGCAGCGCCTCGCACACCGTGCGGGTGGCCTCGACCCCGGACAGGTCGAGCTGCAGGTCCACCTCGCGGGCGCGCAGCTGCGCGGCGTCGGCGGCGGCGCGCTCCAGCGTGGGCGCGAGCAGGTCCATGCGGACGATCTGCAGCTGCCGCACCAGCTCGAACACGTCGACGGCGCCGCGCAGCAGCCGCCGCGCGCGGTGGGTGGCCTGGTTCTGGGCGGCCACCAGCGACTGGTCCAGCGCGCGCGACGCCGCCAGCGCCGTGTCGACCTGGGCGACCGACACCGCGCCCCGTCGGGCGTCGGCGCCGATGCGGCGCAGCGTGGTGCCGAGCCGCGTGACGCTGCCGCGCAGCTCGGCGAGCGCGCCGACGGCGTCGCGCGAGGCCAGGCCGACGAGCGCTTCGGCCTGGCCCACCAGGTCGGCGATCCGCTCCGTCTGCACGCGCACCGTCTCGCTCGCGACGGGCTCGGGCGGCTCGGTGGACGGCGCGGGGCGCAGCGACGCCGCGAACGCCTGCGCCGTCTCGCGGAAGTCGCGCAGCCGGTCGCTCACCTGCGCGGGCGGCGTGCCCGCGACCGTCGCCGTCTCGAGCGCGTGGCAGGTGGACGCGAAGGCCTCGTGCCCGACGGTGCGCGCGGCGCCCTTGAGCGTGTGGACGATGCGGTGGACCGTCGCCAGCGCGTCGGGCGCCTCGGGGCCGTCGAGCCGCGCCATCGCCTCGTCGAGCGCGGCGAGCTGGTCGTCGAGCTCGTCGCGGAAGACGGCGCGGAGGGCCTCGAGCGCGTCCGGCACCGCTCAGACCCGGTAGTAGTCGGCGGCCTCGCGCAGCCGGACCGACAGCCCGGCCAGCACCTGCGCGGCGCGCTCGGTGGTGTGGCTCGCGTCGACCGACAGCTGCGACGCCTGCCGGATGGAGCTCATCGCCTCGCTGATCTGCTTGGTGGCCTGCGCCTGCTGCTCCGTGGCGTCGAGCACGCGCTGGGCGGAGTCGGCGTTGGACGCCATCGTCTTCGCGAGGTCGTCGATGGCGCCGCCCGCCTGCGTGACCGCCTCCACCGCGACCGAGACGGCGCGCGCGCTGTCGTCGGCCACCACCACCGCGCGCCCCGTGGAGCGCTGCACCTCACCGAGGATGCTGCGGACGTCGGTGGTCGCGCGCTTGCTCTGCTCCGCCAGCGACCCGATCTCCTGGGCCACCACCGCGAAGCCGCGCCCGTGCTCGCCCGCCCGTGCGGCCTCGATCGCGGCGTTGAGGGCGAGGATGTTGCTGCGCTCGGCGAGCTCGTTCACGGTGTCGATGATCCGCTCGATCGCCTGGCTCTGCTCCGCGAGCGACCGGATCCGCTCGCCGAGCTCGGTCATCTCGCGGCGCGTGTCGTCCATCGCGGCGATCGTTCGGTTGACGGCCTCCTGGCCCACCGTCGCCACGGTCACGCCGCGGCGCGCGCCCGTCGCCACCTCGCGCGACCGGTCCGCCGTGGACCCGGCGACCTGACGGAGCTGCTCGACCGTCGCCACCGTCTCCGTGACCGCGCTCGCCGACTCCGTCGCCGACGACACGTGCTGCTGGCTCGTCGCCAGGATCTCCGCCGTGGAGTCGGACATCTGCTTCACGGCCTCGTGGATCCGCAGCGTCATCTGCCGCAGCGCGCGGCTCATGTCGTCGAGGTTCTTGCCGAACTGCCCGAGCACCCCGGACTCCTCGTGCTCGAGGCGGGCCACGAGATCGCCCTGACCGAGCCGCGCGACGAACGAGCCGTACTGCTCGAGCGTGCGCTGCAGCTCGTCGGTCTGGCGGCGCTGCTCCGCGAGGCGCTCGGCCAGCTGCTCGGCCGTGTGGTTGAACGCGCGGGCGAGCTCGCCGATCTCGTCGTCGCCGTGGACCTGGATCGGGCGGTACGCCTGGCGGTCGGCGATCTGGCGCGCGCCCTCCGCCAGCACGCGCAGCCGGCCGCTCACGTCCCGCGAGACGAACACGGCGATGGTCAGCGCGAGCAGCGCCCCGAGCATGCCGCCGGCGATCCCCACCCGCTGGGCCTGCTCGAGCTCGCTCGCCGCCTGCTGCTTCACGTCCTCGATCCGGGCGACGTGCATCGACATGAGCTCCGACACGCCCTGGATGGCCACGTCGAACAGCGGCTGCGAGCGCGCGACGACGAGATCGTAGACCTCGCCGCGGGGCAGCGACCGGCTGGCGGGCAGGATCTCGTCCTCGACGACCGAGTGGTACGTCTCCCACGCTTCCTTGGCGGCGCGCGCCTTGTCGATGCGCTCGTCGGGCTCCTCCCACATCTCGTCGGCCTCGTCGAACTGCGCCTCGAGCTCCTGGTCGAGCTCGGTGATGAGGCGCTCGAGCGTCGCCTTCCGCGCGCTGTCGACGCTCGCGACGTGCTGGAACAGCGCCGTGTGCGACTGCTGCATCCGCAGCCGGATGGACGCGATGCGCTCGGTGTCGAGCGACCCGCGCTCGAACAGGACCTCGAACGAGCTCCCGGCGTCGCGCGACGCGTAGTAGGTGTTGGCCGTGATCAGGAAGAACAGCAGCACGACCACGAGGAAGCCGAACCCGAGCTTCACCCCCACCGTCACCCTCATCGATCTCCTCCGCGGACCACGAGCCGGTCCGATGCGAGCAGGGCGGCCAGGTCGAGCACCGGCGCCGTCGGCGGTGACCCCGACGACGAACGGCGCCGCGCCTGTGCGCTCGCTGCGCCGCCACGCGCGCCGACCCGTTACGATGCCGTCCACCGGAGGTTCGAGCTGGTCGGCGCCCTGGCCGACGACCACCAGCGATACCGCGCGACTTCCTGCTCCGGCGGCACCCCCACCACCCGGCGCAGGTCGAACACCGGCAGCAGCCGCCCCAGGCGCACGGCGAGGCCCACCACGGGCGGCGGAGCGCCCGGCAGCGGGGCGATCCGCCGCGGCCGCTCGACGGCCACCAGCGCGTCGAGCGGCAGGGCCCACGGGTCGGCGCCGAGCCGGACCACCAGGGCGCCCAGGGCCTCGTCGGGCGCGGGCGTCGCGGGGACCTCGGCGAGGCGCCGGCGCGCTCGGTGAGGAGCGCGCGCTGGAGGTCTTCGAGGGGTCGACGGACACGATCACACCCTCCGGTACAGCTCGAGAGCACCCGATCGCAGACGAACGCAGCTCGTCGCGCTCGGGGCCGGCGCGCCCGGGCGAGGTCCGAGCACCCGCAGCGCGCGCTCGGCGGCCGCGATCGCGCGATCGGCCTGCCCGAGCCGCGCCAGCGAGCAGGCGAGGAGCGTGTTGGCGACGGGGTCGTCCGGCGCGCCGGCCAGCACCGCGCGGACCTCCTCGACGGCGGCCGGTGCTGGTCGTCGCCCTGCAGCGCCATGGCGCGGTGCAGGCGCCCGTCGGCCGCCGGAGCGGGCGCGGCGGCGGAGGCGGCGGGGGCACGCGGGCGGCCGGCCGCGGCGGGCCGGGGCGGCGGCGGGCGCCGGCGCGCGCGCCGGTAGGTCGCCGCGGCGGCGGGATCGCGGACGAGCCCGGGGCGAGCGGCTCGGGGAGGTCGGCGGGCGCCAGGACCAGCAGCCCGTCCACGGCGAGCGCGCCGGCCAGCGCCTGCACGGCGCGCGCGGCGGCCGGCGGCGTGAGGTAGAGCAGGACGTTGCGGCACAGCGCGACGTCCACCTCGCGGGGCCAGCCCTCGTGGGGCGGCGACAGCAGGTCGAGGCGGCGGAAGTGCGTGAAGGCGCGCAGGGCGTCGGAGACGACCAGGTCGCCCGTCGCGCACGAACCAGGCGGTCGCGCACCGACGTGGACAGGTTCCGCAGCGACCAGGGCCGGTAGCGCCCGGCGGCGGCCCGCCGAGGCGAGCGCTCGTTGATGTCGGTGCCGAGCACCGTCACCTCGCGCCCCACGGCCGCGCCCCGCACCTCGGCTGCGACGATGGCGAGCGACCAGGCCTCTTCGCCCCCCGAGCAGCCCGCGGACCACAGCGTGACCGGGCCGGAGCGCGCGGCGAGGTGGCGCGCCACCGCCTCGAACTGGTCGGGGTGGCGCAGGACGTAGCTCTCGCCGACGAGCAGCGCGTCGATCACGGCGCTGCGGGCCTGGGCGTCGCCGCGGCGCAGCCGCGCCAGGAGCTCGTGGGCATCCGCCGCCCCGACGGCCACGGCCGCGCGCACGAACGAGGCGGTCAGCTCCGCCGGCGAGGAGGTCGCGGCGTGGATGCCGAGCGTGTGCTCGGCCCAATGCAGCCAGGGGGCTTCCGTCATCGGCGGCTGGGGCGCGGCATCGACCCTCTTCCGTGACGCGTCCGGCCCCGGCCTTTCATCCATACCCTGGTCACGACGAAGCGTGCACCTCCGAATGGGGATGCACGCTCGAAAGGGACCGGGTGGAATCCCACCGGGTCCGGTCAGGCGGTCTGCAGCGGGGCGCACGCCTTGCGGAGGAGGCGCAGCGACCGCTTCTCGATCTGGCGGACCCGCTCGCGGGAGATCGACAGGCCCGCGGCCACCTCGTTGAGGGTGCCGGCCTGGGTCCCGATGCCGAACCGCCCCAGGACGACGCGGCGCTCGCGGTCGTCGAGGACGCGGTCGACGGCCGACAGCACCATCAGCACCTCCTCGCGCTGCGACGCCGACTCCTCGGGCGACGGGCTGTCCTCGTCCATCAGCGTGACCGGGCGGTTCGACTCGTCGCCGTCGGTCGGCGCGTCGAGGGACGCGGCGGCGGTGCGGTTCAGCAGGCGGCTCGCGTACTCCGGGTCCACCCCGACGACCTCGGCAGCCTGGGCCATGGTCCACTCCTCGCCGCGGGCCTCGGCGTCGCGGACGTACAGGCGCAGGTTGCGCAGCTGCTCGCAGGCCGCGCCCGACATGCGGACGACCCGGGCGCGGTCGATGGCGCGGGTGATGGCGGCGCGGGCCCACCACCGGGCGTAGGTGGCGAAGCGGATGCCGGGACGGCTCGAACCGCTTGGCGGCGCGAGCAGGCCGAGCGTCGCCTCCTGGATCAGGTCGGTCTCGGTGAGCGACCCGGCGCCGCGGCGGAGGCGAGCGCCTCCCGCGGCGGCGACGGCGACGGCCGACGCGCGAGCTGCCAGCGCAGCCGCTCCGCCTCGTCCAGCGCGCGTACACGGCGGTCACCAGCTCCGGGTCGGCCCCGCGCGCGCCCCGCAGCTGGTTGACGGACTCCTCCAGGCGATCGACGTCGCCCGCGCGCGTCCGGCCGCGGCCGTTCCGCTTGCGGGGACGCTCCAAGGCCGGAACTGTCGCGACCAGCTGGCGGACCTCGGCCTCGAGCTCGAGGATCCGCTCGGCAATGTTCCGCTCGTCTTCGAGCTGCAGGGTGAAATGTGAACCGGCGGTCATCGGCAATCTCCGCAGTAGCATCGGGTGTGGCGCGGCAGGCGCGGCAGCATTCGTGTCTCAAGGTAGCGTCGACGAAAATATCGCGCCACCAAATCGATGAAATTATCGCGAACAAGGATGTATGATCAATTGTAACGCCTGAAATCATGCGCCACCATTCGTCCATGCAACCGGCAGACACGGGACCGGACGAGGGAGCGGACGCGGCGGCGGGCGATCGACGCCATCGGCGCCACGCGGGTCCGCGGCGGACGCCGGTAATGCGATCGGATGGCGCTGTAGGGCCGATCGTCTGCCAGCGTCGCGGGCCGGTCCCGAGCCCGATCGCCCCCGCGGTCCGCCGAGCGGTGTGCCGGAGCCTTCGCGGTCGGCGGGAGCGGGGCTCGCCGCGCGAAATCCGCGAGCCACACGCCGACTGATCCTGTTGAATCGCCGGAAATCTACGAATCGACTCGAACGTGTTTGCATAGAAATCCACGGTTGCATACACTTTGACCAACGAGGCGCCACGGCGCCGAAGGAGGAAGGATGTTGTACTGGACCCTCGTGTTCCTGCTCGTCGCCCTGGTGGCCGCGGCCCTCGGCTTCGGCGGCCTCGCGTCCGGAGCCGCCTCCATCGCCAAGGTGCTGTTCCTGGTGTTCCTGGTCCTCGCCGTGGTGTCCGGCATCGCGCAGCTGGCGCGGACTCGCTGATCCAACCGGTCCAACCGGATGATCCACAGACGACTCGCGGGCTGCGGCCCGCAGGAGGAGACATGAAGCCGATGCAGAAGACGTTCGGAATCGCCGCCGCCGTGGCCGTGGCCCTGGCGGCCGCGGGTTGTGACGTGAACGAGGGCCCCCGCGAGGAGTCCAACGAGGTCGTGCGCTCGATCGAGCGCGTGGACTCACCGGAAGAGGTGGCCGACCAGATGGAGGACGTGGCGCAGGCCGACCGCAACCAGACCACCGCGGCGCTCGACAAGCAGCTCGACGACACCGAGAAGTGGGGTCGCCGAGAAGCGCAAGGAGCTGAACCAGCAGGGCCGGAGGCCAAGCAGGAGACGAAGGACGAGCTCGACAAGATCGACGCTCAGATCGCCGACCTGCGCGACCGGGTGAAGAAGGTCGATCCCCAGTCCGACTGGGAGGCCTTCAAGGCCGACTTCAACAAGAGCATGAAGGACATCGCGGTGTCCATCGACAAGCTCGACGGCGAGGTCGACGACAAGCCCGGCGACGACCCGATGGGCCCGGGCTGATCCGCCCCGCCCCCACGACACGCGCCGCGGCCGCCGGGATCCCCGGCGGCCGCAGTTCGTCCACCCGCTCCCGGAGTCCCTCGTGAACCCCACCAAGTTCCTGGTCCTGGCCCCGCTGCTGGCCCCGGTCACCGCGGCGGCGGCCGACACGACCGACGGCTCGCTCGCCGTCCTGCTCGGCACCGACAGCGCCTTCGACGGCAACCCCGCCACCCTGCGCCTGACCCTGCTCGGTCAGGGCACGCTGGTCGACGGTGAGATCGCCGCCCTCGACGCCGCGATCCCCCTCACCTGGATGACCTCGGGCGAGCAGACCTTCGGGGTGTCCACCCACAACTCCGTGGTCGAGATCCCGCCCTCGCTGCGGCTCGAGCTGCTGCCGAAGCTGCCGGTCCGACCCTACGGCGACCTCGGCCTCGGCGTCGCCGTCTCGACCACCCGCTACGACGGCTGGCTGTTCGGCGCCGCGGATCGCACCGCCGGCTGGATGACCCGCTCCGCGGTCGGCGTCGAGCTCGGGCCGCCCGACGGCGTGATGTTCATCGTCGAGCCGCTCTCGGCACAGACCTACCACCTCGGCGACGAGCACTACGCTCGGCTGAGCGGCATGATCGGCGTCGGCTCGCACTTCTGATCGAGCCGCGCGGCGTCAGGCCTCGAGCGCGGCGAGCGCGCGGTCCAGCGCCTCGCGGTCGTCGAGCGACAGCAGCGCGTCGAGGTCCTGGACGAGCCACAGGCCGTCGGCGGCGGCCACGACCCCCGCCACCCCCGGCAGCCGGACCGGCGAGCGCGCTGGCGCGGCGTCGACGAGCCGATCGACCCGGTCGACGAGCAACCCGACCGTCCGCCCCGCCCACCGGACGACCAGCAGGTGATCGGACAGGCTCGCGCGGCTGGGCTGCCCGAGCCGCTGCCGGAGGTCGACCGCCACCGCAGGAGCGCCGCGCACCGTGAACAGACCGGCAACGGTGGGCGGCGCGCCGGGCACCTCGGTGAGCGCGACCCGGAGCGCCACCTCGACCACCACTTCCAGCGGGACGCCGGCCTCGAGGGAACCGACTCGGAACACCACGTGCGTCATCGACGCTCGGTGTAACGGCTCCATCGGCTGGCAGCACGACTCTTCCGGCGCAGTCGCTGGACGGCCCACACTTTGCACCGTGCAATCGTGCACGCGGCGGGGTAGAGCGACGCATGCCCACCGACCCCTCTGCCGATCCCCCGACCCGACCCCCGGTCCGCCTGCACCTCGTGGGCAACGTCGCTGCGCCGCAGCGGAGCGGCGGGATCGAGCTCGCCTCCGCCGGAGGCGCCGACGTGTGGGCCGTCGACGGCACGCCCACGTCGGCGCCGCCCCACCGGGTCGCGGTCCTGCGCGTGGCGGCGCCGAGCGAGACCCCCGCGGGGCCGCCGGCGGATCACTGCGTCAGCTCGGAGGCCTTCGCCGAGGACGCCGCTTCGGCCGCCCGCGCGGCGCTCGACCGCCGCCTCGCGCGCCGACCCGACCCGCGAGACGACGTGCGCGACTGGCTGGCCGCCCTGCTCCGCCTGACCGGCGCCGACGGCGTTGCGTTCCGCACCGCGGCCCGCAGCGTCGAGGTCGGGGAGCTGTCGCTCGGCGGCCGCGTCCCCCCCGGGGCCCGGACGGTGGCGGGCGCGAGCGCCGCCGAGATCGCCGACGGCGCCGACGGGATCGTCTCCACGCCGGCGTGGTGGGGCGACGACTCGGGGCAGCTGCTGCTCGGGGTCCGCCGTGACGGCACCGCCTGGGTCCTGCGCAACGAGGGCGAGATCGGCGCGGCCGCCGCGAGCGCCACCGCCGCCTCCCGCGCCCGGCGGCTGGGGGGCGTGGAGGAGCAGCTCGCCCTGGTGCGCTCGGCGCTCGGCGTCGTCGTCCACGACATCCGCGGCGCCTTATTCGGCCTCGACCTCGGCACCCGGCTCCTGCAGCGCATCGACGGCGCGCAGACCGTGGCCAGGAGCCTGACGGGCGGCGTGTCGAACCCGCCGCAGCGAAGCCCGGCACCGCCCTCACCGCGGTGCGCGAGCTGCTCGACGCGCCGGCCGACCCCGGGCCCGCGACCGCGCTGGCGCCGGCCTGGGCGGCCGCGCTGGCGTCCGCCACCGGTGCGCACGCCGAGCGGGGCCGCCAGCGCCTGCCTCGGGCCTCGCCCGAGGCCGTCGTCCAGCTGCCCGAGGCCGAGCCTGTCGCGCATCCTCGGCGCCCTGCTCCACAACGCCCTGGCCCACGGCACCGCCGACGCGCCCGTCACCGCCGCCTGGCAGCGCGGCGAGGGCGAAGTGGCCCTCGAGCTGCGCAACGGCGGGGAGCTGCCCTTCGAGCGCCTCGACGCCCTCAAGCCGTTCGTACACCGCGCCCACGGCGGCGCCGGCCTCGGCCTGTGGCTCGCCCGCGCCGCCACCGAGCGCCACGGCGGCCGCCTCGACGTCTCGGTCGAGGGGAGCGACGTGGTGGCCCGCCTCACCCTCCCCGCGGACTGACCGAGCTCTTAGAGCTGGTCGGCGGGCGCTCGCTGGACGTAGAGCATGAGCGCGGTGCGCGACGGCAGGCGCAGCCGCTCGCAGGCCTGGGCCAGCGCCCACTCGATCTCGCTCGGGCGGCGCTCCAGCACCTGCGCCACGCCCGCCACCGTCCGATTTCCGCGCCGCAGCTCGGCGGTCACCGCCGCCTCGAGTGGGTCGGGCCCCTTGTCGGCCGGGCCGCCGAGGCCCTCGGGCAGCAGCCGCGACCACATCGACTCCGACAGCCACAGGTCGCCCTCGAGCACCGCGGCCATCGCATCGAGCAGGATGTCGACGGCGAGATCCTTCATGACGTAGCCGGAGGCGCCGGCGAGCAGCGCCCGCTCGGCGAACAGCGACTCGTCGCGCCCGCTGAGCATCAGGACCGGCAACATCGGGTGGGCCGCCTTGATCCCCTTCGTCAGCTGGATCCCGTCGGGACCCTCGCCGAGGATCAGGTCGACGACGACGAGATCCGGTTGGGTCTCCTCGACGACGCGCAGTCCGTCGGCGGCCGAGATCCCCTCCCCCACCACGGTGTAGGGCTGGGCATCCTCGATCAGCGCCTTCAAGCCCTGACGAACGACGTCGTGATCGTCGATGAGCACCACGCGCCGGGTCACCGGGCCTCCGTGTTCGGACCTTCGCCCGTGCAGAGCGCCATGTCAACCTGGTTCTGCAAGACCCGCTCCCCCCATATGAAAGATTGGGGTCTACATGCAACGGACCGTATCGCTTGGCGGCGCAGCGCGCCACACGTCGGGCTTGCCACGCATGCGGGAAGGGATATCTGGTTGGGACGGACCGGGTGAGCGGTTTGGATCTCCAGGACGACCGGTTTCGCCTCGAGCAGGCCGTCGGCGAGGGCGGGACGGCCCGCGTCTTCCGAGGCGTGGACGTGCGGACCGGCGCGACGGTGGCGGTGAAGGTGCTGCGCGAGCAGCTCCTCGACGATCCCGAGTGCCTCGCTCGGTTCGAGATGGAGGCCCAGCTCCTCAAGGAGCTCGATCACCCGAACCTGCTGCCGGTCGTCGCCGTCGGGAACACGAAGGACGGCATGCCCTGGTTCGCGAGCGCGTTCGCGTCCCGCGGGTCGCTCGCCGACCAGATGGTCCGCACGGGCGTGCTGCAGCCCGAGGAGCTCCTGCGCTACGCCACCGAGGTCCTCGACTGCCTGCACTACCTGCACGGCCTCGGGATCGTGCACCGCGACATCAAGCCCGAGAACATCCTGGTCGACGACGACGACGTGGCCATGCTGTGCGACCTCGGGATCGCGCGGGCGCCGTCGCGCCGGGCGACGATGGTCGGGGATCGGATGGGCACACCGTCGTTCATGCCCCCCGAGCAGTACGACGATCCCTCCTCGGTCAACGCGACCGCCGACCTGTTCGGCCTCGGGGTGACGATGTTCGTGGGCCTCACGGGGCAGACCGGCATGGTGCTGCTGGTCGAGCACCTGCGCGGCAAGGCGCTGGCGGCGCTCCCGCCCGCCATCCGGACGATCGTCGATCGCGCGACCCGGGTGAAGCCGGAGGAGCGGTACCCCTCGGCGTGGGCGATGTCGCTCGACGTGGCGGACGCGCTCGAAGGATCCTGACGGGATCGCGACGGGATCGCGACGGGGATCCACACGCGCGGTGGCCGGGCGATCGCGGCCGCGGCCGATCCTGCTCCGTCCCCCGCTTCCTCCGTGACCTCTCGTCGATTTCATACACTTTCGCTTGATGCCTGCAGACGCATTGGGTACATGTATCGACAGAAGGAGGCGTCGATGGATGGTGCCCCGACCTCACCCCCCACCTCGGATCGGACCATGACTGCCAGCACCAACCGGCTGTCTCTCGCTTCCCAAGGCCGTCGCCGGGACCTCTCGAGCGTCGTCACCGTGGCGGAGATGCTCGGCAGCGGCGGCATGGCCGAGGTCTTCGCCGCGGTGCACCACCCCACGGCGCGCAACGTCGCGCTCAAGCGGATCAAGCCGGCGCTCGGCGCCCGCACCGACCTCCGCATCCGCTTCGACAACGAGATCGACCTGCTCCGGCGCTGCCGCGGCCCGTTCGTCCTCGAGCTCATCGACTCGGGCGTCTGGGAGGACCAGCCCGCCTACGTCTGCGAGCGCTGCGTCTCGAGCCTGTACGACATGGCGCGCGACCGCCCGCTCCCGCTGCCCTCCGTGCTGCGGGTGGCGAGCGAGATCCTCGTGGCGCTCGACCGGGTCCACGCGCTCGGCGTCGTCCACCGCGACATCAAGCCGGCGAACGTGCTGCTCGGCGCCGATGGCTCGGTCCGCCTCGCAGACTTCGGCGTGGCGCGCCATCCCGCGGTCCGGCTCACCCAGCAGGGCGCGCGGATGGGGACCCAGCGGTATGCCGCGCCCGAGATGAAGCTCGACCCGCGCCGCGCCGCGCCGGCTCACGATCTGTACTCGCTCGGCCTGATGATCCTCGCGGTGGCCACGCACCGGCGCACCGACTCGCTCATCCTGCCCGAGTGCCGTCCGGCCACGCTGCGCGCGGTGCCCATCGCGCTCGAGCAGATCCTCGACCGGTCGACCCACCCCGACCCGACGCAGCGCTACCGGGCCGCCAGCGAGATGGCCGTCGACGTGCAGCGCGCCCTCGCCTCGGTGACCTGACCGGGCCACGCGCCGCGTCGCCCACAGACCCTGCAACGACGCCCGCCCAACGGCGCGCCACGGCGCCGTTGCCGGCGGGCGTCCGCGCGAAGCCGGCCGGCAGACCGGATGGCTTGCATTGTTCTACACCGTTTCATACGACCCTCCTCGGGAGGAAGTTCGATGACCGTACCGCCACAACGCCCCGTGTCCGACCTGCTCAGCGCGGCCGAGGACGTCGTCGAGGCCGGTCAGCAAGCCGTCATCGATCGCTTCGAGCTCGTCCGCACCGAGGCGATGGACGAAGCCCGCATGCTGATGGTCGACGCCGCCGGCATCTTCGCCGCCGCGACCATCGCCGCGTTCGGCTGGGTCATGCTCGCCGTCGCCGGCGTGCTGGGCCTCTCCTACGTGCTCGCCCCGTGGCTCGCCACGGCGGTCGTCGCCCTGCCCCACCTGCTCGTCGGCATCGTGCTCGGCGCCGTCCTCATCGGCCGGTTCCGCACGCAGACGCGCGTGATCTCCGACACCCTCGCCGACACCCTGGAGAATCCGCTCCATGAGTGACCAGCTCCCCGACAGCGGCGCCATCACCCTGCGCCCGCCCGCGTCGATGGACCGGGCACAGTACCTGCGGTCCCGACTGCAACGCAGCGACGCGCGCCTGCGCCACGCGCTGCTCGAGCTCAACCGGGCCGCCCACGAGCTCACCCCCGCCGCGACGGTGTCCCGTCGGCCGATCCGGTTCGTGGTCGGCGCCTTCGCGCTCGGGCTCGTCGTCGGCTTCCTGACCCGAACCCATTCGAACCACCACGGAGGATGAACGTGCACACCACAAACCAGAGCGACCCCATCTCCACCGTCCGCGACGCCGCCGTGCGCGTGCTGCCGGTGCAGCCGGCGGACGCCGATGCGGTCGCCGAGCAGGTGCGCGACCTCGACCGCCGCGCGCGCGCGTTCGTGACCGAGCACCCGCTGCTGTCCGTGGCGGCGGCGGTCGGGATCGGCTTCGCGATCGGGCGGGTGCTCCGTGGGTGAGGTGACCTCGACGCTGTCGGAGAACGGCACGGACCACGGCGTCGGGGGCTATCCGCCGCCCGAGGCCGACACCCAGGACCTCAACCCGCTCGACCTCGTGCAGGACGCCGTGGTGGAGCAGGCCCGGACGCGCCCCTACACCACGCTCGCGGTCGCTGCGGCTGCCGGGTACGTCCTCGGCGGCGGTGTGCCGTGGTGGGCGGTCCGCGGGCTCCTGTCGATCGGCTCGCGGATCGTGGTCGCGCGCGCGCTCGCGTCCGTCGTCGAAGACGACCACTGAGCTTCAACCCATAACCCAGGAGAAACGTACATGTCCTACATCGACACCCGCAACCTCAACGCCAACCAGCTCCTGCACGCCGTCGGCCTGCAGCGCCTGCAGCCGACCCGGAGCGCCTGGACCGAGGCCGCCATCCCAGCGGCGCTGTTCGGCGCGGGCGTGCTGCTCGGCGCCGGCGTGGCCCTGATGGTGGCGCCGAAGAGCGGCCGGGAGCTGCGCAGCGACATCACGAAGCAGGCGAACCAGCTGTCGGAGAAGGTGCGCGAGCGGCTGCCGAACACCAACAACACCGACCGGCTGACGCACGAGGCCAACGCCTGGGAGCCGGCCACCACCTGATGCGCGCGGCGCCGGGGCCAGCCCCGGCGCCCTCTCGCACCCTGCGCCCGCACCGACGACGGTGCGGGCGCACCTGTCTCCGGCGGCCGCCGCGATCAGGCCGACGCGGGCCGCCAGACGCGCAGCGGCTCCGCGGGCGTGCGGATCTCCACCGGCGTCTCGAACAGCGGCTCGCCGTCGACCGAGACCGGCGCCGGCGCGACGCGCAGGTGATCCGCGCCCAGCGCGCCTCGACCCGCTCGACCTCGGTGAGGCTGCGCGCGAGGAAGAACGACAGGCGCCCGTCGCTCGCGTCGACGCCCGGCATGCGGATCGGGATGGCGCTCCCCATCATGTGGGGCAGGTTCATCGCGGCGATCTGCAACGCCTCGGCCTCGATCTCCCGGCCATCGGAGAACGTGATCGACGCCTGCACGGTCTGCAGCGAGAACAGCGACTCGAGGAACGCGAGCGGGTAGTTGAGCGCGCCCAGCCGCTCGCGCCGCTCCTCGTCGGTCGCGATGCGGGCGAAGTCGGCGCTGATCCCGAGCATCGCCGCGTGGAGGAAGCGCGCGCGCCGGCCGGCGGCGTCGACGACCTCGCCCACGTCGATGGCGACGACCTCGCCCGTGGCGAGCACGCCGGCCGACCCCGCGAGCTCGAGCGGGATCTGCATCGACCGGGCGGCGTTGTTCCCCGTGCCGAGCGGCAGGATGCCCATGCACAGGCGGGTCCCGGCGATGTGCGTCGCCACGGAGCCCACCGTGCCGTCGCCGCCGGCTGCGATGACGTTGCCCACGCCCTGGGATTCCCACACGGGCCCCATCGGGGTCTCGCCGAGATCGGCCACCTCGAGGACGTCGACGACGCCCATCTCCGCCTGCTCGAGCGCGGCGACGATCTCGTCGGGTGGGACGGCGCCGCCCGAGCAGTGGCTGCAGACGAGGATCGCGCGCCGGTTCGGTTCGGCGGCGAGGCGGCGCACACCGGCCAGCTCTTCCATGGGTCTCCCGGGACGGCGCCGCACCGCAGCGCCCCACCGACCAGATAACCCACATTTTCATGCATGCAATTTCCGCGCACACCCGCCACGGCACGCCCCATGGCTCACCTTCAGCCATTCTGCATCATTGTAAACTTGTGATACTCGACCGCGCTCGATACAACGGACGGTGGAGGCTCCCGATGTCCATCTGGATCCTGTTGCTCATCGTGCTGGTGATCCTCGCCGTGGGCGCGTTCCCGGCGTGGCCCTACGCCCGCAGCTACGGCTACGCGCCCTCCGGCCTGCTGACGGCGCTCGTGGTCGTGCTGCTCGTCCTGCTCCTGCTCGGGTACCTCTGATGCCCGAGAAGCTGCCGTCCCGCGACCCGGCGCCGCCGCCCGACGACCGTCAGCCGCACGTCGACTACCCGCAGCCGGCGGACGCGCTCGAGGAGGCGCACGACGCCGACCTCCACTCGAGCCGCACCAACGGCAGCCCGCCGCCGCCGGCCACCCCGGCCACCCGGGTGACCACCCGCCCCGTGCTCGTCCCCGAAGACGGCACCGACCGCACGCCGCCCGGCCCCGAGGCCCCCGACGGCCCGCTGTCGCCGAGCGGCACCCCGCGGATCAAGCCGAGCTGACCTCGCTCCGCGGCTGGTCGCACACGTAGACCAGCGCGGGGGGCACGTTGCGCCACGCCGCCGGGGTGGTGTGCACCGAGGCGAACCGCGCCTCGAGCGCGCGCCTCAGCCGCCGGGCCGCCGGCAGCGGCAGGGCGTGCAGGTAGCCGAAGGTCACCATGCGGCCCGTGGGCGCCAGCACGTCCAGGATCGCGGCGAAGATCTCGTCTTGCAGGGCCTCGGGCCAGATGGCCCACGGCAGGCTGCTCACCACCCGATCGGCCCGCGACAGGCCCATGTCGTCGAGGATCGCGCGCAGCGCCTGCGCCGGCCGCTCGTCGACCCGGATCGTCGGGAAGCGGCTGCGCAGCAGCGCCGCCAGCGGCGGGTTCGGCTCGAGCGCCACGAACGGCGCCCCCGCCTCGGCGAGGGCCGGGTGGCGGGCCAGGATCTTCGCGGTCATCGGCCCCGTGCCGGCGCCGAGCTCCACCACCACGTGGCCGGGCTCGATGCCGATGGCGTCGACCATCCGCCGCGCCAGCGCCGGCCCCGACGGCGCCACGGCCCCGAGCTGCACCGGATCCCGCACGAACTCGCGGAAGAACGTGTACACCGACATCAGCGCAGCCCCTCCCGGCAGATCACGTGCAGGGCGAACATGCCCTCCTCGTCGTCGGCGCCCTCGACCACGAGGAGCCACGTCGCCTTGCCCTGGTGCACGAGCTCCACCTTCTCGGGCCCGATCCCCCGCACCAGGTTGGACTCGCAGTGCGACACGGTCGAGCTCGGCGACGGGCAGCTGTTCTCGTTCCAGCGCATCGCCATCAGATCGAGGTCGGCGCACGGCGAGTCCATCCAGACGAACGCCCGCCACTCCCCCTCGGGCATGTCGAGCCGGTAGATGCGCTCGTCGCCGCCGTCGTGGTCGACGGTGCCCGGCCAGCAGAAGTTCTTCTCCCACCACCGCGTATCGAACTTGTCCACGCCGCCCCGCGTGTGCCCGATCACGGTCTCCCCGCAGGAGATCCGCTGGGTGATGCACCCCTTCTTGACCTTGCCGCCGTCGCGCACGTCGTTGCAGTTCGCGGCGGTGACGGCCGGCTCGGGCCGCGGCGGGATGTCGGAGTCGCCCGGCAGGATCACGAGCGGCTTGCGCTCCCGCACCTTGAGCTTCTCGCCCGGCTTGCGCGGCCCGGGCGGCAGCGGATCGCTCGAGGGCAAGGTCACGCAGCAAGCCTGCAGCAGCAGCATCCCCACCAGTCCGAACATGGGCCCTCCCGCTCAGTCCGCGTAGCCGACCCGCACCGGACGATCCCGCCCCGAGAGCGCGACCTCCCGCGCGACCCGGGCGGCGAGCCCCAGCGGCAGCGGATCCTGCTCGATCCGCCAGGCCCAGTTCCCCTCGGAGCGCCCCGGGACGTTGAACCGCGCCTCGGAGCCGAGGCCCAGCAGGTCCTGCAGGGGCACGATCGCCGTGTCGCAGACCGAGCGCCAGCCGGCGCCGGATCACGGCCCACGGCGCGTCGTGGTCGGGCACGGCGAGGTAGGCGCGCACGTGGTCGCGCGTGCCCTCGTCGGCGGCGGCGTACCAGCCGAACAGCGTGTCGTTGTCGTGGGTGCCGGTGAAGCAGACCTGGTGGTGCCGGTGGTTGTGCGGCAGGTACGGGTGCGCGTTGCGGCGCCGGAAGTGGTTCTCGCCCTCGAAGGCGAACTGCAGGATGGCCATGCCCGGCAGGTCGAAGCGATCGCGCAGCGCGCGCACCTCGTCGGTGATGACGCCGAGATCCTCGGCCACGAACGGCATGGACGGGAACGCCTCGCGCAGCGCCGCGAGCAGCGGCGCGCCCATGCCGGGGATCCAGCGGCCCGCCTTCGCGACGGCGCCGTCGGGGATCTCCCAGACGCCCTCGAAGCCGCGGAAGTGGTCGATGCGCACGCGATCGACCCAGCCGAGCACCCGCCGGAAGCGGGCGATCCACCAGGCGTAGCCCTCGGCGGCGTGGACGGCGTCGTCGTACAGCGGGTGGCCCCAGAGCTGCCCCTCGGCGGAGAAGGCGTCGGGCGGGACGCCGCTCAGCACGGCCGGGCGCCGATCCGGGCCGAGCCGCCAGCGCTGCGGCGCCGCCCACACGTCGGCGGAGGCGAGGCTCACGAAGATGGGGACGTCGCCCCACAGGGCGATGCCCCGCCCGCGCGCCTCCTCGCGCAGCCGCGCCCACTGGCGCTCGAACAGCCACTGCAGCGCCAGGGCGCGGGCGATGGGCGCCGCCAGGCGGTCGCGCGCGGCGTCGAGCGCGGCCGGATCGCGGTCGCGCAGGGGCTCGGACCACTCGACCCAGTGCCGGCCGTGCTCGCTGGCCAGCGCGTCGAACAAGGCCCAGTCGAGCAGCGCCGGCTGGTCGGCGGCCCAGCGCAGCAGGTCGACGCTGTCGCGCAGCCGGTCGGCGGCCAGCGCCAGCGCGGCCCCCTTGCGCAGCCGCACCTCGGCGTAGTCCACGCGGCCCCGGCCGCCGCCGCCCGCATAGGGCTTCTCGGCGGACAGCAGCAGCCCGTCCTCGACGAGGTCGTCGACGGAGAGCAGCAGCGGCTCCCCCGCCACCGCGCTCGGCGAGGCGTAGGGCGAGCCGTCGGGGTGCACGGGGTGCAGCGGCAGCATCTGCCACACGCGCTGCCCGGCCGACTCGAGCCAGGTGAGCAGCGACCGCGCGGCCGGCCCCACGTCGCCGATGCCGTAGGGGCCGGGCAGCGCGGTCGGGTGGAGCAGGACGCCGGCGCGGCGGTCCGGGACCTCGGTCACGGGGCGCCACCCGCGCTGTACGTCGCGCTCGCCCCCATGCCCTGCCGCTGCAGCCGCCCGGTGGCGACGTGCCGCTCGAGCAGGTGGAACACGTCGCTCGGATCGGCGTCGAGCTGCGCGGCCAGCGCCTCAGCGGTGACGGGCTCGCCGCCGACGGCCTCGCGGATCCGCTGCGCCAGCGCCAGCACGGCCTGCGCGGCCTGCTTGCCCGCCTCGACGCCGGGCTGGTGGTACGCGTTGATCCCCACGAGCGAGGCGTACAGCCCCACCGCGCGCTCGAACAGCGCGATGATCGCGCCGAGCTCGTGCGCCGAGACCTCGGGCACCGTGAGCACCAGGCTCGGCCGGCCGGCCTCCCGCAGCGCCCGCCGCGTGCCGAGCAGGAAGCCCTGCAGGAAGTCGCCGGCGTTGGCGCCCGGGGCGACCTCGGCGGCCGAGCCCGCGCCGTCGGACAGGACCTCCACGAACTGCACGAAGAAGTCGTTGCGCCCGTCGCGCAGCTGCTGGACGTAGGCGTGCTGGTCGGTGGAGCCCTTGTTCCCGTAGACGGTGAGCCCCTGGTGCACCTCGCGGCCCTCGAGGTCGAGCCGCTTGCCGAGCGACTCCATCACCACCTGCTGCAGGTAGCGCGACAGCAGCACCAGCCGGTCGCTGTAGGGCAGCACCACCATCGCGCGGTCGCCGCGCCCGTTCCCGGCCAGGTGCCAGCAGCCGGCCAGCAGCGCGGCGGGGTTGCGGCGCCAGTCGTCCTGGCGCGTCCAGTCGTCGAGCTCGCGCGCGCCGCGGAGGAACGCGTGCACGTCGACGCCGGCGAGCGCCGCAGGGAGCAGCCCCACCGCGGAGGTGACGGAGGTGCGCCCGCCGACCCAGTCCCAGATGGGGAACCGCCGCAGCCAGCCCTCGGCCTGCGCTTCGCGATCGAGCTTCGATCCCGCCCGTGATCGCCACGGCGTGCGGGGGCGATGCCCTGCTGCTCCATCGCGTCCATCACGAGCTTCGCGCCGCTCGCCGTCTCCGGCGTGCCCTCGACTTGCTCACCACGACCACGAGCGTGGTGGCGAGCCGATCGGCCGATCGACGCCAGCACCCGCGCTGATGCCGTCGGGGTCGGTGTTGGGTGACGAAGTGCAGCCGCAGGCCGTCGGGGTCACCGAGCGTCCACCACGAGGTTCGGGCCCAGCGCGCTGCCGATCCCCACGTGGACCACGTCCGTGAACCGCTTGCCGCCGGCGGTGACGGCGCCGTTGCGGATCTGCTCGTGGCGAACCGCCTACCCCGTCGATCACCTCGCCGATGGCCCGGCCGAGGAGCACGTGGTAGGGGCGCCTGGCGCGCGGAGCCAGTAGTGGCCGACCTGCCGCTGCTCGTCGGGGTTGGCGACGGCGCCCGCCTCGAGCGCGGCCATCGCCTCGAACGCCCGGGCCCACGGGAGCGCGTCGAGCGCGCCGGGATCGACCCCCATCGAGGCCGCGTCGAGCGCGAACGGGCGGGTGGGGTGGCACAGCATGAGCGGCGACAACGGCACGTCGGTCTCTCCGTCACGCCCGCCTAACCCCGCCGCGCGCGCCCGCCCGCGGACGTGGCGCGCGCCGGCCTCCCCCGGCTAAGCTCGAGCCACTCGAGCGTGCGGGCTCTCCGCGCGCGGAACGAAGGACGGGTGCAGTCATGTCGACGCGGATCGAGCGGTTGCGGGAACTGGTCGCAGCCGCGGCCGCAGGCGGACGTGCGGGCTCGGTGGAGGAGGTCGTCGAGCGGTTCGTCGAGTTGGACCTTCGGCGCTCGGCCGCGCCGATCGACGAGGCGTGGAGGCCCACCGCGCGCTGCGCGACGAGTGGGCGGACGTGCTCGCCGACGACGAGGCGGACGCGATCGCGACCTTGCAGGAGGGCCTCCTCAACTTCTACGCGGCCGACACCGTGAACCCGTACGCGTAGCCCCGCGGCGCGGGGACCGTGATCGTCACGACGCACGGCGCCGTGCTCCACGACAACGGCGGCTACGGCATGCTGGTCTGGGCCACGCGCCCGACCCGATCCTCGAGGCGATGGCCCGGGCCGGTGGTCATGGCCAACGTGATGACGGCGTCGCTGTCGCAGCGCCAAGCTGTCGACGCGCTCAAGCGCGAGGTGGGCCAGCAGCGCGGCACCTGCCCGTACCACCGGTTCGTCTGCATGAACTCGGCCCGAGGCGATGACGATCGCCTTCCGGATCTCCGACATCCTCGCCAAGCGCACGGTCGAGGCCGGCGGCAAGCGCGAGGGCTGGACCACGAAGACGATGTCGCTGCGCGGCAGCTTCCACGGGCGCACCGACCGTCCGGCCCAGGCCAGCGACAGCACCCTGCCGAAGTACCGCGAGAACCTGCACTCCTTCACGGGGCGCGACAACCTCGTCACCGTCCCGCCGAACGACGTGGCGGCGCTCGAGGCCGCGTTCGCCGAGGCGGAGCGCAGCCGGGTGTTCATCGAGGCGCTGTCGCTCGAGCCCGTGATGGGCGAGGGCGATCCCGGCCAGGCCGTCAGCCGCGAAGTTCTACGACGCCGCGCGCCGGCTGACCCGCGCCCACGGCAGCCTCCTCGTCGTCGACTCCATCCAGGCCGGGTTCCGCGGCTCGGGGTTCCTGTCGATCCTCGACTACCCGGGCTTCGAGGACTGCGACGCGCCCGACGTGGAGTCGTGGAGCAAGGCGCTCAACGCCGGCCAGTACCCGTTGTCGGTGCTCGGGCTGTCGGAGCGGGCGGCGAACCCTTACGTCCGCGGGGCCTACGGCAACACGATGACCACGAACCCGCGCGCGCTCGACGTGGGCGTCGCCGCAGCTCGAGCGGATCACGCCCGCGCTGCGCGACAACATCCGGTACCCGCGGCGCCGAGCTCGTGTCGCGGCTGAACGAGCTGCGGCGCGAGTTCCCGAGGTGATCACCGGGGTGAAGGGCACGGGGCTGCTCGTGGCCGCCGAGATCGACCCTGACAGAAGCTCGCCGTGGTCGGGCACGACGGCCTGGAGACCTGGTGCCGGCGCCACGGGCCTCGGCGTCATCCACGGCGGGAAGAACGCGCTGCGGGCCACGCCGCACTTCGCCATCACGAGCGAGGAGGTCGAGCTCATCGTGCGCGTCGTGCGCCAGGGGCTGCGGGCGGTGCTGTCGGCCCAGCTCACCCCCGAGCCCGTGCGCGACGTCGAGGTCGCGCGCTGAGGCGCCCCGCCGCGGCGGCGGGCCGGATAAGGACGGGGCAGAGGTGCCGATGCCCCAGCACGACGAGCCCGTCGATCCTCGACGACGACGACCCCGCGGTCGGGCCCCAGACGCCCGCGCCGCGGACCCCCGCGCCGCCGCCGCTGCCCGCCGGGCCGCATGATCATCGGCGACGACGAGGCACCGACGACGACGACGCCGTCGACCTCGACAGCGTCCCCACTGTGGTGGCGCCGGCGGTGCGCACGCACGTGCCACCCGCGCGGCTCGGCGGCGGCGACGACGCGTCACCTCTCCTCGACCCCATGGACCGCGCCCGAGCGCGCTGCGGAGCGCCCGCCTGGCGCGCGGCGAGGATCCCGACGCGCCGGACCTGCTGCCCCCGCCGCGTCCCTCGCGGGGCGACGCTCGCGCGGGCCAACGAGGCGCTGGAGCGCGTAGCCGAGGCCCGGCCGACGCCTCGTGGGGCGGGCGCCTCGGGAGCGGGAAGACCGCGCGCGCGAGGAGCTGGCGCGGCTCAAGGGGCGCCTCCGCCCGATCGCGGCGGCGACGATCCGAGCGACGCAGGGCCGCTCGCGGCCGCGAGGCCGCCGGCTCTAGCGGACGGTGAGCACGGCGGCGTCCGACACGGGGGCGTCGCCGTCGAGGACGGGCCGCCCGAGCGGCTCGCCCGCGGCGTGCACCGCGGCCTGGGCCAGCGCGAACGTGCGGATCGCGCGCCACCCTTCCTCCGGGTCGAGCGTGGCCTCGGGGCCGTCGAGGGTGTCCGAGAAGTCGGTGAACGCCTGGTGGCCGCCCGTCGGCAGGTCGACCCGCCGGTCGTCGGCGCCGTCGAGGTCGGCCCAGTAGCTGTCGCCGTCGCGGCCGGGATCCTGGCCGCCCGTCATGAGCAGCACCGGCAGGTCGATGTCGGCCAGGCCGCTGCCGAACAGGCGCCAGTCGCCCGGCGCCATCGCCACGACGGCGTCGATGCGCGGATCGCGGAAGCCCTCGCGGAGGCGGTCGGCCTGGGCCTCGGTCATGGTGCTGCAGAACGGGGAGTCGTCGGTGCCGTCGAGGCAGCCGGGCACGACGCCGTCGACGTCGTAGCGGGCGCCGGCGAGCGCGAGCACGGTGTAGCCGCCGAAGCTGTGCCCCAGCGCCACGACCGGGCCGGCGAGCGGCAGCGTGGCCTCGGCGTGGTCGAGGACGGCGGCCAGGTCGAGCGGGCGCTGCCAGTAGATGGCGGTCTCGCGGTCGTCGCCGTCCCAGGTCGTGTTGCCCGTGTGATCCGGCGCCAGCACCCACCAGCCGTGGGACGCGAGGTGCTCGGCCAGGAAGCTCGAGTTCTCGGCGAAGCCCTGGTGGCCGTGGGAGAAGACGGCGAGCGGGTGGGCGCCGGGCGCGGCCTCGGCCCCGCCGAGCACGTCGGGCGCCTCGAACAGGCCCTGGTACTTCACGTCGTCGCCGCTGGCGCCGTCGGCCGCGGGGTACCACACGGCGAGCCGCAGCTCGCGCGGCTCGGCCTGCAGCGGCGGCGCGGTCCACGAGACGGCCTCCTCGCGGTAGCCGACGGCGTAGGGGCCGGGCGCCGACAGCGCCTCCACCGGATCGGCGGCCGGGCCGGTGCCCGTGTCGGTGGGGTCGGAGGGCCCGGAGCAGGCGACGGCGGCCAGGAGCAGGAGGGTGCGCATCCGCGCAGGGTAGCCCGGGCGGAGGTACCTTGCCGGCAGGAGGGGCGGTGCTGCTGCTGTGCGCCGGAGCCTGGGCCGTGGTCGGCGGGACCCCCGCCGAGGGCGACGGGCCCGAGGTGGGGATCGCGTCCGACGGAGCGCTCGTGTGCACGGGCACCGTGGTCCACGCGGAGTGGGTGCTCACGGCGGCGCACTGCGTGGGCGACGGCGCCCTGGCCGCCTGGTGGGGCACGGACCTCGGCGCCGGCCCGGGCGCAGCCGTCGACGTCGACGAGGTGCGCATCGACCCGGACTGGCCCGGCGGCGACGATCACGCCCACGACGTGGCCCTGCTGCACCTCGCCTCGCCGGCGCCCGGCCCGGTGGCCGGGCTCGCGGCCGAGCGCCCCGCCGTGGGCGACGTCCTGCGCGTCCGCGGCTACGGCGCCACCCGCGACGGCGGCGGCGACGGCGGCCTGCTGCGCGAGGCGCTCCTCGACGTCCAGGACGTCGACGACGAGCGCATCCGCACGTTCACGGCGGGGCGGAACCTGTGCTCGGGCGACTCCGGCGCGCCGCTGTCGTGGCCGGGCACCTCCCCTCCCCTGCTGGTGGGCGTCGGCGCGGGGGTGGACCCGACGTGCCTCGGCGGCGCCGGCGTGGCCGTGCTGCTCGACGCGGTGTGGCCCTTCCTGGTGCAGACGGTGCCCGAGCTGGCCCGCGAGGACCGCCCCGCGCGCGGCACGGTGGACACCGCAGCCGACACTGCAGCGGAGGCTGCGTCCGACACCGCGGCGGACCCGGTCGCCACGCCCGGCAGGTGCGGCTGCGGTGGCGGCCCCTGGCCGGCCTGGGCGGCGGTGCTCGCCGCTGGGATGGCGCTCACCCGCTCCCGGCGCCGATCGGGCGGCAGTGGGCGACCGGTGGTGCGGCAAGATTGACGCACCGGCGTGGGGCGCCCGTCCCCCACCCGGCTCGGATCCCGGTCCGACTTGGGTTTCAGCTGTCACGGGTCGCCCGCCCGGGGTTGGCACACCCGTTGCACTATAGGGAGGCGTGACACCGGTGGCGCTGGGGGGCGCCCCGGTGGTCCATTTCCGAGTCCGGCAACGGCGGCTCCGCGCCATTCCCCGCACCGCGTGAGCCGCCTTGCCGGACAACCTCCCCGCTGGACTGGACCGCTGGCGTCTCCGGTGGCAGGCTGCGCTCGGAGGTGACGATGCAGCGGAGGAACCCCTGGACGGCCGCCGTCGGGACGGCCGCGCTGGCGCTGGCCCTCGGCGTCGAGGCGCCGGCGTTCGCGTTCGGGCTCGGCAGCAGCGTGGGGATCGGGTTCGGTGACAGCGCCGGGTTCCCGCCCTCGTTCGACCTGGTGCTCGACCCCGCCATCATCCAGATCCACGTCCTGCAGACGCTCGACGCCGCGGTCGACGATCAGCTCTACCTCGGCGCCAACGTCTACTTCGAGGCCGAGATCGCGCCGGTCGGCGGCCCCTGGTACGCCACCGTGCAGCCGGGCTTCAGCCTCGACCTGCTGGGCGACCCCACCACGGTGGTGGTCGCCGCCGAAGCGCGGCTCGGGCTCGCGGCCGAGGACGACGCCGGCTTCGGCGTCTACGTGGTGCCGGCGCTCGGCATCTCGGCGTCGGACGGCAACACCGACCTGCTGGCCGGCGGCGCCCTCCAGATCTCGGTGTGGTTCGGTCTGTGATCGGCTGAGCGCGCCTCAGCGCACTCAGCGCGCCTCCGGCGGCGCCAGGAGCGCCCAGGTGCAGGCCGCGCCGTGGCGCTCGACGATGTGGTACGCCGCGGGCGGCTCGACCGGCGGCGGCGCCGCGCCGCAGCCCTCGTCGTCGCCGTCGATGCGGCCGTCGTAGTCGTTGTCGGCACCGTCGCTGCAGGACGTGCCGCTGTCGCGCGACTCGGGATCGGGCCGGCCGGAGAGCCAGCGGTCGCCGAGGCGCGTCCACAGCACCTCGAACCAGGCCTCGAGCGCCGCCGCCTGCGCCCGCGACGCGATGAGCAGCGTGTTCTCGTCGTTGTCGCGGTCGCCGGCGCCGGTCCAGTTCATCGACCCGGCCACCACCCACTCCCCGTCGATCACCGCCGTCTTGGCGTGCATCTTCCCGCCCAGATCCTCGATCTTCACGGGGATGCCGGCGAGGCGCAGCACGTCGTGCTTGCTGTACTCGTTGGCCGCACCCGACGCGTCGAGGATGACGCGCACGGCGACCCCGCGCCGGTGGGCGTCGATCAGCGCCTGCGCGACTTCCTTGTGGGTGAGGAAGAACACCGCGATGTCGATGGAGCGCCGCGCCGCCGCGATCCGCGGGACGACCGCCCGGGTCAGCGGCTGGTGCTGCGGCGAGAACAGCACCTCCAGGCCCGTGCCGTCCGACAGCACCGTGCGCATCGGCCCCTGCGCCTCCTTCGCGCCGTGGAACCGGCCGCCGAGGTACATCTGCTCGAACTCCGACGTGTACCAGCCGGCGACGGTCGGCGAGTCGATCACCGCGACGAGGTTGGCGTTGTAGCCGCCGGTGCCGGAGTCGCTGGCGTTGGTGGAGCCCGTCCACACCCACCGACCGTCCACCACCGCAAACTTGTCGTGCAGGATATCCCCTTCGAAGCGGATCGGGTCGCGGCTCGCGTGCGCCACCAGCAAGCAGCGGTCGTCGTCCAGCGTGAAGGCCAGACACTGCAGCGGCCCCGCCCGGCCGGTGGGCCGCGGACAGCGGTCGCGCAGGTGGGCGAAGCGCCCCGCGCGGGTGGCGGCCGACGCCACGTCGACCGCCTGGTCGGTGTGGAAGCCCGGCAGCGCCGCCATCCAGGCCGCTGTGGACCTGTAGAGGTTGGCGCCGTGCACGTCGGCGTCGACCACCCCGCGGATCACCACGCCGCGCGCCCGCGCCTCCTGCAGTGCGGCGAGCAGCGCCGACTGGTCGCGGAACCCGTAGAACGCGAGGTCGATCGAGCGTTGCGCCCCGCGGATCAGCCCCAGCAGGCGCAGGCAGGGCTCGGCGTCGCACCGGTCGCCCGGCGCCGCCTGACCCACCGGATCGCGCAGCACCAGCTCCAGGTCGTCCGCCCGCGCCAGCGTCGCCCACAGCGTCCACCACAACGTCCACCACACCATGTTCCTCCCTAGGCAGAGGGGATAGCGCGGAGGGCCCGGCGCGACGCGGAAATCCGCGGCCGCCAGTCAGCCGCGGGGGCTCAGGAGCTTCACCACCTCGGCCTGATCCCAGTCCATGTCGCGATAGCGCTTCACCAGACGACCGTCCTCGTCGAGGATCAGCAGCACCAGGTCGTGCACGATGCCGAGCCCCTTGCCGGTCACCTTCAGCCCGGCCTTCTCGGCCAGCCCGAACAGGACCTCGTCGGGCACGACCCCGAAGTCCCACTTCCCCGGCACCGCGCCGCGCTCCTCGCCGAAGGCCGCCAGCACCGAGCGCGTGTCGTGCTCGGGGTCCATGGTGATGGCGAGCAGCCGCGCGCCCTCGGGCAGCGCCTGCTGCAGCGCCTGGAAGCGGGTGACCACCAGCGGGCAGTACTCGGGCACCGGGCAGCGCGTGTAGATGAAGGTCACCGCCCAGCGGCCCGTCTGGCCCTGGCCGATCGTGACGGGCAGCCCCTCGGCCAGCCGCACCGGCGTCGACGGGAACGGCTTGCCCTCGGGCACCGACTCGCCGGGCGCCAGCTCCGGCGGCGCTTCCTCGGGCGCCTCCTCGGTGACGTGCACGCCGCGGAGCACCGTGCCGTCCGACGCGACGACCAGCGTGGCGGCGATCTTGTCGCCGGGGTCGAGGCCCTGCAGCTCCGCCGGGTCGGCCAGGTGGAACGGCATCGTCATCGCGTCCATGAACCCGTCGATGTCGTCGTGCGCGACGACGACCTCGTCGGGGGGGCGCGTCTCCACGACCTCGCCGGTGAGCGAGAAGGTGGGCGGCGCGCTGGAGCAGGAGAGGAACGCCAGGGTCTGCAGCCACATGCGGCGCCCCCTAACCCCCCTCGGCGCGCTCGTCGGGCGCGGGGTGGAGCGGCGCCGGCAGGTCGGGCTCCGGCGGCGGCGGCGGGGGCGGCGGCGGTGGGGGCGGCGGCGGGTGCAGGTGCGCCAGCTGGGGCGCGGGCCGCAGCTCCTCGCTCGTCTCGTCGAGCGCCAGCTCCTCGAGGCCCTCCTCCCGCGTGAGCATCTCGCGCACGTCCTGCGGCAGCACGGGCCCCTCGGCCACGGTGACGGCCTCGAGCGCCGCGACGACCTCGGCGGCGGTCTGCAGCCGCTGCTCGCGGTCGCGCGACAGCATCCGCCCGAGCAGCTCGTCCCAGTGCGGCGCGAGCGCCTGGCCCGACGGCCGCGCCGCGGACGGCAGCGGGATGTCGGCCTCGATGACCGCGAGCATGGTGGCGCCCTCGTTGTCGCGGGCGAACAGGCGCGCGTTGCACAGCAGCTCCCACAGCATCACGCCGAGCGACCACAGGTCGGCCTGCTCGTCGACGAGGTGCTCCTGCAGCACCTCGGGCGCGACGTAGCCCGCCTTGCCGACGAGCGTGTGGGTGTGGAACGAGGGCGCGTCGTGCAGCGCCCGCGCCACGCCGAAGTCGATGATCCGCACGCGGCCGGCGCGATCGAGCAGCACGTTGGAGGGCGACAGGTCGCGGTGGACGACGCGCAGCGGCTGGCCCTCGGCGTCGAGCGCGCCGGTGTGGACGTGGTCGAGGCCCTGAGCGAGCTGCAGCCCGATCCAGGCGACGACCCGCGGCGCCAGCGGGCGGCCGCGCTTGCGGCGCTCGGCGAGCAGCTCCTGCAGGGTGCGCCCGTCGACGAACTCGGTGGCCAGGAACCAGCGGTCGCCCACGCAGCCGTAGTCGACGGCGGCGACGAGGTTCGGGTGCACCATCCGCGCCGCGATCTCGGCCTCGGCGCGGAACCGCTCGACGTAGGCCGGATCGGCGGCGAGGTTCGGGTGCAGCAGCTTGAGCGCGACCCGCCGCTGGAAGCCTCCGCCGCCGGGCGCATACACGGCGTCGATCACCCGGCCCATGCCGCCGGACGCGATGTCGGGCCCCAGCACGTAGTCGCCGAGGTGGTGCGGGTCGGCCGCCGGCGCATCGGACCGGCCGAGCGAGCGCTGGAACGCGACGACGGCGAGCGCGCCGCCGAGCCCCACCAGCGCGAGCGTGACCGCGCGGGCGACCTGGACCTCGGGCTGGTGCAGCAGGTCGCCGTCGCTTGCGAGCGCCGGGGCCACCGCCACCGACCAGACGCCGAGGTAGGCGGCCGCGCCGCCGAGCCCCATCACCGCCGGGACGCGCGGGTCGAGCCGGAGCACCGACGCGAGCGAGAAGCCGCAGAACAGCAGCGGCGGCACCCAGCTGCCGAGCGCGTAGGCCGGGCCCTCGGTGCGGGCGAGCACCACATCGAGGCCGCGGGCATCAGCACCTCGAACGCGGGCGCGAGCCACGGCAACCACACCGGGCGCTCGGGCGCGGTGAGCGCCCGCTGGAGCGTGACGTAGAAGACGCCCGCGGCGACCGCCAGCAGCGACAGCGCCACGCCCGTGGTCGGCGCGGCGGTGGACGCCACCCAGACGCCCACGATCAGCGCGATCACGGCCGCAGCCTGCCCGAAGCGGCAGAGCGCGAGCTCACGTCGGCGCGGCGGACCACGATCCGCTCGGGCGGCACCAGCAGTGGGGACGGGGCGGACATCCGCACACCCTATCCCCGGGCCGAATGATCCGCCTCCATCGGACGACACGTCACAGCGTGACGTGGACGCCCTCCGGGGTGGCGTCGAGCGACCGGGTGACGGGCCGCCAGGCGACGAGGCGGGTGCCCGTCGAACTCCACCGGCAGCAGGAACACGAGCAGCTCGTGCGCGCCGAACTCCGCCGCGGCGAGCTCCGTCGCGGCGCCGCCGCGGCGCGCCCAGTCGCGCAGCGCGTCGACGACGGCGTCGTCGTCGGTGGCCACTCGGAGCAAGCCGGGGCCCGCCGCGGGCGCGCTTCCAGGAGGTCCTCGAGCCTGCGCACCGCCGCCCCGGGCGAGACCTGGCGACAGTCCACCCGGATGGGTCCGGTCTGTGGCGGTGAGGACCTTCTCATGTCCTCCGTCTAGTCCCGACCACGGCGGGACGCGGGTTACCGGCAGTATCATTGCCATATCCACAGCGCGGGCCCGGTCCCCGCCGGTGACGCCGAGATCCAGAAATCCTCCTCTTGATACCTGGACCATCCCATGACCCCGCCCCGGACCGGAAGCCGCGCGTCGTGCACGCGGGGGCCCTCGTGCTGCTGACGACGATCACTCTGGGCCTGCCGGCCCCTCCCCGCCCCGACCCCCGCACCGCCGGCGCCGCGCCGCCCCCGCCCGCGCCGCCCCCGCCGCCGCGCACGGTGACGCTGGCGGCCGTGGGCGACGTGCTGCCGCACCGCCGGGTCAAGGCCAGCGCCGCCGCCCACGGCTGGGCCGACGTCGTCGGCGAGGCCGCACCGCTGCTCGCCGCCGCCGACATCGCCTTCGCCAACCTCGAGTCGCCCGTGGCGCCCGACCACCACCACCGCTCCACGGCGAGGTCTTCGACGCCCCCGCCGACCTGCTCCCTGCCCTCGCGGCCGCCGGGCTCGACGTGCTGTCGATGGCCAACAACCACGTGTTCGATCAGGGGCCGGAAGGCCTCGTCGAGACCTGGACCCGCGTGCGCGACGCGGGATGCTGCCCGTCGGCGCCGGGCCGGACTGTGCCTCCGCGGCCGCGCCGCAGGTCGTCGACGTCCGCGGCGTGCGCGTCGCCTTCCTCGCCGCCGCGGACCTGGTGAACCTCGACCGCAACGCCGGCGACGACGCGCCGTGCCTCAACGTCTCGGGCCCGGAGTGCACCGGCGACTGCGGCCCCGACCGCGACGCCGTCCACTTCGCCCTCGACGAGGAGCGCCTGCTGGCACAGATCGCCGCGGCCCGCGCCGCCGCCGACTTCGTGGTCCTGTCCTTCCACTGGGGGATCAGTACGACACCGCGCCGCTGCCCGAGTACCCGGCGCTCGCCGAGCGGCTGACGGACGCCGGGGTCGACGTGCTGCTGGGGCACCACCCGCACGTGCTCCAGCCCGTCCGCGTCAGGACCACGTCGGACGGCAGGTCGGCAGTCGTTGCGTTCTCCCTGGGAAACTTCGTGTCGAACATGGCGGAGCGGTACGATCCCGCCTCCGAAGCGGCAGATCGCGGCCAGACCCGCGACGGGCTGGTCTTGCAGGTGACCCTGCAGGTGGACGGCGACGGCACCCGGCGTGTGCTGACGCCGACGGCCGTGCCCTTGTGGACCGACAACGTCCCCGACCGCATCCGCGTGCGGACGCTGGAATCCTTACGTGCTTCCTCGGATCCCACGCTCGTACGCCTGGCCGAGGCGAGACGGTCCAACGTCCGGTCGATCGTCGGAGCCGTACTGGCCGAAGAGTCCGAGGATACCGACTGAAACCCGGCCTGCTTGTGGCAGCAGTTTTACCGTGCTAGAAAAGCTTCACGCAGCCTTGTCATACTGCCCCTCCGGTTCCCATCCGACCGGAGGATCATGGAGGAAGCATGAAGTTCGGAGAGCAGGTGGCGTCGCGCTTGCGCGTGATGCGGCGGGTCCAGAAGGCCCCGCAGGACATCGTCGCCAAGGCGGTCGGTTCGTCGATCTCGGCGGTCTCTCGCCTGGAGCGCGGTCTGCGCAGCCTCCGGGTCGACCAGCTGGTCGCCTGGGCCGGTGCGCTCGGCTACCGCATCGACGTGGTGTTCTGGAAGCCGACCCTCGCGGAGGAGATCTGGGATCCGGATCACCCCGAGCGGGCGATGGGCCTCGACGACGAGTGTGCCGCCGTGCTGAGCGAGGTCGCCTCGGCCCTGCCGCACATGCCGGAGCCGGCCCGCAAGGCGCTGGTCCACGAGATGCGGCTGTGGAAGGAGGACGCCCTGCGCCGTCGCGGCCACGACGCGAGCGACACCGCCGTCGCCTGACGCTGATCGGGACTGGTCGCCTGCACGGTGTCGCTGAGGGGATCTCCCCACGACCGGGCCGAGCCGACCCACCCCCCCAGACGGACCGATCCCCGCCGGTTCGATGGGTGCGTGTCCGATCGGGCGATTGCCCACTCGATACGGTTTCACACTCTCTCTATGAACATCCGACCCGCGCGAGGCTGCACTCGGCGCGCAGAGGGTCGCGCTCACCCGCGGCCGAACAGCTCCGCCAGCTCCGGCGCCGGGGCCACCGTCAGCTGCTCCATCCGGCACGACGCCGGCACCCTGTCTTCACGCCAGCGCACCACCTTTGCCGGGTGCCGCAGGCGACGTCCGCTGTGTTGCGTCGTGGCAACTTCGACGACCTTCTCCAGGCGGAGGGTCACCCACGACAGATCGCGCCGCGCGTTCCAGCGGCTGCGCATCCCCACCGAGGCACCCTCGCCCGTCCACGACGCCCACGGGTGGTCGGAGTTCGCCGGATCCTCGATCCGCAGCGGCCACAACACGTCCTTGAGGCGCCGGCCTTCCGCCTTGGAGAATGCGGACGCCACCCCGATGGGGTGCAACCGCCCCTCGTCGTCGAACAAGCCGAGCACGAGCGACCCCACCTCCTCCCCCTTCCCGCCCTTCTTCCAGCGGAAGCCGGCGACGGCGCAGTCGAGCGTGCGCAGGTGCTTCACCTTCACCATGGCGCGCTTCCCCGGCGCGTAGGGCGCGTCCGGCGGCTTCGCCATGACGCCGTCGAGCCCGGCCCCCTCGAACCGCTCGAACCAGTCGCGCGCCACCGCGCGGTCCTCGGTGGTCGGCGTGATCCGCACCGACGGCGACTCCGTCACCGCGGCCACCAGCGCCGCCCGCCGCTCGCGGAACGGCGCGTCCCGCAGATCGCGGTCGGCCTCGGCGAGCAGGTCCCACAGCACGACCCCGGCCGGCGTCTGCTCCGACAGCAGCGCCACCCGCGACGCCGCCGGGTGCAGGCGGAGCTGCAGCGCGTCGAAGTCGAGCGATCCGTCACGGACGATGACGATCTCGCCGTCGACCACGGCCGCCGGCGGCAGCGCCTCGGCCAGCGCCGCCACGACCTCGGGGAAGTACCGCGCGAGCGGGCGGTCGTCGCGGGAGCGGAGGTCGAGGCGGTCTCCGTCGCGGAACGCCAGCACGCGGAAGCCGTCCCACTTGGGCTCGAACCACCAGCCGTCGCCCTCGGGCAGATCGTTGGCGAGCTGTCCGAGCATCGGGGACAAGGGCGGGCCGAACGGCAACAAGGGTCCTCCGAGCGTCCTGGTGCGGCCCCCGCGGGGAGCGCCGCGGGCGACGGCGTGGTAGGGGTCGCGATGGCTGCAGACAAGCCCAAGGCCCGTACGCCGCGCATCCCACGCAAGCCCCCCTCCCGATATCACCACGGCAACCTGCGCGAAGCGTTGATCGCCGCGACGCTCAAGCTCATCGCCGAGGGTCGGGACGTGAGCATCCGGGAGGCCGCCCGCCTCGCCGGCGTGTCCCCCGCGGCGCCGTTCCGCCACTTCCCCGACAAGGCCTCGCTGATGCGAGCCGTGGCGCAGCGGACGATCACCACCTTCCGCGAGGCGCTGGCGACCGCCCTGCGCGACACCCCCACCGACGATCCGATCGCCGCCCTGCGCGTCATGTCGCTCGCGTACCTCGGGTTCGCGCGCAGCCACCCCGAGATGTTCCGCGCGTTCACCACCGCCTCCGACCTCGGCTTCCTCGCCTCCGACGAGTACCGCCTGCAGGACGAAGCGACCGTCGGGCAGCTCGACGAGCTGATCCGCGCCGGTCAGGCCGCCGGGGTGATCGACCCCGCCGTCCCCGCGCAGACGGTCCAGCTCGCCGGCCGCGCCCTGCTCTACGGCCTCGTCCGGATGGAGCAGGAGGGCCAGCTCGACCAGATGGGCATCGCCGACCACGACGCCGCGGGGGCCGAGGCGGTGGCGCTGCTCGAGCGGGCCCTGCGGCCGCCGCGCGGCTCCGGATCCGGATGATCCTGCCGACGGCGAGGGTTACCACACCCGCTGGAGGGACCGTGGCTGCCTGGATTCTATCGCTGACCCTGCTCGCCGTCACCGCCCACGCCGAGACCGCCGACGAGGTGATCGAGAAGGCCCGGGCCGCCAACCGCGTCGACAGCTCCATCCAGACCATCAAGATGACGGTGGTCGGGAAGTCGGGGGGCGAGCGCTCCCGCGAGCTTGAGCTGCGCTCGCGGCGCGAGGGAGACGTGTCGAAGACCTACTTCCGCCTCACGGCGCCGTCCGACGTGGCGGGCACCCAGCTGCTGCTGGTCGACAACCCGGGCCAGACCGACGAGCTGTCGCTGTACCTGCCGGCCTACAAGAAGGTCAACCAGGTCGCGGGCTCGGCGCGGCGCGGCAGCTTCGTCGGGAGCGACTTCTCCTACGAGGACTTCGAGGTGCGCGAGGCCGCTGCCGGCAAGCACACCATGGTCGAAGACAACGCCGATGCCTGGGTGATCGACACCGCGCTCGACGACGCCGACAGCAGCTACACGAAGATCCGCGCCACCATCCGCAAGGCGGATCTCGTGGCCGAGAAGATCGAGTTCTACGACAAGGACGGCCTGCTGAAGGTGCTCGAGGTCGGCAAGACGGTCAAGGACAACGGCGTGTCGCTGCCCGTCGAGACCGACATGACCAACGTGAAGAAGGGCACCCACACGAAGCTCGAGAGCGTGTCGCACGAGCTCAACGTCGACAAGACGAAGCTGCCCGACGAGACGTTCACCCGCAGCTACCTCGAGCGCGGCACCTGACGCTGCGGCCGCCCGGCCGGACGCTGGATACCCAAGGCGTCCGACCGGGAGCCGTCGACCGATGGGAAGCTGGGTGATCTTGGCGTGGGGTGCGGCAGCGTCCGCGGCCCCCACCGTGGGGGGCGTGCTGCGCCCCGAGCTCGCGATCGACCTGCCGGGGGAGAAGAACCAGCTCCCTGGCGAGTTCTCCACCGATGTGAACACCTTCGGCCGGGCCTTCGCGCGCGACGAGACCCAGCGCGGCGACCTGTGGTTCTTCGAGGCCCGCTTCCAGCACCACGCCTGGTTCCCGCAGGGGGCCGAGGGGCTCGGCGAGACCGAGGGCTGGTGGGACATGGGGCTCGGCGAGACCGGGTTCGACGGCAAGCTCGGTGGGCCCGTGCGCCTGCGCATCGGCGCGCTGGTCGAGCGCTGGGGCAAGCTCGACCTGCTGCCCGTGGCCGACGTCATCAACCCCCGCGACGGCCGCTCGGGGCTCATGACCCCGCTCGAGTACCAGAAGATCCCGGTGCCCATGGCCACCGTGGTGGTCGGCAACGACACGTTCCGCAGCAAGACCTCGCTCATCCCGTTCTCCACGGCCGATCGGCTGTGGCTGCGCGAGACGGACTGGTCCTACGTCCGCCAGGGCTGGACCGACGCCTACCTGAGCAGCATCAAGGGCTGGCGCGATCCCGACGGCGACGTGGCCAACGGCTGGAACTCGCTCGTCACGTCGCTGCGCCTGTCGCAGCAGGAGCTCGGCCCGAGCCTGCGGCGCGGCCTCGACCAGGCGGTGAACGGCAAGAACATCCCCGAGGCGCTGCTGGTCAACGGCGAGATCGCGCAGCGCTTCGAGCTCCGCCTGCACAGCCTCGATCTGGCCGTCATGGGCGGCCTGCTGCGGAGCCGGCAGCCGCAGACGGCGCTCGACCCCGCCATCGTCGACTTCCTGAAGGGCGGCGTGGCGCCGTCCGACGACGACATCGTCGCCTTCCAGCAGGAGGTGGTGCAGCCCGCCCTGCAGGGGGGCCCGCTCGACGTGTCGTGGCCGCGCACGGCGGTGGTCGGCGCCGACGGATCCGCCCTCGTGGGGCCCGTCCAGGTCCGCGGCGAGGCGATGTGGCAGTCGCACCGCGTGGTGCGGCAGCCCTGGGGCCAGTCCACCACCGTGCCGCAGCTCGGCGCGGGCCTCGGCCTCGACTACTTCCGCGGCTCCTCGTTCCAGCTGACGCTCGAGGCCCGCTGGCTGCACCTGTTCGACCCGCCCGCGAAGATGGTGCTGTCGCTGCCCGACCAGGTCCAGCTGGCGGGCGGGCTGCGCTGGTCGTTCGTGCGCGACCAGGTGTTCGTGCAGCTCGGCGGCGCCTACGACGTGTCGTTCGCCGAGGGCCTGGTGCGCCCCACCGTCGGCGTGCGCGCCACCGACTGGCTGCAGCTCGAGCTCGGCGCCGTGGTGCTGGGCGGCCTCGACACCCCGCCGCCCGCGGGCCTCGAGGAGGCGCTGACGTACCAGGGCGGCCCGCTGTCGTACTGGTCCCAGAACGACGCCATCACCTTCGCGGTGAGCCTCATCCGCTGACGGCGGTGCCCTCGAGCTCGGCCAGGGCGAGCACGCCGTCGAGCGCGAGGTCCACCAGGCGCTCCTCGGCCGCCTGCTCCTCGGCGAGCGAGGCGAAGCCGTGCTCGGGGTCGCCGACCACCGCGCAGACCGCCCCGCAGCGCAGGTGCGCCGCCGCGCTGCGGGTCGCCGCCACGCTGCGCGAGCCGCGGTAGTGCACGGCGCCGAGCACGAACAGGTGCGCGGCCTCCATCTCCGTCGCCAGCACGCCCGACGCCGACAGCCGCGCCATGTAGGCCTCGTTCTCGGCCTTGCGCGGGCCGTGCCCGAACTCGCGGCCGAAGAACGCGTCCTTGCTGTGCAGCAGGCCCAGGTGGACGCGCTCGGCCAGCCCGCTCGCCGACGCCGCCGACGCGAGGGCCTCGACCCACAGCGGGTCGGCGAGCGCCGGGTACTGCGGGTCGACGTAGGCGTCGCTCGTGCCCTCGTCGCGCTCGGCGCCGGTGCCGACGACCACGTCGCCCACCCGCACCTCGGGCTGCAGCGAGCCGGAGGTGCCCACGCGCAGCAGCCGGCGGGCCCCACCGGCGATGAGCTCGCCCGCCACGATGTCGACGGACGGGCAGCCCATGCCCGTGGGCACCGCCGCCACGTCGACGGCCCGGCCGCCGCGCACCAGCCGCCCGAGGTGCACGTCGAGGCGGCGCCGGTTCGGGCGCACCTCGGCGTCGGCGAAGCGCGACGCGATGCGCGCCGCCCGCTCCACCGAGCCCGGCAGCAGGACGTACCGCCCGACCCCGCCGTTGCCCGCGAGGGCCTGGGGTTCGAGCTCGAGATGGTGCAGCGTGGCCACGTCGTCCTCCCGGCGCCCCCTACCCGGTCGCGTGCCCCCGCGCCCGCCCGACCGGGTTAGGCGGGGCCATGCTGACCTTCGCCCTGTCCCTCGCCGCTCACGCCACGCCACCCCTCGCCAGCGCCGACGCCGCTGCCGGCCGCGACGACGACGCAGTCGATGCGATCGCGCCGCTCGCGCCCGACGACCCGACCGGCGCGCCCGTCGTCTTCGGCACGCGCGAGGAGGGCTACCCGAGCACCGTCGCGCTCGGGCTCGCCGGCCAGATCTTCTGCAGCGGCAGCGTCATCGCGCCGCGCGTGGTGCTCACGGCCGCCCACTGCGTCTCGGGGGAGATCCCGACCGACGCCGTGGTGAACTACGCGAGCATCTACTTCGGCGCCGAGGCCGCCGATCCCGACGACCGCATCGCCATCACCGGCGCGATCCCGCACCCGGGCTGGGTCCCGCTCAGCGGGCTCGACCTCGGCGAGAACGACCTCGCGGTGGTGTTCCTGGAGGACGACGCCCCCGTCGATCCGGTGTGGCCGCGGGTCGAGCCGCTCAAGCCCCGCCGCGACACGGGCACCGACGTGGTGAGCGTCGGCTTCGGCCTCGACGAGATCGGCCGCTCCGGGGTCAAGAAGTCGGCCACGCTCCACATCGACGAGATCGACGACGTCTTCCTCGTCAGCTACAGCGCCGGCAACACCGACAACGCCAACGTCTGCAGCGGCGACTCCGGCGGCCCGCAGTACCACGTCGAGGAGGACGGCACGCTGTCGCAGTGGTCCGTCCACACCTTCGCCGACGCCAACTGCCGCTTCGAGAGCGGCTCCACCCGGGTCGACACGCAGATCGACTGGATCCTCGAGCAGGTCGCCGACGAGCAGGGCACGAGCGACCGCTGCGAGATCTTCGGGCAGTACGGCGACGGCACCTGCGACTGGGACTGCGACAAGACCGATCCGGACTGCCTGCCGACCTTCTTCGCCCCCACCCCCACCGGCTGCGACACGGGCCACGGCGCCTCCCTCGCCGGCGTGGCGCTGGCGCTCGCGGCGCTCCGCCGCCGCCGTCAGGGCGTGCCGGCGAAGGCGACCACCATCGAGAACAGGCGCCGCAGCCCCTCCTCCACCTGATCGACGGGCACCCGCTCGCCGTGGCCGTGCATCGTCTCGGCCACCTCGGGCGAGACCTCGAACGGCACGTAGCCGTAGGCGGCGACGCCCAGCGGCCGCAGCAGGATCGAGTCGGTGAACCCGACCGAGAGCAGCGGCCCGGCCACGGCGTCGGGGCGGCCCTCCACGGCGTACTGCGCGAGGATCCGGTACAGCGGGTCGTCGATGGCGCTGCCGTTGGCGGACTCCTGGGAGCGCACCCGCAGCGACACGCCCTCCTCCTTGCGGATGAGCCGCTGCAGCCGCGCGAGCTGCGCCTCGGGCGCCGTGCCGGGCAGCAGGCGGCAGTCGTAGGTGGCGGAGACCTCGGACGGCACGACGTTGGGCGCCGAGCCCCCGGCCATGCCCGTGAGGTGGACGGTGTCGTGCAGCGTGGCCCGCGTGGTGGGGTTCGCCTTGAGCTTGCCCCACGCGAGCGTGCGCACGCCGAGGCGCGAGCGCAGGACGGCGCCCGTCAGCCCGCCCTTCTGCTCGCCCACGCGCGCCAGCAGCTCGTAGACGGCGTCGTCGGCGCGGTAGCGGGGCTTGTAGCGCGCCATGCGGTCCATCGCCGCCAGCAGCCGCGACGGCGCCTCCTCCTCCGGCTCCGGCACGCTGCCGTGGCCCGCCCGGCCCTGCGCCACGAGGTCGACCCACAGCACGCCCTTCTCGGCGACGGAGATGGCGTGCACCGCCTGGCCCTCGAAGAGCGCGTCGCGGATGCCGATGCCGCCCTCGTTGATCAGGTGGTCGCAGCCGATCCGCGCCCACACCTCGGGCTCGGCGAGCTGCCGCGCGCCCAGGTTGTCGACCTCCTCGTCGGCGACGGCGAGCAGCACCACGTCGCGGTCGAGCGGGACCTCGAGGCGCCGCAGCCACGCCGCCGTCAGCACCTCGAGCACGCCCATGCCCTTCATGTCGAGCGCGCCCCGCCCCCAGACGGCGCCGTCGGCAACGGCCCCCGACAGCGGCCCCTGCCCCGCCGGCCACTTGTCGGCCTCGGCGTCGACCACGTCGATGTGGTGCATCAGGCACAGCGGCGGCGCCGCGCCGCTGCCCTCGACCCGCGCGACGAGCGAGGCGCGGCCCGGCGCGAGCTCCAGCCGCTCCCAGGGGATGCCCTCCCGGTCGAGCAGCTCGCCCAGGAACGCCACGCCGCGGTCCTCGTCGCCCGGCGGGTTGCGGGTGTCGACGCGCAGGTAGTCCGACAGCACGCCGACGGCCTCGCGGCCGGCGATGGCCCAGTCCACCCGCGAGCGGGCGGCCTCGACGTGCGCGGGGACCTCGGGGACCTCGGCGGGGGCCGCGAGCGCGGCGCCCCCCAGCCACAGCATCACGGGCGCCCCTCGGCGCACAGCGCGGCCGTGTTGTCGTCCCAGTCGAGCAGGTTGTTCAGCAGGATGCGCTGCGCGGACTCGTTCTCCATGTCGAGGCCGCTGCCGAAGTTCGCCTGGCGCCACATCCCGTAGACGTGGACCACGCGGCCCTCGCCGCGGGGCCAGTACACCTCGAGCTGGTAGTCCTGGTCGAGCGACTTGTTCGAGTCGCCCTCGAACGCGGCCGGCGCCGGGAGGTAGCTGCGCTGCAGGACCGCCGGGCCGAAGGGCGTGACCTCGGGGTCGCCGAGGTCCGGGAGCCGCCGCAGCGCGCCCCGCCCGGCGGCGACGTAGGTCGCGCCGAGCAGGCTCGCCGTGTAGTCGATGTCGTAGTCGATGCGGTCGACGTCGCCGGCGAGCCAGGCGTCGCGGCTCTGCTCGAACGTCCGCGCGTAGGCGTCGTAGACGTCGAGGAACAGCTCGTCCTGCCCGGGGTACGACAGGATCTCCTGCAGCTGGTCGAAGTCGCAGGCGAAGGCGTCGACGAGGAAGATGCCGGCGGCGTCCCCCGGGTCGCGGTCGGTGACGCCCACCAGCGCGGCCTCCTCGCGGTCGAGGCGCGAGACGGAGCCGTCGAACGACTCGACGAGGCCCTGCCCGCCCACGGCGGCGTCGAGGTTGGTGACGGCCCCGGCGAGCGCCTCGTCGTCGCCCTCGTCGTAGCGGGCCCAGGTCCAGTGCAGCAGCGCGTCGAGCTCCGCCGGCGCGGGCTCGACTTCTTGCACCCCTCCGCCGTCCACAGCGCCCACAGGAACATCCGACCTCCCCGGTGCCGGCCATCATGACCCACCCGTTTCCGGTGCGCCGCCTCGCGGGTCGAACGACCGTCAACGCTTTGGAGGACCGATGCGCGCTGCCCTGCTGCTCCCCCTCGTCGCCGCCGCCGCCTGCACCCCGCCCGGGGCCCGCTACGAGGGGCTGCTCCCCGACGACCGCCTGATGATCGACGAGTTCGACGCCTCGATGGCGCGCGGCCTCGGCGACCCGAGCGACTACACGCGCTCACCCGCGAGATCACGGGCGAGATCAACGGCGGCGTGGGCGAGGTGCTCGGCCTCGTCGACGCCATCACGGACTTCGATCCCACCTGGACCGACCAGACGAGCACCGCGCTGTGGGGCCCCTGGCAGGACGAGGGCGGCGTCTACGGCCGGATGTGGCTCACCGACACGGAGGCCGGCTACGACTGGGCCATCGAGCTGCAGGCCGACGCCACCGACGACGACGGCTGGAGCCCCGTGCTCGTCGGCCACGTCGACCCGGGCGCCGAGGAGAGCCACAGCAAGGGCTGGTTCGCCATGGACTTCGACGCCATCGAGGCCGTGGGCGCCGGCGACGGCACCACGGGCGGCGTGGCCTGCGAGTACGAGCTGCTCGAGGACGGCGCGTCCGCGCGGCTCGCGTTCGGCGACGTGTCCGACGACGGCAGCGTCCCCGAGGACGGCGCCTACCGCTGGGAGCACACCCGCGGCGAGGGCGGCCTGATGGACGTGGCCGTCGCGGGCGACGTGACCGAGCCGCCGAACGGCACGACCGAGCTCCTCATCGTGCGCTCGCGCTGGAACGGCGAGGGCGCCGGCCGCGCCGACGCGACCGTCACGGGCGGCGACCTCGGCGCGCTCGCCTACACCGAGAGCGACTGCTGGGACGCGGGGCACACGACCACGTTCTTCGAGAACAACTTCGAGCTCACGAGCCAGGGCGATCCGGCCTCGTGCGCCTTCGCCGAGCCGTCGTTCAACGACGCGCGCTGACGCTCCGACCCCGTCGCGGGCATGCCCATCGAGCGCCCTCGCGCCTGCAGCCTGGCGGGAGCGCGGGCGACGGGGCAAGTTGTTGGGCCACCGGAGGCGGCGGATGCGGTTTGGATGGTACGTCGCGGTCGCAGCGGGCCTGGCGCTCGGCTGCAACGGCGACAAGGACACGACCACGGGCGACACGGCGCCCACCGACACCGGCCCCACCGAGGTCGTCGACCTGCTGCCGCAGACCGTGGTCGAGGCGGTCGACATCCTGTTCGTGCTCGACGCGACCTGGGCCGACGGCCTGGCCGCGCTCGACGAGAACGTCCTCGACCACGGCTTCGAGACCCTGCTGCTCGCCGATCCGAACTGGCGCGTCGCCATGATCGACCCGGCCGCGGCGGGCAACTCGTTCGGCGTGCTCGGGCCGAAGTTCGAGACCTGGCCCTTCCCGCAGGATCCGTTCGGCCTGCCGACCCACGCCGGCGAGTCGAAGGTCCGCCAGGCCATCTACACGGCCCTGGAGCTCCGCAAGGAGCTCGAGCAGAACAGCACCTTCCTCCGGGGCGACTCCGACCTCTACGTCATCGTGTTCACCGACGGCAAGGACGCGACCGACGACGTGAGCGACGGCATCAGCCAGCGCGACTTCGCGCAGTGGCTGCAGGCGCTCAAGCCCGACAACCAGGTGCGCCTGGGGGCCATCACGACCCCCGAGCGAGCCGAGTACTGGGGCAACCACACGGTCGGCGACGGCCTCGTGTTCGAGGTCGGCTCGTTCCGGCGGGCGCTCGAGGAGCAGTTCCGCGAGGCGATCGACCAGAAGGTCACCTTCCAGCTCAACTACACGCCGACGGAGCCGCCGGCCACGGCCGACGTCATCTACCGCAACCACCGCACGGTGTACGAGCTCGAGCAGGACTACACCTACGACGACCTCACCAACACCATCACGTTCATCGACGTGGTGCCGCGGGTGGAGTCGGTGGTGCGCGTGATCTACGAGACGGAAGACGCCGTGTCGGGCGGGGAGACGACCACCACGTCGTCGTCCACCACCACGGAAGAGACCACCACCACCGGCGAGTAGCGCCGGTCAGGTCAGGTCAGGGAGCGTCGGAGAGCCGCGCGGTCACCGTCGTCGGCTCGGCCACGCCCGCCACGACGAGCGAGATCATCACGCGCCGGTCGTTGCCCCAGCGCCGCGGCTCGTCCGCGCCGATCGCCAGCCGCACCGGCTGGTGGTCGGGCAGCGCGCGCAGCACGACCGTCGGCGGCTCGGCCGCGCCCGTGAACAGCGGAGCGTCCGGCAGCGCCGCCGGGACCCGCGGATCCTGGTAGATGGTCGTCGCGAGGCTGTCGTCGCCCTTCAGGTAGTCGACGCGGACCGCCAGGACGGCCCCGTCGTCGGCGACGAGGCCGCCCGCGTCGAGCGTGACGTCGAGCTCGTAGCCCTCGGGGACGTCGCGCAGCACGACCCCCGCCGCGCCGACCCCCGCCGCGCCGTCGACGCTCGCGATCAGCGTGCCGGTGCGGGGCTCGTAGGCGCCGGCGCCGTGCGGCGCGGTGACCTCGCCGGTGCGCGGCGTCCAGGCGACGTGGCGCGCGTAGAGCGCGGCGACGGGCCCGCCGTCCGCCGGGCTGCGGCCCGCGTGCAGCATCACGTAGCCCTGGGCGGGCACCACCACCGACAGGTGCGTGTCGGGCGCTCGCAGCGTGGCGACCCGGCCCATCCCGTCGGAGACGTCGATGGCGAGCGGCACCCCGTCGAGCTCGGCGGCGAGGTCGGTCAGGTCGAGCGCCAGCGTCTGCGGCGCGCTGTCGTGGCTCCAGATCAGCGCCTGCAGGCCGTCGCGGTCGCTGGCGGCGAGGCCGTCGAGCTGCAGCGCGGCGTCGCCGTCGAAGGCCAGCGGCCGGCGGTGCGGCCCGAGGCCCAGCACGAACGCGATGGGCGCCTGCGCGAGCACCGGCTGGTCGAGCCGCACGAGGTTGCGCTTCATCAGCAGGTAGGAGACGTCGGGCTGATCGTAGACGAGGCGGATCTGGTCGAGCGTCGCGAGCACGCCCTCGGGCGTGTCGTAGTTGTCGTCGAACGCGGCGTCCTTGTCGAGGTCCCACTCGTTGAACATCACGGAGGTGCGGGCGAAGCGCGGGTCCGCGTAGGCGATGCGGGTGTTGAGCACGGTGTCGAGGGACGACGGCGACAGCGAGGAGCGGCAGGGGCGAGCAGCGCATCGGGACACTCCACCTGCGCGGGATCGGAGGCGCAGGTCCCCACAACGGACGGCGTCGGCGTTCGTGGACCCGGGATCGCGATCCGGTGACTACCGGGGTTCGAGCGCGACCAGCCGGGAGAGGTTGCGCCGGTCGACGGCGGCGATCGCGTCGACGTCGGTCGCCTCCGCGGGCGGCGGCGCCAGCCCGAGCGCCCGCGCCACCGCATGGGCGCACACCTGCGCCTGGTGGGCGCCCACCGGCGTGAGGTGGTCGCGGACGACGCGGTCGAGCGCCAGCGCCGCCTCGGCGGCCCGGCCGGCGATCGCCTCGGCGACGGCGAGGTCGAGCTCGGCGTGGGCGAGCAGGTGCGGGTGGCCGGCGGCAGCGGCCAGCGCGGCCGCCTCGGCGGCGTGCACGGCGCCGCGGGCGGGCCGCTCGGCGTCGATCTCCAGGCTGCACAGCACGAGGAGCGCGTCGCAGGTCGACGCGACGCTGCCCGCGCGGCGGGCCCAGCCGAGGTACAGCTCGAGGTCGGCGCGCGCCCCGGCGTGATCGCCGCGGTCGAGGCGCAGCCGGGCCCGCTGCGACGCGACCTGCACGCGGCGGATGGGCTCCGCCCGCGCGAAGCGCTCGGCCGCCCGCGCGAACGCGGCCTCGGCCTCGTCGCCGCGGCCCGCCGCCGCGAGGGCCCCGGCCAGCGTGAGGTGCGCCTGGCCGACCATCCGCGGGTCCACGAGGTCGGCGGCGAGCGCCACCTGGTGCTCGGCGACCCCCAGGGCGCGCGCCCGGTCGACCCGCGCCAGCCGCGACACCGCCTCGATGCCGACGTAGACCGCGTCGTACAGCTCGCCCAGGGCCTGGAGCTCGGCGGCGACGGCCTCCAGGCGGACGCCGCTCGTGTGCGCGTCCACCTCGCCCAGCGCGTCGGCAAGCACGCAGCGCGCGGCCTCGAGCCGCAGCGCCACCTCGCGGGGCAGCCCGGCAGCGTCGAGGGCGTCGAGGCGCTGGGCCACCGCGGCCGGCCCGCGGAACCGCTCCAGCTGGACCTGCAGGAGCAGGGCGCGCCCGCGCCGCCGCGGGTCGGGCTCGAGCCGCAGGACCTCGGCCACGTCGGCGAGGGCGCGGGCCGGGTCGCGGTTGGGGTCGGTGCCGGCCCGCAGCCAGAGCAGCCGCGCGGTGGCGGCGTCGTCGCCGGCGGCCCGGGGCAGCCGCCTCGGCCAGCAGCGCCTCGAGCTCGGCGAGCGTGCCGTCGATCCGGACGAGCGCGGCCAGGCCGTCCACGAGCGCAGCCTCGGCCGCCGGATCCGCGCCCTGCCGCGCGGCCAGCAGGTCGGGACGCAGCGCCTGCAGCGCGGCGTGGGCCTCGCGGGCGTCGGCGCGGCCGAGCGCGGCAGCAGCGCCTCCACCCGCGCGACGGCCCAGGCGCGGTGAGGCGCCGGATCCGCGACGGCGGCGCGGCGGGCGGCCCGCAGCAGGCGGAAGCCGTCGGCGTCGCGCTGGGCCAGGCCGCGGGCGCACAGCGCCGCCACCCAGGCCGGCGCGGCGGGGCCGAGCAGGCTGCGGGCGTCGTCGATGCGGAAGGCGCCGGCGAACGCCGAGAGGGCGTCGAGGGCGTCGCGGTCGGGCGGGGCCAGCTGCTCGCGGGCCCAGGCGTAGGCCGCGCCGAGGAGGCGTGGCGGTCGGCGCCGGCGGGCGACAGCAGCGCCAGGCAGGCCGCGTCGCTCGCGAGCGCGGCCGGCCCCGCCTCGACGCAGCCGGCCGCGAGCTCGAGCGCGAGCGGCAGCCCGTCCAGCAGCGCGGCCACCGCGGCGGCCTCGTCGGGATCGAGGCCCGGCGCCCGCGCGAGCAGCAGCGCCACCGCGTCCTCGGGCCCCAGGGGGCGCACGGGGTGCACCGCCACCCCCGGCACGGCGGGCACGGCCTGCGTCACGACGAGCACAGCGTCGCCGACGTGCCCCTCCGCGTGGTCCAGGACGGCGGGGCCCGCCGGGAGCGGCTCGCGCTCGAGGTCGACGTACGGCAGGCCGCAGCGCGCCGCCACCGCGCGCGCCACCGCCGACTTGCCGACGCCGGGCGGCCCCACCAGCGCGACCGGCCCGCCCTCGGCGACCGCGCGCGCCACCTGCTCGATCAGCGCCTCCCGCCCGATCGGGGCGGCCGCCGCCGGAAGCGCCAGGACGAGCCGGTACCCGCCGCCGCGGACCGTGAGCAGCGACCGGGGCGGCCCCTCGCCCTCGATCTTCTGCCGCAGCCGCGCCACGGCCATGTCGACGGCCTTGGTCGGCACCGGCCGGCGGTGGTCCCAGACCTGCTGCTGCAGCTCGGCCCGGTCGACGCTGCGCCCGGCCCGGGCGGCCAGGTAGCCGAGCAGGCGCGCCTCGAGGCCCGTCAGGCGCAGCCGCCGGCCGTCGTGCCGCGCGACCGTGCCGCGATCGAGGTCCACCCGGGATGCTGCGAGCGCGACCGTGCCCGCGGCGTGCCCCCGCCGCAGCCGGTCGAGCGCCGTGCGCACGGCGTCGGCGCAGGGGTCGCGGACCAGCGCGACGGGCTCGAGCCGGGGCCGGTCCTCGGGGACCTCCCGCGTCCACAGCACCACCGCCCCGCAGCGGACGCCGGCCGCCCGCCACGTGCGCAGCCGGTCCCAGGCGTCCGGCCCGGCGAGGAGCACCGCGTCGCGCGCCCGGAGCGCGTCGAGCGACAGCGCCGCGGGCGTGGGCAGCTCGCCGCCGGCCAGGGCGGCGAGCGGCGGATCGGCCGCCAGGGCAGTGGCGCTCGGCAGGGAGCCTCCCCGCCCAAGGTAAGGCCGGGCGAGCCGCGGGCGGACCCGGAGAAACCGCGGCGTACCCGTCACGGCGACCGTCACGGGACGACGAGCGAGAACCGCCCCGTCTCGAACCACCACGTCTGGCCCGTGCTGCTCGAGCCGCGGCCCTCGACGTGGCCCGCGTAGGCCGCGCGCCCCGTCCCCGGATCCACCGCGACGCCGTCGAGCCGCTGGCTGCAGCCGGCCAGGCTCGGCCACCCGCCGAGCACGGTGCGTCCGCCGTCCGTGGCCGTCCCCTCCGCCCACTCCCCCACCGTGCCGCCGCCGAGCTCGATCATCGAGCCGTCGGCGAAGATCTCCACGTCCGCCGCGAAGCACGCGGGGTTCGACGTCGACACCGGCCCCACCGGGTCCCACGGGCAGGCGACGAGCACCGCGAGCGCCGAGCTGCCGCCCAGCACGCTCGCCAGGGTCGGGCCGCCGTGGACCTCGTCTGCGTCGTCGGCGCCGTCGCCGTCGTTGTCGAGGTCCGCCGCGTCGCCGATGCCGTCGCCGTCGGTGTCGGGGTCGAGCGGATCGGTGAAGGTCACGTTCACCTCCTCGCCGTCGAGCAGACCGTCGCCGTCCGTGTCCGGATCGAAGCGGTCGGTGCCGAGCGTGCGCTCGTCGTTGTCGGACAGGCCGTCGCCGTCGGTGTCCCGCCCGCCCCTGCCGGCGGAGGCCACGGTGGGAGCGAGCAGAGCGGCGACGAGGAGCAGAGACGGAGCGCGCATCGGGATCTCCTGGCTGGTGGGGGGCGGACCATCGGCCCACTCCCTGCCCATGCCCCCGCCCCCGCCGCCGGGCCCCGCGCCGTTACCCTTCGTTGTCTGCGCCGTTACCGAGGGTAGAGCGTCGGGATGCGCTGCGCCCGGTGGGCCTGCCAGCCCTCGCGCCAGGCCTCGCGCGGCGTCCACGCCGACAGCTCCCAGACCGGCGCGCCGTCGGGGCCGGCCTCGACCAGCCGCACCGACTTGGCGCCGCGCCCGAGATCGACGTTCTTCCCTTCCCCTTCGTCGAACACCATCCCCCACACGCCGAGCGTGTTGCCGGTGAGCGGCAGCCGGTCGGCGTCGCCGAACGCGGGGACGAACAGGCGGCCGGTGCTGGTCTCGTCGGCCACCCAGACCTGCTCGACCGTGCGGGCGGCCTCGTCGACCCGGTAGGCGATCATCCGGGAGTAGTGGTCGCCGTCGTCGACTCCCGAGTACGGCGTGGTGCGGCCGTAGTTGCCGTTGTCGAACATCACGACGTCGATGGTGCCGTCGCCGTTGTCGACGATCATCGGCCCGTGCTGGTGCGACGGCCAGCTCACGTCCCCCACCGGCTGCAGACGCAGGTCGGCGAGCGGGGGCGCCCAGCCGTCGGGGTTGCCGAGCAGCCACCGCACGTCGCCCGTGGCGCGGTCGAGCTCCACGACGACGTCCTGGTGGCGGACGCTGACCACGACGTTGCCGTCGGTCGGGTCCAGGAAGACGGCGTTGGCGTGGGCCCAGTCGAGGCCGCCGGCGTCGACCTGCAGCGACATCCAGCCGATCCGCTGCGTGTCGAGCCGCTCGGCCAGCGACCAGCGGGAGCGGACGGTGCCGTCGGTGGCGACGTCGAGCACCAGCGCGTCCACGATGGTGGCCGGCCGCAGCGGGCCCGCGGGGCGGTCGTACGAGACGGGGTACGCGTCGTCGTCGAAGTCGCGGAGGTCGAGCGTGAGGAACCCGTCGGGGAGCGGGAACGCTTCGTGGTGCAGCGCGAAGGCGTCGACGGGGACTCGCCCGGACGGGCGTCGGCGGCGGGGGCCCAGGCGCCGAGCACGCGGCCCAGCAGGTCGAGCCGCAGGACGCGCTGCTCGTCGAGCACCCACACCGTGCCGTCGGGCTCGATCCGCGCGTCGAGCACCTTCCCGGAGCCGGGCCAGGCCCAGACGGGGGTGCCGTCGGCCTGCAGCGCCGTCACCCACTGGCTGCCGTCGGGCTGGCCGAGGTCGACGAGCGTGAGGCCGGGCTCGCGCCGGGCGGGGTCGTCGACGAGGATCTCGACGTGGGGCCAGGGCGTGGGCGCGGGGCCGATGGGCACGTCGACGGCGACGGTGCCGGGCAGCCCGCCGTCGCACGTGAGCACGACCTCGACGTGGCGGACGCTGTCGGGCGGCCCGTAGACGGGCAGCTCGTGGGAGGAGGCGGCGGGCAGCGCGAGGAGCGGCCCCTCGCCGTCGACGTACAGGGCGGCGGCGGCGGGCTCGGCCACCGCGACGGTGACGGCCGTGACGAGGGCGACCTCGGCGGGGGTCGCCAGCGTCACCGCGGCGCCCTCGGCGCAGCTGCGGGGGCCGTCGGGGGCCTGGGGCGACGCGCAGGCGCCGAGCGTCAGCAGCGCCGCGAGCTGACGGAGCGGCGGCAGGGTGCCGGGCGGGCGGGGCATGCAGCAAGGTAGCTGGGCGCCGCGCGCTCCGGCCAGGGATACGTCCGATGGGGGAGGTCGCATGCCCGACGCCGCGCGGCGATCCGCTGCGTTCCTGGCGCTCGCCTTCGGGATCAGCTGGTCCGTCGTGGGGGTGGGCTGGCTGGCGGGCGGCGCCGACAACCGCCTCGCCGCCTTCGTCACCCTCACCGCGATGATGACGGGCCCCGCCATCGCCGCCGTCGCCTGCGCCTTCGCGTTCGAGCCCGCAGGCCAGCGCCTTGCCGCCCTCGGCCTGCGGTGGACGCCGAACCGCTGGTGGCCCGCCGCCTGGGCCGTCGCCGTCGCGCTGTGCGGCGCCTCCGTCGCGCTGACGCTGCTCCTCGGCGGGCGCAGCTGGGTGGACCCCGCCCAGGGCGTGATCGACACCGCCGCGCGGATGGGCGCCGACACCGGGCCGCTGCACATCCCGGGGCTCGGCGCGCTGATCGTGGTCCAGGCGCTGATCCTCGGCCCGCTGATCAACGCGCCCGCCCTCACCTTCACCGAGGAGCTCGGCTGGCGGGGCTACCTGCACCACGTGTGGCGTCCGATGGGCTTCTGGCCCGCGTCGCTCGCCACCGGCGCGGTCTGGGGGGTGTGGCACGCGCCCGCCATCCTGCTGTTCGGCCACAACTACCCCGACAACCGCGGGGTCGGCGCCGTCCTGTTCGTGCTCTTCTGCACGCTGACCGCGCCGATGCTCACCCTGGTCCGCGACCGCGGGCGCTCCGTCGTCGCCGCCGGCATCCTGCACGGCACCCTCAACGCCGTCGCCGGCCTCACGCTGATCGTGGTCAGCGACCCGGTGTTCCCGTGGAACGGCATGGTGGGCATCGGCGGCTACCTGGCGCTCGCGCTGGGGGTCGCCGGCGTCGCCGCGCTGCGCCCGACCCGGGCCGCGCCCTGACGCCGCGGGACCGCGCGCTCGACGCCA
>JAWKRQ010000013.1:0-183821 GCA_041389545.1 Myxococcota bacterium | reverse complement strand
ACACCCTGTGCGACGCCGAGGCCGTCGCCGCCGGCGCCCAGGGCGACGCCTCGCGCGCCGCCTGCGGCGCGGTCCTCGCCGCGCGGCGCGCCGAGCTGCTCGCAGCCCTGGTGCAGGCCGCCGACCCCGCCCTGGCCGCCGCCCTCGCCGAAGCCCGCTACGAGGCCGCGGCCCACGCCCTCGGCCGCCGCCGCGCCCCGCTCCAGCGCTGGCGCGAGGCCCACCCGGCCGCCCTCGAACTGCTGCGCCAGGCCGCGGAGGCCCGCGCCGACGGCGCCTGGTTCCCCCCGCTCGTCGCCACGGACGCCTTCCAGGCCTGCACCGCCCCCGACGCCGCCTGCTGGCGCACCGTCCGCGCCGCCCTCGGCCCCCGCCCCGCCGACCCGCCCGACCTCGCCGCCTGGCGTAGCACCTGGTGCGCCGACCTGCCCGCCGACCGCGCCGAGGCCTGCGAAGCCGAGGTCGACCTCATCGCCGCTGGAGCCCCCGTTGCCCGAGACTGAGCCCTTCGGCCAGCGCCTGCTGGCCCGCGTGCGCGCCACGGCCCCCGCATGCGTCGGCCTCGACCCGTTCCCCCGCCGGCTCGGCCTCGCCGACGACGCGGCGCTGCCCGACGTCGTCGCCGCCGTCCGGCGCTTCTGCCTGCAAGCCGTCGAGGCCGTCGCCGGGGTGGTGCCGGTGGTGAAGCCCCAGAGCGCGCTGTTCGAGCAGCTCGGCCCGGAGGGGCTGCGCGTCCTGGTCGAGGTGGTGGCGGCGGCGCGCGAGGCCGGCCTGCTCGTCCTCGTGGACGGCAAGCGCGGCGACATCGGCTCCACCGCCGAGGCCTACGCCCGCGCCCAGCTCGACGACGACGGCCCGCTGGGCGCCGACGCCGTCACCGTCTCGCCGTACCTCGGCCCCGAGTCCCTCGCCCCCTACGGCGCGCGCACGGCCCGCGGCAAGGGCGTCTTCGTGCTGGTGCGCACGTCGAACCCCGGCGCGCGCGCCTGGCAGGGCCCCATCTGCCGCGACGTCGCCGCCTGGATCGACGCCGCGTGCCCCGGCCCGGGCTTCGGCCCCGTGGGCGCCGTCGTCGGGGCGACCCTGCCCGCCGACGAGGTCGCCGCGCTGCGGGCAGCCATGCCCCGCACCTGGTTCCTGGTCCCCGGCTTCGGCGCGCAGGGCGCGGGGGTCGAGGAGGTGCGTCCCCACTTCCTCCCCGACGGCACGGGCGCGCTCGTCACGGCGTCGCGCAGCGTCCTGTTCCCGGCGGACGGCGTGGACGCGGATCCCGTGGCCGCGGTGCGCGATCGGGCCCGCCGCCTCGCCGAGGCCGTCGCGCGGTGATACCCTGCAACCCGCTTCGGAGGCTGGCGATGTCGGTGCGGGCAGGGGGGATCGGGATGGGCGCGCTGCTCTGGGCGGCCGCGCTCACCGGCTGCAGCTCGGTCACGGCCGAGGGCCACATCGTCGACGGCCTCACGGGCGAGCCGATCCCCGGGCCGTACCGCATCAAGGCGCGGTCCACCTCGCGCGACGTGGCGCTCACCTGCCAGCTGTTCGACACCGAGGTCGGCGCCGACGGTGCCTTCAAGCTCGAGCAGCTCTGCAGCGGCACGAGCTACCAGCTGTCCACCGACCGCGACGACCTGTGGCTCGTCGAGATCGACACCATCCCCGAGGGCGGCTTCGGGCAGCCCACCGACCTGACCGCCTGGCGCGTGCCGAAGGGGAGCGGCGTCTACAAGCTGTCCGGCGGCGAGCTCACCATGCTCCGCACCGCGTCCAACGTGGAGCAGGACACCATCTTCGGCACCGACCAGACCGTGCGCCTGCCCGACACGCTGCCCGAGAAGGTCGACCGGATCGACACCGGCGACTACCTCGTGCTCGTCGGCAAGGCGACCATCGAGGAGATGAAGCTCGTGCCGCTCGTGCCCTCCGGCCCCCGCAAGTTCGGCACGGCGGAGGAGCCCTACGCGCGGAACGAGCCCTGGTGGTACCTCGGGACGAAGTTCACCGACGACACCACGTTCGAGCGGGTCGAGGCCCGACCGGATGCGAGCAAGGTCGTCGACAAGAGCAAGGACGACCGCGCGGGGCGGTTCATCGCCGGCGGGGCGCTGCCCGCGGGGCGCTACGCGCTGCTGAAGGACGACGACAAGCGCATGTTCCTCCTCGACTTCGGCGCGGCGCCCGCCGAGGCGCCGGTCCCCGCGCCCGCGCCCGCGCCGGCCGAGCCCTGATCGTCCACTCCACCAAGCACGACGGGCGGCTGCACTACCGGTACCCGACGGAGCTCGTCGCTCGCGCCGACACCCACCTGCTGCTGTTCACGCCGCCGTCCACGCGGTTCGACAGCTACCGCGGCCCGGGGGTCATGGGGCGTCCGGTCCTGATGGCCTACTGGACGGACCGCCCATGGAACCTGCACCTGTCGTGGCACCCCGACGGGCGGCTGCACCGGTGGTACGTCAACGTCGCCACGCCCGCGCGGTGGGACGACGGGGTCGTGCGCTGGGTCGACCTCGACGTCGACGTCATCCTCGGGGCCGACGGGCGCATCGCCGTCGACGACGAGGACGAGTTCGCGGCGAACACCCTGGCGCTCGGGTACGACGACGCGCTCGTCGCCGAGGTGCGGCGCACCACCGAGGCCGTCCGCGCCGCCATGGCCGCGCGCGAGCCGCCGTTCGACGACTCCCTCGTGGGCTGGCTCGCCGCGCGCGGGTAGGCACGGCGCCGCCGCAGGGATACGGACGGGCGATGTTCAGCGCAGAACGGATCCAGTCCCTCATCGAAGCCGCCCTGCCCGACTGCACCGCCCGGGTGCTCGATCCGGCGCGGGACGGCCAGCACTTCCAGGCCGAGGTCACGTCCACGGCCTTCGTCGGCGCCAGCCGGGTCGAGCAGCACCAGCTCGTCTACCGGGCGCTCGGCGACCACATGCGGAGCGACATCCACGCGCTCCAGCTCAAGACCTACACGCCCGAGGCCTGGCCCCACGGGAGCGGAGACCGGTGATGGACGACGCGACGAAGAAGCGGATCGACGACATCGTCAGCAGCAAGCGGGTGGTCCTGTTCATGAAGGGCTCCCCGGACTTCCCGGAGTGCGGCTTCTCCATGCGCGCGGTGCAGATCCTGCGCGCGATGGAGACCGAGTTCGGCTCGTTCGACGTGCTGCGCGACCCCGAGGTGCGGCAGGGCATCAAGGAATACGCCAACTGGCCGACCATCCCGCAGCTCTACATCGACGGCAAGCTGATCGGCGGCTCCGACATCATGATGGAGATGTGGGAGCAGGGCGAGCTCGAGAAGCTGGTCGAGACGGCTGCGAGCTAGCGGAGGCCGCCGTGAGCGTGGCCCCCGGCCTGCGGATCGCCGACCGCTACACGGTGATCCGCCCGATCGGCCGGGGCGGGCTCGCCACGGTGTGGCTCGTCCGCCACGAGGGCCTGCAGACGCTCCACGCGCTGAAGGTGCTCACCGTCGGCAGCGACGCGCTCTATGCGCGGATGCTGAAGGAGGGGCGGGTCCAGGCGGGGCTGCAGCACCCGAACGTGCTGCCGGTCACCGATCTGGTGCGGATCGGCGGCGCGATCGGGCTGGTGCTGCAGTACGTCCCCGGGCCTTCGCTGCGGGCGCTGCTCGCGGGGCCGGAGCCGCTCGCGCTGCCCGAGGCGCACGCGCTGTTCCGCGGCATCGCGGCGGGGTCGGGGCGGCGCACCGCGCGGGGGTCGTGCACCGCGACCTGAAGCCCGCGAACGTGCTGCTGCTGGTGGAGGACGAGCGGGTCGTGCCGAAGGTCACCGACTTCGGCCTGGCCAGGCCCTGGCGGGCGGCATCACCGGCGACGACGACCTGCACGCCACCCGCTCCGGCGCGATGCTCGGTACGCCCGCCTACATGGCGCCAGAGCAGGTGCGCGACGCGTCCAAGGTCGACGCCCGGGCCGACGTGTTCGTGCTGGGCGCCATCGCCTACGAGCTCGTCACGGGGGTGCGGGCGTTCGAGGGCGACGACGTCGTCGACACGCTGTCGCGGGTCAAGGCGGTGCGCTGCGCGCCGGTGCGGGAGCTGCGCCCCGACGCGCCGGCGGGTGTGGTCGAGGCCATCGAGCGGGCGCTGGTGGCCGATCCGGAGGCGCGGCTCGGCAGCGTGGCCGAGCTGGTGGCCCTGTGGACGCGCGAGGGCGCGCCCAGGCCCGAGGCCGGCTTCGCGGCGCGGGTGGCGGCGCTGGGCGCGTCCGACGCCGAGGGCGAGGCGTCGCCGGCCTGGCCCGTCGCCGACAGCGGGTCGCAGTCGACGTGGCACGAGTCCGGGGCGCCGACGCAGGCGCCGGCGCCGGCGGTGCGGCCGTCCGGGCTGCCGTGGTGGGCGCAGGCCGGCGGCGGGGCGGCGCTGTTCGCGGCGGGGATCGCGGTGGCGGTGTGGTGGACGGAGGTGCCGGAGGTGGTGCCTGCGCCGGTGCCTGCGCCGGAGCCCGTCGTGGCGCCGGTGCCCGTGCCGGAGCCGGTGGTCGCGCCGCCGCCGGTCGCGCCGCGGCCGGCGCCCGTGGCGGCGCCGCTGCCGGTGCGGTTCGCGCCCGTGCCCGCGCCGCGGAGCCGCCGATCGCGGAGGTGCCGGGGCCGGGGATGCTGTCGCCCGACGCGCAGCGGGTGGCGCAGGTGCTGGGCTCCATGCTCGTGGACCTGACCACGGAGGGGCGGAAGGGGTCGAAGGACCTGGCCTGGCTGCGCGACACGCTGCCGCAGCGGGTCGCCGCCATCGATGCGCGGGGGCGTGAGCTCGCGGCCGGCCACGCCGGCACCGACGCCGAGCTGCAGGTCTGGTACAACACCGGCCACGCCTACTTCACGGCGTGGAACTACGTGCGCTGGGCGCGGGCCCCACTCGACGCCGACGAGGCGGAGCAGGCGCGCTGGGCCGAGGCCATCGCGGGGCCGCTCGCCGAGGCCGCCGCGCACGACCACGACGAGGCGGAGCGGCGGTTCGGGCAGCTGGCGGACCCGGGGCACCCGGCGGCGGCGGACAGCGTGCTGCCGGCGATCGGGCGGCAGATGCTGGACGCGCTGGCGCCGTAGCGCCGGGGCAGACAGCCCAGCTCAGAACGGCAGCTTCACGTTCGACGCGGCGTCCACCGTGTACGTCAGCTTCAGCTCCCGCGTCTCCCCCGGCTGCAGCGGCAGCGTCCACCGGCAGAAGCCGTCGTCGTCCATCGCCGCGTCCAGCGGCGGCTCCGCGGTGGGCGCCGAGATGCGGATCTCCTTCAGCTCCGACGTGGGCACCCGCTCCCGCACCTCCACCTCGCACGCCTCCGCCCCGAACAGCGCCACGTGGATCTCGACCTCGATCGTCCGCCACTGACGCCCGGTGATCGCGGTCCGGTCGCTGTGGATCTCGCGCTTCCGCCGGATCCGCACCCCGTCGTGGCTGCCGAACCCGAGCGGGAACGACGCCCCCGCCGCCACGAGCGGCACCCGCCCGACCCCGATCACCGTCCCGTCCCGCACGAGCTCGACGGGCCCGGCGAGGATCGGCCGGCTCCCCGCGTTCTCCTGCACCGTCCGCAGCACCGCCGTCCCCGCCTGCTCGGGCAGCGCGAGCCACCGCGCCTCGGCCTCGGCCGTCCACGCATCGAGCCGCACCGTCACCGGGCGCCCATCGGACGGGAGCGTCGCCGGCGCCGCCGCGCGGTACACCCGCACCTCGCCCCCGTCGTCGACGCCGGGCGCCGAGTCCGCCGCTCGCGGCGCCTTCTCCCGCGCCACGCGGATCTCCTCCTCGCGCGCCTCGACGACGACCTCGCGGTCGCGCCGCTGCGCGTGCAGCCGGTCGTCCTCGAGCACGGGCGGCGCCGCGAGGTCGCCGGGCCGGGCCGTGGAGCAGACGAGCGGCACGTCGGCCCAGTCCTCGCCCGTCGCGTTCCAGCACACGGCCGTCAGCTCCCACGCCACCTTCGACGGCGCGCCCGTGGTGAGCGCCGCCCGGTGCGCCGGACGCCACACCGCGCACGGCACGACGTACCGCAGAGTCAGCGGCCCCGCGGCCTTCGCCACCAGCGACAGCACGATGAAGCCCTGGACGGTGCTCCGCCCCTGCTGCCCCGCCAGCCGCTGCCGCTCGAGCCGCGCCACCTCCTCCTGCTGGCGCTGCAGCGCCCGGCGCCGCCGATCCTCGTCCTGCCGCGCCTCCGTGAGCGCCTCGCCGAGCTCGGTCACCATCTCGATCCACGCCACCGGCGCGTCCTGCTCGAGCAGCGCCCGCGGCGTGGCCGCCTGCGCGGCGTCGAGCGCCGCCTCGGCCCGCTCGGCCCGGTCGAGCGCGCGCTGGTGCGCGTCCGACAGCGCCGCGGCCTCCTCCTGCGCCGCCCGCCACCGGCCCTCGACCTGCGCCTGCAGCTCGGGATCGCGGTCGACGACCACCGAGTCCACGCGCTCGATGCGCACCTCCTCGATGGTGGGCGCGTCGGCCGGATCGGCCCCGGCCGCGCCGGGGAACGTGAGGCTGCGGTCCGACACCACGGGGCTGACCGGCCCGATGCGCAGCCGGTGCCGACCGGGCCCCGACAGCGTCACCTCGCGCGTGACCGCGGCGCGGTCCTCGAACAGCTCGACCTGCCGCACCGGCGCGTCCACCGCCTCGAACGCGTCCACCCGCTGCTCGTCACCCACGGCGGTCCCCCCCGACGATCTCGTCCTTGCTCCCGAGCGTCACGGCGTAGGTCAGGACCGCCTTCGCGGTGCCGCCCGCCGGGACCTCGAGGTGCTGGCGGCGCCCACCGGCCAGGATCCGCCCCTCGACCTCGCCCTTGTACACCTCGGCGGGCGGCGACGCCTCGGTCTGCTCGACGGCGACCTTGTCGTCGGCCGCGACCGGGACCCGCTCCAGCAGGTCGATCGCCACCGGCCGCTCGATCTCCGACGCGACCTCGACCTCGATCTCCGTCTGCAGCCGCCGGCTCCCGCCGAAGACCCCCGCCGAGACCTCGCTGTAGCGCACGTTGCGCACCAGCTTGAGCCGGTCCTCGACGCCGAGCCCCAGCACCAGCACCCCGCGCCCCTCGGAGCCCGCCCACGGGCTCGTGAGCTCGAGCTTGCCGGCGACGTAGACGTCGACGGGGCCGGGCAGCAGCGCCCGCTCGTGGCCGATGCGGGCGGTGACCCGGCGGTAGGCGCGCGCGTCCTCGCGCGGCACCGCGCGGTACGCCACCTCCAGCGTCGCCGGCCAGGCCTCCACGGAGACGCTGTGCGGCAGCCCGTCCGACGCGAGGTCCACCGTGCCCTGCGCGTCGATGCGGACGTCGGTGCCGGCGATGGGCCCGGGCAGCACGTGGTGCGGCGGCAGGGCGCGCGACCGCGCCGCGGCGACCCGCGCCTCGGCCTCCTCCGTCTGCGCGACGAGCCGATCGACGGCCGCCGAGGGCGCGCGCCGCTCCCGCAGCCGCTCCGCCTCGCCCACCGGCTGCAGCCGCCCGCGCTGCCCGCTCGGCGCCGACCAGGCCTGCAGCCGCAGCTCCCCGTAGCGCAGCCAGTCCGTGGGCGCCTCGATGCGGTCGTCCTCGGGCGGCGAAGGGCGCGCGGCCCTCTGCTTCTGCGGCGCCACGCGCGCCCGGGGCATCCCCCCGGCGGCCCGCTCCACCGCGGCCTGCAGCCCGTCGATCGCCGCGGGGACGACCCCGGCCCCCTTCGGCGCCGCCCGCACGGGCATGTCGGCCGCGGCCCCCGGCGCCGACGCCATCATGGTGACGGCCTCCTCCTCCTCGTCGGCCCACATCGGCTCGGCCAGCTCGATGTCGTCGTCGGGCTCGGTGTCGAGGTCCTCGACCAGGTCGACGTGCTTCGGCGCGCGCGTGCGCGCCATCCGCGGCACCGGCGCCGGCGGCGGGGCAGCGGCGCCGCCAGCGTCTCCGTCTGCGGCAGGTCCTCCTCGCGCAGCCCGCCGCGCTCCCCGCCCGCCAGCTCCGGCGGGAACAGGGCCTCGAGGTCGGCGGGGAGCGGCCGCCAGCCGGTCGCCCGCCGCGGCTGCCGGGTGCCGAGCCGCAGCGCCGCCAGCTCCGGCACGTCGAGCCGCCGCTCGCACGGCGCGCTCGACAGCGTGAGCGCCACGCCGCGCCAGTCCTCGCCCGTGGCCTGCACCACCGTGGCGCGCATCGCGAAGCGCCCGCGGGTCAGCGCCTCGTCGGCGTCGAGGGTGTAGGCGGGGACCAGCTCGCCCCCGGCACCCGGTACGACAGCTCCAGCTCGGCCTTCTTCTTGCGCGTCTCGCCGAGCGCCACGGCCAGCCGCCGCGTGGGCCGCCAGCGCCGCCAGCGCACCTCGTCGCTGCGGTGGACGGCGTCGAGCTCCAGCACCCGCAGCCGCTCCGCCAGGTCGCGCCGGCGCCCGCGCAGCACGCGCACCGTCTCGTCGAGCGCCTCGACCCGGTCCCCGAGCGCCCGATCGGCCGCCAGCCAGGCGGTGAACCGCGCCGGGTCGGGCAGCGCGCGCCGCGGCTCGTCCTCGTCGAAGCCGGGCGCCAGCGACGACAGCACCTCGCGCAGCGCCTGCGTGGCGCCGAGCTCGGCGTCGACCGCTTCGAGCTCCTCGCGCGCCGCCCGCAGCGCGGCGTCGTCGGGGCCCTCCTCGCCGCGGTCCTCGTCGAGCAGATCGAGCTCGGACCGCAGCTCGGCGATGTCGACGCCCTCGACCCGGGCGCGCAGCGTGGACGCGTCGAGCAGCAGCGGCAGCTGGCGCACCTCGAGCCGCCCGTCGACGACGGGGAGCGTGCCCTTGCGGGTGACCAGCGCACCGTCGGGGTGCACGACGACGCGGACGACGGGCAGGACGGCGGTCATGGCGTGCTCGCTGGCTCCTGACAGAGGACGAACGGGGCGGTGGGCAGCATACCCCCGATCCGCGCGAGCAGCGGCGGCCGATCCGGGCGCGGATACCGCGCCTTGAAGCTGTCGCCGATGAACACGTGGGTGCTCACGCGCCGGATGACGTCCACCATGTCGCCGAAGATGAGCGCCGCCAGGCCGTGCTCGTTGTCGGCCACGGGCGGGAACGACGGCGGCACGGTCGGCGAGACCTTGCGGTAGTCGACCCAGACCTCGCCGGGCACGTCGGGCGAGTCGTAGGCGACGTAGTGCCCGTCGCCCGTGATGGCGTGGTACAGCGGGCGGACGAGCCCCGAGACCTCGGCGTGGTTGTAGCCCACGACGGTGTCGCCGTGGCGCGCGAAGCGCTTCTGGAACAGGCTGAACATCAGCAGCCCGTTGCGCCCGTAGTGCGGGACGACCTCGTCGGGGCCGCGCACGAGGTCGTCGACCGAGACCTTGCGCCCCTCCGCGAGCGCGTACAGCGCGTACTGCTGGCCGCGGTTCAGGCTGCGCGTCCACGCGAGGCGCGTGGGGTGGTCGGTCGCATCGAGCGCCTCGGCGAGCGGATCGATGGTCGTGACCTCACTCGGCATCGGAATCGTCATCCATCCCCCGGGGACCGTCCCCACCCGATAGCCAGGCGCGGGTTACCGGGCCGGTCCGCTCGGGGGGTTCGACGTGTTTCGCCTGCTTCCACTGCTCCTGCTCGGCGCCTGCGACAAGACCCCGCCCCAGGCCGCCGCACCGGAGCCCCCCGCGCCGAAGGCCGAGCGGGGCGACGTGGTCGACGATCTGGGCGGCGTCCAGGTGCCCGACCCCTACCGGTGGCTCGAGGACAGCGACGCCGAGAACGTCCAGGCGTGGACGGCCGCCCGCGAGGCCGAGTTCCGCGCCTACACCGACGCCCTGCCGCTGCGGCAGCCGCTGTACGACCGCGCGCAGGCCCTATGGCGCTACGACGACGAGACGGCGCGGGTCGAGTGCCAGGAGGGCGCGCGGATGCTGTTCCGCACGAAGCGCGCCGACCAGGACAAGTGGGTCGTCCACCTCGCCGAGGGCCCCGACGATCCGGGCCGGGTCGTGCTCGACCCCAACACCTGGGCGGAGACGGAGACGCTCGCGGGCTTCACGCCCAACCGCGACTGCACGCGGGCCGTGTTCGGCAAGGCCAACGCCGGCGACGAGAACGCCGTGCTCTCCGTGCTCGACCTCGACACGCTCGAGGTCGGGCCCGACACCTTCCGCGGCTGGCGGCAGGGCGGCGTGGCGTGGGCGCCGGGCGGCGAGGGCGTGTGGTACAGCGCGCGGCCCACGGCCGAGGAGAAGCCCGAGGGCGGGCACTTCTACTACCACCGCGTCTGGTGGCACACGCTCGGCGACGCCGCCGACCAGGACACGCTGGTCCTCGCCGACGACGAGGTCAAGGAGCACTTCCACGGCGTCTCCCCGAGCGAAGACGGCCGCTGGCTGCTGCTGTACCAGTCGCGCTTCAACCGGAACCGGCTGTGGCTGCAGCCCATCGGCGCGCCGGGCGAGCCCGCCGAGCGGATCCCGGTCGCGACCGAGATGGACGGCGAGTACAGCGGCCTCGTCATCGGCGACCAGCTGCTCGTGCTGACCGACTGGGAGGCGCCGAACCGGCGGGTGATGGTCGCGCCGATCGCGACCCCGACGCGCGAGCACTGGAAGGAGCTGATCCCGCAGGCCGACGACGTGCTCGTGGACCTCGAGGCGGTGGGCGGCAAGCTGTATGCCGAATACCAGCACGACGCCGCGACGAAGCTGCTCGCCTTCGAGGTCGACGGCACCCCCGCGGGCGAGGTGCCGCTGCCGACGATCGGCCGCGCGACGGTGAGCGGGTGGTTCGCGAAGCCCGAGGTGCGCGTGTCGTTCACCTCCTTCGGCACGCCCGCCACCGTCTACCGCTACGACGCCGCGAAGGGCGCGCTGGAGCTGCTGAAGGCGTCGGCCATCCCGGTCGATCCGGCGCTGATGGCGCGGATCCGCGTCGACCAGGTGTGGTTCCACAGCGCGGACGGCACCGAGGTGCCGATGTTCGTCGTCCACGCCGAGCCCGAGGGCGAGCTGCCCGACGGCCCGCGCCCCACGCTGCTCACGGGCTACGGCGGCTTCGACATCAGCATGACGCCGCGCTTCAGCACCACCTACCTGATGTGGATCGAGCAGGGCGGCGTGGTCGCCATCCCGAACCTGCGCGGTGGCGGCGAGTTCGGCAAGGCCTGGCACGAGGCCGGCATGCGCGAGCGCAAGCAGAACGTGTTCGACGACTTCCTCGGCGCAGCGCAGTGGCTCGTCGACGAGGGCTGGGCCACCCCGCAGACGCTCGCCATCGCCGGCGGCTCCAACGGCGGGCTGCTCGTCGCCGCGGCCGTCACGCAGCGGCCGGACCTGTTCGCCGGCGTGCTGTGTCAGGTGCCGCTCACCGACATGATGCGCTTCCACAAGTACGGCCTGGCCAACATCTGGGCCGAGGAGTACGGCAGCGCCGACGACCCCGAGATGGTCGCGCCGCTGTTCGCGTACTCGCCGTACCACCGCGTGGCGGCGGGCACGGACTACCCGGCGGTGCTGGTCGTGGGCTCGAGCAACGACGCGCGCACCGACCCGGCGCACGCCCGCAAGTTCTACGCCGCGCTGCAGTGGGCCGACGCCGACCGCGGCGGGCAGGAGCCCATCCTGCTCGACATCCAGGCCGACTCCGGCCACGGCGGGGGCGTCACCACCGACGTGCGGGCCGACCAGTTCTCGCGGCACTACGCCTTCCTGCTCGACGCCGTCGGTGCCGGCGCGGTGGCGGCCGCGGAGCCGGCGACGGAGCGAAACACTCCGTAGACGGGGCGTGCGCGGCGTGCGGTGACGATGGGGTCCTGGAGGCCCCATGCGCGAACCCGTGCGCGCGACGCTGCGCGGCGTCGTCCTCGCCGAGAGCTACACCGCCCGGGGCAGCTGCCGCTTCGCCGTGGAGGTGCCGCGGCGCGGGCCGATGTGCTTCGAGCTCGTGGAGCACGCGTCCGACGACCTGCGGTGGGCCGAGCGCGACGTGCGGCTCACCGTGTCCGTCCGCGACCTGCACCGCGTGCTGGGCGCGCTCGTCGACGGGCCGGTCGAGCCGCGCGACCCCGACCTGTCGAGCCGCCTGCTCGACGCCCTGGCGCGGGCGGTCGACGACGGCCGCTTCCCGACGAGCTGGATCGAGGTGCGGCGGTGGCTCGACGCGCGCGGCGTGCCCTACGTCGAGCGGCGGTGGACGGTGACGCGCTCGGACCCGGGGTGATATGCGGGCGGATGCGTCGGTCGATCCTGGTTGTCTCCGTGTCGTTGGCGATCCTCGGGTGTGCGGGGCTCGGGGGCACCGTCCCCGAGGGCTTCGAGGCCGTGTGCGAGGCGCCGCCGGCGCCGCCCGGGCCCAACGTCGTGCTGCCGGTGCTGGGCGGGGATCGCCAGGAGGTGCCCGAGGCGCCGGCCGTGGTGATGACCGGCCACCAGGTCTGGCTCGACGACGCGCCCGCCGACGACCTGGTGACGCAGGCCGCGGCGCTGCAGCGGGAGCGGGTCGCCGCCGCGGAGGCGTCCGACGAGCCGCCGAGCCGCAGCGTCCAGCTGTGGGCGTCCGCCGAGGTGCCCGTGGAGCAGGTGGTCGAGGTGCTGGGCGCGCTGCACGAGGCCGGGCTCGGCTGGGTCGTGCTGGTGGGGTCGAGCGACGAGACGTTCGACGTGCCGCCGCCGCTCGAGCCCGAGCTCGCGGCCGAGCTCGCCGCGCTGCCCGTCGACGCGTCGATGCGCGCGATGGAGCTCGCGCAGCGGATCGAGCACGAGATCCGCTGGTGCCCGGGGGCGCAGCGGACGTTCGAGGCGCTGGCGGCCGCCTCGCCCGACGTGAAGTGCGAGCTCGCCGTGCAGGGCATGCGGGAGGCGCTCCCGTCGTGCCCGCTGACCAGCGCGGCGCGGGTGCTGACGCTGCAGGCAAGCGGGTGTGGGCACCGCGTGGCCGGCCACGGTGGGCATGTCCGTGGACCCCGACACCGCTGCGCCGCTGACCGTCGCGCCGGGCACGCCCTGGGGCGACGTGCTGCCGCAGCTCGCGGCCGGCGAAGCCGTGCCGGGCTGGATCGTCGCGGAGTGGCGCTCGCCGCCCGCGGTGGGCATCATTGTCCTGAGGACGGACGGATGTGGCTGTGGCTGTCGCTCGCGGGGTGCGCGCCCGACGCTCCGGCGCCGGACGCGCAGCTCGACCCGGTGGACCGGCTGGTGCGCGCCTCGGTGGCGCTGCGCAGGGTGCGCCCGAGCGTGGCCGACCAGCCCGAAGGCCGTGTCGCGCGACCCGGCGGCCCTGCGGCGCATCGTCGCCGGCTTCTGGATCCGCGGTTGTGACACCGTGCGCGACATGTGGGCGGATCCTGCTGCTCCGCAACGACACGTTCAACCAGCTGCCCGCGCTCGGCCCGCTGCAGGACGCCACGCTGGAGCAGATCTTCCGCGGCACCAGCGAGAGGCCGCTGCAGTTCGTGGCCGCCGTGGTGGAGGGCGACCTGCCGCTGACGGAGCTCGTCACGGCGGACTGGATGGTGACGGACGCCGTGACGGCCACGATCTACGGCGTCCCGTACGACTTCGACGCCGGCGGGTGGCAGGTCTCCGCCTGGCCCGACGACCGGCCGCGGGCGGGGCTGCTGTCGAGCGCGCAGGTCTGGCGCCGCTGGGAGTCCGACGGCAGCAACTTCAACCGCGGGCCAGCATGGTGGCGTCGCGGCTGCTCTGCGAGGACTTCGCGTCGCGCGACATCGTCGTGGCCGGCGGCATCGACATCGCCGACGAGTTCCAGGTGGCCGACGCCGTGCGCGACAACCCGGGCTGCGTGAGCTGCCACCAGGCGCTCGATCCGCTCGCCGGCTACTTCTGGGGCTACAAGCGGCTCGTCCACCGCAACTACGTGGCCGACAGCATCACCCACGGCTGCGAGTTCGACTGGTCCGAGACCGAGCCCGAGTTCGGCGTGGGCTACCTGCCCGAGGACTACTGCTACCCGATCCGCCAGTACAACCCGGCCGACGAGGACGACTGGCAGGACTGAGACCTGCGCGCGCCGAGCTACTACGGCGAGCCGGTCGACGGCCTCGCGGCGCTCGGGCAGCGGATCGCGGCGGACCCGCGGTTCGCGCAGTGCATGGCGCGGCAGTTCGCGGGGTACCGCCGACGGTGCCGCCGCTGGAGGTGCCGTTCGACCAGGCGGCGCGGCTGCAGAGCCGCTGCAGGACGGCAGGTTCGACGCGAAGGCGCTGGTCACGGCCATCGTGCTCGACGACGCGTTCGGCGACCCGCAGCGCAAGCTGATGCGGCCCGAGCAGTACATCGCGGGCGGTGGAGGACCTCACCGGGTTCCGGTGGTTCGCGGCGGCGGATCCGGCGGGGTGCGGCGACCGGAGCGACCCGAGCGTCCAGCGGTTCGGGAGCCTGTGCTGGGGCGACGTCGACCTGTCCGACAGCGACGTGTTCGGGTTCCGGGCCATGGCCGGCGGCGTCGACGGGAAGGTGATCCTCGAGCCGACGCGCACGATGACGCCCACGCGGTCGATGGTGACGGCGGAGCTGGCGGCGAACGCCGCGGGGTACGTGGCCGCGCGCGCGACCTCGCGGCGCCGGCGGCGGAGCGGCTGCTGCGCTGGGTCGAGGCCGACACCGACGCGGAGGATCCGCTGCGGGCGCAGCTCGCCTGGCTGCACGCGCGGATCCTGGCCGAGGCCGTGTCGCCCGGCAGGCCGAGGTGAGCGACGACCTCGCGCTGTACCGGCTCGGCGCGGCGAACGGCGGTGCGGTGCGCGGCTGGTCGCTGGTCTTGACGGCGCTGCTGCAGGATCCGCGGATGGTGCTGTACTGGGGCGGGTCGGCTGGCTGCTGCTGCTGGCGGGCTGCGCCGGCGCGCCGCCGGGTCCCGACGCCGACGGCGCGCGCCCACCTGGGACACCTTCGCGCAGGGCTACGTGCGGACGTGGTGCACGCCGTGCCGCACGGCGGCGCTGACAGGCGACGACCGGCGAGGGCGCCGCCCGGCGTCGACTTCGACCGGTGGGCGGGTCTACGCCTGGCGGGAGCGTCGCCCCGCGCGCGCGACCCGGGCCGACCCCGACATGCCGCCGCTCGGCGGCGTCGACCCGGCGCGGACCGAGCAGCTCGCGGCGTGGCTCGCGTGCGGGGCGCAGGGCGGACGCGCCGCCGGGCCGTGCGACGTGCGGGTCGACATGGGGGCGACGTCGCCACCCAGGCCGAGGCCGACGCGCTGTGCGCGGTAGGAACGTGGCGGCGTCGCTGGCGGTGACGGGCGACGTGGCGCTCGACTGCCTGTGCGCCGTGGACGGCGACGTGACCGTGGGCAGGGCGCTGTCGGCGCCGCGGCTGAAAGGCGGTGGGCGGGTCGCTGCGGGCCGGGTCGCTGGCGGTGCCCCGCGCTGAGGCCGTGGGCGGGAGGTGGCGCTGGCCGACCTCGTCAGGGCAGGGAGGTGGTGCTGCCTGCGCTCGTGTCGGTGGGCAGGCCGCTGACGGGCGGTCAGGGCTGTCGCGGCTCGACGTGCCGCGGCGCGGACCGTGGCGAAGGCTGCGGCTCGAGGCGCTGCCGGCGCTGGCGGCACTCGACGGGACGCGCAGCCGCCGAAGGAGCCGTCGACGGGGCGCTGGTGCTGCGGGATCTGCCGCGCCTGCAGGTGCTCGACGACTGGTCGTTCCTGCTTTCGAGCGGGTGGCCTCGGTCGAGATCACCGATGTGGACAGGCTGGTGGCGATCCATGGACTGCCGTGCTGCCGGGGAGGTGGCGGGGGACGTGGTGATCGAGGGGGCGCCCGCGCTCGTTGCGGATCGAGGGTTCGACAACCTGCTCACGGTGGGCGGGACCTGCCGGATCGGGAACCCGCGGCAGCGAAACGTGCTCGGAGTTCGTGAACCTGCAGCGGAGTGGACGGGGCGCTGTGGCTCGAGGGGCTGCCGGTGCTGTCGTCGCTCCGGGGGTTCGAGGACGGGGTCGTCGGGGAGCTGCGGCTCGTGCAGGTCAGGGTGCCGGGATCGGGGCTGCCGGGGCTGTCGCGGGTGGAGGGGCGCTGCAGGTGGAGACTGTGACCGGGCTGCAGCGGATCGACTGAGCTCAGGGGGCTGCGGACGGTGGGCGGGGACCTGGGGCTCGTGGGGAACGGGGCGCTGGTGGGGATCGAGGAGGCTCAGGGGCTCGAGGCGGTGGGCGGGGACGTGGCGGTGACCGACAACGGGGCGCTGGCGACGTCGGTGGTGGAGGCGTGGCTGGCGGGGGTGGCGGTGACGGGGACGGTGACGGTGTCGGGGAACAGGGAGTAGGCGTCCGGAAGCAGATCCGGCCGACCTGATTTCATCCTGTTGCGGAGGCAGAGCGGTGCCGGGCCTCGCACGGGCCGGCAGGGCCGCTGTCCTGGGCCGGCCCGTGCGAAGCCGGGCGGACGACAATTACTACGGTGCCGCCGGGCGGGGGACCCTGTCGGTCAGGCGCAGCCAGCCGGCATCGTCGCCAGAGCTGCTCAGCGCCTGCCCGCCAATAGTCCCCTTTCGTCCGTCAGCACAATTCATCCTGTTGCGGAGGCAGAGCGGTGCCGGGCCTCGCACGGGCCGGCAGGGCCGCTGTCCTGGGCCGGCACCCGGCGAGGAGGCAGCGCCACCCAGCCTCGCCGAGTGACGTTCGCCCGCCCGCCGCCCGGCCCTGCGCGCACTCCAGCCCCACGCGCGAGAGGCTCGGCACGGCCGCTCCGGCGCGAATTCATCCGGAGCGATAAGCCACCGCCTCGACCCCGGAGCCCCATGTCGACGCCCCGCTGGCTCCTGCTGCTGGGCACCGCCGCCGGCTGCGCCGCCGGCGAGCCCGCCGTCCACATCGCCCCCGCCACCCCCACCACCGCCGACGACCTCGTCGCCCGGCCCCCGCCGCCCCGCGGCGAGGCCTTCGCCTGGACCTGGCGCCGCAACGGCGTCGTCGTGCCCGAGCTGCGCGGCGACCGCGTCCCCGCCGCGCGCACCGCCCGCGGCGAGCGCTGGGAGGTCGCGGTGGAGCGCATCGTCGGCGCCCGCCGCTCGGCGCCCGCCCGCGCCGCCGTCGACATCGCCAACGCACCGCCCACCGTCGCCGTGGAGCTCCTCCCCGACCCGCCCGTCACCGGCGAGCCGCTCCGCGCCGCCGTCGACGCCCTCGACCCCGACGGCGACCCGCTCGACCTCGCCTTCGCCTGGACCGTCGACGGCACCCCCGTCGACCTCGACCAGGCCATCGTCCCCGGCGACCAGGTCCGCGGCGACCAGCGCTGGCACGTCACCGTCACCGCCCGCGACGGCGAAGCCAGCGCCACCGCCGACGCCGAGGCCGTCACCGGCAACACCGCCCCCCAGCTCGCCTCCGCGCGCATCGTCCCCCAGGTGCCCTCCGAGACCGACGTGCTCAGCGTCGACTTCGTCGGGGTCGACCCCGACGGCGATGTCGTCACCGCCGACATCACCTGGTTCGTCGACGACCTGCCCGTCCTCGACGGCCCCACGCTCGACGGCGCCTTCTTCCACCGCGACGACGTCGTCTCCGCCGTCGTCACCCCCACCGACGGCACCACCGCCGGCCGGCCCGTCCCCACCGGCGAGGTCGTCGTCATCAACGCCGCGCCGTCCGCGGCGGGCGCCCTGGTGTCGCCGCCGGTGCTGGGCGAGGGCAGCGTCGCCGGCTGCCTCCTCGACGGCGCCGAAGACCTCGATGGCGACGTCGTCACCGCCAACGTGCGCTGGCTCGTCGAAGGCACCGTCGTCTCCACGGCTGACTCGCTGTCCGGCGCCGAGTTCGACGCCGGCGACCACGTCAGCTGCGAGGCCACCCCGTTCGACGGCGCCCTCGCCGGCGTCCCGCTCCTGTCGGCCGAGGTCGAGGTGCGCAACACGCCGCCGCTCGTGCTCTCCGTGCGCCTCACCCCGCTGCCCCTCACGGCCGCCGCGCCCGTGAGCGCACAGACCGTCGTGCAGGACGTGGACCCGCACGACGACCTCGAGGTGCAGGTCGACTGGTACCTCGACGGCGCCTTCGTCGTGACGGACCCGGTCTTCGACGGCTTCGTGCGCGGCCAGGTGGTCCAGGCGCGCGTCCGGGCCTGGGACGGCACCGACACCTCGATGCAGGTCCGCTCCGCCTCGGTGACCGTGGCCAACGCGCCGCCGACGGTCGGGCGCGCGGCGATGATCCCGCCGCAGCCCACCGCCAGCGATGCGGTCCTCGCCGACGTCGCCTACGACGATGTCGACGGCGATCCGGTGACCGGCCAGGTGGTGTGGTGGGCCGACGGCGCGCCCGTCCACCTCGGCGACATCCTCCCCGGCGGGGACCGTCGCGGCCGGCGCGCACCTGTCCTACGTCGTCACGCCGGACGACGGCATCACCGCCGGTGCGCCCGTCACCTCGCCGGAGGTCATCGTCGGCGGGTGAGGCGGGACCGGGCTATAGAGGCGCTCCTGCGCTGGAGCTCCGATGATCGCCCTCGCCCTCGCCCTCACCGCCTCCGCCGAGACGCCCGCCCCCGCGCCGGCGCCCGCGCCCTCGGCAGATGGGCTCGCGCCCTGCACCGTCCTGCTGCCCACCTTCACCGCCAACGGGAAGAACGTGACCGCGGGCACGATGTTCGCGACCAAGGTGGGCGACCGCGAGGTCCTGGTCACGGCCCACAGCGTGTTCGGCCCCGGCGGCGGCCTCCCGGCGCAGCTGTCGCCCGATCAGGTGGTCCAGCAGGTCACCGCCGCCACGGCCTACGACTCGCTGTCGCCCAAGGTCACCTGCGCGCGCACCCGCCAGGCGCTGAAGGTGGCCGACGCCGCGCCGGGCAGCGGCAACGACACGAGCAAGGACGTCGCGGTGTTCGCGGTCGACCACGGCGAGGGGCCGAACCGGCTGTCCGCCGTCGCGCCCGTGCCGCTCACCACCCTGCCGCTGGCCGCTCAGCCCGCCAAGCTCGACGAAGACGTGTGGCTGCTCGCCGCCGTCAACGGCAAGACGGGCGGCAAGTGGGCGGCCAAGGTCGTCCAGGCCACCGACACCACGCTGTTCATCGAGTACACCGACCGGTCGCTGGATCTCGCCGGCACCGTCGGCGCCGCGATCGTGAACGCCAAGGGCGAGGTCGTCGGGCTCAACGTCGGCAGCGGCAAGATGGACGACGGCGCGCTCATCGGCAGCGCCACCCCGCTCGCGCCGCTGAAGAAGCGGATCACCGAGGCGGCGGCGGCGAAGTAGCCGCTCGGCTCCGGCGCCGCATCTCCCAGGCGATCGGCGCGAAGACGAGGCGCAGCAGCCACCGCGGGGTGAGGCGCCCGAGCGAGATGCCGAACCACGCGAGCCAGCCGGGCACCACCAGCGCCCGGCCCGCCCGGAACGCGCTCAGCGTGTCGCGGGCGCAGCACTCGGGCGTGATCATGATCCACGGCGGGATCGGCTGGCCGAGCCGGTTCTCGGCGCCGTCCTCGAAGCCCGTCCGCACGGGCCCGGGGCAGGCCTGCGTGACGCACACGCCCGTGCCGGCGGCCTCGACCCGCAGCGAGTCGGCGAAGCCCGTGACGTAGTGCTTGGTGCCGACGTAGGCGGCGAAGCCGGGGAACAGCACGAGCCCGAAGCCGGACGAGACGAACAGCACGCCGCCGCGCCCGCGCGCGACCATGCCCGGGTACAGGTGCAGCGTGAGCTGCGTCACGGCCAGCACGTTGAGCTGGAGCATCTGATCGAGCTTGGCGCGGCTCGCGCCGTCGAGCAGGCCCATGTCGCCGATGCCGGCGTTGTTCACGAGCACGTCGACCTCGACCCGGTCGGCCGCGAGCTGCGCCACGAGCGCATCGAGCTCGGCCGGCCGGGCCAGGTCGCACGGGGCGACGGTGACGCGGAGCGCGGGGTGCGCGGCGACGAGCTCGTCGCGCAGGGCGGCCAGGGCCTCGGCCCGCCGCGCCACCAGGACGAGGTGGCGGGCGGTGGGCGCCAGCTGGCGAGCGAAGGCCGCCCCGATGCCCGACGACGCCCCGGTGACGAGGATCGTGCCGTCGAGGGGCGGCCGCGCCACGGCTACTTCGGGGCCGGCTCGGCCGGCGCGGGCTCGGCCGGGGCGGGCGCAGCCTTGGCGCCCTCGGCGTGCTCCGGCGCGGGCGCAGGGGCCGGCGCGGGCGCCGGGGCCGCCTTGGCGCCCTCGGCCTTGGCCGGCGCAGGCTCGGCGGGGGCCGGCGCGGGCGCAGGGGCCGCCTTGGCGCCCTCGACCTTGGCCGGCGCAGGCTCGGCGGCGCCCTCGGCCGGGGCCTCACCTTCGGTGCCCTCGCCCTCGTCGCCGTCGCCGTCGAGCTTCTCGACGTCGCCCTCCTCCGCCTTCTCCTTCATCTTCTGGCGGACCTTCTTCCCGGCGTCCTGCTTGTTGATGTTGAACTCGACCCGCCGGTTCTCCTCGCGGCCCGCGGCCGTCTCGTTGTCGCCGACGGGCTTCGTCTCCCCGAAGCCCTTGGCCATGAGCCGATCCTCAGCCACGCCCTTCGACACGAGGTAGGCCTTCACGGCGTCGGCCCGCGCCTGCGACAGCTTGAGGTTCTTCTCGTCGTCGCCCTGCGAGTCGGTGTGGCCCTCGATCTGCAGCTCCTTGATGCCCTTCTGCTTCTCGAGCAGCTTGGCGATCCCGTCGAGCATCTCGAACGAGCCCTTCTTCACCACCGACTTGCCGCTGTCGAACTGCACCTTCTCGGTGATGACGATCTTGTCTTCGGCCAGGTAGAACTTCTTCACGCAGCCGTCGGACCGCGAGGCGTCGATGCCCTCGGGCGCCGCCTCGTCGGGGCACTCGTCGCGGAAGTCGGGGACGTGGTCGCCGTCGCGATCGGGGCAGCCGAAGGCCGCGAGGTCGCCGGCCTCGTTCGGGCACTCGTCGTCGGCGTCGGCGAGCTTGTCACCGTCGGTGTCGGGGCAGCCCGCCGTGTCGACCGAGCCGGCCTCGTTCGGGCACAGATCGTCGCCATCGAGCACCGTGTCGCCGTCGTTGTCGGGGTCGGGGCACCCGTCGGTGTCCTCGAACTCGTCCATGTCCTCGGCTTCGTTCCTGCAGCTGTCGGCCTCGTCGAGGATCGTGTCGTTGTCGTTGTCGGCGTCGGGGCAGCCGTCGTCGTCCTCGAACTCGTCGATGTCCTCGGCCTGGTCGACGCAGGCGTCGACATCGTCGGCCAGCCCGTCCTTGTCGGTGTCGCGCGGGCCCATCGGCAGGTACATCACGCCGAGCGTCCACGCGCCGTCGAGGAACACGTCGCCGCGGTTGTCCCAGTTCTCGGTGCCCACGTTGAGCAGCCAGCGGTACTCGGTGCGCAGCGCGACGTTGCCGAGCGGCACCATCAGGCCCGGGCCCGCCATGCCGGCGAAGTCGACGTCGACCTTGTCGCCAGTGGGCAGGCCGAGCGCCCCGTCGTCGGAGATCTTCTTGAAGAACGGCCCGATGCCGACGTTGAGGAGGAGCTGCACGGGCTCGTCCTCGAACACGCGCCCGACCATGTTCGCGACGGGGAGCAGCCCGAAGTACGGGTACTTCTCGGGCACGCCCGTCTGCGTCTTGCCGGCCGGCATCACCCCGAGATCCAGCTCGAACCCGAGGGACGGCCGCACCCAGTAGCCGACGCGCGGGGCGATGATCGGGGTGTCGCCGATGGCCTCCAGGTGATCGGCCAGCAGGTAGCCACCGGACAGGCCGAAGGAGAAGGCCTGGTCCGCCGCCATCGCCGGGGCCGCCCCGGCGAGCATGGCGGTGACGAACAACGCGCGCTTCATGAAGACTCCACCGGCATCCGCCGCATCCGCCGCCCGCGTGAGAGGGGTCGGGAGGGGGTGCATCTTTGCAAGGTCGGACCCGACGTGCAACCGAGCGCATCGCCAGGTGGCATCCCCGGACCGGTTGTTCACGCCGTGCACCCCGGCTAAGCCGGCACAGGAGGTCGTGATGGCGATCGTGGATCGCGTCAGCGACGAGCTGAAGCAGGCGATGCGGGCACAGAACAAGGATCGGATCACCGGCTTGCGCCAGATCCGGGCCGCGTTCATCGAGGCGATGAAGGTCGACGGCGCGGAGACGCTGGCCGACGACAAGGCGGAGGAGGTGCTCCGGCGGCTGGCCAAGCAGCGCCGCGAGAGCATCGAGGCCTACGAGGCCGGCGGGCGCCAGGATCTCGCCGACCAGGAGAAGGCGGAGCTCGCGGTGGTGGAGGGCTTCCTGCCCCAGCTCGCCGACGAGGAGACCACCCGCGCCTGGGTCGACGCCGCGATCGCCGAGACGGGCGCGACCACCCCGCGCGACATGGGGAAGGTCATGAGCGCGCTGATGGCCGGCCACAAGAGCGAGCTCGACGGCAAGCTGGCGAGCCGGCTGGTGAAGGAGCGGCTGCAGGGCTGATCCGCTGCAGCAGCGGGTCGCGCAGCCGCCGTCGCCCCATCCGGATACATCCTGAAACGCGACGGCCCCCGATCCGACCGACTACCCTTGAACCACGAGCGCACAGGCGCCCGCAGTGCCGAAGACCGGGAGCCCAGATGACCGCCCAACCCCGCGAAGTCACCGCCGAGTTCGACCTGCGCGACCTCGAGGCCCTGCGCACGCCGGTGTCGGCGCAGATCGCGGGGCTGCTGCTCGGGGCGGCGGGCTTCTTCGTGACCGCCTCGGCGGTGCAGCTCACGTTCGACGCGGTCACCTGGCTGCAGGTCCTCGGGACGGCCCCGCTGTGGCTGTGCGGCGTCACGTCGCTGCTCGGCGGCCCGCTGTTGTACACCGGGCGGGCCTCCGCCGCGGTGCTGGGCGCCCCGGCGGCGATCGCCGCCGCGATCACCTGCGCGCTGTGGGCGATCTACGCTGTGGTCGCCTCGCACTTCGCGCTGATGGTGATCCTCGGCGCGGGCGCCTCCGGGCTGGCGGCGCTGGCCGTGCCGTTCGCCGTGGTGCCCACCTGGCGGGTGTCGCGTGCGCGCCGGGCGCTGTTCCAGTAGCTACATCGCGCTGATCGGCGTCCACACGCCCACGCCCTCGATGGTCTCGCCCGGCTGCGCGACCACCTCGGTCGTCCCGAGCGAGACGGCCTCGTTCGCCCCGAGCCGCCGCACCTTCCCGCTGTAGAACAGCGAGTAGCCCTGCATGTTGCCGACCGACGACGCCGTCGCCCGGCCCCGCATGACCCACACCCGTTCGCTCGGCAGCCCGGTGGCGGGGTCGATGACCGCCACGCTGCTCAGCTCGCCCGCGAACGTGCGATCGACCGCGGGGGTCGCCGGCGACGAGCCCACGCCCGTCATGACCCCGTCGTTCGCCCGCGACGCCGAGGCGCCGCCCGCCCGCCGAACCCCGGGTTCGTCACCGTCGTCGTCCCGGAGGTGCCGCGGGTCTGGAAGCTGCCGTCGTAGCTGAAGTCCCACGGCACGTACGGTGCCGTGAACGTCCCCGAGCCCTGCCCCTGCACGACCACCGCGCCGTCGACGAGCGAGACGGAGTGCTCGGTCTTCGACAGCCCGAGGGTCGCCGGCTCCGTCGGGGCCCGCAGCAGGGCCGAGTTCTTCTCGACCCACTCGGCCCCCTCGACGAGCTCGTCGGGCTGCTCGAGCGAGAAGCCCGACACGGCGTCGTACACGAGCCGGCGCAGCATCTCGCGGCTCTCGGACTCCCGGCGCGTCCCGTTCGACAGCTCCGGCAGGTCGACCGTGGTGACGCGGCCGTCGCGCGACACCGTGATCCGGATCACGCTGCCCTGCAGCCGCGAGACGAGGTCGTCGAGCACCATCTGGTTGCTGCGGTTGTTGGCGGCGCCGGGCTCCGGACGGCGCGGCGTGGCCCGCATCGCCACGGCGTCGGCCTTGCAGTCGACCTCGGCGCGCTTCTTGCCGAGCGGGTGCACGTCGGAGCACTTCAGCAGCAGCTCGAGCTGCAGCAGGCGCGTGCGGAAGCTCTCGTTCTCCGCCGCCGACAGCTCGAGCGGCGTGGGCGTGCTCTCCTCGATGACGACCTGCCACCGCGAGCCCTTCCACGCGTCGGCCTCCACTGCGGACGCCGTCTGCGCCAGACCGAGCAGCCCACCGATCAACATCGAACCTCCTCGCGGGGTCGCGTGCGGGGATCGTCACACGCTGTCCCTCGTCAGTATCGTCCGGCCGCCTTCCCGTTAATCTCCCCCCGGGGGTGCCGTGCAGCTCGCGGCGGGAACGGTGATCGACGATCGCTACGAGGTGCTGGGCCGGATCGGCTCGGGCGCCGTCGCCGTGGTCCACCTGGCCCGTCACGTCCAGCTGGGCACGCTCCACGCCGTCAAGGTGCTGATGGTGCCCACCCCCTTCGTGCAGGATCGCCTGCTCAAGGAGGGACGCGCCCAGGGCAGCCTCCGCGATCGCAACGTGGTCGCGGTGACCGACGTGGTCGACGTGGAGGGCGCGCCGGGCCTGGTGATGAACTACGTCCGCGGGCCCTCCCTCGAGCGCTTCATGCAGCACGCGCACCTCGACCTCGTCCAGGCCCGCGCCCTGGGGGTGGGGATCCTGCTCGGCGTGCGCTCGGCCCACGCCCTGGGCCTCGTCCACCGCGACCTCAAGCCCGCCAACATCCTGCTCGACGTTGACGCCACCGCGCTCGTCCCGAAGATCGCCGACTTCGGCCTGGCCAAGCTGCTGGTCGACGACCTCGGCCCCACGGCCACCCGCGCGGGCACCACGCTCGGCACCCCCGCCTACATGGCGCCCGAGCAGATCCGCGACGCCCGCGCCGTCGACGAGCGCGCCGACGTGTTCTCGCTCGGGGCCGTGCTCTACGAGCTGCTCACCAGCCGCCGCGCCTTCCCGGGCGACGACCTGCTCGAGCTCTACGACCGCATCCGCCAGGGCGTCTACCAGCCCATCCGCAGCCTCGCGCCGGAGGTCCCGCCCGAGGTCGAGGCCGTGGTCGACGGCGCGCTGCAGGTCGACCGCGACGCGCGCATCTCCAGCGTCTCCGAGCTGCTCGACCGCTGGTCGGCGGGGCAGGGCGAGGCCGCCGGCGAGATCGACTGGCCGCCCACGCTGCTGGCGCTCGCCGAGGGCCTGGCGCCCGGGCCGCAGTCCGGGCCGCCGTCGGGGGTGAGCGCGGCTACCTTCGACATGGTGAGCTCGGTGGCCGACGATCCGGCGCTGGCGTCGGAGGGGACGGCGGAGGAGGCGCTCGGCGAGCCGCTGGCCGCCGTGGTCGAGGTGGAGCGGACGCTGCACGAGCCGCGCACCGAGCCGTCGCTGCCGTCGCGGCCCGCGCCGCTGCGCCGCCGGCGGTGGCAGCGGATCGCGCGCTGGTCCGCCGTGGGCACCGTCCTGGTCGTGGTCCTGGCCTGCGCCGGCACCGTCGGCGCCGTGGGGGTGGGGCTGTTCTCGGGCTGGCTGCAGTGGGGGCCCGACGCGCCGCCGCCGCCCGTCGACGGGATCCGCCGCCCCGTCTACACGGCCGACGCCCCGCCGCACCTGTTCGACGCCGCGACCGAGGCCGACCACGCCGTCGCCTGGGACTCGCTGCGCGACGCGCGCCCCGTCGACGCGCGCGAGGCGCTGGAGCGCATCGGCACCGTCCACTCCCGCCGCGAGGACGCCGCGCTGCCCCTGCTGCAGGCCGCGGCCGCCAGCCAGACGGGCGATCCCGCCGCGTACGCGCGCATCGAGTACGCCGCCAAGGTCGCGGGCACGCGCCGGGGCGCCCTGCCGAGCCTGGCTCGCCTGGCGGGCGCCTGCGTGGCGGGGACGGCCACGGCGCGCGACGTCGAGCGCCACTTCGACACCTACCCCGACGACCTGCTCGGCCGCGTGCTGCTCGCCTCGCTCGACGGCTACGACGGCGAGATCCGCCTGCGCCTCGCCAAGGACCTCGTCGACCAGGACCCCGACCACGCCCTCGGCTACGTCGTCCTCGCGGCGCTGGCCCTGAACCGCGGCCAGCTCGACGCCGCCGACGAGCTGCTCCAGCGCGGCCTCGCCCACGTGCCCGGGCACCGCGAGCTCACGGCGCTGCAGGCCCAGCTGGCGCTGCTCCACGACGACGCCGCAGGCGCGCGCCGCGCGGTCGAGCACCTCGGCACGGCCGCGGAGATGCCGCCGAGCGCCGTCCGGGCCTATGCCGGCGCGCTGCGCATGCTCCACGACGACGCCGGGGTCGAGGCCGTCACCGAGCAGCTCCAGGGCGACGACGCCCGCTACGTCGCCTGGGCGCTCGGCCTCGCCGACGCCGCCTTCGGGCTCGGCGCGCCCGGCGAGGCCCTCGACTGGGCCGACCGCGCCTTCGCCCGCGCCTCCATCGCCGGCCGCCTCGCCGACGCCGTCGAGGTGTCGCGCTCGCTGCAGGCCATGGCTGTGCTCGTCGACCGGCCCGACGGCGTGGAGCGCGCCGTGCGCAACGCCGAGATGACCACGGCGCTCCTCGGCCTGCCGAGCCTGCTCCACCAGCGCCTGACCCCGCGGATCCTGCTGCTGAACGGCATGCTCGCGGTGCAGCGGGGCGAGAGCGCCGACGTGCAGCGCATCATCGCCCGCCTCGAGGAGGTCGACCGCGGCGAGCGGCAGGCGTCGCTGCTGCGGGCGGCCAGCCTGGCGGCGCAGGGCCAGCCGTCCACGCCCATCGACAACCCGTCGGCCGGGTGCCTCGTGCGCTCGCTCGACGCGCGCTGGCGCTCCGTCCCCGGCCCGAGCGGCGACCACGGCGCGCTGTACCGCCTGCTGCTGGCCGACGACTCGCCCTGCGCCCGCTTCGGCGTCGACCGCTACGCCCGCGCCGACGCCGAGGTGCGGCTGGCGCAGATCGAGCTGTCGCTCGACGACCCGAAGGCCGCGCGGGCGCACCTCGCCGCGTTCAACGGCTGGGCGCCCGACGCCGAGCTCGAATCGCCGCTGTTCGGGCTGCTGTCCGACGTGCACGAGGCGCTGGCCTGGGTCGACGAGGAGTAGGCCCCGGCGGGCGTCGGGGATACGACCCGGGACCACCTCGTCGCCGCCAGGAGATCCCGTGGCCGAGCCGCTGTACCAGGTCCTCGATCCGCACGACGTCGATCCCCGCGAGGCGGCGCGCGCCCAGCTCTCCGAGACGGTGCTCGTCGGCCTGTCGGAGCGCCCGAAGCGCCTGCCGTCCCAGTTCTTCTACGACGACACCGGCAGCCAGCTGTTCGCCGCCATCACCGAGCTCGAGGAGTACTACCCGACCCGCTGCGAGTTCCAGGTGTTCGAGCGGCACGGGCACGAGATCCTGGGCCGGTTCCGCGGCCGCCCGCTCAACCTCGTCGATCTCGGCGCCGGCGACGGGCGCAAGACGGCCGTGCTGCTCGAGCAGGCGCTCGAGATGGGCCTCGACGTGCGGTTCTGCCCGATCGACATCTCCGAGTCCGCGATGGACGGCCTGTGCACGTCGATGAAGGCCCGCTTCCCCGGGCTGCCCGTCGCCGGGCTGGTCGGCGAGTACGGCGCCGGGCTGCGCTGGCTCAGCAGCCAGCAGGGGCGCGAGAACCTGGTGCTGTTCCTGGGGTCGAACGTCGGGAACTTCGACCGGCCGTCCACGCGGGGGCTGCTGCGGCGGCTCTGGAGCGCGCTCAACGCCGGCGACCACGTGCTGGTGGGCTTCGACCTGAAGAAGGACATCGAGCTGCTGCTCGCCGCCTACAACGACCGCGAGGGGCTCACCGCGCGGTTCAACCTGAACCTGCTGGCGCGGATCAACCGGGAGCTCGGCGCGGACTTCGACCTGCAGAGCTTCCGCCACTATGCGACCTACAACCCGCTGTCGGGCGCGATGGAGAGCTACCTCGTGAGCAAGCGGGCGCAGCTCGTGCACATCCGCGAGCTCGGCGACGCCTTCGAGTTCGCGCCGTGGGAGCCCATCCACACCGAGTACAGCTACAAGTACCTCGACGAGGACATCGACCTGCTGTGCAGCCACGGCGGGTTCGTCGACGCCGGTCGCTTCTACGACGATCGCCGCTGGTTCTGCGACGCCCTGTGGCGCGTCGTGCGGTGAGGTATCCTCCCCCGACCCCGGGGGACGCAGATGCACGGGATGATCCTCGCAGCCTGGCTGGGCTGCCACCGCGACGAGCCGTCGACGAGCCCCACCGACCCGGGGGTCGATCCGACGGACACGGCGACTCCCGGCACCTCGCCGTGGACGTCCACGACGTCCACCCCCACGACCCCCACGACGCCGCCGTGCGAGGTCGATCCCGACCTGGCGGTCACCGGGATCGACGTGGCGCCGTTGCGGCACGGCAACGAGGTCGCCGTGACCGTGTCGCTGTCGTCGCCCGCGACGGCGGCCGTGGCCTGTCGGCTGCGCAGCGACCCGAGCGAGGTGCACCTCGTCGAGGGCACCGAGGCGGCGACCGAGCACGCGCTGCGGTTCGGCGGGCTGCTCGCGGGCGAGGCGTACGACTGCGTCGCCGCCGCCGTCTGCCCGGCGACGAGCGCCCCCGAGGCGTTCGAGGTGCGCACCGAGCGGCCGCCGGACGGGCTCCCCGCCGTCACCGTCACCGTGGACGAGCCGGGGGCCGGCGCCGAGTACGTGCTGACCAACGCCTCGCCGGACGAGGGGTGGGACGAGGCGCAGTGGATGGTCGTCTTCGACCGCGACGGCCGCGTGCGCTGGTGGGACCGGGCGCCGGGCGGCGTGGGCCCGTCCATCGAGTTCCGCTACCACGGCGACGACCGCTTCGTCTGGGGCGGCGGGTGGGGGCCGAACGCGCTGGGGCGGCCGCGGGTGCTCGACCTGTACGCGGGCGAGATCTACGACAGCGCCTCGGCGCTGCCCGACGTGCAGTCGAGCGCGTTCCACCACGACGGGAAGCAGCTCCCCGACGGGCGGCTGCTCACCCTCGAGCAGGTGACGGTGTACGGGACGGCGGGTCCGTTCGACGGGTTCCGGGTGCGGCGGGTGGACCCCGCCAGCGGCCTCGTGGACTTCGAGTACGACAGCCAGCGGGCGATCGACGAGGGGCACCTGCCGAGCGGCACGGGCGACGCGTGGCACGCCAACTGGGTCGACATCGTCGACAACGTGCTCTACGTGTCGCTGTGCGAGGCGCGGCGGGTGCTCGCCGTCGACGTGCCGACCGGGGACTGGCGCTGGTCGTTCGGGGTGGACGGCGACCTGCAGGTGATCGGCAGCCTCGGGCAGCCGCTCGGCGACGACGCGTACCCGCAGTGCCAGCACGGGATCGAGTACCGCGGGACCGACGATCACCTGCTCGTCTACGACAACGGGGTCTTCCGCGGGTACACGCGGGCCTCCGAGTACCGGATCGACGAGGCGGCCGGGCAGGCCGAGCTCGTGTGGACGTGGAGCGAGCCCGACTGGTTCGAGACCACGCTCGGGGACGTGGACTGGCTCGCCTCCGGGCACGTGCTCGTGGGGGCGTGCCACGCCGAGTCGTTCACCAGCAACCGGGGCGACCGGACCACCATCCTCGAGGTCGATCCGGCGACGGGCGACAAGGTCTGGGAGCTGCAGTACGACGCGCTGCACACCATGGCCTACCGCAGCGACGCCGCCGACCCGTGCGCGCTGTTCGCGAACGCGCGGTACTGCGACGCGGTGGCAGACCGGCTGGCCGTGCTGGCGCCCGTCCTCGCGCCCTGAGCGGAGCGGGATACGGCAGCGCTGGAGGTGGCGATGTCCGCGCTCGTCGATGCGATCCAGGCCGAGCTGTCCGGCCACAGCCTGTCGGGCCTGGCCGGGGCGCTCGGGATCCCGCAGGAGAAGGCGCCGAGCGCGGTGGCGGCGGCGCTGCCCGTGCTGCTCGGGGCGCTCAACCGCACCGCGGCGAGCCCGACGGGGGCCGAGGCGCTGGCCGGGGCGCTGGAGCGCGACCACACCGCGCCGCTGACGCAGCAGCTGGGCGGGGGCGGGCTCGGGGCGCTGGTGGGGCAGGTGCTGGCGCAGGGAGGGCCCAAGGCGCTCGACGGGGCGGGGATCCTCGGGCACCTGCTCGGGCGGGACCAGCCGGCGGCGGCCGAGGCCGTGGCGTCGAAGACGGGGCTCGACGCGGCGACGGCGGGGAAGCTGCTGATCGCGCTGGCGCCGCTGGTGATGAGCGCGCTCGGGACGGTGAAGCAGCGGCAGGGGCTGGATGCCGGGGGGCTGGCGTCGTTCCTGGGGCAGGAGCAGCAGTCGCTCGGGGGGAGCCTGCTGAGCGGGTTCCTGGACGCGAAAGGGGACGGGATCGGGCTCGACGACCTGGTGCGGGTCGGCGGGGCGCTGCAGCAGTCGGGGCTGTTGGGGAAGCTGTTCGGCGGGTGATGCGCGAGCGCCGACCTACCCGCCCTCCGCCCACCGCAACAGCGTCCCCTTCTCCTCCTCCGTCATCTGCGTCAGGTTCCCGAGCGGCATCGCCCCGCTCCGCACCTGCGCCGCGATCTTGTCCCGCGCCCCCACGATGGCCTCCGGCCGGTCCAGCACGAGCCCCTTCGGGGGCACCGCGAACCCGCCCAGCACCGGCTCCTGCGCGTGGCACGGCAGGCACCGCTGCGACACGATCCCCTGCACCACCGTCATCGACACCGCCGGCGCGCCGTCCGCCGACGCCACCCGGTGCGGCCGCGCCAGCAGCGCCGCCCCCACCAGCACCGCCGCCGCCACCGGCCACAGCCACGGCATCGGCTGCCCCCGCTCCGCCACGTTGAGCGCGTGCCGCACCGCCACCCCCGCCCCGGCGATCCCCAGCAGCACGAGCCAGCCCTGCGGGTGCCCCCAGGTGCTCGGGAAGTGCCCCGACAGCATCACGAACAGCACCGGCAGCGTGAAGTAGTTGTTGTGCAGCGACCGCAGAGCCCCCGCCTTCCCCCGCTCCACGGGCGGCTCGCGCCCCGCGATCAGCGCGTCGACCATGGCGCGCTGCCCGGGGATGATGACGAACAGCACGTTCGCCGCCATCCACGTCCCGAGCATGGCGCCCACGTGCAGGTACGCGGCGTGCGGCGCCATCACCCGGAACAGCCCCACGTCGACGAGCACGACCACGGCGACCAGCGCCGCCGCGAGCACCCGCGGCCGCGTCGCGAGCGTGCGGCACAGCACGTCGTACACGGCGTACCCGCCCGCCAGCACCCCCGCCGACAGCGCCACGGCCGCCGGCCCCGACAGCGGCGACCCCGCCGGCAGCATCACCGTGTCGGCCCGCGCCCAGTACAGCAGCACCAGCAGGTAGAACCCCGACAGCCACGTCAGGTACGCCTCCCACTTGAACCAGTGCAGCTCCGGCGGCAGCGCCTCGGGCGCCCCCGAGAACTTGACGACGCGGTAGAATGCGCCGCCGTGCACGGACTACACGTCGCCCGCGACCCCGGCCTCGGGCGCGGCCAGCGGCCGCACGGCGTTGTTCAGCCACACGAAGTAGAACGACGCGCCGATCCAGGCGATGCCCAGCGTGAGGTGGAACCAGCGGCCCAGCAGGCCGAGCCACTCGGAGAGGTAGGGGTCGAGCACGTCGCCTCCGGGAGCCGGCCAACTAACCCCTGCCCGTGCTCGCGCCCCCATGCACGCCAGCGGCTGGCGGAATACCCAACCCGGATGCTCGACTCGTTGCTCCAGGCCGTCCGCACGGCCGCCGGCGACCGCGCGTGGGGTGCCGCCGTCCGCCTCGCGCGCGAGGGTGCCGTCGACGGCGTCTCCGACGATGGCGAAGAGGTCCGCCTCCGCGTGAAGGCCCCGGCAAGCACGTCTTCCACGACGTCTACCTCTGGCCCGACGAGCCCGACTGGGGCTGCGACTGCGACCTGCCGGGCGACGCCTGCGTCCACGTCGCCGCGGCCGCCATCGCGCTCGACCAGGCCCGCAAGCGCGGCGACACGCTCCCCGAGCCCTCCGTCACCCGCAAGGTCACCGTCCGCTACGACCTCACGTCCTCCCGCGAGGGCCTGTCCATCCGCCGCGTCGCCCGCTTCGCCGACGGCAGCGACCAGGTCGTGAAGGGCGCCCTCGCCGACCTCGATCTGGTGGCCTCCCGCCCCGACATCCAGGTCGAGACGCTCCTCGCGCTGCACCCCGGCGGCGCCCTCGACCCCGAGATGCTCCGCCGCTTCATCGCGCTGCTCGAGGCCGACGCCCAGGTCACCGTCGACGGCGAGTCGGTGCGCATCAACGGCGAGCCCGTGCTGTTCCGGGTGAAGGTGACCGACGACGACGCGAGCGACGGCTTCAAGGTCGGCCTGGTGCGCCCCTCCGGCATCGACCGCCTGTTCCGCGGCGCCGCCCTGGTCGACGGCTTCCTGCGCCCCACCTCCCACGGCACGCTGACCCCCGACCAGCGCCGCATGCTGGTCAAGGGCGCGGTCTACGGCCCCGACGAGGTGGGCACCCTGGTGGGCGAGGTGCTGCCCAAGCTGCGCGAGCGCGTCCCGGTCGACGTGGCGACCGACCGCCTGCCGAAGGTCGACGCCCTCGTGCCGAAGGTCATGGTCTCGCTCGAGGAGCGGCCGGGCGGCCTCGAGATCCACACCCAGATCGTGTACGGCGATCCGCCCGTGGCCAAGGTGACACCCGCGGGTAACCTCGCCGTCCTGACCGACGCCGTGGTGCCCGCCCGCGACCCCGCCGCAGAGCGCGTCGTCGCCCGCGAGTTCCTGGAGCGCACCGGCCTGTCGGTCGGCTTCTCGCGCCTGCTGCCGCCGTCGGAGGCGGCGATGTTCCTGCAGACGCGGATGGCCGACCACGACGGCCCCGTCCACGGTCGCGTCGACCCGAAGCGCTTCGAGGTGCGCGACGTGGTGCTGCAGCCGCGGGTCGACGTGCAGGACGTGGGCGGCGCCTGGTCCCTCGACGTGGGCTTCGGCCAGGGGCGCGAGGCCGCCGACCCCGCCACCGTCCTCGAAGCTTGGCGCACCGGCAAGTCGCTGGTCCCCCTGCTCGACGGCGGCTACGCCCCGCTCCCCGCCCAGTGGCTCGCGGAGCACGGCGCGCTGTTGCAGGAGCTCATCGAGGCGCGCGACGCGAACGGCCGCATCCAGCGCAACAGCACGGCCGCGCTGATCGAGCTCCTCGAGGACACCGACGAGAACGTCCCGCCCGACCTGGCCCGCCTGCGGCGCTTCCTGGAGGGCGGCGAGGGCCTGCCCGAGGTCACCGTCCCGCCGGGGCTGCGGGCCGACCTGCGCCCCTACCAGCGCGCCGGCCTGCAGTGGAGCGCGTTCCTGCGGAACATGGAGCTCCACGGCGTCCTCGCCGACGACATGGGGCTCGGCAAGACCGTCCAGGCCATCGCCGCCATGCTCGACGCCGGCGGGAAACACCTCGTGGTCGCGCCCACCTCCGTCATCACGAACTGGCAGCGGGAGGCCGCGCGGTTCGCGCCGTCGCTGAAGGTGTGCACCTACCACGGCCCCGACCGCACCCTCGATCCGGACGCCGACCTGGTCCTCACCTCCTACGCGCTGCTGCGCATGGACATCGACCAGCTGCGCACCATCGAGTGGACCTACGCCATCCTCGACGAGGCCCAGGCCATCAAGAACCCCCACAGCCTCACCGCCCGCTCGGCCTGCGCGCTGCGGGCCCGCCACCGGCTCGTCCTCACGGGTACGCCCGTCGAGAACCGCCTCGAGGAGCTGTGGAGCCTGTTCCGGTTCCTGATGCCCGGGCTGCTCGGCACCGAGGCCACCTTCCGCGAGCGCTTCTCGCGCCCGATCGAGGCCGGCGACCCCAAGGCGCAGCTCGCGCTGCGCGCCCGGGTCCGCCCCTACGTGCTGCGGCGGCTCAAGCAGCAGGTCGAGACGGAGCTGCCGCCGCTGACCGAGATCGTCGAGCGGGTGCCGCTGGAGGGGCGCCAGCGCGAGGTCTACGACACGGTGCGGCTCGCCGCGCGGCGCGACGTGCAGGAGATCCTGGCCCAGGGCGGCCACGCCACGATCCAGGTGCTGGAGGCGCTGCTGCGCATGCGGCAGGCCTGCTGCGACCCGTCGCTGCTCCCCGGCGAGGCCGGCGACGGCGCGGGGGCCGCGAAGCTCGACCGGATGGAGGAGATCCTGGTCGAGGTGGTCAGCGAGGGCCACCGGGTGCTGGTCTTCTCGCAGTGGACCTCGCTGCTCGACCGGGTGGAGCCCCGCCTGCGCGAGCTCGGCCTCGACTGGGTGCGCCTCGACGGCGCCACCCGCGACCGCCAGGCCCAGATCGACCGGTTCCAGGAGCCCGACGGGCCGCCGGTGTTCCTGCTGTCGCTCAAGGCCGGCGGCTTCGGGCTCAACCTCACCGCCGCCGACTACGTCGTGCACCTCGACCCCTGGTGGAACCCCGCCGTGGAGCGCCAGGCGACCGACCGCGCGCACCGCATCGGGCAGGACAAGCCGGTCGTGAGCTACAAGCTCGTGGCCGAGGCCACCGTGGAGGACCGGATCCTCGAGCTGCAGGCCGCCAAGCGGCAGCTCGCCGACGCAGCGCTCGGCACCGAGGGCGGGTTCCTGCGCGCGCTGTCCGCGGCCGAGCTCCGCAGCCTCTTCGACGCCGCGTGAGGGCGATCTTCCCCCGGCGGCGCACCCCGGTGTAGACTCCGGGCCATGGGCCCGTCGAGGGCTGCCTGGCGCGCTGCGGCGCGCTCCGCACGGAGGATCGATTCATGCCCCGAGAGACTGGCGGTGGTGGCGGCGGCTCCGGCCCCGTCCGCGCCCTGATCTTCCTCGCGCTGGCCATCTTCGCCGGCTCGGGCGCGCTCGTGCTGCTGTACCAGCTCATCACGAGCTACCAGCTGCGCATCGACGAGGCCAAGCGCCCCGAGGACACCGTCATGGTCATCGTGGCGGCCCGCGACCTGTACCAGGGCGTCACCATCACCGAGGAGGATCTGTACGCGGTGCAGATCCCCCCGAAGTACCTGCCCGAGGGCGTGTTCCTCTCGCCGGAGCACGTGGTGGGGCGGATCCCGCGGGAGCGCATCCTGCAGAACGAGTTCGTGCGCGCCGACCGGCTCGCCGATCCGGAGTCGGGCGTCGGGCTGAACGCGGTCATCCCGCGCGGCATGCGCGCCATCTCCATCAACATCGCCGACGGCGCCGCGCTGTCGGGCTTCCTGAACCCCGGCAACTACGTCGACGTGCTGGTGACCATCCAGCCCGACATGGAGAGCAAGGGCGGCGACAAGAAGCCCGAGACGCGCACGCTCCTGCAGGCCGTGTTCGTGCTCGGCGTGAACTCGCGGATGGAGAAGGAGGACCGCGAGATGGCGACGGAGCGCCGCGGCAAGCAGAAGCCGTCGGTCACGCTCCTCGTCAAGGCCGACGAGGCCGAGAAGATCGCCCACGCCGAGAACATGGGCGACATCGTCCTCACGCTCCGCAACGACCTCGACGTGAACTTCCAGGCGCTCCCGGGCGTCGACGTGGACGACCTGCGCACCAAGCTGCAGGTGACCAAGAAGGTCGTGCGGCCCACCTCGACGAAGAAGCCCAGCAAGCGCTGCAAGGAGTTCACGATCGTGTCGGGTGGCGAGAAGAAGGTCATCCTCGTCGACGACGCCGGGATCCCCTGCAACTGATCACCGGAGCCGCGCGAGGACGGCGAGGAGCAGCAGCGTCGCGGTGACGGCCAGCGCACAGGCCGCACCGAACGCGCCGGCGGTCGTCGCGCCGGCCCGCAGCACCGCCGTCGCGACGGTCAGGCCGAGGACGGGCCCGGCGCCGAACATGGCGGCGGGCAGCATCGCCTGGGCGCTGTAGCGCAGCCCCGGCGGGGCGTGGCGCGCGAACAGCCCGGTGGAGGCGAGCCAGAAGGCGCCGAAGCCGAGGCCGTGCAGCGACTGGGCGCCGGCGATCACCGCGGGGTCGGTGGAGGCCGCGGTGAGCGCGTAGCGCGGGATGGACGAGGCGACGGCGAGGAGCAGCAGCGTGCGCGCGCCGACCCGCTCGAGCAGCGGCGCGCCGAAGCCGAGCACCACGACCTCCACGCCGACGCCGAGCGCGATGCCCGTGCCCGTGACGCTCGCCGGGAGCGCCAGCTGCTCGACGTGGACGGCGAGCAGGTTGTCGGAGGTCGCGATGGCGGCGCCGTGGAGCAGGCTCACGGCGGCGAGCGGGGCCAGGACGGGGTGGCGGACCAGGGCCCGCCACGCACCGGGGCCGGGCGGCGGCGCGGCGGCGTCGAGGCGCGGGGCCAGCGGCAGCGAGATCGCCAGGGTCGCGACCGACAGGCCGACGCACAGCGCGATCGGCGCCGGCCGCCACACGTCGCGCAGGACCCCGCCCACGGCGCACAGCGCGAGGTACGCGACGGAGCCCACCGCGCGGACCCGGCCGTAGCCCGTGCCCAGGCGGTCCACGCTGCTGGCGTCGACGATGGGCCCGGCCGGGGCGCGGGCCCAGGACCAGGCCAGGATCGTGCCCACCGCCAGCCACGGGCCGTCCACGCCGAGCAGCACCGCGGCGCAGGCCGTCGAGCCGACGACGCTGCCCATCAGCACCCGCGCCGCCCCCACGGCGTCGGCGAGGCGCGCCCACAGCGGCAGCAGCACCATGCGCCCCGCGGGGATCACGGCCAGCCACAGGGCCGTGGCGGCCGGGCTCCAGCCGTGGTCGGTGAGCACCGCGCCCATGAAGGGGCGAGCACCAGGGCGCCGACCGCCGCGGCGTACCAGCCCATGAGCAGGGCGCGATCGGCGGGCGAGGGCGGGATCGGATCGATCCGGCCCCGTAACCCGGGCGCGGTTACCCCTGGCGGCGGAGGCGACATGACCCCCGCCGACCTGCCGATCCGCCTGCTCGCCCGGTTCCTGGACGCCATCGTCGTGGCCGTCCTCCAGGCGCTGCTCGGCCAGCTCATGGGCTTCGGCTTCGACTGGCTCATCGTGGGCGCGCTGCTCGCCCACGCCTACTTCTTCGTCTGCGACGCCCGCTTCGGCGGGTCGCCGGCCAAGCTGCTGCTCGGCATGCGCGTCATCGGGCCCGACGGCGGGAACCCCACGCTCGAGCAGGCGGCGCGCCGCGAGGCCTTCGTCCTGCTCGGCGCGATCCCGTTCGTCGGGCCGGTGCTCGCGTTCGCGGCCTGGGCCTGGATCGGCTGGGACATCGCGGGCCACACCATCCGCACGGGCCCGCACGACGAGTTCGCCGGCGGCACGCGCGTGGTCCGGGCGGAGCGCTGACGGCTACGCGTCGTCGTCCCAGTCGTCGGACTCGTCGGGGTCGACGACCACCACGCCCGTCTCCCGGTCGCGCAGCAGCGTGAACACCATGTAGAGGATGACGACGACGATGGTGGACACGGACTGGATGATCTGGCGCTTGGTGATCTCGCGCTCGCGCTCGATCCCGTCGCTGTCGGGCCGGCGCTGCTCGCGGCGGCGCTCGCTCCGGTCGCTGCGCTCGCCGCGCTCCGGCTCGGGGGCGTCGTCCCCGTGCGGCACGTCCTCGGCGATCTCGACCTCCACGGCGCTCATCCGGCCTCCCTGCCCGCCCCGCGGTGGGGCGGGGGCATCGTAACCGCGCGCTACTCGGGCGGCGGGAGCAACCCGGCGAACAGGCCCACGGCCACGTCCTCCAGCGGCTGCGACGAGAAGCCCGGCGGCGGCGCCAGGCCGAACACCTCGCTCGCGAGCGCGGGCGAGTCGGCCTCGGGGACCTGCCAGGAGCGGTACTTCAGCTCGGCGAGCAGATCCAGCGCCGGCAGCCGCAGCGTGACGGCGGAGGGCACCCACACGGGCGCCGCCTCCGGCGAGCCGGGCAGCGCCTCGAACGGCTCGTAGCTCGCCTCCAGGAGGGCGGTGCCGTCGACGTCCCAGGCGACCATCGACACCGGGGTGCCGCGCGCGGCGTCGAGGATGACGGACAGGGCGGTGCCGTCGGGGCCGTCGAGGACGACCTGGACGGTGCCGTCGTCACCGGGGCGCTCGGAGCGGACGGGCGCGTCGTCCAGCGGGACGTCGCCCTCGAGGACGCCGAGCAGGGCGTCGACCCCGATGGCGCCGTGGGTGTTGGCGCGCAGGACGTCGTCGGCGCGGGCGGCGAGCAGGTGCCGCTCGTCGCGCATCAGGTTGACCGCGGCGCCCTCGCCGTCGGTCTGGAGCGTGGCCAGCGGGCCGCCGAGCGGGCCGAGCACGGCGAGGTGGCCGCGGGGGCGGTCGAGGATGAGCGCGCCGCCGGTGGTGGGGAACTTCTTCGCCGCCGTCTGCAGGCTGATGGAGAAGCGCGCCTGCACCGGGCTCGGCACCTCGCGGCCGCGGGCGAGGGCGAGGGTGCTCGTGCGGGCGTCGACGGCGGGCGCGGGCGGGCCGCCGCGGCCGCAGCCGATGGCGACGAACCAGAACATGAGCGTGCGCAGGGCGGGCTCCACGGAGGTCAGCGTAACGCCGGACAGGCGGCGCGGGCGGCCGCTTCGGCGGCGGCGAGGGCGGGGTCGGCGAGGCGGACGCCGCGGGCGCGGGCGAGCAGCGGGGCGGCGTCGCAGGGGGCGGCGCGCTCCGCCAGGGCGATCCACAGGCTCGGGGCGCAGGCGTCGGCGCCGAGGACGTCGACGGCCGCGTCGAGGGCGGCGGCCGCGCCCGCCTCGTCGCCGACGAGGGCGCGGACGCGGGCCTCGCGCACGGCGGCGTCGGCCGGGTCGGCGGCGCTGCCCACCGCCACGGCGACGGCCTCCTCGGTGCGGCCGAGCACGGCCAGGGCCCCGGCGCGCACCCAGGCCGTGGAGGGCCCGGCGGGGTCGGCGGTGAGGGCCAGGGCGGCCTCGGCGTCGCCCTCGGCCAGGCGCAGGTCGGCGCGCAGGGCGGTGGCGTCGTCTCTGCCGTCGGCGGCGAGGACGGCGTCGGCGGCGTCCGGGTCACCTGCGGCGCGCAGCACGCGGGCCCGCAGCGGGGCGGGGTCGTCGGGCCGGACCAGCGCCGCGGCGGCGTCGACGTCGCCCGTGGCGAGGTGCTCGGCGACGAGCGCCGCGCGGTCACCGGAGCGAGCGGCGACGGTGTGGGCGAGGTCGGCGTCGCCCGTGGCGGCGGCGAGCGCCGTGAGGGCGTCGCGCCAGCGGGGGTCGGCGGTGAGCCCCGGCGCGGCGGCCGCCCAGGCGTGGACGGGGGCGAGGTCGCAGGCCCGGCGGCCCGCATCGACGGCGAGCGCCAGGGCGTCGGGGCCGACGAGCGGGTCGCGGGACAGCGCGAGGGCCACGTCGCGGGCGGCGGCGGCGCGGCCGAGGGCGAGGGTGGCGCCGGCGTGGGCGAGCTGCTCGGCGGGACCCGACGGCGCCCAGGCGTCGAGGCGCTGGGCCGCGACGTCGGCGTCGCCGCGGGCCAGGGCGGCGCGGACCCGGGCGGCGGGGACGCCGGGCAGGTCGCCGGCGCGGGCGAGCCGGCCTCGGCGCCCTCGGCGTCGCCGCGGGCCAGGCGGAGCAGGCCCAGGGCGCGGTGGGCTTCGGGCAGGTCGGGGTCGGCGGCCACGGCGTCGGCGGCGACGGCCTCGGCGCGCGGCAGGTCGCCGAGGTCCTCCAGCAGGGCGGCGGCGTGGATGCGGGCCCAGGCGGAGCCGTCGACGCGCAGCCACCAGGTGACCCAGCGGCGGGCCTCGTCGGCGTCGCCGGCGGCGCGGGCGGCCTCGGCACGCAGGGCGAACTGGCGGGCCGGGGCGCCGGCGTCGGCCACGGGGGGCGCTTCGGCGATCGGCGCGGCGGGGTGGGGGCAGGCGAGGAGCGCTGCGAGCCAGAGCATGGGGGGGACGTAGCCGGGCGCGGCGTGGGTTGCCGGTGCGGGACCGGCGGCCGGACGCGCCGCCGGCGGGCGGGCCGGCGGACCTTGCTCACCCCGGAACGGCTGTCGGTGTGCTCGTTTCTGCGCGTGTGAGCAAGCTGCGCATGTGAGCAAGGAGCGCCGGCGACGGTGAGCAACTTGCGCAGCAGCACGTGAGCAAGAGGCGCAGCGTGAATTGCGCACGCGGGCGGGGCGGCGTCGAATTGTCGGCGTTTCCTGGTTGCGCGGGTCCTTGGCACGCCGCGTGCATTGTCCCAGGGTGAGACGAGTTGGGGCCTGGCCCCTTCAGAAGCACCGACCGGGGGGGGTTGAAAGACGGTCGGTGCTTCTTCTCGTCTTCTCTTCTCGCTGCCTGCTCGAGCCCACCTCACGCGGCTCGCGGGCGCACGCGGCTCCCATCCACGGGCGGCTACACCTGCAGCAGGTACCCGGCCAGCAGCCCGATCAGCACCCCCGTCCCCACCCCCAGCACGCCGTACCACACCGGCGGCAGGTCCTCCGGCGGCGCGGCCACCGGCGCCAGCTCCTCGTCGTCCTGGGGCAGGTAGTCGAACACGTCGTCGACCACCTCCTCCTCCTCGGCCGGCGGGCTCGCCCGGTCGATCCGCGGCACGGGCTCGATGTCGGTGGGCCGGTTCACCAGCACCACCGTCAGCCGGCGCTGGTCCGACCCCCCGAGCCGCTCCATCAGCAGCTCCAGGTGCACGCCGTCCCCCCGCACCTCGGCGCCGAGCACCTTCGCGGGGTGGGACCCCACGAGCTCCCGCGGCTGGAACGCCACCTCCACCGCCGGCCCCGGCGGCAGCGCCTCGATCATCGCCTCCAGCGCCTCGGAGTCGAGCTCCTCCTGGAGCACCTCCTCGACGGCGGGGGTCGCCGCGCTCCGCTCGGTGAAGCGCTCCATGTGCTCCTGCACGACCTCGAGCTCGGTCGGCCGGTGCGGGTCGTGCAGCGCGGTCAGCCGCAGCCCGGGGGTCTGCCCCGACAGCGCGTTGGCGATGCGCCCCGTCATCGCGGCCACGACCTCGTGGTGCGTCGCCACGACCCCCTCGTCGTCCCGCGCGACGGCCTGCACCACGGGGAACCCGAACGGGTTCAGGTCGAACACCACGTCGGACACGGGCCGCGCGTCCTCGGCGTCGACGTGGTTGACCTGCAGCACCACCGGCAGGTCGGAGATGTCGAGCCCGAGCCCCCCGAGCAGCGTCTCGAGCTCGAGCAGCGCCTCCACGTTCTCGGGGTTGCGGGGCCCGCGCGCGTCGGCGACCAGCACCACCCCGTCCACCTCGCGCAGCACCTCGTCGCGGAACGCCGGCAGCGAGATGGCCCCCGGCAGGCTGTAGACCGACAGCGCCACCTCGAAGCTCGCGACGGGCGGCGGCTCGGGCGACCGGTACGCGAAGAACAGCGAGCGCTCGTCGCACTCCGCGGGGCCGAAGCGCTGCAGCCCGCTCTTGCTCTTCACGTCGAGCAGCGCGTGCAGGCGCTCCAGGTTGGTGTTGCACCCCGCCCCGGTCGCCCCGAAGTAGACGACCTTGGCCGCGATCTCACGGGTGGCGAAGTTGATGGAGGCCATGCCCTCGGCGCTCGCGCGGCTCGGACCGACCTGGGGGCCGGGCCGCCGACAGCCTACACCAGCCGAGCGGGTTACGACGCACGGCCTCCGAGGAGCCCGCGTGCATCCACTCATCCCCTGGTTCGAGCCCCCGGTGCTGCACACGCCCATCGTGCCGCTCCACGGCTTCGGCCTCCTCGTCGCGCTGGGCTTCGTCTTCGGCGGCCGCGCGGCGATGGGCCGGGCGCGCCGGATCGGCCTCGACCCCGAGGTGATCAACCGCCTCATCGGCTGGCTCGTCGCCGGCGTCTTCATCGGCGGCCACGTGGGCTACGGCCTCATGTACAAGCCCGACGAGTACCTGCACAACCCCATCGAGTTCCTCAAGGTCTGGCAGGGCCTGTCGTCGATGGGCGGGTTCCTCGTCTGCGTCCCCATCGCCATCCTGTTCTTCCGCAGCGAGAAGGTCCGCGTCTGGCCCTACCTCGACTGCCTCGCCTTCGGCCTCGCCCTGGGCTGGTTCTTCGGCCGCATGGGCTGCTTCGTCGCCCACGACCACCCGGGCACGGAGACGAACTTCTGGCTCGGCGTCTACGGCATCTGCCAGCCCGACGGCCGCAAGAGCGTCGCCTGCCACGATCTCGGCCTGTACGAGGCGCTGTGGTCGCTGTCGATGTTCGGCCTGTTCGCCCTGCTCGACCGGCGGCCCTGGAAGCCCGGCACCTTCGTGCTCACGCTCGGCCTGTGCTACGGCCCGCTGCGCTTCTTCATGGACTACTTCCGCCCCGAGGTCACCGACGCCCGCTACGGCGGCTTCACCCCCGGGCAGTACGGCGCGGCCTTCTTCACCGTGGTCTGCCTGGTGGCGCTGGTGTTCCGCGTCCGCTCGTCCGACGAGCCCGTGGGCCCGACCCGGCCCGTCCACGCCCCGACCGACGCCGAGGTCGCGCTGGGCGACGAGAGCGCGGGGGCCGGCGCCGCGGGCTGAGCGAGCTACAGCGCCCGGCAGGCCTGCTCGAACGCGGGGGTCCCGGGCACGAGCACCGTGCGGATCGTGGCCTCCAGCTGCGTCCGCGCCAGCCCGTCGTACACGGTGGCCTCGGCGTGGATCGTGGCGAAGCGCCCCAGCAGCGCGCACGCCTCCGCCGTCGTCGCGTCCTCGAGCAGCTGGACGTCGGTCATGGGCGCGTCGCAAGCGCCCCCGACGGTCTGCTGCGCCTCGCCCGCCAGCGGCTGGCCGTCGAGGTCGACGCTGAGCCGCACCTCGGCCTGGCCGCCCGCCGCCCGCAGCCGCCAGGGCACCTCCACGAGCCAGGTGTCGGCGCGCCCGGTGGGCGACAGCGGCAGGTCGTCGCCGTCGGCCAGGTCGAGCAGCAGCGCCGGGTCCCCCGCGCACGGGTCGAGCGCCTGGTGGTCGCTCCAACGGCCGTCCCGCCGAGGCCGTCCTCGGCGACGACGTACAGCACGCCGTCGCGCGACAGCGCCGGGTCCTGGTGCTGCACCCAGACCTCCTGGCCGCGCACCTGCTGGTACACGCCGCCCGCGGTGACGAAGGAGCGCACCGCGACCTCGTCGCCGTCGGGGTCGAGCAGGTCGAAGCGGTGCACCAGCGGATCGTCGATCCCCGGGTCCGGCACCAGCCGCGGCGCGCGGTTCGGCCCCCGCGACAGCCCGGTGTCGGGGTTGTAGCCGCCGAACGCGCCGCCGTCGGTGGGGGACGGCCCGCCGAGGTCGACGGGCACGAGCTTGACGGCCACGCTCACCTGGTCCCGCGGAGCTCCGCCATCCACGACGCCGGATCCGCCAGCGCCCGCGCCACCTGCGCCCACGCCTCGGAGCCGGCCACGGGATCGGCCGCGATCTGGTCGAACACCGGGCAGACGCCGGGGACGCAGGCGAGCGACCACACGAGCAGCTTCGCGCGCCTCCTCGGGCAGGTCCGCGCTGGACGCGGCGATGGACGCGAACAGCGGCCACGCCGTCCGCGTCTCGAACGTCGGCCGCGCCCGCCCGACGCGCGCCCACAGCTGCAGCGGCAGCCCCACCGAGCCCGGCGGGTAGGCCTCGACGCAGCGGCCGTCCACCGGCGTGCACAGCCAGACGAGCGTGTCGACCTCGCGGTCGTGCGCGTCGGCGACCCAGGCGCGCAGGGTGAGCCCTCGAGCGGCTCGGGCTCCGCGGGGATCGTCTCGATGGCGACCACCTGCAGGCCGTCCAACGTGTTCGGCGTGTCCCGCAGGCCGCCGCAGCCCGCGAGCAGCGAGAGGATCACCAGGTCCCCTTCAGCCCGATCACGGGCAGGATGGGCAGGCCCGTCACCGGGGCCAGCGCGGAGTAGTCTTCGTTCCAGCTCGGATCTCGACGTTGCGGTGGTTGGTCGCGTTCTGGACCTCGGTGTACATCTCGAGCTTCCACGTGCGGAACCGGAAGGTGCGGTCCACGCGCAGGTCGAGCGCGAAGAACGCCGGGGCCCGGTCGCTGTAGGGATCGCCGCAGATCGGCAGCCACTGCTGCAGATCCGTCGAGTACATCGCGCCGGCCACGGGCGTCAGCGCCGGCCCCGTCGCGTAGCGGGCGCGCGCCGGAGGCGCCACTGGCCGAGCTCCTGGCTGCCGATGAGGGTGACGTTGACGGGCTGGTCGGCGTCGGCGGGGTGCTCGGGCTCGGTGGGCAGGTCGGTGCGGAAGGCGCGCGACAGCGACACCGACGCCCACAGCACGCGCCGCGGCGTGATCCAGGTGCTGTGCAGCTCGATGCCGTAGGGCCCGCCCGACGCCGGCGTTCAGGAACGGGTCGAAGTGCGTCGCGTCGACGAGCGTGGTGCGGTCGAAGCGGAACAGCTCGTCGCGCCCGACGATGAGCCCCGTCAGCTGGTTGTGGTACACGGCCACGCCGACCTTGGCATCGACGCCGAGCTGCTGCGTGACCGCGAGCGTGGCCTGCCGCGACCGCTCGAAGCCGAGCGACGGCCCCTCGCGGGCGAGCAGCTCCCGCATCGCCGGCGGCTGGCTGAACAGGCCCACGCCGCCGAGCACCTCGGTGTGGCCCAGATCGAGCCGCGCACGCAGCCGCGGGTCGACGACGCTGTCGGCGAGCGCGTTCGATGCGTCGTACACCTCCCAGCGCACCCCGGGCGTCACGTCGACGGGGCCGAGGCGCAGCGTGGGCTCGGCGTACAGCGCCGGCATGGCCACGCCGATCTGCCCGGCCTCGGGCGTGCCGATCGTGTACTGCAGCGTCTGCTTGCCCCACAGCAGGTCGAGGCCGGCGCGCACGCCGAGCCAGCCCGCCGCCGGGTCGCGCAGCCACTCGTGGCGCAGCGACCAGCGCGGGATGGCCTCCTCGCGCACGATCCCCACGGACGGCAGGTCGCCGAACAGGTCCACGGGGACGCCCAGCGCGCCGAGATCGGTGCGCTCGTCGCTCAGGACGAGCTCCTGGACCTCGGGGCCGACCGAGAACACCGTCTCGGCCGAGAACCCCGCGGGGCCTGGCTGCAGCCACCGCAGGACGCCCTTCTGGAACGCCGTCTTGTAGCTGACGGCGTCGCCGCCCTCGACGCCGAGCAGCCGGAAGCGGTCCTCCGAAGCCATGAGCGTGGCGGTGACGCGGCCGTTGCCCTGGGTGGTCTGCACGAAGTGCAGCTGCGCGTCGTAGTAGCGGGGGACGCGCAGGTCGCCGGCGTCGCGCGACGACAGCACCGGCTGGGCGATGGTGTCGATGTAGGAGCGGCGCGCGGCCAGCGCGAGCGTGGTGCGCTTGCCGAGGCGCTGGCGGGTGAAGCCCGTCGCCTGGAAGATGTCGAACGACACGCTCGTGGTGGCGTGGCTCGGCAGGTCGTCGTCGGTCTCGAGGTCGACGATGCCGCCGATGGCGCGCCCGTAGCGCACGCCCCAGGACCCGGGCAGGAAGTCGACGGCGCGCAGCAGGTCGGCCGCGACCACCGTGGTGACCGCGGTGAAGTGGAACGCGATCGGGATCGGCGTGCCGTTCAGCAGGTACGACGTGTCTTCCGGGCCGCCGCCGCGGATCTGCAGCTGCCCGCTGCCGAACGGCGCCCGCGCCACGCCGGGCAGGTTCTGCAGCGCGCGCACGGGGTCGCCGAGGCTGCCCGGCAGCGTGACGACGAGCTCGTGCGAGATCTCGCGCTCCGCCGGGTCGGCCTGCCGCTGCGCCACGACCTCCACGAACTCGTCGAACTCGGCCTGCTCCCAGTCCGGGACGAGCTCGGCCGACAGCACCACGCCGTCGGCGTAGGCGTCGCCCTCGGGCACGTCGACCGACGCCGAGCTCGTGACGAGCCCGCGCCCCTGCACCGTCAGGATCCAGCTGCCGGGCGCCAGGCCGGCGAAGCGGAAGCGCCCGTCGTCGTCGGTGCGGGTGCGGGCGAGGGCCTCGTCGGGGCCGGTGGCGCGGACGGTGGCGTTGGCGATCGGGTGCTTCTTGCCGGCCTGCTCGCGGAGGACCCCCTCGATCGAGAGCGGGGGCACGTCGTCCATCCGGAACGGGTAGCGGTAGGTGATGACGGCGGCGACGGGGCGCCCGCGGGCATCGTGCGCCGGCTCGAACCGCATGGTCCACGCGCTCTCGATGGCCGGGCCGTCGAAGCCGTGGCCGGCCTCCTCGAGCGGCGCGACCTCGACGACCGCGCCCTCCTCGTCGATGGTCAGCTGCAGGACGACGTCGCCCTCGATCGCCCGCTCGAGGGCGCGCTCCGGGTACGCCGCCGGCGTGACGGACTGCAGCTCGGGCAGCGTGGGCTCCGCCGCCAGGGCGACCGGCGCCACGCCGAGCCAGGCCAACGGGATTCCGAGCCGGTATAGTGAGCCCGCCATGCGCATGACACGCTACCTGTTGCTCGCCGCCCTCGCCACGTCTGCCTGCGGCCCGCGCTGCGACCGCGTCTGGTACGCCGACCGCGACGGCGACGGGTACGGCGACCGCAGCGCGACGGAGCGCGCCTGCGAGCGCCCCGAGGCGATGGTGGCCGACGCGTCGGACTGCGACGATCGCGAGCCCTCCGTGCACCCCGGCGCGACCGACGCCTGCAACGGGATCGACGACGACTGCGACGGCGTGATCGACGGCGACGAGGCCCGCACCTGGTACCGCGACCTCGACAACGACGGCGTCGGCGCCACCGACCACGCGGTGACCGCCTGCGCGGCGCCCGACGGCTACGTCGATCGGCCCGGCGACTGCGACGACGGCGATCCCTCCGTCCACCCGGGTCCGACGGTCGAGCTGTGCGACGGCAAGGACCAGGACTGCGACGGCCTGATCGACGAGGAGGCGCCGGGCACGGTCACGTACTACCCCGACGACGACTTCGACGGCTACGGCGACGGCGCGCGGGGCCGCGTGTACTGCGCGCCCCCCGCGGGCTGGATCACCCGCCCGGGCGACTGCGACGACAGCTCGCCGGCCCGGGCGCCGAACCTGCTCGAGATCTGCAACGGCTTCGACGACGACTGCGACGGCCTCGTCGACCTCCAGGACCCGGACGGCGCGCTCGGCGCGATCGACGCCTGGCTCGACGCCGACCTCGACGGCTACGGCGACCCGGCCAGCGAGCCCACGCCGTTCTGCTCCGTGCCCTTCGGCTTCGCCGCGAACGACGACGACTGCGACGACACGCTGGCGGGCGTCCACCCGGGCGCCACCGAGGTCTGCGGCTTCGGCGACGACGACTGCGACGGCCTCGTCGACGACGACGACCCCTCGCTGTCGCTGGCGAGCACCATCACCGGCTGGCGCGACGCCGACGGCGACGGCTACGGCGACCCCACCGTCACCTCCGCCGCCTGTGCGCTCGGCGACGGCGTCGTCTCCAACGCCGAGGACTGCGACGACGGCGACCCGGAGGTCGGCCCCGACTGGTGGGTCCCCGACGCCGACGGCGACGGCGCCGGCTCGGGCACCGCCGTCGCGGGGCAGGGCTGCGCGCCGCTCACCGCGGGCCAGGTCAACGTGCTCGCCCCCGTCGACTGCGCCGACGACGACCCCTCGGTGCGGCCCGGCCTGCCCGACCCCTGCGGCGACGGCGTCGACCAGGACTGCACCGGCGTCGACCCGGTGTGCGGCGAGCCGGCCGTCGGCATCCTCGACCTGTCGCGCCAGGCGCGCGGCTGGGCCACCGGCAGCCAGGGCCCCGACGCCTACCAGGTCGTGGCGGCGGGCACCGACTTCGACGGCGACGGCTTCGGCGACGCCGTGCTCGGCAGCGTGGCGGGCGGCAGCGACGTGCTGGTGCTGCCCGGGCCGGGCCCCGAGGTGGCGGGGCCGTGGGCGCCGTCGATGCGGCTGCCGGCCCTCGGCACGGGCTACGGTGCGGCGCTGGCCGCCATCCCCGACGTCGACGGCGACGGGCTGCCCGACCTCGCCGTGGGCGCGCCGTACGAGGCGCCGGGGGGCAGCGTCTCGATGGTGTCGCCGCTCGCGCCCGAGGGCGCCGTGCTCTCGGTCGTCGGCTTCCCGGGCGACGACCTCGGCGCCGCGCTCGCCTTCGCCGGCGACGTGTCCGGCACCGGCGCGGGCGACGTCCTCGTGGGGCGCCCGGCGGCGACGGCGCGTACCTCGTGACGCTGGGCATCGTCGGCGTGATCTCGCCGTCGGCCGCGCGGCTGCAGCTCACCAGCCCGGGCGACTCGCTCGGCGCAGCGGTCGCCGCCGGCACCGACCTCGACGGCGACGGCGTGGTCGAGCTCGCGCTCGGCGGCCCCTCCGCCGGGGTCAACGCCGGCACCGTCTGGCTCGTCCCGTCCGACCTGGTCGGCGCGCCCACCCTCGCCACCGCCGCCACCTCCACCCTCACCGGCGCTCCGACGTCGCGGCTCGGCGAGGGCCTCGCCGCGGGCGGCGACTTCGACGGCGACGGCCGCCCCGACCTGGTCGCCGGCGCCCCCGACGACGACGTCGCGGCGCAGAACGGCGGCGCCGCCTACGTCGTCGTCGCGCCGGCCGTCGGCCCGGTCGAGGCCGCCGCGCAGCTCACCGTCCGCGGGGGCCAGGCCGGCATGGGCGTCGGCGAGGTCCTGACCCTCGCCGACCTCGACGGCGACGGCTTCGCCGACCTGCTGCTCGGCATCCCCGACGCGGACTTCGCCGGGGCCGACAGCGGCGCCGTCTACCTGTTCTACGGCCCCGGGTCCGGCGCCATCGGCACCGACGACTACCACGGCCTGCTGTTCGGCGCGACGGGCGGGCACGCCGGCGCCGGCGTCGCCGTGGGCGCGATCGACGCCGACCCCTCGCCCGACCTGTGGATCGCCGAGCCCGGGCTGCCCGGTGGCGGCGCGTGGCTCGTCCCCGGCCCGTGAACAGGGTAGAGGGCGGCGCTCGCCGTCGAGCGTGAGCAGGGAGCGCCCATGAGCAGCGTCGCGACCGACCGCTCGGTCAAGCTGTGGCTCGTCCTCGCCGCGATCATGATGACGAGCGCCGTGGTGGCCGAGCTCGTCTCGGTCAAGCTGTTCCAGGTGCGCTTCTACGCCTGGCTCGGCATCGACCGCACCTACACGCTGACCTGCGGCGCGCTGCTGTGGCCGCTCGTGTTCCTCACCACCGACACCATCAACGAGTTCTTCGGCGCCCGCGCCGTCCGCTTCGTGACCTGGCTCACCATGGCGATGATCGCCTGGGTCTTCGTCATCAACAACCTGGCGATGCGGATCCACGCCGCGCCCTTCTCGCCCGTCCCCGACGACGTGTTCCGGAACGTCTTCGGCCAGTCGGCCTGGATCATCGTCGGCTCGATGTGCGCCTTCCTGCTGTCGCAGCTCGTCGACGTGACCGTGTTCCACATGATCCGCCGCCGGCTCGGCGGCCGGTTCATCTGGGCCCGCGCCACGGGCTCCACGCTCGTGAGCCAGCTCATCGACAGCTTCGTCGTCATCTACATCGCGTTCTACGGGCCCACGCTCATCGGGTCGCAGAACGGCGTCACCTTCGCGCAGGCGGGCGACATCAGCCTGTCGTCGTTCGCCTACAAGGTGGGCGTGGCCATCGCGCTCACCCCGCTCATCTACGTCGCGCACTGGCTCGTCGAGTGGTGGCTCGGCCACGAGCGCGCAGAGCAGCTCGCCCACGAGGCCGCGCAGGTGTCCTGACCCCCGCGTGACCCGCGCGACCCGGCGCAGCGGGTAGGATGGCGAGGTGAACCCGGTCGACGCCCACGACACCGAGGCCGATCGCCGCGCCTTCCGCGACGGCGACACGGCCGCGTTCCGCCGCCTGTGCGAGCCGCTGATGGACCAGCTGTTCACGGTGTGCCTGCGCATGCTGCGCAACCGCGCCGAGGCGGAGGACGCCGCGCAGGACACCCTGATCCGCACGCTCGACCGCCGCCGACACTACGATCCGAGCCGCCCCTTCCGCCCGTGGCTGCTGCGCGTGGCCACGAACGTCTGCCACGACCGGCTGCGGCTCGTCTGGTGGCGGCGGGTGCTGCGGTGGGGCGAGACACCGCACGAAACCGGCCCCGACGGCGCGCCGAGCGTCGACCTCGACGACGCGATCGACCTCAAGGCCCACGAGGCGCGGCTGCACGAGGTGCTCGGCGAGCTCCCCGCGGCCTACCGCGAGGCCGTCGTGCTGTTCCACCTGCAGGACATGAGCTACGCCGAGATGGCGGAGATCACGGGGGCGAACGTGCCCGCGCTCAAGCAGCGCGTCCGGCGCGGGCTCATCCTGCTGCGGGAGCGCCTGCAGCCGCCCGAGAGCGAGCTGTATCCGCAGGGCGTGCCCGGTCGTATCGTCGGCGAGTGAGCAGACGATGTTGCACGTGAACCGACGACAGGGGACCTGGGTGCGCGCCGTGGTGGCGGGCGCCGCGTGGGCCTGGGCGGCGAGCGCCGCCGCCGCCGAGCTGCCCGACGAGCTGCGCGAGGTGGTGGCCGAGGCGGCCCGTGCCGACCTGCCGCCCGACGGGCTCGAGCTCAAGGCGCAGGAGGGCATCGCCAAGGGCGTCCCGGTCGACCGCATCCGCGGCGCGCTGCAGGTCGAGATCGACGCCATGCGCACCGCGCAGGAGGCCGTGCCCACGCTGCCGAAGCAGGCGCTCCCGGCGGCCGGGCGGGCGGTGCGCGCCGGGGTGAACGCCCAGACGCTGGCGACGCTCGGCGGCACCCACGATCCGGCGCGCGCCTACGACGCGGCGGCGGACCTCGTCACCACGGGCATGCCCGAGCCCGACGCCGTGCGGCTGGTGGTCGTCGCGGCGGGCGGCGCGAGCCCGGAGGCGTCGCTCAGCGGCCTCGCCACCGCCGTCTCGGCGCTGCTGCGCAACGGGCGCACGCCCGCGTGGGTGGTGGAGCGGCTCGAGCAGATCATGGCGCAGGGCGGATCGCCCCTGTCGGCGCTGCCGGAGCTGCCGGCGCAGGCCGCCGCGGCCGCCGACAAGGCCAAGGGCAACGCCGGGGGCAACGACAAGTCCAAGGGCAAGGCGCCCGGGGGCGGCGGGCCGCCGACCTGGGCCGGCGGGGGGAACAAGCCGTGAGCGAAGGCGACGAGCCGCTCGAGGGGCTGCGCACGGAGCGCGCGCCCGGCGATCTGATGGCGCGCGCGCTGGCCCGCAAGGGGGCGCGCGACGTGCGGCGTCGGGAGCAGCGGCGGCTCGCCGTGGCCGCGGTCGTGGCGCTGGGGATCGGCGTGGCGGGCGGCTGGGCCGGCGGCCGGTGGAGCGAGCCCGCGCCGGTGCCCGCGCCCGCGCCGACGACGGCCGTGGTGCTCGGCGCCGACGAGACGGCGACGGTGGCGGTGCGCTTCGTGTACCATGACGCTCGTGCGCGCCATGTCGCCATCGCCGGCACCTTCAACGACTGGAACCCCGAGGCCCTGCCGATGATCCGCGGCGAAGACGGCGTGTTCTACGCCATCGTCCGGGTCCCCCGCGGCCGCCACGAGTACATGCTCGTGGTCGACGGGGAGTGGAAGGTCGACCCGGCGGCGCCGATGTCGACGGACGACGGCTTCGGGCGGCGGAACGGCGTGCTCGAGGTGTAGTGCTCGCCGCGGTGGCCTGGGCCCTGGTGGGGTCGGCGCGGGCGGGATCGCCGCTCGAGGCGGGGGTGCGCCCGCCGAGCGCGACGGTGCTCGGCGTCGACGCGAGCGCGGCGGCCGGCGCGGACGCCTGGACGGGCGGCGGTGGCCCTGCGGTGTTCGGCCAGCTCGGGCTCGGCGGCGCGTGGACCCGCGGGCGCTGGCTCGGCTCGGCCTCCGCGGGCAGCTGGGTCGAGGCCGTGGCGGGCAGCATCTTCGACGGCCACGCCGCGGCGGTGCGGCTGCGCGACCAGGGCGGGCTCGGCGCCGCGCTCGACGGGGCCGGCAGCGCCTCGGTCGGCTGGGGCCAGGTCGGCGCCCGCGCCACGGCGGACCTGCAGCGGCGGGGGCTCGGCGCCGGCGCGTCGCTCGGGCCGGTGGTGCGCAGCGGGGTGGGCGGGGGCGGCGTCGGCGGGGCGGCGTCGCTGTGGGTGGCCGGCGGGCTCGAGCGGGTGCGCCCCGCGGCCGAGGTGGTGGGGACGCTGTGGGGGACGGACGCGCTGCCGGCGTACGCGCAGGGGACCGTGTCGGTGCGCACCGCGCCGTGGCTCGACCTGACGGTGACGCCGTCCGCGTCGCTGCTGGTGACCGCGCCGGGGCCCACCACCGTGGTGGCCGGGCTGCCGCCGGGCGGCGCGGCCGTCGGGCGGGGCGGGCTCGACGTGGCGTGGCGGCTCGGGCGGCTGTGGACGGTGAGCGTCGACGGCGCGTTCGAGGCGGGACCGGCTACCAGCGCGGCGTCGGCTTCGCGGGGTTCGGCGGGCGCCTCGGGCGGGTGCGCGGCGAGGTGCGCGTCGGTGGCGGCGGGCGCCGTCCCGTTCCGGCTCGTGGCGCGCGAGGCGCACGAGGTGGCCGTCTCCGGGGGGTTCAACGGGTGGACGCCCGTCCCGCTCGAACAGCGCGGCGCCGTCTGGACCGGCACGGTGGTCGTGCCCGAGGGCACCTGGGAGTACGTCTACCTGGTGGACGGGGTCGCCGTGGTGCCCCCCGAGGCCGTGCGCACGCGGCCCGACGGCTTCGGGGGCGCCAACGGCGTGCTGGAGGCGTCCGCCACCCCCTGCCGCTGAGGCTTCACGCTGCGACCCGCCGTTTCACGCGGGGACGCGCCGCGCTGCGGCTACTCGGGGGGTGGAGGTGAGGATGCGTGGGATCTGGCTCGCCCTGCTCGTCGGCGCGTGCACGCCCGTGCCCCAGACGGTGGGCGACGACGACGACGACGACACGACGGTCGCGACGCCGACCGCGCCGGACACCGCGGCGACGCCGACCGACACCGGTCCCTCGACGCCGCCCGGCACCACGACGCCGGGCACCACGCCCCCGGGCGCGCCGTGGCTCGCGTTCGAGGTCGCGGGGATCACGGTGTCCGGCCAGTCGATCGCCCGCTTCCGGACGCTGCGCACCGGCGTCCCCTACAGCGACTGGCTCGACGCCGGCTGGGACGGCGACCTCGCGCTGCTCCCCGCGCGCCACGACGGCTTCGAGATCGAGGCGCCGTGCGACGACACTGCGCTGTGGGACGCCGTCGCCGGCTGGCGCGATCGGCGTGCCGGCGACATCAGCGCCGTCGACGCCGAGGACGGCCTGACCGGCCAGGTCACGTTCTCCGACGTCGTGCTCGACACGCTCGACGCCTGCGACGGCGCCGTCCGCCGCGCGCAGCTGGCGGGGCGCTTCGACCTCGCGCCGGCCCCCGCGATCGGCTGGACGATCACCGGGGTGGGCGGCCCGTTCGACGTGGAGCGGATCCAGCTCGACGGCGGGCCGTGGATCGCGACCGAGGCCGACTGGCTGGCGATGTCGGTCCCCCGCGGCGGGACGCTGACCGTCGAGGGGCTGTGCGGGACGCCGGCCTCGAGCGCGGCCTACGGCTGGTCGTCGCTCAACGGCTGGCTCGGGACGGGCGGCGCGGCGTCGTCGCTGACGCTGTACCTGGCGGAGCCGGACGGGACGCTCATCGGCGGCACCGTGGACGGCTACGACGCGACGATCGCGCAGATCACGCCGTGCGGCGCGGACCTCGCCGATCGGCAGCGCATCGTGCTCGACGTGGGGAGCTTCCAGTAGCGGGTCACGAGCTGCAGGACAGCATCGAGCAGCCCGGGCGGCTGCGCGCCCACTCCGGGCGCTTGTCGGCGAAGGCCTCGCGGCCGGGCTGCACCTCGTACGGGCGGCGCAGGACCTCGAGCAGCTCGGTGATCCCGTCCGCATCGCCCGCCGCCGCGCGGTCGATCGCCAGCTGCGCGAGCCAGTTCCGCAGGACGTACAGCGGGTTCACGGCGTCCATCGCCGCGCGCCGCGCCGCGGCGTCGGGCTCGTGATCGCGGGCCCGCGCCCGCCACGCGCGCAGCCAGGCTGCGATCCGCGCCCGGGCCGCCGCGTCCGGCGCCGCGTACCAGCTGTCGGCCAGCGGGGCGAGCCAGACGTCGTCGTCGGCGCCCTCAGGCGGGTCCACCGTCGCCAGGGCGCGGTGGAACAGCGTGTAGTCCGTCTCGACGAGCTGCAGCACGGCGTCCTGCTCGCGCAGCAGCGCGGCGTCCTCGGGGCGGAAGGGCCCCAGGCCGAGCTTGTCGCATCGCATCTGGCGGTAGGCGGGCTCCACCACCGCGCCGTAGCGGTCGAGCGCCTCCTGCAGCGGCTCCGGCGCGCCGACCAGCGGCAACAGCGCCTCGGCGAGGCGGGCCACGTTCCACCCGACGATGCTCGGCTGGTGGTCGAAGCGGTAGCGGCGGCGCCCGGCGTCGGTCGTGTTGGGGGTCCAGTCGGGGTCGTAGCCCTCGAGCCAGCCGTAGGGGCCGTAGTCGAGCGTGAGGCCCAGCACGGAGAGGTTGTCGGTGTTGAGCACGCCGTGGACGAAGCCCACCCGCTGCCAGGCCACGGCGAGGTGCGCGCTGCGCTCGGCGACCTCGGCCAGCATGGCGACGGGCCCGTCGCAGCCGGGGAAGTGGACGCGCAGCGTGTGGTCGACCAGCGCCCGCAGCGTGTCGAGCTCGCCGCGGGACGCGAACAGCTCGAAGTTCCCGACGCGCAGGAACGACGGCGCGACGCGGACCACGATGGCGCCGGGCTCGTAGGCGGCGTGGCCGTCGTAGAACATGTCGCGCAGGACCGGGGCGCCGGTGGTGAGCAGGGCCAGCGCGCGGGTGGTGGGGATCCCGAGGTGGTGGACGGCCTCGCTGCACAGGAACTCGCGGACCGAGCTGCGCAGCACGGCGCGGCCGTCGGCGGTGCGGGAGTAGGGCGTGGGGCCGGCGCCCTTGAGCTGGACCTCGAGCGGACCGTCGGGCCGGGCCACGGCGCCGAGCGTGATGGCGCGCCCGTCGCCGAGCTGGCCGGCCCAGTGGCCGAACTGGTGGCCGCCGTAGTTGGCGGCGTAGGGGCGCATCGGCGCGGGGATCCGTTGCCCGCCCAGACGTCGACGGCGGCGCGGGCCTCGTCGGGGTCGACGCCGAGCAGCGCGGCGACCTCGTCCGACAGCGCGAGCAGGCGGGGCGCCGGCACGGGCGTGGGGTCGACGAAGGAGTAGGCCGCGCCGGGCACTGGCGCGGCCCGGGGTGCGCAGCGGGTCGGCGGGCAGATCGCGGAGGAAGCGGTCGTCGAGGCGGAGGTGCATGCGGCCCCGTACCCTCACGGGGCGGGGAGCGCCCCGGCCCGCGCCGCCGCCGCCCCGCCCAGCACGGCCAGCGGGACCAGCGAGAGCAGGAACGTGGCGTGGTACCAGAGCGGGAACACCGTCCACAGCGCCACGTGCACGGGGACGAACCCCACCAGCAGCAGGCCCCCCGCGCCCGCGGCGGCCCGGCGTCCGCCCACTGCCGCCGCCAGCGCGCCCGCCAGCAGCGTCGCCACCGCGCCGATCCCGAGCCGCGCGAACAGCATCGGCAGCGTGAACGCCATCTCCTCGGCGACGCTCGCGTAGGCCGGCCACGCCTGCCGCATCCCCCAGCCGAGCACCGCCACGACGAGGAACCACCCCACCGCCCCCGCCACGACCCCCAGGATCCCCCTGACCATCGGCCCTCCTCGGGACCGAGGCTAGGCGCCCTCCTCGCAGCGGGTCTTGAAGAAATCGGACGCCGCATCCGACGCGAGCCGCCGCGGCGTGGCGCCGGCCAGGCCCGCGACCTCCCGCGCGAGGTGCGCCTGGTCGGCGAACCCGTGGGTGGCGGCCAGCGAGGCGGCGGGCGTCGCCGGCGCGCGGTCGAGGGCGTGCAGCGTCGTCTGGAAGCGCACCACCCGGGCGAAGCGCTTCGGCCCGAAGCCCACCCACCGGCGCAGCAGGCGGCCGAGGTGGCGCGGGCTCACGCCGCACCGCGCCGCGACCTCCTGCACCCGGACGTCGCCGCGGGCGCGCTCGATGTGCGCCACCGCCGCCGCGACGACCTCGGGCACGCGGACCTCGGCGAGCCGGGCGACGAGGAAGCGCTCCAGCGCGTCGACGTGGCGTTGCGGCGGGGCGTCGGCCGGCACGGGCTCGATCCCGCCGATGGCGAGCCGCTCCCCGACGGTGCGGTCGGCGGGCAGGCCGGTGACGGCGTGCGCGACGCCGGGGCGCAGCCGGACGCCGACCAGCACGGCGGCCGCCGGGTAGCGCCGCTCCGCCGGGTCGAGCACGGGGCCCCGCAGGGTCCAGCCCTCGCCGCGCACCGCACGCTGGATGGCGGCGCCGCCCTCGGGCACGAGCCGGATCGTGGCGCCCGGCCGGACGGTGAGCACCCAGAAGCAGCCCACGTGGGGCCGCAGCGCGGGCGTCGCCTCGCGGAAGGCGATGTCGGCGCCCTGGAACACGGTGCTGCTGATGCTCATGGGCCATTGTCGCACGCCCGGGGCGGTTACGGTCCCGCCATGCTCGCGCTCGCCGCCCTCGGCTGCGCGCCGGCGTCGCCGGCCGCGTACACCGTCAGCCTGTCGCGACCCCTGACCGTCGCCGAGGGCCTCGACAGCCACCACGCCACCGTCGCCGTCGTGCCGGACCCGCCCGCGCCCGGCGCCCCCGCCGCCTGGGTCGCCTACAACGAGCGCCCCCTCGGCCCCGCCGGCGGCTGGGTCTCCGCCTGGGACGTCGACGGCGAGCAACTCGCCCTGGTCCAGCTGGCCCGCGGCGGCCGCCTCGCCAAGCCCGACGTCGGCATCGACGCGGAGGGGCGCGTCCTCGTGGCGTACGCCGAGCCCGAGATCGGCGTCTCGCTGGAGGTGGCGGACGGCCCCGACGCCGGCTTCCGCGAGCTCCTCGCCCCGCCCGAGGAGACCGGCTCCGGCGCCTCCCCCGACCTCGCCCCGCTGCCCGACGGGGGCGCCGCCGTCGTCTGGTACCACGGCGACGGCGACCGGGCCTGGGTCCGCGCCGCTGGCGTCGACGCGGCGCTCGTGCCGGCCGAGATCCTCCCGGCCGTCGTCGCCGAGGTCGAGAACCCCGGCATCGCCTCCGCCGACGCGGACGCCGATCCCCGCGGCGACGGCGTCCTCGTCTCCTGGGCCGACCCCCGCGACGACGCCCCCGACACGCTCGTCCTCCAGCGCTGGCGCGACGGCGCCGCCGCCTGGACCACCCGCCTCGACCGCACGGACCACGGCGGCGAGCCCCGCCGGCCCACCGTCGCCGCCGGCGCCCACGGCCAGGCGCTCGTGGGCTGGCGGTCGCGCGCGGAGCCCGAAGCGGCGCCGAGCGACGTGCGGCTGGGCCTGATCGCGCCCGACGGCACCGTCGTCGTCCCGCCGGTCGTGCTCGACCCCGCCGACGGCGACGACCTCGTGGTCGCCCTGGTCGGCGAGGAGGCCGCCTGGGTCGTGTGGACGCGCCGCCTCGACCCGCCCTTCGGCACCATCGTCGGCGGGCTGCTGTCCCTGCCCGATCTGCGCTGGCTCGTCCCGCCCGCGCCGCTGTCGCCCGCGGAGGACGCCTCCCGGCCCCACACCGCCGTCGCCGACTGGGGCGAGGGGCGCTGGGGCGTCGCCGTCAGCTGGGAGGAGGGCGACACGCCCGACCGGCGCGTCCGCGGGCGGTTCGGCACGATCCGCCTCCGCGCGGGGTACGTTGCAGGCTCGGAGCGCCCATGACCTTCCGCCTCGCCACCCTGCTCACCCTCGTCGGCTGCGGCTACGGCGCGCCGAAGTGCGAAGACCTGCGCTTCAGCCCGATCTCGTTCGACCTGTCCGCCGCCGACCCCGTCTTCTCCTGGGAGGGCGACGACGCGCAGGGCTTCGCCGTGGTCGACGCCCAGGGGATCGCGCGCTGGGAGCTCGTCTGCAGCTGCCCCGGCGGCGACTGCCAGAGCGCCGACGACTGGGACGCCCGCGCCTGCCTGCGGCCCCCAATCTCCTACGGCGTCGTCCCCGACAGCCCGCGCATCCAGACGGCGGGCGACTTCCAGCTCACCCCGCTGCCCCTCGATCCGGGCGACGTGTACACGGCCATCGCCTGGTCGGAGTGCGAGCAGGACGGACGGCCGCAGCGCGTCGTCTCGGCCGACGACTTCACCGCGCCGTAAAGCCGGCCCGCCGCCGGCCGATGCTGACGTCGTGGCTACCGTCCTCGTCACCGGCGCCGCCGGGTTCATCGGCTCCCACACCGTTCTGCGGCTCCTCGCGCGCGGCGACACCGTGGTGGGCCTCGACCACCTCCAGGGCGGCGACCCCGCGCTGCAGCGCGCGCGCCTGGCCCGCCTGACCCACCCGCGGTTCCGCTTCGTGCAGCGCGACCTCGCCGACCGCGAGGGCGTCGCGGCGCTGTTCGCGTCGGAGCGCTTCGACCGCGTGGTGCACCTCGCCGCCCGCGCCGGCGTGCGCGCCTCGCTGCTCGAGCCGCACGCCTTCGTCGACAGCAACCTGGTGGGCTTCGTCAACCTGCTCGAGGGCTGCCGCCACCACGGCCTGCCGCCGCTCACCTACGCCTCGTCGAGCTCCGTGTACGGCGCGGGCACGGTGCTGCCCTACCGCGAGGACCAGGGCGCCGACCACCCCGTCTCGCTGTACGCCGCCACCAAGCGCGCCAACGAGCTCGTCGCCCACGCGTACGCCACGACTTCGGCCTGCCCGTCACCGGCCTGCGCTTCTTCACCGTGTACGGCCCGTGGGGCCGCCCCGACATGGCGCTGTGGCTGTTCACGCGCGCCATCCTGGCCGGTCGCCCCATCGACGTGTTCAACGGCGGGGCGATGCAGCGCGATCTCACCTACATCGACGACATCGTGGACGGGGTGGTCGCGGCGGTGGACCGCCCGGCGCGGCCCGATCCGACCTGGTCGGGCGACGCCCCGCGCCCCGACCGCTCGTCGGCACCGTACCGGGTGTACAACCTCGGCAACCGCACCCCCGTGCCGCTGATGACCCTCATCGAGACCCTGCAGGCGGCGCTCGGACGGCGGGCGGCGCTGCGCATGCTGCCCATGCAGCCGGGCGACGTCGTCGCCACCTGGGCCGACACCGACGCCGCCGAGGCCGACCTCGGCTACCACCCCACCACCCCGGTCGCGGAGGGGGTGGAGCGCTTCGTGGCGTGGTACCGCGCGTACCACGCCGAGGATCCCGCATGAAGATCGCGATGATCGGCGCCGGCTACGTCGGCCTGGTGTCCGCCGCCTGCTTCGCCGAGTTCGGGCCCGACGTGGTCTGCGTCGACGCCGACCCCGGCAAGGTCGACCGGCTCCTCCGTGGCGACATCCCCATCTACGAGCCGGGCCTCGACGCCCTCGTCGCCAAGGGCGTCGCGGCGGGGCGGCTGCGGTTCACGACCGACCTGGCTGCCGCGGTCGCCGAGGCCGACGCCGTGTTCATCGCCGTGGGCACGCCGTCGCGCCGCGGCGACGGCCACGCCGACCTGCGCTACGTCGAGGCCGCGGCGCTGGACATCGCGAAGGCGTTGCAGGGCTACACGGTGGTGGTCACCAAGAGCACCGTGCCCGTGGGCACCGGCCGGCGCGTCGCCGCGCTGCTGCGCGAGGCCAACCCCGACGCCGACTTCGACGTCGTCTCGAACCCCGAGTTCCTGCGCGAGGGCTCGGCCATCGAGGACTTCCTGCGGCCCGACCGCGTCGTCATCGGCGCCGAGTCCGAGCGCGCCGCGGCGCTGATGAAGGCGCTGTACCGCCCGCTGTACCTGCTCGAGACGCCGGTCGTGCTGACCACGCTCGAGACGGCGGAGCTCACGAAGTACGCCGCCAACGCGTTCCTCGCGACGAAGATCACCTTCGTCAACGAGATCGCCGACCTGTGCGAGCGGCTCGGCGCCGACGTCCAGGACGTGGCCCGCGGGATGGGCCTCGACGGGCGGATCGGGCGCAAGTTCCTCCACGCGGGCCCGGGCTACGGCGGCTCGTGCTTCCCGAAGGACACCGTGGCGCTGGTGCGGACGGCGCAGGAGGCCGGCGCGCCGCTGCGTATCGTCGAGGCCGTGGTGCAGGTGAACGACACGCGCAAGGGCGCGATGGCCTCGCGGGTGATCGCGGCCTGCGGCGGCTCGGTGCGCGGCAAGACGGTCGGCGTGCTCGGCGTGAGCTTCAAGCCCAACACCGACGACGTGCGCGAGGCGCCGAGTCTGTCGCTGATCCCGGCCCTGCAGGACGCCGGCGCGGCGGTGCGCGCGCACGATCCCGCCGCCATGGACGAGGCGGCGGCGCGACTGCCCGGGGTGCAGTGGTGCGCCGATGCGTACGCAGTGGCGTGCGAGTGCGACGTCATCGTGGTGCTGACCGAGTGGAACGAGTACCGGGCGCTGGACCTGGGACGGTTGGGCGAGGCGATGCGCGCGCGGGTGCTGGTCGACCTGCGCAACGTCTACGCGCAGGCCGACGTCGAGGCGCACGGGTTCCGGTACCGCGGGATCGGCCGCGCAGCGCGCTGACCCTCAAGCGGTGCACCACCGGGTCGATGGACCCCCATGCCCGACATCGCCTACGTCCTCGCCGAGTACCCCGTCCCCTCCCAGACCTTCGTCCACGCCGAGCTCGCCGCGCTGCGCGCCGCCGGGGTGGGCGTGCAGGTCGTGGCCCACCGCCGCGGGCCCGACGTCCGCTACGGCCCGGGCCCCGACGGGCAGAGCCTCCCCGTCGCCCACGTGGGCCTCGACCGGCCCGAGACCGCCGCGGCGCTGGCCGGCTACCGCCACCTCCACGGCCACTTCGGCGACTTCGGCGTCCGCACGCTGCAGCCCCTCGCGGAGCGCGCCGGCGTGCCGTGGTCGGTCACCGTCCACGCCTACGACCTGTTCCGCACCGACGCCGCCGTCCGCCCCGAGGAGTGGGCCGCCCTCGGCCCGCGCTGCCGCAAGATCGTCGCCATCTCGCGCTTCCACGCCGACTTCCTCCGGCAGCGCGGCGTCGCCGCCGACCGCATCGCCGTCATCCCCAACGCGGCGCGCCTGGCGGACCTCCTCGCGGACGCGCCGGCCCCGCCGACGTCGCTCCGCAGGATCCTCGCGGTGGGCCGGCCGGTGCCGAAGAAGGGCTTCGCTGTGCTGGTGCACGCCTGGGCCGAGGCCCGGCGCGCCGTCCCCGGGCTCACCCTGGAGATCGTCGGGGGCGAGGGCCTGGTCGCGCAGCCGCCCGAGGGACTGATCCTGTCGCCGATGCGGCCCTACGCCGAGGTCCTCGCGGCGATGGCGGAGGCCGACCTGCTGGTGGCGCCGTCGGTGGTGGCGCCGGACGGCGACATGGACGGCATCCCCACCGTCCTCGTCGAGGCCTGCGCCCTGCGCCGCCCCGTGGTCACCACCGCGGTGACGGGCATCGGCGACCTCGTCCGCGACGGGGTCAACGGCCTGGTGGTGCCGCCGGGCGACGCCTCCTCGCTGGCCGCCGCGCTGGTGCGCCTCGCCGCCCGCCCGGCCGAGCTGCAGCGCCTCGGCGCCGGCGGCCCGCCGCTCGCCGCGCCCCACGACGCCCGCCGGGTCGCGGGCGGCTGCAGTCCCTCGTCTTCGCCCCCGCCGAGGCCCCATGCGCATCCTGATCACCGACGCCTTCAGCTCCGCGAACCGGGGCGACGCCGCCATCCTCGACGGCATCCTCACCGGCCTGCGCGTCCGCCTGCCCGGCGCGTCGTTCCTGGTCACGTCGCACTTCCCCGCGCTGACCCGCCACTTCCACGGGGTCGACGCGATCGACGACCGCGACGTCGTCGCCGTGGCGCAGGCCATCGACGCCGCCGACCTCGTCGTCGGCTGCGGCGGCAGCTACCTGCACGACCTGTACGCGCTGAACCTCAACCCGCGCCTGGCGCGCATCAGCGCCTGCGCCCGCGTCGGGCGGCGCTACGTCGCGTTCGCGCAGAGCCTCGGCCCGCTCGACTCCGCGCTGTCCCGCACCGGCGCGCGCAACGCCCTCGACGACGCGGCCTGGATCTGCGTCCGCGACGAGGCGTCGGCGCGTGTGGTGCGCGAGCTCGGCGTGAGCACGCCGGTGCACGTAGGGGTCGACGCCGCCGTCCTCGGCGCGCCCGCCGCAGCCCCGCCCCGACGGGCCGCTGCTCGGCGTGACCGTGCGCGGCTGGCACTTCCCGGGCGAGCTCGACCCGAAGGCGTCGCAGGCGCGCTACGAGGCCGCCGTGGCCGAGGCGTGCACGGCCTGGGTCGCGAAGACGGGCGGCCGGGTGCGGCTGCTGTCGAACTGCACGTCCTTCGGCGGCTACGCCCAGGACGATCGCGTGCCGGCGCGCCGGGTGGCCGCGGCGATCGGCGCCGCGGCCGAGGTCGTCGAGGACGAGGCGCTGCCCTTCGACGTCGTCCGCGGGCAGGCCGCCGCGTGCGACCTGTTCCTCGGCACGCGCATGCACTCGCTCATCTTCGCGACCACCGCCGGCGTGCCCGCGGTGGGCGTCGCCTCGAGCAGAAGACGCCGGAGTGGCTCGCGCAGATCGGGTGCCCCGACCTGTGGCGGCCGATCGAGGCGCCCGAGGGCCTCACCCCGCTGCTGCTGGCCGCGTGGGAGGAGCGGGAGCCGCTGGCGGCGCGGATCCGCACGCACGTCGCCGGGCTCCAGGCGCGGGCCGAGGCCCAGCTCGACCAGCTCGCCGCGCTGGCCCGCGGCGAGGCGCTCCCGACGGTGTCGCCGCGGCGCGTGGCGCGCGGGGACTGGCGCGAGGAGACCTGGCGCTACGACCGGCCGCACCGCCGCCTGAAGCTCGTCGCGGACCTCGTGCTGGCCGAGAGCAGCGGCGGGCGCGTGCTCGACGTCGGCTGCTCGTCCGGGCTGCTCGGGCGCATGCTCGGCGCGCGCTACGACTACACCGGGCTCGACGTGGCGCCCTCGGTCGCCGCCGACGAGCCACGCTTCCGCATCCGCACCGCCCAGCTCGACGGCGAGTGGCCGCTGGCGCTCGGGCAGGGCGGGACGCCGCTGCCGTTCGACGTGGTGACGGCATCGGGCGCCCTCGAGTACGCCGAGGACCTGGTCGTGACGCTCGGGCGCCTGCGGATGCTGCTGCGGCCCAAGGGCCTGGCCGTCGTGACGCTGTTCAACCTGGCGCACACGAGCCGCGGGCCGCGGGCGAGCCGCCACCCGACGTGGCGGTTCGAGACCCGCCCCGACGAGCTGCTGCTGCACCTGCGCGAGGTGGGGCTCGTGCCGATGCGCGTGCTGGCGTCGTCGGCGGGGCACGGGCCCGCGCCGGCGGTGGACGCCGAGGTCCCGACCGACCTCGACCGGGCGGGGGCCGCGCAGGTGCCCGTGCCGGCGCTGTTCCAGCTCGCGCACCACGTGGTGGTGGTGTGCCGGGCCGGGGCGCCGGCGGCGGGTCCGGCGGAGATCGAGCGCCGCTACCTGGCGGGCGACGTGGCCGGGGCGCTGAAGGCGGCGGTGGGGCAGCTCAAGGAGGCGCCGTGGTCGGCGCGGGCGTGGGCGGACCTCGGCGCGCTCTGGATGGCCGCGGGCGACGTGCAGCAGGCCCAGCGCGCGCTCGAGCGGGCGCTCGCACTGGACCCGACCCGCCCGGGGGTCGCCGAGGACCTGGCGGTCGTGGCGGAGGCGGAGGGGCCGTCCGCCGGGACGTAGCGTGCGGCGCCGTCGCGAGGCCGATAGCTGCCGAGGATGCCGCAGCTGATCCTGCGAGACCGGCAGGTCGACCTCGACACCGGTGAGATGTCCACGGGCGGCGTGCTCCGCCCGCTGGAGCGCGCCCTGCTGCGGTGGCTCGCGCTGCACGCCGAGGAGGTCACCTCGCTCGACGCGCTGCACCGGCAGGTCTGGGGCTACGCGCCGGCGGTGAACAGCAAGACGGCCTACTCGACGATCTACCGGCTGCGGGGGCGCATCGAGGCCGACCCGAGCCACCCCGTCCACCTGCTCGCGGTCCGCGGCGAGGGCTACCAGCTCGTGGGCGCCCGCCTCGTCGACCCGCCGCGGCCGAAGGGGCGCCGGACGAACGCCGTGCCCGTCGGCGACGCCTTCGTCGTCGGCACCGTGGCGGTGGACGCGCTGGCCGCCGCCGGGCCCGGCATCGTCACGCTGGTCGGCCCGGGCGGGATCGGCAAGACGCGCCTGGTCCAGGAGCTCGCCCTGGCGCGGCCCGCCGCCGGCGGCACGTGGATCGCGGACCTCGACGGGGTGGACGGCGCGGAGTCGCTGTGCGAGCGCGTCGCCGCCGCCCTGCCGCTGCCCACGCCACCGGACGCCGACGGCGTGGCGGCCGGCCTCGTCGCCCTGGGAGCGCCCACGCTGGTGCTGGACAACGCCGAGGACGACGTCGAAGCGGCCGCGCGCCTGGCCCGCCAGTGGGGGCAGGCCGCGCCCGAGGCGCGGATCGTGGTGACCAGCCGCTGTCGGCTGGGCGTCCCGGGCGAAGTCGTCGTCCCGGTCGAGCCGCTCCCGCCGGACCGGGCGCTCGCCCTGCTCGACGCGCGGCTGGCCGCCCAGGCGCCGCAGGTGGCTGCAGCGCTGCTGCCCGAGGTGGCCCGCGCGCTGGTGGACGCCGCGGAGGGGCTCCCCCTCGCCATCGAGATCGCGGCGGCGAACGTCGGGTTGCTCGGCCCGGACGTGGTCCTCGCGGCGCTGCGCGCGGCGGCGCCCCTCAAGGCGCGGCAGTCGGGCGCCCCGTCCCGCCACACCGCGCTGGATCGCGTGGTGGCCGACGTGTGGGCCCGCCTGTCGCCGGGCCACCAGGCGCTCCTGGCCGCGCTCTCCGCGCTCGACGGCCCGGTCGGCTTCGGCGTGATCCGGGCGCTCGACGACGGCGACGACGTGGCGGAGCGGCTGGCGGACCTCGTCGACGCGGCGCTCGTCGCGGTGAACGTGCCCGAGCACGAGCCGCCGTCGTGGCGCGTGTGGGTGACGGTCCGGGCCGCCGTCCGCCAGGCGCGGCCCGTCCGGGCGGAGGTGTCGGCGCGGCTGCTCGCCTGGCTGCGGGCGCACGACACCTACCGGGTCTCCTTCGAGGCGCTACCCGGCAGCCTGGCGCCGCTGCTGGGGATCGGGGCGTCGGGCGTGGTCCTCGAGCAGCTGGCGCGGGCGGTGGAGGACGAGCCGCGCGAGCAGCGAGCGGCCAGCTGGGTCGTGCTGGTGGTGGCCGCGGCCGAGGCGGGCGCCATGGCGCAGGTGGAGCGGTGGGTCGCGCGGGCGCTGCTCGAGGATCCGCTGCCGACCGAGGTGGCGGAGCTGCAGGCGATGCGCGGCTGGGCCGCCGTGTTCCGCGACGACGCCGCCGCGGTGGAGGCCGCCTTCCGAGCGGCGTTCGACGCGGCGCTGACGGCCGGGAAGACGGGCTACGCCGTGCACCTGCGGTGCGAGGCCGCCGGGCTCCTCGCGGGCCTCGGCCGGGTCGCCGCCGCCGAGGACGCCCTGGCGCAGGCGCGGACGCTCGCGCGGGAGCTCACCGGCCCGTCGGCGATCTCGGCGCGCGGCGGCATCGCCACCGCCACCGTCGTCCTCGAGGCGAGGACGGGGCGCGCGGACCGGCTGCTGGCGCTGGGGGACGAGAGCGCGGCGGCTGCGGAGCAGGTGGGCGATTGGGCGGGTGCGGTCATGGCCCGCCAGCACTGCAGCCGGGCGCTGCTGCACCTCGGTCGCACCGACCTCGTGGACGTGTCCACGCTCGCCGCGCTCCGGTGCTACGCGCAGCACGCCGACAAGGTGGTCGACGACTCGTGGCAGCTCGAGGTGAACGTCCTCGACGCCCGCGCCTCCTCGCTGTCCTCCCAGGGCCGGTACGCGGACGCGCTGGACCTGCTGGCCCGCGCCCTGGTGCGGAGCCGCACCGCGAACGACAGCTACGTCACGGTGCTCGGGCACCTGGCCCACGTGCTGGCGGCGCTGGGGCAGCGGGAGGCGGCGGTCGCGCGGCTGCGAGAGGCCGTGGACGTGCCGGTGTTCGACGCCATCCGGCGCGGGAACCTGGCGGCCTACCAGCTGGAGCTCACGGCGCTCACGGCGGGTCCGGCGGCGGCCCTCGCCCAGCTGGAGCGGATGGCGGCCGAAGCGCACGAGCGACCGACCGTCCAGGTCCTCCACCGGCTGGCGTCGACCTTGCGGTTCGCGCTCGGGGACCTCGATGGGGCCGCGCGCGCCGCCGAGGCCGTGGTGGGCGCGCGGCCGGAGGGCCTCCTGGTCCGCGCCCAGATCGCCCTCCGCCGCCGCGACCTCGACGGCGTGCGGCTCGCGCTGGAGCTGGCGCACGCCCGGCCGCTGGCCGCGGTCCACCTGGCGGCGGCGGAGGCGCTGGCGGCGCTGGTGGACGCGCTGGAGGGCCGCGATCCGCCGCCGCCCGCGCCGTCCCCCTACGCCGGCCACCACGGGGGCGGCTGGATCGTGCTGTCGCAGCAGTGGCAGCGCTTCGTGCAGGGCGGGGAGGCGCCCGACCCGTCGGCGGTGTCGGCCGGGCTGTTGGACTGGGCGCTCGCCGCGGCGCGGGCCGAAGCCGAGGGCGCGCCGCCGGGCTGGCTGCGCTGACGGTCAGCCGTTGCCGGAGATCGTGACCTCGCCGACCCGCTCGAAGGTGTCGACCAGCGCCTGCGCGGCGGCGTCCGTCAGCTCGACGTTGTCGCGGATGTAGACCGCGTCGGTCACCTCCGACAGGCCCTCCAGCGCGGTCACGTCGACCAGCGAGGGGTTGGCGTCGAGGGTGAGCTCGTTGGTGAGGCCGCCCTGCGCGGCCGCGACGTCCACGAGGTGCTCCAGCCCGGCGAGGCTGGCGAGCGAGGCGTTGCCGGACACCGCCACCGAGCCGTCGATGTGGGTCAGGGCCTCGAGGCCGTGCAGGTCCTTCAGGCTCGCGTTCCGGTCGACCGTGAGGAAGTCGAGGGCCTCGACGTTCAGCCCGACCAGGTCCTGCAGGAGCGGGTTGTCGCTGATCGACGCGGTGCCCACGGCCTTCAGGGGGCCGCCGGTCGCGAGGCTCACGAGCGCCGGGTTCTCGGCGATCACCAGGATCTCCACCGAGGCGAGCGCGGTCAGCCCGTCCAGGCGCGCGACGCCGTCGGCCATCACCATCAGCTGGTAGGTCTCCTCGAGGGCGCCGAGGCCGGTCAGGTCCTTCAGCGCGTGGTTGCCCATCAGCGTGACGGAGCCGGCGTGCTTCAGGTGGTGCAGGCCGACGAGCGACGACAGGCCGTCGTTGTCGAGGAGGGTGACCGAGCCGGTGACCTCCACCACGCAGCCGAGCGGGGTGAGGTCCTTGACGACGTCGCGGAGATCGATGTCGCCGTCGACGGTGAGCTCGCGGTACTTCGTGCACAGGGTGGGCAGGTCGGCGGGGCCGACGTCGCCGTGCCACACGCCCACCTGCTGGCGTCCGGCGTCGGCGTCGGCGTCGGCGCCCGGGGCGGGGTCGGCCGCCGGATCCGCGCAGCCGGCGAGCAGCAGGGCCAGGAGCGCCAGGGGCTTCGGGACGGGTGCGGTGTGGTTCATCTCGACCTCCTGGCCGGAGGGTGACACGGCGGAGGCGCGAAAGGGGCGGGTGCAGGCGCGCTGTCAACCGCTGTTAATTCCTGCGAGCGCGTTGATCCTGTCGCGTAAGCGACGATGTCTGTCGGGTCGGCGGAAGGTCGACAGCTCGGAGGCGCCTTACGGGAGGGGCGGAGGTCCCATGCAGCCGCTCGCCCACTTCGCCATCAACGCCGACGACGTCGACCGGGCGCGCCGCTTCTACGAGCGCGCCTTCGGCTGGCGGTTCTCGGCCTGGGGCCCGCCGGGGTTCTACCAGATCGACTTCGGCGGCGACGCGCCGGTCCGGGGGCGCTGCAGCAGCGGCGCGCCCTCGCCCCGACCCCCACGGTCGGCTTCGAGTGCACGATCGCGGTCGACGACATCGACGCCGTCGAGGCGGCCGTGCTGGCGAACGGCGGCGCGGTGGCCCTCCCGCGGTCGGTCATCGCCGGCGTCGGGACGCTCATGTTCTTCCGCGACCCCGAGGGCAACGTGTTCGGCGCGATGCAGTACGACGCGGCCGCGGGGTGAGCGACGCCGACGCCTTCCCCGACGGGCCCGTGTGGGTGCGCACCGGAAGCCCGTCACCTTCCTGCACGACCACGCGCGGCCGGCCCACCACCACGCCCTGGCACCAGCTCACCTACGCGCTGCAGGGCCACCTCAAGGTCGAGACGGACGACGCCTGCACGCTGGTGCCGCCGGACTGCGCCGTGTGGGTGCCGGCGGGCTGCGTGCACCGGGAGCAGCTGTGGGCGCCGGTCACCGTGCGGACGCTGTACCTGGCGCCGGGCGCGCTGCCGTCGCCGCCCGGGCGGGCGCGGACCGTGGCGGTGCCGCCGCTGCTGCGCGCGCTCGTCGTCCACGTGAGCGGGCTGGGTGCGCTCGACCGCCGGGTGCTGTCGCAGGCGCACCTCACCGACGTGCTCGTCGACCTGACGCAGGACCTGCCCGACGCCGGGCTCCGCCTGCCCACGCCCCGCGACCCGCGCGCGCAGCGGCTGGCGGCGCAGCTCCGCGCGGACCCGGCCGCGCCGACGCCGCTGGCGACGCTGGCGCGCCGGGCGGGGGCCAGCCTGCGCACGCTGGAGCGCTGCTTCCTCCGCGAGACGGGGCTGACGGTGGCGGCGTGGCGTCGCCGGCTGCGGCTGCTCGTGGCGGTGCGGCGGCTCGAGCGGGGCGAGCCCGTGGCGCGCGTGGCGGAGGCGGTGGGGTACGCGAGCGCGAGCGCGTTCACGGCCGCGTTCACGGCGACGTTCGGGGCGCCGCCGACCCGCCGGTGACGCGGCTCAGGGGCTGGCGTCGTCGCTGGCGTCCGCGGCGGTGCGCTCCGTCGGTCGCTTCGGCTTCTTCGCTGGCTTCTTCGCCGCCTTCTTCGTCGGCAGCCGCTCGGCCCGCGCCCGCGGCTTCGCCGCCTTGCGCTTGCCCACCACCGGCGCCGTCCGCCCGCTCGCGAGCTCCTTCGCCACCGCGACGCCGGTGGCCGTGCCCGTCTGCGCCACCTGCTCGGGCGTGCCCGCCGCCACGACGAGCCCGCCGCGCACCCCGCCCTCGGGCCCCAGGTCCACGAGGTGGTCGGCCTGCACCACCATCCCCAGGTGGTGCTCGATGGTGATCACCGTGTGCCCGTCGTCGACGAGCCGGTGGAGCACCTCGACCAGCTTGGCCACGTCGGCCAGGTGCAGCCCGGTGGTCGGCTCGTCGAGCACGTAGACGACGTGGCCCCGCCGGCTGCCCAGCTCCGCCGCGAGCTTGACCCGCTGGGCCTCGCCGCCCGACAGGGTCGTGGCCGGCTGCCCGAGCGTGACGTAGCCGAGCCCCACGTCGCACAGCGCCTGGAGCTGCCGGTGGATCTTGCGGTGGTTCGCGAACAGCGAGAGCGCCTCGTCGGCGCGCATCGCCAGCACGTCGGCGATGGAGCGGCCCTGCCAGCGGACCTCGAGCGTCTCGGGGTCGAAGCGCTTGCCCGCGCAGGCGTCGCAGGTGACCCACACGTCGGGCAGGAAGTGCATCTCGACCAGGATGGCGCCGCGCCCCTCGCAGATCTCGCAGCGCCCGCCCGGCGCGTTGAACGAGAAGCGCCCGGGCTGCCAGCCGCGGGCCTTCGCCCCGGGGATCTGCGCGAACAGCGCCCGCAGCGGGTCCATCACCTTGGTGTAGGTGGCGGGCGTGCTCCGCGGGGTGCGCCCGATGGGGCTCTGGTCGACGACCACGACCCGGTCGACGGCCTCGCCGAGCTCGAGCCCGCGGTGCGACGCGGCGAAGACCTCGCCGCCGCGCGCGGTCTGCTGGGCCTGGAGCGCGGGCGCCAGCGTGTCCATCACCAGGGTGGACTTGCCCGAGCCGCTCACCCCCGTCACCGCCACCCACACGCCCGTGGGGAACGCGACGTCGCCGCAGCGCAGGTTGTTCCCGGTCGGGTCGCGCAGGACGAGCTCGGCCCGCGGGCTGCGCCGCGACGCGGGGACGGGGATGTGCGCCTCGCCCGACAGCCACCGCCCGGTGACCGAGGCCGGGTCGGAGCGCAGCGCCTGCGGGGTGCCCCGCGCCACGACGCGCCCGCCGTGGATCCCGGCCTCGGGGCCGAGATCGATGACCCAGTCGGCGCGGTCGATGGTCTCGGGGTCGTGCTCCACGAGCAGCACGGTGTTGCCCTGGTCGCGCAGGCCCTCGAGCGTGTGCAGCAGCCGGTCGGTGTCGCGCGGGTGCAGCCCGACGGTCGGCTCGTCGAGCACGTAGGTGACGGCGCACAGCCCGGCCCCGAGCTGCGAGGCGAGCCGGATCCGCTGCGCCTCGCCGCCCGACAGGGTGGCCGCGGCGCGGTCGAGCGGCAGGTAGCCGAGCCCCACGTCGCACAGGAAGCGCAGCCGGTTGCCCAGCTCCTCGAGCGGACGCTCGGCGATGGTGGCGGCGGCGCCGGCCAGCGAGCCAGCCCGCGACCTGCTCCACCAGCGCCTCCACCGGCAGCGCGCACAGCTCGGCGATCGACGCGCCGCCGAGCCGCACCGCCAGGAGCGCCGGCTGCAGCCGCCCGCCGCGACAGCGCGGGCACTCCCGCTCCGCCACGAGCCACGTCAGGCGGGCCTGCCACCCGTCGAGCACGGCCAGGAGGCCCGGCCAGGCGCGCACCTCCTCGACCGTGCGCGAGGTGCTGCCCCAGCGCTGCGTCCAGCTCACGGCGACGGGCTCGTCGAGCCCCTCGAGCACCGCGGCGCGGGCCTCGTCGGGCCACTTCGCCACCGGTGAGCGCTCGGTGAGGTCGAACCGCGCCAGCACCGCCTGCAGCACGGTGCGGTTGCGGGCCGAGCGCGAGAGCACCGCGCCGATGCGGGGATCGAGCGCTTCCCACAGGCCGCGGGCGGGCGTGGCGAACAGCCGCTCCGCCACGACGGTGGCGGTGGTGCCCACGCCGTCGCACCGCTCGCAGGCGCCGAGCCGCGCGTTGAACGAGAAGTGGCGCGGCGTGAGCTTGCCCTCCATCACCACGCCGTGCTCCGGGCACTCGGCCCGGCTGGACAGGACGATCGGGTCGCCACCCTTGCGCGGGACGAACCGCGCCGCGCCGCCGCCGATGGCGTAGGCCCCCTCCACGGCCTCGACGACCCGCGCGAGCGGGGTGCGCTCGGGGGCGAGCCGGTCGATCACGAGCTCGCAGCCGGCCTCGAGCGGCGCGGCAGCCGCTTCGTCTGCCAGCTCGACCTCGGCGCCGTCGACGTACAGGCGGCTCCAGCCGTCCTGGATCAGCCCGCGGCGGCGCACCTCGCCCTCCGGCGCCGGCCGGAGCCTCGCGAGCAGCCACCCCGCGCCGGGCGCCGCCTCCCGCAGCGCCACGGCGGCCTCGGCGGGCGGCAGCGCCCGGATCGGCCGGTCGCAGCGCGGGCAGTGCGCCTGGCCGATGCGCGCGTAGAGCAGGCGCAGGACGTCGTGGATCTCCGTGACCGTCCCCACGGTGGACCGCGGGTTGTGCCCGCCCGTGCGCTGGTCGATGGCGATCGCCGGCTGCAGGCCCTCGATCCGGTCGACGGGCGCGCGCTCCACCCGCCCGAGGAACCGCCGGGCGTAGGTCGACAGGCTCTCGACGTACTGCCGCTGGCCCTCGGCGAAGATGGTGTCGAACGCGAGCGAGGTCTTGCCCGAGCCCGACACGCCCGTGATCACGGTCATCTTACCGTGGGGGACGTCGACGTCGACGGCGTGGAGGTTGTGCATCCGCGCGCCGCGGACCACGAGCTGGTCGGAGGTCGTCACCGGCGTCTGCGCGCGCGCGAAGGTGCCCGCTGCCTCGGCCGCCAGCACCGGCGCCTCGGGCTTGCCGCGGAGCTCGGGGAGCTCGGCCAGCACCCGCCCGGTCGGCGTGTCGAGCTTGGCGAGCTGCTCGGGCGTGCCCGCCCCCACGATCTGCCCGCCGCCCGAGCCGCCCTCGGGGCCGAGGTCGACGAGCCGGTCGGCCACCTTGATGAGGTCGGTGTGGTGCTCGACCACGACCACGGAGTTCCCGGCGTCGACCAGGCGCTGCAGCGCCGCGATGAGGATGCGCACGTCGTCGAAGTGCAGGCCGGTGGTGGGCTCGTCGAGCAGGTAGAGGGTCTGGCCGGTGGCCGGGCGCTGCAGCTCGGTGGCGAGCTTGATCCGCTGGGCCTCGCCGCCCGACAGGGTCGTGGAGGGCTGCCCGAGCGGCAGGTAGCCGAGCCCCACGTCGAGGAGCGTGCGCAGGATGCGCGCGACCTTCGGGACGGGCGCGAAGACCTCGGCGGCCTCCTCGACCGTCATCTCGAGGACGCGGGTGATGGTGTTGCCCTTCCAGGTCACCTCCAGGGTCTCGGCGTTGAACCGGCTGCCGTCGCAGACCTCGCAGGTGACCTCGACGGGCGGCAGGAACTGCATCTCGACGAGCCGGATGCCCGCGCCCTGGCAGGCCTCGCACCGGCCGCCGGCCACGTTGAACGAGAAGCGGCCCTTCTTGTAGCCGCGGGCCCGCGCCTCGGGGGTCGCGGCGAACAGCTCCCGGATCGGGTCGAACACGCCGGTGTAGGTCGCCGGGTTGCTCCGCGGGGTGCGCCCGATGGGGGTCTGCGAGATCTCGACGAGCTTGTCGACCTTCTGCAGGCCGGTGATGCCGTCGCACCGCACGGGGCGGCCCTCGCGCACCGAGGGCTCGATCACCTCGAACACGAGCGAGCTCTTGCCCGACCCCGAGACGCCCGTGACCACGACCAGGCAGCCGAGCGGCAGCGAGACGTCGACGCCCTGCAGGTTGTTCGCCCGCGCGCCGCGGACCTTGATGGCGCCCTTCGGCTTGCGCCGCTTCGGCACGTCGATGCGCTGCTCGCCGCGCAGCCAGGCGGCCGTGGGCGAGGACTTCGACCGCACCAGGGCCGCCGGCGGGTCCGACGCCACGACGACGCCCCCGCGCTGCCCCGCGCCCGGCCCCACGTCGACCACCCAGTCGGCGGCGAGGATGGTCTCGGCGTCGTGCTCCACCACCAGGACGCTGTTGCCGCGGTCGCGCAGGCGCCGCAGCGCGCCGAGCAGCCGGCGGTTGTCGCGCGCGTGCAGCCCGATGGACGGCTCGTCGAGCACGTACGTCACCCCGTGCAGCGCGGAGCCGACCTGCGCCGCGAGGCGGATGCGCTGCGACTCGCCCTTGAAGCAGGGTCGCCGCCGAGCGGTCGAGCGTGAGGTAGCCGAGGCCCACCTCCTGCAGGAACGCGAGGCGGCCGCAGATCGTGGATCAGCTGCTCGCCGATCTCCTTCTCCGCGCCGTCGAGCACCGTCGGCGAACGGCGCCAGCGACTGCTCGACGCTCATCGCGACAGGCTGCGGCAGCCGGTACCGCGGAACAGGACGGCGCAGGCGGCGGCGTTGAGTCGCTCGCCGTCGCACGCGGTGCACGGCTGGCGCAGGCGGACGCCTCGAGCGGCGGGTAGCTCGTGTAGTGCCAGACCTGCTCGACCATCGGCAGCAGGCCGCGCCAGGTGCGCGCTCGCGCGTCTCGACCCGCTGTGTCGGCCGTGCCGCGGGTGATCTCGGTGGTCCACTTCACGCTCGGGTCGCCGTGGACGAGCTTGTGCCGCACGTCGTCGTCCCACTCGCCGACCGGCTTGCGCACCGAGGCGCGAGCTCCTTGCCGATGCGGACCAGCGCGGCGCGGTCGAAGTGGTGAACAACGGCTCGACCGTCGGCGTTGAAGGCGCGGAACGCGTCGGGCAGCTTCAGGTTCGGGTCGACGAGCGCATCGACGTCGAACTGCTCGACAACGCCGAGCCCGTTGCACCCCGGGCAGGCGCCCTGCGGGGCATTGAAGGAGAACAGGCGCGGCTCGAGCTCGGGCGCGAGGTCGGGTAGGCCGGGGGCAGGCGCTCGGTGGCGAAGGTCTGGTCGGCGAACGGATCGCCGGCCTCGCGGTCGACGCGGACCACGCCCACCACGCCCTTGCCGAGGCGCGCACGCCCGTCTCGACCGCCTCGTACAGCCGGGCGCGGTCGGCGGGGTCGGCTGCGCAGGCGGTGAAACGACGACCTCGATGGTGTGCTTCTCCGTAGCGCGCCAGGGCAGGCGGCTCCGGCCAGGTCGACCGCTGCCCGTCGATGCGCGCGCGCACCCAGCCGTCGCGCTGCAGCTGCTCGAGCTCCTTGCGGTACTCGCCCTTGCGGCTGCGGACCACAGGGCCGAGGACCATGAGGCGCTCGCCCTCGGCGTCCTCCACGAGCTTGTCGACGATCTGCGAGGTGGACAGCCGGGGAGACCTCTCGGCCGCAGGCAGGGCAGTGCGGGGTGCCGAGGCGGGCGAGCAGCAGGCGGAGGTGGTCGAGGGGATCTCGGTGACCGTGCCCACCGTGGAGCGGGGGTTGCGGTTGACCGTCTTCTGGTCGATGGAGGAGGGTGGGGGAGACGCCCTCGACGAGGCGTCCGACAGGAGGGCGCTCGAGGGCTGTCCGGGAACTGCCTGACGCGGTAGGCCGAGAGGGACTCGACGAGCGCTGGCCCTCCTTGAAGATGGTGTCGTAGGCCAGGACGACGAGCCCGAGACGCCGGTGAAGACGACCAGCTGGTGGCGCGGGACGTCGACATTAGAGCGCCCTTCAGGTTGTGCGCGGGCGTTGCGGCGGACGCGGATGTGGGTGGGCTCGGCCATGGCCCGGCCCGTAACCTACTGAACGTACGTTCGTGAAACTGCGCGGGGAGAGGCTCGGCACGGCCGCTCCGGCGGCGCGCTGGCGAAGAGTCGGCCTCGACGCCGGAAGCGGATCCGCATCGGCGCGTCGGCCCGGCTACCAGGCGGGGTCGAGACGGACACCCCTTGAAAGAAGGCGGGACCGAACCGGCCCCCTCGCCCGGCAGCCAACGGCAGAAGCTACGGAATGGACTGCCCGCTCGCTGGTCCACCCACCGCCAGGCCCGGACGGTCGGGTTCAGTGGCGCTCTCTTTCGCAGGGTGTCCGTTCCTTTCCCTCTCTCCGGCGGGCACCGAGACGTACGAGACGTGCATGCGCCCGACGCCTTTCCGTCAATTACTACGGTGCCGCCGGGCAGGGACCCTGTCGGTCAGGCGCAGCCAGCCAGCATCGTCGCCAGATCTGCTCAGCGCCTGCCCGCCAATAGTCCCCTTTCGCCCGGCAGCACAATTGCGCGAGCAAAGCCGATGGGGCCCCGATTCTCTCCGTTCACGAGGTTGCTCCTCCGTGACCAGGAATCGGGAAGCCATTTCGGCGCGCACGCGCTCGTAGTAATTGCGCCCGGCTTCGCACGGGCGAACGCCAATTCCCACCACCATGGCGCGTGCTCGCGCGACAGGAGCGCCATGCGACCGCGATATCAGCGGTTGCAGCTCCGGTAGGCGGCCGCATCAACACATCCGCCGGCTCCGCTCGCGCAATTGACGGAAAGGCGTCGGGCGGATGTGCGTCATCTGTCGTCCCACGCCAGGGCCGACGCACCCCTACTGCAGCGTCTGGTCCGACGGCCGCCCGTCGAGGCACCGCTCCAGCGTCGCCAGCACCAGCTTGCGGTCCAGCGGCCGCAGCCAGACGAGAACCACCCCCGCCTGCAGCGCGCGCTCCCGTCGTCGTCCGCCAGCGAGCCCACCACCACCTTCCGTCGACGATGAGGTCCTCCACCAGCGGCCACGCGTCCCGCAGCCCGGCATCCACCACCGCCATGGATCGCGTCACCCTCGCAGACGACCCGCGCCGACGCCACGTCGGGCACCAGCGTCACCACCAGGCCCCGCCCGCTCCAGGTAGCAGCGGTTCAGCGAGATGCCGAACGGGTCCGCATCGACGATCAGCAGCTTGGTCCCGTGCAGCCGCTCGTTCAGCGCCACCGACGACCGCGGCGCGATCGTGTCCTCCAGGGATCCGCGCGGGCGGCAGGATCACGCTGAACGTGCTGCCCACGCCCTTCTCCGACTGCGTCTCGATGCGCCCGCCCATCAGCTCGGCCAGCTTCCGCGCGATCGCCAGCCCGAGCCCGGTCCCCCCGGCACGCCCACGGTCGCCATACGCGCGTACTCGTCGAACGCCCGGTCGAGGCTCGGGCTTCGTCATCCCCGGCCCGGTGTCGCGCACCCGGATGGCGATCGCGTCGCGCTTCAGGGGTGGCCCGCTCGACCAAGAGCTGGACCTGCCCGCAGTCGGTGAACTTGAACGCGTTGGACAGCAGGTGCATCAGCACCTGGCGCAGCCACCAGGTGGTCGCCGCGGACGAGCCGCGCACCGGGCGCGACCCGCGTGGAGAACGCGACGTGGTCGGTGTGGCCGAGATCGCTCTTTTGACCGGACCTCGGCGACGACCCTGGCCATCATCGTCCTCGAGCACGACCGGCGGCTGGCCCACCTCGATCTTCGACAGGTCGAGGATGTTGTTGACCTGGTCGACCAGCGCCCGCCCGGAGCGCGCGACCTTCCGCAGGTCGTCGGCGAGGTCAGGCGCCGCTCCTCAGCCTCCTCCTGCAGCAGCTCGGCGTACCCGACGATCGCCGGCGGCGTGCAGCTCGTGGCTCATGTTTGCCAGATAGGCGCTCTTGGCCCGCGACTCGGACGCCATCCGCTCCGTCTGCTCCTTGAGCACCTTGACCAGCTCGCCTGCTCGCCGCAGGGTCGGACCGCTGTGCGGCCGCCGGCGTCTGGCTCGGCACCATGCTGGTCATGCCGGTGAGCGGCGCCGGATCGTCTGGCGCCCTTGCCAGCGGGGATGGCGGGGTGCGCAGCACGGGCCCGGGCAGCGCCCCCGCCCTTGTCCTCGGGCGGCGTGTTCTGGCGCAGGTTGGAGGAGCGGCGGCGGCGAGGGTTCCGGCTTCCGGGTGAGCGTGTCCACCGACACGGGCGGCGGCGGCCTGGTCCACGGCAGCGGGCCGCTCGCGGTCAGGCGGAGCATGATGGACGCCGCGGCGAGGCCGAGCAGGAACGGCATCCCCTCCACGACCCACACGAGCGGCGACTCGCGGTGGAGCGCCGGCAGCCCGGGGAAGGAGCGGCATCCCGCGGAGCGTCAGCTCGAAGCCCGACCGCGACGACCGCGATCCTGCCACCCGAAGAACTACGCGAAGAGGGCAGCGAGAAGGGTGCTCCGGGCCATCGAACGCTCCTGGGGCGCGGCGACACCGGCTGTACCCCTCCCGAGGGGCGCCCGTCCGACGCGATGGTGTACGATGCCCCCGGCGACCCGATTCCACAAGCCCACCCCCCGGGAGCTCCCGCCATGGACCACCAACGCGTCGAGACTGGCCGCATCTGGAACGGTTACGTCGTGGAAACACCGCTCGGCGAGGGCGCGAACGCGGTGGTGTACCTCGTCTCCGACACGAAGGGCGGCAAGGGCAAGCACCAGCACTTCGCCATGAAGGTCTTCCGTCGTATGGACTCGCGGCGGAGTTTGCGGATCGAGCAGGAGGTCGTGTTCCGCGAGGCGCTGCGCCACCCCCACGTGGTGCGCCCGTTCGACGTCCTCGAGGTCGACGGCGCGCCGGCGCTGCTGATGGAGTACGTCGAGGGGCCGAACCTCCAGCGCTGGCTCGAGGAGGACCAGAACGCCGATCTGGGCGAGCGCCTCGACATCTTCCGAAAGATCACCGAGGGCCTGCGGTACGCGCACGGGCGCGGCATCGTCCACCGCGACCTGAAGCCGTCGAACATCCTGCTGCAGCCGGGCCGCGACGGGAAGTGGTCGCCCCGCATCACCGACTTCGGCCTGGCCAAGGCGCTCGCCCCGGAGGTCGGCAAGTACGGCGGCCTCACCACGGTCAACACGGGTCTCGGGACCGTGGGGTACGCCGCCCCCGAGCAGGTGCGCGACGCGGCGGGGGTCGACCACCGCGCCGACCTGTACTCGCTCGGCTGCATCCTCTACGAGCTCGTCTGCGGGCTGGAGCCGTTCGCCGGCCTGTCGGCGTTCGACACGCTCCAGGCGCAGCGCGACTCGCGCTACCGCCGGCCGGAGGAGATGGCGCCGGGGCTGCCGCCCGGGCTGTACGACCTCATCCGCCAGCTGATGTCCACCCGGCCCGACGCCCGCCCCAACGACGCCGAGGAGGTGCTGCGCCGGGTCGACGCCGTGATCGACGCGCTCGGCTTCGCGCCCACCGCCGTCGTCGCGCCGAAGGACGGGGGGATGCTCAACGTGGCGCTCGTCGCCTCCGTCTGCAGCGTCCCCGTGCTGTTCCTGCTCGTCGGCTCCGCCGTCTCGATCGCCTTCTAGCGGTCCGGATCAGCGGCGGACGATGGTGGCCGCCGCATCGTCGGGCACGGCCCGCAGCTCGACGATGTGGATGTCGGCGTTGGCGAAGTCCTCGGTCTTCATCTCGACCTCGACGCCGCTCGTCCAGCGCAGCTGCAGGTCGGGGTCGTCCTTCGCGAGCTGCTCGAACGACCACGTGGTCATGACGCGGTCGGGCTCGGTCGGCTTCTCGCCGCGCTTGCGCTTGCCCAGGTCCTCGGCCGACAGCATGCCCACGAACGTGCCGTCGTTCGGCGGGATCAGCCCCTCGACCGGGATCTCGATCCGCTCGACCTCGTGGCCCTGGGTGTCCTTGATCGTGGCGACGATCTTGAGGTCGGTCATCGGATAGCGCGAGTTGTTCGTCATCATGAACTCGAACGCCGTCACGTTGGTGACCGCCTGGCCGTTCTTGTCGGCGGGCAGCAGCATCCAGCGCGCGTTGGCCACCTCGACGTACTGGTCGGGGTTGTACAGCGGGTCGTACTCCTCGCGGACGTCGGCCCCGCCGAGCTGGTACATCGGGATCACCTGGTCCGTGCCGATCCAGCCCTCGGCGCCGCCGCGGGTGCGGGCGCGGTAGAAGTCGCCGCGCTTCGCGAGGAGCTCGAGCACGCTGTCCTTCGGGACGTCCGTGGTGATGCGCCCGCGCGGGTCGGCCTCGTCGCGCAGCCCGGCGCCGGCGTTGGTGACGATCATCTCGGAGTAGGTGAGCCCGCCCTTGCCGATGAGCCCGGGCTGGTCGGTGCTCATCTGCGAGCCGAGGTACAGCGCGAACCCGCCGCCCACGACGATGACCCCGAGCAGCGCCACGCCGAGCGCGCCGGCGATGGCCATCGCCACGGCGCCGCCGAGCATCGAGCGGCTGCGGGGCTCGTCGTCGTCGTCGTACCCGCGGTCGAGGATCTCCTTGAGCTCGGGCACCTCGGTGACGTACATCCACTCGTCGGTGCCCGGCGGCTGGATCATGTCGCCCGAGCGCAGGTCGCCGCGGCGCGCGCGCGTCTCGAGCTCGGCCAGCCCGGAGACCGACGACTGGGTGTCGCCCTGCATCAGGAGCCACTGGGCCATGCTGTTCCTCGCGGTAGTCGTTGCGGACGGCGCCCGTCCGGTCGGAGGGATCTCTCTGAGCTAGTCCGGATCGGGCGTCTGGGGAACCGCCGGGCCGCTGTTTGACCGGAAATCTACCGGGACGGCGCCCGCGCGCGCGGGACGGGAGTACCTTCACCGCATGGACATCGAGCAGATCTACGCGGACATCGTGGCCGGGACGGGGACGGGCGGCGACCTGGCCTGGACCCGCCGCGACCTGCGCCAGCTGGCGCTCCACCGCGCCAAGACGGGCGGCCCCGACGAGCGGCTCGGCGCCCTGAAGGTGGCGGCCCTGCTGGGCGCCCGCGACGGCCTGCCCATCGCGCACCACCTGGTCGCCGACCCCGACCCGCGCGTGCGGCGCGAGGCGTTCGAGCTGGCCGTGGGGGCGCGCGCCGAGGGGCTGCCGTCGATCCGGGCGGCCGCGGGCGGCGTGGACCCCGAGGTGGCCTGCGAGGCGCTGGACCTGCTCGTCCGCTGGGTCGACGCCCAGGCGATGCCGCTCGCGTGGCGCGCCCTCGCGTCGCCGGCGCCCGGCGTGCGGCAGCGCGCGGCCGTGCTGCTGGGGCGCATCGCCGGCCAGGGCGTCACCCCGACCTGCGCCGCCTCCTCGACGACCCCGACCCCGCCGTGCAGACGGCCGCGCGCGAGGCGCTGGAGCGCATCGCCGGCGACCGCGAGAAGGGCGTGCGGCAGCCCTGGTGGGAGGAGCCGCCCCAGACGGCGCTGGTGCCGACGGAGCCCGCGGCCGTCGACGCCGAGGCGGTGGACGAGCCCGCGGCCGAGCCCGCGCCGCGCGGCTTCCTGAAGCTGCCGAAGGAGCTGCCCACCGAGGCGCGCCCTGGTGAAGCTGCTCGGCGCCGTCGCGCCCGACGACCGCGGCGTGGTGGCCGACGCCGTGCGCGCCGTCGGCGAGTCGGCCTGGGGCGAGCTGATGCTCGGCTGGGCGCCGGGCGGCGACCCCGCGCTGGGCCGCGGCCTGTGCCGCTCGGCGGCCGCGCTGCGGCGGACGGGCGCGGCGGGCCGGCTCGGCGCATGCTCGGCGACCGGAAGCCACCGTGCGCGCCGCCGCGGCGGGGGCTCGGCAGCTCGGCGCGCTGGGCGTCCTGCCGCGGCTGTCCCGCGCGTTCGCCGACCCCGTCCCCGAGGTCGCGGCGGCGGCGGTGGTCGCCATGGGCCAGGTGACGATGCGGGCCGAGCGCCCCGACCTCCTGCGCGACCAGCTCCGGCTGGTGCGCGAGCCCACGGGCGCGCTGGCCGAGGAGCCGTCGAGGAGGTCCGCGGCTGGCTCGGGTGAGCGGCTACCCGAGCAGGGTCAGCTGCGACAGCTCGCTCACCGTGGCCCAGCGGGTCCGCACACTCCGGCCACGGCTGGCCGTCGCCGCCCAGGTCGACAGCCACGCCCGCGTCTTCGGGTCCGACGGGTAGCCCGAGCCGAAGTCGCCGAACGAGGGCCGCCAGCCGTCGAGCACCTCGTCGCGGGTGGTCTTGGCGAAGATCGAGGCTGCGCCCACCTCCGAGGAACGTGGCGTCGGCCTTGGGCGCGATGGTCACTTCGGCCGCAGGCGGCAGGGCAGGGCGGCCTGCAGCCGCTTCTGCAGCGCCGGCAGCGCGTTGGGGTGCCCGAGCGCGTCGACCCGCACGGCCGTGGGCCGGTACTCGCCACCAGCTCGACGATGACGGCCTCCTCGAGCGCGTTGAGGTTCGCCCCGTCGATCTCGCGCGCGGAGATGCGGCGCACCGTCCACTGGCCCATGCTGCACAGCCGCTCGCGCGGCCTGGCGCTTCGACGCGGCCATCGCCTTGGAGTCGCCGGCGCCGGCCTGCCGCAGCGGGTCGTCGTCCTCGCCCTCCACAGGTAGGCCCCGACGACCAGGTCGCCGAGCACGCAGCCGCGCCCCGCCTCGTCGATGCCCAGGATCCGCATCGCACCCCCGGCCCCGACTAACCGCCCTCCCCGCCGAGCACCCGGTTGAGGAAGCGGCCGAGGCGTCGGGTCGCCGAGCCGTAGCGGCGCTCGAACCGACGATCCCAGCCCGCGAGCTTCGCCTCCGGGACGCCCCAGGCGGCGGCGAAGGTGCGCAGCACGCGGGCCTCGCTGTCGTCGCGGTGGCCGTCGAGGTACGCCAGGTGGACCGCCGCCTCGAGGAGCGGCTCCCGCAGCGCGGGGTCGGGCAGCCCGGCGTCCGCGGCGCGCCACACGCGCAGGTCCTCCGCCGCGAGCCCCGGCAGATCGTGCCGCGCGAGGGTCTGGTCGACGAAGCGGCGCTCGGCGGCCAGCATCCCGCCGTCGGCCAGCATGACGCTGGCCAGCAGGCGCGCGCCGGCCCGCGGCTCGGCCGGCGGCGGCGGCCGGGCGGGGACGGCGGTGGGGTCGCCCGGCGCGTCGTCTTCGCGGACGGTGCGCTCCACGGCCCGCTGCACGGGCGCCTGCCCGCCGCCGCCGTGGCTGCCGAAGAGGAAGTCGACCACGTCGAACAGCGTGGGGACGGGCTCGCGCGCGGTCAGCCGCGCGATCACGCTCTGGACGTCGCCGCCGAAGCCGCCCTGGCAGAACACCTCGACGTCGTGCTCGCCCTCCTCGGCGGCCCAGCGCACGAGGGCGGCGCGGGCGCGATCCGGATCGGTCAGGTCCGCCGGCGCCGTGGTGGTGGTCACCTGCGGGACGTAGCCGCAGGCGGCGCAGGCCAGGCGCCCCTCGGTGTCGGCCGGCGGGGACGGGTCGCCGCAGCCGGGGCAGCCGGCGCCTCCGGGGAGCGGCGCGGCGACCTCGTGCCAGCCGCACAGCCGACAGCGGCGGTCGACGGGGACCCCGAACGCGGCCGCCGGGTGGAGCGGGTCGAACAGCTCGACCACGGACGCCTCGGTGCGGCAGTGGGGGCAGTCCGTCAGGACCTGCCAGGCGTCGGCGCTCACTCGAGCGCCCGCTGCAGCAGCAGCCGGACGGTGCGCAGCTGGAGCCCGGCGGCGACCCACCGGCAGATGGCGTCGGTCTGGGCGGGGTCGCCGCCGATGCTGCGGTCGAGCGCGTCGATGGGCGGCCGGGCGGCGCGGGTGCGCAGCAGGTGGCGGGCGACGGCGGGGCGGAAGCCCTGGGCCTCGTCGTAGAGCAGCTCGCCCTCGCCGGCGCCCCAGCGGATCTCGGCGCCGTCGGAGCGGACGGCCAGGACCTCGCCGTCGACGTCGAGCCCGACGGCGCCGAGGCCCGGCGGCGGGCGCAGCGCGGCGCCGAGCCGGCTCAGGCGCGCGAGCTGGCGCGCGGCGCGGGCGCGGTGCTCGGTGCCCCGCCAGGCGGCGAACAGCGCGTGGCGGCGCGCGGCGAGCGACTCGGCCAGCGCGGCGCGGACCAGGATGCCGGCGTCGGCCGCGGTGCTGTCGTGCTCGGCGAGCGCGCGCAGGCGGGCCAGCAGCCCCTCGCGGCCCACGCCGGCCTCGTCGAGCAGCAGCCCGCCGGGCTCGGGCTCCTCCTCGCCCCGGTCGCGCGCCGCGCGCAGCAGCAGCGCCGCCAGCGTCGACAGCGCGGGCTGGACGCTGCCCTGCGCCGGCCACAGGCACGCGACCGTCACCCCGTCGGGGCCGAGGCGCAGCTCCTCCGGCGCGGGCGGGTGCAGCCCGAGCTCCGCGCGCTCCCAGCGGCGCAGCGCGGCGAGGCCCGTGAGGAGCGGACGCGCGAGGTCCTCGCGGGCCAGGACCACGTCCGCCAGGGGCTGCCCGACCAGCGGCGTCCACAGGGTGGGCCCGCGCTCGCCGTCGAGGACCTCCACGTCGACGATGCCCTCCAGCGCGCGGGCCTCGCGGCGCAGGACGCGGTGCCACGCCGGGTCGGCCGCGCCCCGCAGCGCGCGGACCATGCAGCGGCGGCCGCTCGGGTCGGCCCCGCACCACACGGCGCTGTGGGCGTCCCAGCGGATCGGGCGCGCCTCCGCGAGCCCGTCGGGGGCGTCGGCCTGCAGCGCGATCCGGTCGAGCGCCCAGGCGACGGCGGCGGCCAGGCGCCGGTCGGTGGGGCGCCGCTCGTGCGCGCGCTCCAGGGCGGCCAGCGCCGAGAGCGGATCCCGCCACCATTGCGGATCCGCCAACTCGGTGCCGATCCCGCCCAGCACGGAGCCCAGGCCCTGGAGGGCTCCGGGCGGCGGATCGGTGCGGTGGGTCGTGGACAGCACGTCCATCGGGCGTCCCTTATACTACCCGCGCACCGATGACGGATCCGGGCTCCATCGGCGAGGGCGTCACCCTGGAGGGCGACGGGGCGGAGTCCCCGCGCCTCGCGCTCGTGGTCTACCACCGCGACGGCCTCGAGGTGGTGCCGCTGCTCGATCGCAGCCCGGTGGTGATCGGGCGCACCGAGCCCTCCGACATCCGCCCGCGCAGCCGCCGGCTGTCCCGCCGCCACGCGCAGTTCGAGAGCGTCGAGGGCGAGGTGTGGGTCGAGGACCTCCGGTCGACCAACGGGACCTTCGTGAACGGCGCGCGCATCACGGCGCGCACCCCCGTGGCGATGGGCGACGAGGTGACGCTCGGCTCCGTCACCGTGGCGCTGCACGGGGTCGACGAGGCCTGGCTGCGCCCGCTCGGGCTCGAGGGCCACGAGCGCTTCGTCGCGTTCGTCGACGGCGAGCTCGACCGGGCGCGCACCTTCGAGCGTCCGCTGGCGGTGGTCATGATCCGGGCGCGCGATCCGGGCGGGCCGCGCCTCGGCTCCTGGGTGCCCGCCGTCGCCGAGCGGCTGCGCCTCGTCGACCGGGCGGCGCTGTACGGCCCGGACTGCGTGGAGGTGCTGCTGCCCGAGATGGACGGCCTGCAGGCGGCCGCGTTCGCGCAGCAGCTGGTGACGGGCCTGGTCGACGTGATCGCCGTGGTGGTCGGCGTGGCGACGTACCCGGAGGGCGGGAGCAGCGGCGCGCAGCTCACCGAGGCCGCGCGCTCGGCCGTGATGGCCGCCACGCCCACCTCGCCGGTGGAGGTGTACGCCGACCCCGCGCAGGCGGGCGCGCTGCCGGTGCTGGAGGGCGAGGGCCCCGTCATCCGCGATCCGTCGATGCTGTCGCTGTACCGGACGGTCGATCGCGTGGCGGCGTCGGCGATCTCGGTGCTGATCATCGGCGAGACGGGCACGGGCAAGGAGCTCATCGCCCGGGCGATCCACGAGCGCAGCGACCGCGCCGGCGGGCCGATGCGCGTCATCAACTGCGGGGCGATCCCCGAGAGCCTGCTCGAGAGCGTGCTGTTCGGCCACGAGCGGGGCGCGTTCACGGGCGCCGATCAGCGTCGAGTCGGGGTGTTCGAGGAGGCCGACCACGGGACGGTGTTCCTCGACGAGGTCGGCGAGCTGTCGCTGCAGGCGCAGGTCGCGCTGCTGCGGGTCCTCGAGGCGCGCCGCATCCAGCGGGTGGGCGCGCACCAGGAGATCGCCGTCGACGTGCGGGTGGTGGCGGCGACGCACCGCAACCTCGAGGCGATGTGCGACGACGGCTCGTTCCGCTGGGACCTGCTGTACCGGCTCAACGGGATCACGCTGATGGTGCCGCCGCTGCGGGAGCGGCCGAGCGAGATCCGGCACATGACGGCGAAGTTCGTGCAGGAGTCGAACCAGACGAACGGCCGGGCCGTGCGGGGGATCGCGCCCGACGCCCTGCTGTTCCTCGAGCGGTACCACTGGCCGGGCAACGTCCGGGAGCTGCGCAACGTGGTCGACCGGGCCGTGGTCATCGCCCAGGGCGACACCATCACCACCGACGACCTGCCGCGGCGGCTCGTCGCCTCGGTCGACCTGTCGCGGCTGCCCACCGACGTGACCATGCCCACGCCGAGCGGCGCCCTGGCGACGCGCTCCGACCTGACCGAGGAGGCGATCGGCGCGCAACGGCGCTCGCCGGGGTCGCTCGACCTCAAGGAGCGGGTGCGAGCCTACGAGATCGAGCTGATCCGCTCGGCCCTGGCCGACGCCGACGGCAACCAGACGCAGGCGGCCGAGCTGCTGTCGATGCCGCGGCGCACGCTCGTCTACAAGATGCGGGGCTACGATCTGCGCCCCGGCGAGCCCGCGCTGCCGCTGCCCGCCGATCGCGACGAGCGGGGGCGGCCGCTGTCGTTCGCGCGGCGGGTGGAGCGGTTCGAGCAGGGCCTCATCGAGGAGGCGATGGCGCGGTCGGTCGGCGACGTGGGCCTCGCGGCGCGGCTGCTGAACGTGCAGCGGCGCACCCTGGCGCAGAAGCTCGAGCGCAACCAGCGACGGTAACTGCTCCTCGCGCCGAAAGCCCGGACAGAATCTGTCCGCCACCGACCTCGCCACCGCGGTACGAGGTGGCAGGCGTGCGCGCCGCGGAGGAGGGATGGAGCAACGCCGGTCGATGACCGGGGCCCGGTGGGAGGTGAGCGACGTGCCGTCGGGGCGGGTGGCGTCGCTGTCGGCGGCCACGGGCCTGTCCGACGCCGCGGCGCGCGTCCTGGCCCTCCGGTTCGACGGAGACGAGCCCACCCCGAGCGCTGGCTCCAGCCCTCCCTCGACCACCTCCACGACCCGCTGGCGATGCGGAACATGGAGGCCGCGCTCGACCGGCTCCAGTCGGCGGTGCGCCGCAAGGAGAAGATCCGGGTCGTCACGGACTACGACGTCGACGGCACGACCTCGTCGCTCATCCTCCAGGCCGCGCTGCGCTCGGTCGACCCCAACGTCGACGTGAGCTGGCACATCCCGAGCCGGTTCGACGAGGGCTACGGCTTCTCCACCCGCGCGGCGGTGCGCGCCGCCGAAGACGGCGTGGGGCTCATCGTCACGGCCGACATCGGCGTGCGCGACCACGCCGCGGTCGACGAGGCGCGCAGCCGCGGGGTCGACGTGCTGGTGTGCGACCACCACCTGCCGGCCGGGGCCTCGGTCCCGGAGCAGGCCACGGTGCTGTGCCCGCCGCAGGCCGGCGACCCGTACCCGAACCGCGCGCTGGCGGCCTGCGGGGTGAGCCTGAAGGTGGCGCAGGCGCTGCTGCGGTCGCACCCGAAGTCCGACAAGATCGTGGCCTCGATGATGAAGCTCGCGGCGATCGGCACCGTGGCCGACATGGTGTCGCTGCGCACGCTCGAGAACCGCGCGATCGTGGCGCTCGGGCTGCGGCAGCTCAACGAGGGGCACCACTCGCCCGGGCTGCGCGCGCTCATCGAGGTCTGCCGGCTCAACGGCGGCCTGATCGACGAGGGCGTGGTGGGCTACCGGCTCGGGCCGCGCATCAACGCCGCGGGGCGGGTGGCCGATGCGGGGCTCGTGGTGGAGTTGCTCAGCACCCGCGATCCCGATCTGGCGCGCGAGCTGGCGGGCCGGATCGACGGGCTGAACACCGAGCGGCGCGACCTGCAGAAGCGCGTGGTCGAGGAGGCGCTGGAGCGGCTCGGCGACCAGCCCGACCCGTTCGTGGTGCTCGCGGGCGACGAGGAGGCCGGCTGGCACCGCGGCGTGGTGGGCATCGCGGCCTCGCGCATCAAGGAGACGGTGAACCGGCCCGTGGCGATCGTGTCGGTGCAGGGCGAGCTGGCGGTGGGCAGCGTCCGCAGCGTGCCCGCGGTCCACGCCGTCAAGGCGCTCGAGTCGGTCGCCGACCTGCTGCTCAAGTTCGGCGGCCACCCCGCTGCGGCGGGCTTCACCGTGCGCGCCGCCGACCTCGACGCGCTGCGCACCCGGCTCGGGGCCTACGTGCTGGCAAACGTCGACACGGGCGAGCTCGTGCCCATCCACCAGGCCGACGCCGTGGTCGACGTGGCGCGCATCGACCACGCGCTGCACGGCGAGCTGCAGCGGCTGGGGCCGTTCGGCATGGGCAACCCGGCGCCCACCCTCCTGGTGCCCGGCGTGCGCCCGTTCGGCGTGCAGATCAAGGGGGCGCGCGGCTCGCTGCTCAAGTTCCTGATCGCCGGCGCGGGCGGCGGGCGGGCGGTCGAGGCGGTCTGGTGGGACGCGAGCCCCCTGGCGGAGGCCGTGCAGGCCGGGCCCGTCGACCTGCTGGCCTCGCTCGGGCAGAACGTGTGGCAGGGGGAGCGGCGGCTGCAGCTCGAGGTGGTCGACGCGCGAGCGGCGTGACCTACCTCTTCTTGCCGTCCTTGCCCTCGTCCTTCTTCAGCAGGTGCTCCTCCGCCAGCGAGCCCTGCTCCCACAGCTCCGTCCGCAACACGGAGTTCTCGGCGTTGTCTTCGTAGAACGTCCACAACCCGTCCTTGATGGAGTTGTGGTACATCCCCTCCTCCTTCTTCGCGCCGGACTCGTAGTACGAGACCCACTGGCCGGCCTTGCGGCCCTGGAGGAAGTCGCCGTCCTCGGCCTTCACGCCGTTGTCGTGCCACCAGGTCCACTGCCCGGTCTGCTTGCCGCGGACGTACTTGCCCTTCGACGCCTCGGCGCCGTTCTCGTGCCACCAGATCCAGTCGCTGTCGGCGAGGTTGTTGTCGTAGGCGCCCTTCGCGGCGCGCTGCCCGTTCGGGTACAGCCGGAGGTAGGGCCCGTGCATGATCCCGCCCTTGTCGCACCAGACCTCGGTGCCGCCCTCGGAGACGCTGGTCTCCTGGCTGGTCCCGTCGGGGCAGGTCAGCGACGGCCCGACCTCGTCGGGCTCGGAGGAGGGCTCGGGCACGGTGGGGGTCGACGAGCCGATGCAGGCGGACAGGGCGGAGACGATGAGCATGGTGCATCAGAACATACCTCGGCCGGGCTGACGACCTCCCGCGCCCCGGCGCCCCGATCCGTTGCGGGCGCCGAGGCGCTCGGCGAGGGGTATGTTGGCGCGGGAGTGCGGATGGGCTGGCGGGTCGCTTCGTTCAAGGATCAGCGGGTGCACGCGGAGGTCGACGCGGGCGGCGCGCTCGCCGCGAGGGGCGGGCGCGTGGCCATCCGCTACAGCGACGCCGAGGGCGCCAAGCTCTACCGGGCTGCCGCGTCCCGCGTGCAGCTGCTCGACGGGCCGGTGCGCGACCTGCCGGCCGGGGTCGACGCGGATGCGGCTCCGGCGAAGAAGCCCGCGAGCAAGGGCTCGGGCTTCGGCAAGGCGGGCACGCGCACGGCCGCGCAGGCCTCCGCCGCCGCGGCCGACGCCCGATCGCGGCTGGCCGCGCTGCCCCCGGAGACGGTGGTGGCCTTCACCGACGGCTCGTGCCGCGGGAACCCCGGCCCCGCCGGCTCCGGCGTGGTGGTGCAGCTGCCCGACGGCCGCAGCGCCGAGGCGAGCGTGGCGCTCGGCCGCGCGACCAACAACATCGCCGAGCTCACCGCCATCGCGGTGGCGCTGGAGCTGCTCGACGAGGGCGGGGTGCCGCCCGAGGCCCCCGTCGCGCTGTTCACCGACTCGAGCTACGCGAACGGCGTGCTGACGCTCGGGTGGAAGGCGAAGGCCAACGCCGAGCTCATCGCGAAGCTGCGCGCGGCCGTGCGCCGCCGGCCGGGGCTCACGCTGCACTGGGTCGCGGGGCACGTCGGCGTCGAGGGCAACGAGCGGGCCGACGCGCTGGCGAACCGCGGCGTCGCGGGCACGAGCGCGCGCACGCCGTTCCAGTAGGGTCAGCGCGCCGCGACCGCTGCGCGCCAGCTCGCCTCCGCCAGGCGCAGCTCGGTCGCGGCGTCGACGGCGCTGCGCTGCGCCGCCGCCAGGTTCGCCTCGCGCGCGAGCAGCGCGAACAGGTCGCCGCCGCCCACCTCGAACCGCCGGCGCTCCAGCGCCACGACCGCCTCGGAGGTCTCCCGGGCCTGCTCCGCCCACGCCACCCGCTCGCCCGCAGCGAGCACGGCCCGCCGCGCCCGCTCGACCTCGGCCTCGGCGGCGTCGAGGACGCCCCGCGCGGTCGCCTCCCGCTCCGCCACCGCCGCCGCCGCGCTGCGCCAGGCGCCGCGCGCCTCCCGGCCCAGGAGCGTAGGTCAGCGCGCCGCCGACGTAGACCTCCGGCTTGCCGTCGGGGTCGACGGGCGCATGGCGCGCGCCTCCACCGACAGGTCCGGCAGCAGCCCGTTCGCAGCGCGGGCCCGGCCGGCCTGCGCGCCCCCCAGCGCCGCGCGGGCCGCCGCGACGTCGGGGCGCGCCGCCGCCGCGCCCGCCGGGGCGTCGGGCACCGCGGCGGAGGTGTCGAGCGGCGGGAGCTGCGCCGAGTCGGGGACGGTCGGGCGTCCGGTCGCGTCCCGGTGCCACAGCGACAGCGCCAGGGCGGCGCTCTCGAGCGCGAGCCGCGCGCGCACCACGGCGTCGCGGCGCTGGAGCACCACCCGCTGGCTTTCGTCGAGGCGGTCGAGCTGCGGCCGCGTGCCCTCCTCGACGGCGCGGGCCAGCGCGGCGTCGCGCGCCTCGGCCTGGGCGAGCAGCGCCTCGTCGACGGCGAGCTGCGCGCCGGCCGCTGCCCACTTCCAGTACGCCTCGGCCGCGCGGCGGCGGGCCTCGATGCGCACCCGGTCGCGGGAGGACGCCGCGATCGCGCGGTCGGCGTCGGCCTCGCGCAGGGCGAGCTGGCGGTCGGAGCGCAGGAGGCCGTCGAGCAGGGCGCCTCGGCCTCGACCCACAGCTCGCCGCCGGGCCCGGCAGGGCGGTCGCCGCCGGCGTACGGCGGGAAGTTGCCCTGGCCGAGCTGCCAGGCCGAGCGACACGGTCGGGCCCGCGATCGTCGGCGCGGTCAGCGCGACCTGCGCTTTGTGGCGCGGATCCTTGCCGCCGTAGGCGCCGCCGCGCGCCGACAGCGTCGGGTCGAGGGCGCCGCGCGCCCCCGTCAGGTCGGCTTCGGCGCCCGCCAGCGCGGCCTCGGCGGCGGCAACTGCGGATCCGCGTCCACCCGCGCGAGCACGTCGTCGAGGGGCCAGCGGGGCGCCGAGCGCGGCCGTCAGCCAGGCGAGCCACATCACTTCAGCTCCGTGCGCGGCTTCTTCGCCGAGGGCCAGGCCGGCCGGTCCCCGTCGACCACCGGCGGCAGCGGCGGGAAGCGCAGGCGCCGCCACAGCTCGTAGCCGAGGCGCACCTGGCCGAGCAGCACCCAGCCCTTCGCCCGACCCCTGGCGCAGGCGTGCCGCCGGCGGCCACGCGGGCGCCTCGATCGGGCACCACCAGCGCGCGGAACCGGCCCTTGCCGTCGTCGGCGGCGTCGACGAGCGCGATGCGGCCCGCGTAGGTGCCGGCCTGCGCCGGGGGAAGCCCACCACCTGCAGCGCGGGCCAGCCCTCGAACAGGAGCCGCACCTGCTGGCCCTCGTCGAGCAGCGGCAGGCCGCCGCCGTCGATCCACAGCTCCACGGCGCGGGCGGAGGCCTCCGGCACCAGCGTGAGCAGCGGGTCGCCGGCGCTGACCTGCCCGCCACCGGGCCCGCCGTGCAGCCGGAGCACCACCCCGGCGCGCGGGGCGCGGACCAGCTGCGCGGCCTGGCGCTGGACCTGCCCGTCGGCGTCGAGCTGGTGCTGCTCCTGCCGGGCGACCTTGGCGCGGGCGCCGTCCACCGCGGCTTGCGCGGAGGCCACCGGAGGCGTCGCCGTCGGCGCGGACCTTGCCGAGGTGCTGGCGCGCGGCCTCGATCTGGCGATCGAGCGCGAGGAGCTCGGCCTCGGCGCGATCGCGCCCCAGGCCGGCGAGCTCGGCGTCGCGCTGGGCGGCGATGCCCTCGGCGGCGAGCGCGACCAGGCCTGGCCCGGCGCCGCTCCACCTTCCAGCGTCGCCGCGACGCCGACCTGCTCGCGCTGCAGCGCCGCCAGCTCTCGCCGCCGCCGCGGCCGTCATCCGGTCCCGGGACGCCTGGCCGCGTCGCGGCCGGCCTCGACCGCGGCGAGCTCGCTCCGCGCGGCGTCCACTCGGCTGCGGCCGATCTCCAGCGAGTGCTCCAGCCGCCTCGAGCCGGGCGTCGTCGTTGTCGCGCAGGGCGACGAGGGGGTCGCCGGGCGCGACGCGCTGGCCCTCCCGGACGTGCCAGTCGGCGATCCGGCCGGAGACGGCGCCTCCACGAGCTGCTCGCGCTCCTCGGGCGCGAGCGCCACCACGCGGCCGCTGCCGAGGCTCGCCTGCTGCCAGGCACGCCGAGGAGCAGCAGCTCCCAGCAGCGGCAGCGCCACGATCAGCGCCACCGCGATGCCGCGGACGGGCGCGGGCGGCGCGACGAGCCGGCGGCGTGCGCGCCCGGTGCCAGCAGGCCGCAGGCCGGGCGAGCTGCACGTCAGCGGACGAGACAGGGTGCATCGGGAGGGCTCCGAGGTGGACGGTGGCGGGCGGGATCGACGGCGCGGGATCGGCGGTGAGCACCACCAGGGTCCAGGTCTCGGTCAGCGCCCGGCGCAAGCGCGCGAGGGCGGGGTCGGGCAGCCCGTCGAGCACGTCCACCACGATCAGCGGAGACGCTGACGGCGCGGGCCACGAGCAGCGCCCGGCGCTCAAGCTCGGTCAGGGGGCCGCCTCCGGGGTCCACCGGCGCGTCGAGCCCGCCGGGCAGGGCCTCGACCTGCTCGCGCAGCCCGACGGCGTCGAGCGCTGCCCAGGCCGCCTCGGGGGTCACGCCGGTGCGCCCCAGCCCGACGTTGTCGCGGACCGTGCCGCGGAGCACGTCGCGGGTGCGGACGAGGACGACCCCCTGGTAGCGCGCGTCGGGACGGAGCTGGCGCAGGTCCACGCCGTCGCGGCGGACCGTGCCGGCGCCCGGCGCCCGCAGCCCCACGAGCACCTCCGCGAGCCGCGACTTGCCGGCGCCGGGCGGTCCGAGCACGGTCGTGCGGCTGCCGGGGGCGAGGACCCGGTCGCCGAGCGAGGGGACGCCCTGGAGCGCCAGCTCGGCCGGCCCGGCGCCCGCGCCGGCCCGCCCCGTCGGCGGCTCGACCGGCAGGTCCACCAGGTGCCCGAGCTTGTCCACGCCGGCGAGCAGGTCGTACACGGTGTCGAGCTTGTCGGCGAACTTCGCGAAGCCCACCAGCGCGGCGTTGACGATGAACTCGGCCGCCACCAGCTGCCCCACGGTGAGCTGGCCGCGCAGGACCAGCGCCCCGCAGGCCACGAGCAGGGCCACGTTCGCCGCGACGACGAGCGCGTGGGCGGCCACGAGCTGCCGCAGGAAGACGCGGAAGTGGTCGCGGCGGCGGAGGAGCCAGGTCCGCGCGAGGACGTCCGCGCGCGCTGTCGCCAGCTGCCCGCCGTCGAGGCGCAGGGCGCCGGGGTGGCGGGAGATCTCCTCGATCCACGCGGCGACGTCGTACTTGGCGGCCGACTCGCCGACGGCGGTGCGCGCCGCGCCGCGCCCGACGGCCAGGGCGAGCGCCATCCCGCCGACGAGCAGGACGTCGAAGGCGAGCAGCGCGGGGTGGTACGCCGCCAGCAGCGCGACGGCCACCAGCACCTGCAGGACGGCGGTGGTCCCGTCGAGGAGCAGCGTGCCGGCCGCCTTCTGCAGGGTCAGCACGTCGAAGAAGCGGTTGGCGAGCTCGGGGCCGGAGGCGTCGTCCAGGGCGCTGCGCTGGACCCGGCTCAGGCGGGTGGAGAGGTCGGCCACGGTCCGGACGAACAGCCGGCGCTCCAGCGCCTCCACCGCCAGGCGCTGCAGGATGCGGAGCGCGGCCGCGAGGGCGAGGCAGCCGAGCAGGACGGCCCCGAGCACCACGACGGGCTGCAGCAGCGCGCCGAAGGCGAGCCAGTTGATCAGGACCTGCACGGCGAGCGGCGTGGCGAGCGACATCAGCCCGGCCACGGCGCCGTAGACCACGACGGCGCCGAGGTCGCGCCGCTCGGCCCACAGGAGCGTGCGCAGGCGGCGGACCGGCGAGCGCGCGCCGCCCAGCGCGGCGGCGGGGAGCACGGGCTCGGCGAGGGCCCAGGCGCGGGCAGCGTCGCCGCCGAGGGCCTCGGCGAGGCGGGCGCCAGTGCGCCAGCGCCGGCCGCGCGGATCGGCGGCGGGCGCGGCGCGGAACCAGCAGGCGGCGCCGTCGACGACCCACCACGCGCCGTCGTCGCCGCGGACGGCGAGCGGCAGGTCGGGGCGGGCCAGCGGCAGCGCCTCGCCGGGGCGGGCGACGAGCCAGCGCACCTGGAGGCCGAGGTCTGCGGCGGCGGTCTGCAGCGCGCGCAGGCCGCCGTCGCGGGGCGCCGCGCGGACGGCCTGCTCGATCGCCTCGGCGGCGGCGGGCAGCTCGGTGGCGGCGAGCAGGCGCTGGAGGGTCTCGGACAGGGCGGGGACGGGATCGGGGCCGGGGAGTGGCGCGGGCTCGGCCATGCACGCTCCATGCGATGATGAATACGCGAAATTTGTATCGCGTGTTTGTTATCGCGTAATGTGCGACGGATGGGCGGACCCGCGACGGGCGACCCCATTGACGCGAAATGACAGTCGTGTGAACGGGAGCGGAGGGCCGATGGCCGACGGCGCGACCTGGACGTTCCTGTCGAACCACGCCCACGTGGTCATCCTGCTCGGGAACGACCCGGCGCTGCGGATGCGCGACCTGGCGGAGCGGATCGGCGTGACGGAGCGGGCGATCCAGCGGATCGTCCACGAGCTCGCCGAGGCGGGCTACCTCGAGGTCCACAAGGAGGGCCGGCGGAACCGGTACGAGGTCCGGCGCGACCGCACGCTCCGGCACCCCATCGAGGCCGGCGTGCGCGTGGGCGCGCTGATCGACCTCGTGGACCGCCCCGGCCGATGACGGAGCGTTCCGCCTCGCAATTCTACTGGCGCGTGCGCGCCGAATGACTACGGTGCCGCCGGGCGGGGGACCCTGTCGGTCAGGCGCAGCCAGCCGGCATCGTCGCCAGATCTGCTCAACGCCTGCCCGCCAATAGTCCCCTTTCGCCCGTCAGCACAAATGGCTTCCCGATTCCTGGGCACGTAGGAGCAACCTCCTGAACGGAGCAGGAATCGGGGAAGCCCCATCGGCTTTGCTCGCGCAATAATGCCCCGTCCGGTGTCGAACCCCGCACCACCGGAGGACAACGTGACCAGGTTCCCTCGCGCCGCCACCCTGGCGGTGGCCCTGTTCGCCTGCAACGGCGACAAGACGACCACGACCGACACCGGTCTGACCGTCTCCGACACCGACACCGACACCGACGCCGACGCGGACACCGACACCGACGCGGACACCGACACCGACACCGACACCACCACGACCTTCACCCCCACCCCCGTCGTCCGCGACGCCCGCTTCGACGCCGTCGTCGCGACGCTCGAGGCCGAGCTCGGCGACAACCTCGCCGCCGGCGCGTCGATCGCGGTGCTCGAGCAGGGGCAGTTCACCTGGGTCGAGGGCTTCGGCACCGCCGTCCCGGGCCAGAACGTCCCGATGACCCCCGATCACATCCTGCAGATCGGCTCCACCACCAAGCAGATGACCGCCGCCACCGTCCTGCGCGAGGTCGACGCCGGTCTGTTCTCGCTCGACGACCCCATGAGCGCCCTGCTCCCGCAGTTCTCGCTCGCGCTGAGCCCGGACTGGACCGCCCAGGCCACGCCGCACCTGCTCCTGTCGCACCAGGGCGGGCTGTACGACCTGATCGTCGCCAGCAACCCGCCCATCGACAGCGACCTCGCCGACTTCTACTACGACGTCTACGGGCCGAACCTGTGGGCGATGAGCCCGCCGGGCGCGTTCTGGAACTACGCGAACCCGAACTTCAGCCTCGCCGGCCTCGTCGCCGAGGTCCACGATCCGGGCGGCCGCTACTGGCCCGACATCGTCGAGCAGGACGTCTTCGCGCCGCTCGGCATGACCTCGACCTACGCGCGCAAGGCGGAGGTCCTGGGGGTCGGGCGGTACGCCGAGTCCGTCGGCGTCGACGTCACGACCTACAACGTCGGCCCGGTCGCGATGGCCGACGTGCCCGACCCCGCGTCGGACCGCCCCGCCGGCTTCGTCTGGTCGACGCCCTCCGACATGGCGCGCTGGGGCGCGTTCGTGCTCCACGGCAACCCCGCCGTCCTCCCCGACGCGCTGCGCGAGCAGATGATCACGCCGCAGGTCTCCACCGGGTACTACGGCGACCACTACAGCTACGGCTACGGCGAGATGATCTGGGACCTGTACCCGCTGTCGGACGGGTTCCACCCGCTGCACGTGATCGAGCACGGCGGCAACACGCTGTCGTTCACGTCGGTGCTGGTGATGCTGCCCGACCAGGACGTCGTGCTCTCGCTCCTCTCCACGGGCTACGGCGACGACTGGTCGGACACGACCGAGGCCGTCCTCCGCGCCGTGGTGGACCCGTTCCCCGCGGTGTCGCCCTACACGGGCGAGCCCTTCGATCCCGCGCAGATCGGCGACCACGTCGGCACCTACCTCGACGAGCACAACGTGGGCGACATCATCGTCACGGCCGGTGGGGCGAACGGGCTGCAGATCTCGATGCCCGTCCTCGACCAGTACGGCTACGGCGTCGACCCGGACCTCGTCCCGGCGTCGACCGACCTGTGGTTCGTGATGATCGACGGGGTCGCGTACGACCTGACGTTCATCGGCGACCCGCCGCAGTACGTGCGGAACCGCGTGTTCGTCGGGACGCGCGTGGACGGCACGACCACCACCACCGACACGGCGGCCGACACCGGCGCGCGGCTCGCGGGCCCGCCCACCCCCTCGCCGGACGAGGTGGCGCGCGCGCTGCGGGCCTGGCGCGCGCCCTCGCCGATCAAGCTGCCGGCGCCGCGCCGGTAGCGGGGGCGCCGATCGCCGCCAGGCGCCCGGCGAGGAGCACCGCCAGCGCGTAGGCCGCGAGCGCCGCCACGAAGGCGGCGTCGTAGCCGACGAGGCGGGACAGCACGACGGTGCCGATGGACGCCACCACGCTCGTCCACCCGTTCAGCGCCCAGGCCCAGGGGACGAGCCCCGCGGCCTCGGGGCGCAGGATCCGCATCGCCAGCGGGAACGGCATCCCCATGGCGAGCCCGAGCGGCGCCAGCAGCACCACCACGAGCAGGCAGCGCACGCCGATGGGCCACCCGGCGGCCGTCGCGTGCCAGCAGCGGCGGCGCCGCGAAGGCGACGAGGCCCCGAGCACCAGCAATGGCGGTGGCGAGCGCCAGGCGCAGCCGCCGGGTCAGCGCGTCGCGGTCGCCGGGCATGGCGAAGCCCACCCACAGCGAGCCCACGCCGCTCGCCGACAGCATCGCCAGGATGACCACCGTGATCGCGTAGACGGGGTGGCCCACGAACAGGACGAGGTCGTGCAGGAGCACGGTCTCGACCGACAGGTAGCCGTAGCCGAGGCAGCTGACGTAGGCCAGGCCGACGCCGGCGCCGCGGATGGCGTCGAGGCCGGTGGGGGTGCGCCGGAGCGCGGGCAGCAGCAGGCACAGCGCGCCGACGGCGACGACGAACAGGCTCTGCAGCACCAGCGCGTGGTAGAGCACCGTCACCGCCTCGACCTCCCGCTTGCCCGTGCCGACGAAGTGCGCGAACGCCTCGCCCAGCGCCCGCCAGGCCTGCCGCGGCGACTCCATGTAGGGCCGGTCGTCGGTGATGAGCGACGCGCGCTTCAGCTCGGCCAGGACCTTCGGGTCGGGGTGCAGCGGGTCGTACCACACCTTCTGGCCGGGCTCGCCGGCGAGGACGGCGCGGATCTGCTGCAGCTCGTCGGCGGTCCAGGCGCGCCGCTTCGCGAGCATCACGGTCGCCGGCCCCGTCACCACGACGACGTTGCGCTCGGGGTCGGGCAGCCCGAGCTGGTCCATCGCGGCGAACAGGCTGCGCACCAGCGCCTTCGTCTTGCTGCCGCGGCCGAACGACAGCGTGCCGTCGGGGGTGAGCTTCGACAGGTACAGCGCGAAGGCCTCGCGCGTCTCGAGCAGGGCCGGGCTCCACGCGTTCGCGAGCTGCCCCGCCGAGGAGTGCAGGTTCGCGTGGACCATCTGGATGATGTCGTAGTCGTGGTCGGCGTGCAGGATGGCGGCGCGGCCGTCGAGCAGGACCCGGTGGGTGTCGCCGACGACGTAGGGGTTGACGGGGTTGTCGGCGTAGCGCTCGGCGACGACGTCGCCGATCTCGGGCGCGATGTCGACGGCGTCGATGCCGGTGAAGCCGTAGGACTGGGCCACGGCGATCTCGGGCCCCGCCGACGCCGCCAGGATGGCGACCTTCGCCGGCGGCGTCGTGATCTGGTAGACGAGCGCGCGGTTCGGCTCCTGCTGGAGCTCCTTGCGGCGCGCGTCGCTGCGCACGATCTCGGACGCCGACGTGTTGTCGAGCAGCATGAAGTGCCCGCGCGCGTCCTCGTGGACGGCGAGGCGGGTCAGCGGCGTCCACCGCGTGTAGGTGACGTTGTCCTCGGAGTAGCCGGCGGCGTAGCGGATGCGCAGGATGCCGTTCTGCGTGGTGGTCGAGGCGGCGAGGAAGCCGAGCGCCAGCACGCCGGCGAGCGCCGCGGCCACGGCCGGCCCGCGCAGCCGCAGCGAGGCCCACAGCGCGGTGGCGGAGGCGGCGCAGGCGGCGCAGACGAGGAAGCTCGCGTCGGGGCCCGGCACCACGTAGAGCAGCGGGACGAAGGTCACGGCAGCGGCGGCGCCGCCGAGCAGGTCGGCGCCGTAGAGCAGGCCGATGTGCTCCTTGCGGCGCTGGAACGCCCCGGCGAACGCCAGGCCCGACAGCGCGAACGGGATGGCCAGCACGGGCAGCAGCGCGGCGAACCAGTAGGGGTCGATGAGGTCCCAGGTGAGCATCGACCGCTCGCCGAAGCCCGTGGGGGCGTCCTCCCACTGGACGGTGACCGGCGCGACGATGGTGAACATCACCGAGAACAGCGTGGCGGCCGCGACGCCGAGCGACAGCCAGCCGAGGCGGTCCTCCAGGCCCTCGTCGGGCAGCAGGCGGGGCCACAGGTGCTGCAGCAGCGCGCCGACCGAGATGCCGAGCAGCGCGAGCCCGAGCGCCAGGTGGGCGAACGAGGCGAACAGCACCACGGCGAACAGCCGCGTGAGGAGGAGCTCGTAGAGCACGAGGCTGAACGAGATCAGGAACATGGCCGCGGCGGTGGCGGCGCGTGGGGTGGGCGTCATCGGGCGACGGAGTAACCGGCTGCCCGCTGCGGGGGCTAGAGACGCGACCAGGCATCCGCGCCAGCGGATGCCTGGGCGCGTCTCGCAGGAGTCGGAGGACGCGCGCCAGCGCGTTCTCCGGCGTATTGAGCGAGCAAGCAAGCCGAATGCCTGCCCGACCGGGGGTGCGGCGAAGCCGGACCCCCGATCGAGGCGGTGCATTCGGCGAAGCTTGCTGCGAGGTGACCCACGTCCACGGATGGTTGGTCGAGTCTCTAGGGTACGTCGAAGGCGAGCGCCTGCGCGACGACCGTGCTGCCGAACGCATCCTGGTGGTGCGGGATCCGGAAGGACCCGACGAACGCGCCGTCGATCGCCACCCCCACCTCCACGACCGCGTCGATGTCGCCCTCGAAGGCGTCGCAGCCGCTCGGCGCGGAGAGGTCGACCCGGTAGCTGCCGGGGGCCGGGGCCTCCCACAGCGCGCCCTGCACGTCGTCCTCGGGCGCCGCGAAGGTGCAGCGCTCGCTGCGGACGCGGACGAACGTGCCGCCGTAGTCCACGTCGGCGTCGGCGGTGACGTTGAGCCGGTGGCCCGCCACCGGGCTCTCCACGCTGAGGGCGAAGTCCGCGGCGTCCACCTGGGCGAGCACGACCTGGACGCCGTCGCCGGTGGGCACCCCGCAGCCTTCGTCGATCTGGCCGTCGCAGTCGTCGTCGCGGGCGTTGCAGGCCTCGGCGGCGCCGGGGTCGCAGGTCGGCGGGACGAACACGACGCCGTCCACCAGCGCGCGGAAGCCGGCCGGGAACGCGGCGGTGGGGGTCGTGAGCGTGTCGGTCGTGGCCGCGGTGTCGGCGGCGGCGGTGTCCTTCGGGTCGAGGTCGTCGAGGAGCTCGCAGCCGGACACGAGCAGCATCAGCAGGGGCAGGGCGCGCATCGGATCTCCGTCGTGGGGCACGCAGGTCCGGTATGCGAGCGCGGCGACGGGGCCGATGTCGCGGCGATGTCACGGGTGGAGCACGCCCAGCGCGCGCAGGCGCTCGGCCAGGATCCGGCTGAACTGGCGCTTGCCCGCGGGGTTGAGGTGGTCGCCGTCGGCGAACAGGTCGGGCGTGCGGAACAGGGCGCGCTCGAAGTCGAGGTGGTCGACGACACCGGGGGCGCCGACCTCGGCGAGCAGGGCGTCGCGCTTGGCGACGTCGACGCCGAGGCGCTGGGCCTCGAAGAAGTAGGCCCGGCTGACGGGGTAGCGCACCAGCACCACGCGGATGCCGCGGCCGCGCAGGTCGTCGAGGAGGCGGCGGAAGGCCCAGACCATGTCGTCGTTCCAGGGGTCGGCGCCCTGGAAGTGCCGCCGCGCGACCTCCACGCCGCCCTCGATGTGCACGAGGTTGGCGACGCCCTGGGCCTCGCCGGGGTCGCGGAAGTGCCGGCTGGCCGTGAGGTACTGCAGGACGGTGGGCCACTCGCCGACGTAGGGGGCGAGCGAGGCCTTGAGCGCGCGCTGCGCGAAGTCCCACCGGCGGTGCTTGCGGGCGCCGAGCTCGGCCCAGTCGACGTAGCGGCCCCAGACGGCCTCGGGCTCGAAGACGTCGTCCTTGAACGCGGCGAACGACGCGGCGTCGAAGGGCAGCAGGACGGTCTCGACGGGGCGGGTGCCGTGGTCGAGGAGCCAGGGGACGCGGAAGGTGGTCTTCTCGTAGTGCTCGCCGGGGACGGCCACGTTGATGGCGGCGCCGAGGACGGGGGCCTCGACGGCGAGGCGCGGGTGGCTGTCGCCCGCGACCATGACCTGCGCCGGGCGGGGGCCCAGGAGCCAGCGGGCGTCCATGCGGCGGACGTCGTGGTCGCGGCAGATGGTGGCCACGAACAGGAGGCTCAGCGCGACGTGCAGCGCCAGGGCGCCCGCTGCGAAGGCGAGGGCGCGGGTCACTGCGGCTGCCCGAAGAACAGCCCGCGGTCGGGCAGGAGCTCGGTGGCGAGCGGGCCAGAGCCGGTGGTGGGCTCGAGGTAGGCGCGGAAGTCGATCTTGGCGGGGGTGCCGGGCGGCAGGCCGGGGCAGCCGGGGGCGAGCAGCATGCAGGGCTGGTCGGGGAACGGGTCGCAGTTGCGGGCGACGACGACGGCGTACAGGTCGTCGACGTGGGGCGCATCCGGGAGGTAGGTGCGGGCGGAGCCGACCATGGCGTCGTCCTCGACGACGTCGAGGCCCAGGTGGTTGGTCTCGGCGTTCACGGCGACGTTCGCGTAGGTGGCCTTGCCCGAGCGGGCGTGGTTCACGCCGTAGGCCACGGCGAAGGTGCCCTCGGGGATCTCGATGGGGAGCAGCGCGGCGTAGTAGCGGTCGCGGATCTCGAAGGCGCAGTGGCCGCCCTCGATGCAGTCGTAGGTGCCGAAGACGGCGGCCTCGCTCGTGCCGTCGACGGCGAACCGGTCGGGGTAGGCGGCGCGGATGGCGTCACCGAGCGCGTCGACCTCGGGCTGCAGCCAGGCCTCGTCGGTGCCGGTGCCCTGCGGCGGGAGGGGCTGCGGCGGGTGGGGCTCGGCGGGCTCCTGCTCGGGGGCGTCGGGGGTGAGGCGGTAGACGGTGAAGCCGGCGTCGGCGACCCAGGCGTCGATCGCCTCGGGGGGCTCGAACACGGCCGCGCGCACCATGACGAGGAAGGTGTCGTCGAGCGGGTCGAGGCCCGGCGAGACCAGGCTGCGGGGGATGCGGTCGACGTAGATGGCTTCGGGGTCGAGGCCGGACTGGACCAGCCAGCCCGCGATCTCTCGCTCGCGCGCGGCGTCCATGGTGGTGACGACGGCGAACGGGGCGTCGGCGGGGTCGCCGCGGCGGGCGGCGACGACGACGTTGTTGAGGGAGGGGCCGAGGCTCGCGAAGGGGCCGGCGACGACGGCCTGCTGGGAGACGAGGTAGCTGCGCCAGCTGAAGTAGCGGGCGGCGGGGGTGCGGCCGATCTCGACGATGGCTTCGTCGGGGCGGAGGTGGAAGATCCAGGCGCGGCCGTCGGCGTCGACGTCGGCCTCGGGGGCGGCCTGGCCGGGGGCCGGGGGGAGGTTCACGAACTGGTAGGGGGTGGACGGGTTGTTGTGGAGGCAGCTGGCGCCGGGCTCGCAGCAGACGGCGTAGTCGAAGGGGGCGAGGGTGCCGTCGCCGACGACGTAGCCGCCGGCGGCGGCGAGGTCGGCGAAGGTGGGGTCGGGCTCGGTGGGCGGCGGTCCGGGCTGACAGCCCACGGCGAGGGCGAGGGCGAGGCGCATGGCGCAGCCTAGCCGGCGCAGGGGGCGCCTGCTCGCGGCGCGTGGGGCCCGGGCGAGGAAGCAGATCGGTGCCGGGCCCTCGGGGGCGCTAGCGCGGAGATGGCCTGTGGAACCAGGAGAACCGCCGAACCGGAAGCAGATCGGGCCCGACCTGAATTCATCCTCGCGAGGATGATTGGTGCTGACGGGCGAAAGGGGACTATTGGCGGGCAGGCGCTGAGCCGATCTGGCGACGATGCCGGCTGGCTGCGCCTGACCGACAGGGTCCCCCGCCCGGCGGCACCGTAGTAATTGACGGAAAGGCGTCGGGCGCATGCACGTCTCATGTACGTCTCGGTGCCCGCCGGAGAGAGGGAGGGTGAACCGGACACCCTGCGAAAGAGAGCGCCACTGAACCCGACCGATCCGGGCCCGGCGGTGGGTGGACCAGCGAGCGGGCAGTCCATTCCGTAGCTTCTGCCGTTGGCTGCCGGGCGAGGGGGCCGGTTCGGTCCCGCTCTCTTTCGCGGGGTGTCCGTCTCGACCCCGCTCTGTAGCCGGGCCGACGCGCTGATGCGGGATCCGCTTCCGGGCGTCGAGGCTTCGGACTCCCGCCAGCGCGCCGGAGCGGCCGTGCCGAGCCTCTCCCCCGCGCAGTTTCACGAACGTACGTTCAGTAGGTTACGGGCCGGGCCATGGCCGAGCCCACCCACATCCGCGTCCGCAACGCCCGCGCGCACAACCTGAAGGGCGTCGACGTCGACGTCCCGCGCCACCAGCTGGTCGTCTTCACCGGCGTCTCGGGCTCGGGCAAGTCGTCCCTGGCCTACGACACCATCTTCAAGGAGCAACAACCCCTCCACCCCCTACGGCATGCACGCCCTCCCCGGCCCCCGGGCCAGGACCCCGCCACCCCCGACATCCTCGCCGACCTCGGCGCGCTGGACCCGGCCTGTCCCACGTCTGGCGCCTCCGCCCCGACGAGGCCGTCCTCGTCCTCGGCGCCTCTCCCGCCCGCCGCCGCCTACTTCGGCTACGCGAGCTACCTCGCCACCCGCCCCGACGCGGGCTTCCCCTCGTCGCGAGCCTCGGCCCGCCGCTGAACGTCCCCGCCCTCGAGGCCCAGCTCGGCGGCCCGCCCTGGGGCGAGCCCTTCGCCCTGCTCACCACGCTCGACGCCGACGTCGCCGCCGACGTCCGCGCCGCCCTGGTCCAGGCCGGGTGGGACCCCGCCCACGTCTTCGACGACCCCATCCCCGGCGACCTCGTCCGCCCCGGCTGGGACGCCGACGCCGACACCTTCATGAGCCTCCTCCGCGTCGCCCTGTACGACGACCCCGCCGCTGGAGACGCCTACCAGGCCGCCCCCGGCCTGCGCACCCTCCGCCTCACGCCGCGCACCGAGCGCCCCTGGACGGCGCCGCACCCCGTCCTCCCGCTCCCGCCCCGCGGCGCCGGCACCACCGAGGACGCGCTCGTCCCCGCCGTCGACGCCCTGACCGACGCCATCACCGCGGCGTTCCCCGACCGCACGCTGACCCGCGCCGTCGCCGTGCCCTACTTCCCCGACACCGCCGAGTGCATCGACCTCGGCCGCTCCTGCGCCGGCAACCTGCACGACCGCTACGCCGCCATCTCCCCGCCGTTCACCCTCGGCCCCGGCGAGCAGCTCGTCGTCTTCGGCGTCGACCACGCCGCCGCGGGCAAGGCCACCTACTCGAGCGTCTCCATCCAGACCGTCGACACGCAGCTCGGCCTCTCCGCCTTCGCCAGCGACGCCATGCCCGGCTCCGCCCGCGCCTGGCTCGACCAGCCCGACGCCGACGCCCTGTACGCCGTCACCTTCGCCCGCAGCTGCGAGGGCGTGCTCGGCGTCTGCGTCGCCGTCCCCGAGACCTGCCCCGAGGGCGCGGCCGCGGACCAGCCGCTCAAGATCACCGCCCGCGCCTACCTCGAGCCGACCACCGGCGCCGCACCGCTCGGCGCCGAGCTCGTCCTCGACCGGATGCTCAAGATCGGGCCGCCGTGACCTCGCCCGCCGCGACCGGCGGCTCGCAGAACCGCGGCTTGAGCAGGATCATGAGCGGCGGCATCAGGATCATCGCGCCGAGCAGGCACCCGCCGATGCTCACGACCACGAGGAACCCGAAGAACCGCACCGGCAGGAAGTTCGACAGCAGCAGGATGCTGAAGCCGAACACGACCGACAGCGCGTTGAACACGATGCCGCGCCCCGCGCTCACGAGCGTGCGGTAGGCCGCCGTGCTCGGATCGGTGCCCGTGCGCCGCTCCTCGCGGTACCGCCACAGGAAGTGCACGGTGTAGTCGACGCCCACGCCGACCATGATCGACGAGAGCATGGCCGTGACGACGTTGAGCTCGATCCCCCACCAGCCCATCAGCCCGAACAGCGACGGCGCGGCGAGCAGCAGCGGCACGAGGCAGTACAGGCCGGCCTCGACCGACCAGAACGACAGCGCGCACAGGAGGCCGACCACGATCATCGACAGCGTCAGCGAGGTGATCTGCCCGTTGACGACCGCGTCGACGAGGTCGGCGAACACGGCGCCGAACCCGCCGATGGTGACGGGCATCCCCTGGAAGTGCTGGTCGGTGTAGGCCTCGATGTCGTCGACCACGGCGGCGATGTCGCCGGTCGACAGGCTCGAGACGCGCGCGGTGACGAGGGCGTGCTGGAACTCGAAGTCGACCATGCGCTCCAGGTCGGCCGGATCGCCGCCCATGCCGTACAGCTCGTAGAGCTGGGCGACCTTCTCGCGGGTGTCGGGGAGGGCGTCGGCGCCGGGCGCGTCGCCCATCACGGCGTGGTTCATCGCGCGGACGACCTGGGCGATCGACATCGTGTAGCCGACCTGCGGCATCCGCTGGAGCTCGTCCTCGAGGCCCTGGAGCTCCGCGAGGACGGCCGGGTCGCGCATGTCGCCCTCGACCATCACCGCGATCTCGGTGGACCCGCCGAAGTGCTGGTTGATGGCCTCGGCCGTGACCGCGACGGGGGCGGTGCTCGGGTAGTAGTTGATCGGGTTCGTGTCGACCTTGAGCAGCGGCAGGCCGAGCGAGCTCACCGCCGCGAGCGCGAGCGACGCCACGACCATGGTGCGCGGCCGCGAGACGACGAGCTGCGCCAGCCCGCGCAGCAGCCGCTCCATGCCGCCGCCGGCGCCGCGCTGGCCGATCTCGCCCTCGCCGAGCGTCTTCAGGGGCTTCGGCACCGGCAGCCGCGACAGGACGGCCGGCGCGTACGTCAGCGAGCCGACGATCGCCACGATGACGCCCACGCAGGCCAGCACGCCGAGCTGACGCGCCGGCACGACGATGTGCGTGAGCAGGCAGAGCATCCCCGCGGCCGTGGTGAAGCCGGCAGCCATCACCGGCACGCCGAGCTCGAGCAGCACGCGCTTCGCGAGCTCCCCCGCCGAGGCCGTGCGCCCGGGGACGTTCTCCTCCTGGAACCGCGCGATGACGTGGATGGCGTGGTCGTTGCCGACGGCCAGCAGCATGACGGGCAGCACCACCGTCACCATCTGGATCTTCCAGCCGAGCAGCGGGATGAGGCCCATCGACACGAGGATCGCGGCGAGCTGCACCGTGAACGGGATGAACACGCCGCGCGGCTGCCGCAGCGTGACGAACAGGAAGAGCACGATGAGGACGAAGCCCACGGGCGCGAACCGCCGGATGTCGCTGCGGATGTCCTCGCTGACGTGCTCCCGCACGTCGGGCATGCCGCCGATCACGACCTGCGCGGGGCCGGGCGCGCTGGCGATCGCCTGCTGGACGGCCGCGATCGTGTCGCTGTCCTTGGCGTTCGTCGACAGCAGGCCGATGACCGAGATCGCCGAGAAGTCCTTCGCGACGACGTTGCCGTAGACGAGCTCGTTGTCTTCGAGGCGCTCCCGCAGCGCGGCGCGGTCGTCGGCGCTGGTGGGCAGGTCGGGGATCGCCGGCTCGACCGTCATCAGCCCGCCCTCGCCGCGGATGTCGGTGAGGGTGAACGGCGACATGACGCGATCGATCGTCTCGATCCCGCCCATCGCCTCGGTCACGCCGCGGACCTGCTCCAGCACCGCCCGATCGAGCACGTCGGGGGCGGTGAACACCACCATGACGAGCTCGGAGCCGCCGAAGCGCTGCTCGATCGCCGCCACGTTCTGGCGGGCCGGCATGTCCTCCGGCAGCTGGTTCTTGATCTCCGGGTCGATCTCGACGTTCCGGAGCGGGATCGCGAAGGCGAGCGACACCGCGACGAACACGACGATGATCGGCCAGGCGCTCCGCACCACCCAGTCGGCCAGGGACTTCATGGCCAGCCACGTACTCCGGGGTCGGAGCCGCTGCCGCTCAAGGCATCAAGATGTGCTTCTTCCCCGGGATCCCCACGTCCAGGACGAACAGCCGCGCCTGGTCGCGATCTGCGACGTAGAGGCGGTCGCGGCGCCAGGGACCGAGGTCGTTGCCCCAGCGGATGTTGGGGATCCAGCCGCTCGGCAGGTCGACGACGAGCTCGGCGCGGGCGCCGTCGGGGGTCACGCGGAACACGCGGCCCGTCGTGTACTCGGTGATGTAGACGTTGCCGCAGTGATCGACGTTGATCCCGTCGAAGCCGCCGTCCGGCCCCGAGACGCGGTACAGCTCGCGCGGCGTGTCCCAGTCGAGGTCGCCGAGCCGGTCGATGGCGTAGACCACGCCGCCGCCGAAGGAGCCGACGTAGAGCGTCTGCTCGTCGGGCGACAGGATGACGCCGTTCGGCTGGACCAGGCCGGTGGCGATGACGCCGTTCGCGCCCGTGGCGACGTCGATCATACGCACCAGGCCGCGGTTGTTGTCGGCGACGTAGGCGCGGCCCTGGTCGTCGACCTCGACGCCGTTCGGGTAGCTCATGTTGGTGTTGAGGACCTGCTGGCCGCCGGTGGCGCCGTCGATGCGGATCAGGCCGCCGGTGGACGAGCTCGCGACGACGTAGTCGCCGTCGACCAGGACCCGGGTGCCGGCCGTCTGCAGGCCGAGGTTGGGCGACAGGATCTGGACGGCGCCGGTCTCGTCGATGCCGACGAGGTCGTTGCCGCGGACGCTGACGTGCTGCCCCTGGCCGTTGAAGTCGAAGTCCTCGCCGCGGGTGAAGCCGGTGAGGACGTCGTAGGGGACGGGCATCGGCGGGAGGACGGAGCAGTCGACGTCGACGGTGGTGGTGGCGGTGGATGCGGTGTCGCCGGTGGGGGACGTCGACGGCGTGGTGCTCGTGGAGGGGTCGGTGGACGTGGAAGACGTGGGGTCCGACGTCGAAACGGGGTCGGTCGTGACGCGGGTGCAGGCGGACAGACAGAGCGAGAGCGCAAAGAACGTGGACATGGGGACTCCGTGGCGCCCCGCAGGATGCCTCGGAGGGAGGCGGGTTGCCACGGGTTCGTCACGGGTCGAAGGCCCCGCTGCGCCTGGAGGCCTGGAAGAGGACGAACACCACGAGGAACGCCCGCTTCACCGCTGGCCAGGCGGGGGCGTTCCGGGGGCTGTCGGGGTGGATCCGCACGAGCTCACGATGGTCGACCACCAACCCGAGGACCATCAGCAGGCGGAGCCCGAGGGCCGCGAGAAGGTCGATGTCGTCGTCGCCCGTCAGCAACACGGCCAGGGTCCCCATGGCGTAGAGGAGGATGAGGCTCCATCCGCGGGCGGGTCGGCCGACGGCCTCCCAGTTGAGGCCCTGGATGGCGCTCGCGGTGAGCTCCCCTGCCAGGACGGCGGCGACGACCAGGCGCCAGCCGCTGTGGTGTGCGGGACCCTCGGTCAGCGGCGGGGCGGGGTCGGCGGGTGGGGCGAACGGGTCCATCGGGAGCCTCCCACCAGGAGATGCCGCCCGCCCGCGGGACGTCACACGCGAGCCTTCACCGGCTGTTGACCGTCCGCGTCGAACCGACGGCGGTCGGCGCGGTCGCAGGAGGGGACGCTGCCCGGGGGCAGCGCGAGGAGGCCCCATGGATGCCCATTCCGATGCGGAGGACCGCGAAGACGACCTCGCCGACGTCGTCGCCTTCGCGCTGCGCCCCACCGAGCGCCGCCCCGCGCCCGGCGACCGCGAGCGGCCCGTGCTCGAGGTCCAGCACGTGGGGGAACGTGCTGCTCGACGCGCGGCAGTTCCGGGCGGAGGGTGCGGTGCGCGTCACGCTCGGGGCTGCTGCGGCGCACCGCTGGCGGTTCCTCGGCGTCGACATGGGGTTCGTGCCGCGTCCGGCCGCCGTCGCGCTGTCGCTCCTCACGCCCGTGTGGAGCGAGGTCGACCGCGAGCACCGCGCCGACTTCTTCCTCCCCGACGACGCCCTGCCCGACGGCGCCGAGTGGACGCTGTTCGAGCGCGAGGCGGACGGGGGCTTCGTGGCGTGCGTGCCGGCCGGCTGGGAGGTCACCGCGCGGGCCTCCGACGGCCAGCACAGCCTGGAGGAGCTCCTCGCCGGCGGTGTCGCCACCGTGGGCCCCGACGGGACGGCCCGGATCCCGATCACGCCCGACCTGCGGCTGCTCGTGGGGGGCGGGGGGAGCGTGTTCCTGGCGCAGACGGCGCATTGCTGTTCGTGGCGACCGTGGCTGTGCAGCTGCTGGTGGGCGACGTCGACACGCAGGCGCGGACCGTGACGCCGGAGCCCGACCTCGTGGCGCTGCTGCTGGATCCGCCCGCGCCGCCCGCGGCGGGCAACGCGGACGCGGGGGCGGGGGCGCCTGCGCCCGAGCCGGAGGGGGCCGCGGACGAGCCCGAGGCGACGCCCGAGCCGTCGCCGGCGTCGCCCGAGACGGTGCGGGATCGGGACCGCCGGATCGCGTCGACGGCGGGGATCTTCGGGGGCCCGCAGTTCGACGACGTGCTCGGCACGTCCGGCCTGTCGGCGGCGCTGACGGCGGCGTCGGGGGCGCTGATCGGCGACCACGGGGCGCCGGGCGGGCAGGGGCTGGGCCGCCGCGGTGGGGGCCTCGGCGGGGGCGGCGACGTCGACGGGCTCTCCGGCGGGCTCGGCACCAAGGGGCTCGGCACCGGCGACCTCGGGTACGGGGCGTCCGGCGGGCACCACGGGCCCGGCAAGACGGACGGGGGCTGCTGTGGCGGTGGGCCCGCCCCGGTGACGGTGCTCGGGAACATGGACCGGGCGCTCATCGACGAGGTGGTGAAGCGGCACACGAGCCAGATCCGGTACTGCTACCAGCGGGAGCTGGCGCGGGCGCCGTCGATGGCGGGGAAGGTGACGATCAAGTTCACGATCGCGTCGGACGGGTCGGTGTCGCAGGCGGGGGTGAAGGCGAGCTCGCTGGGGAACGGGGCGGTGGAGGACTGCATCGTGCAGCGGTTCCTGCACATGCGGTTCCCGGAGCCGAAGGGCGGGGGGATCGTGATCGTGAGCTACCCGTTCCTGTTCAGCCCGGGGTGACGCGCGTCGTGCGGGAGGCTCGACGCTTTGTTCGCCGGGCGCGGCGCTCACCCGTGGTGGCGCTTCACTCGTCGTGGAGCGGCGAGCGTGGCGTTGCGAGCCGCGGGCGAGGCGGCGAGGCGCGAGCGTGGAGCAGCGTAGCGGTGCGAGCGCGAGGCAGGGCGAGGTGGTGAGCGGTGAGCGTGGCGAGCTGCGGCGCGAGCGCGAGCAGAGCGAGCGTTGCGAGCGGCGAGCGCGGCGAGTGTGGCGAGTGTGGCGAGCGCGGCGAGCGGCGCGAGCGCGAGCATAGCGAGCGGCGCGGCGATGCGCGGCGAGCGCGGCGAGCGCGGCGAGCGCGGCGAGCGAAGAGCGCGGCGAGTGTGGCGAGCGGCGAGCGTGGCGAGCGGCGAGCGGCGCGAGCGCGGCGAGCGCGGCGAGCGCGGCGAGCGGCGCGAGCGCGAGCATAGCGAGCGGCGCGGCGAGCGCGGCGAGCGCGGCGAGCGCGGCGAGCGCGGCGAGCGGAGAGCGCGGCGAGTGTGGCGAGCGGCGAGCGTGGCGAGCGGCGAGCGGCGCGAGCGCGGCGATCGCGGCGAGCGCGGCGAGCGCGGCGCGGCGAGCGTGGCGAGCGGAGAGAGCGGCGAGCCGCGAGGCGCGAGCAGAGCGAGCGGCGAGCGTTGCGAGCGGCGAGCGCGGCGAGTGTGGCGAGTGTGGCGAGTGTGGCGAGCGGCGAGCGTGGCGAGCGGCGAGCGGCGAGCGGCGCGAGCGCGAGCAGAGCGAGCGGCGAGCGTTGCGAGCGCGGCGAGCGCGGCGAGCGCGGCGAGCGTGGTGAGCGGAGAAGCGGCGAGCCGCGAGCGGTGAGCGCGAGCAGAGCGAGCGGCGGGCGTTGCGAGCGGCGAGCGCGGCGAGCGCGAGCGCGGCGAGCGGTGCGAGCGAGCGGCGAGCGTGGTGAGCAGCGAATCGGCGCGAGCGCGAGCGCGAACAGAGCGAGGGCGAGCCGCGAGCCGTGTGCGTGGCCGAATCGGCGCGAGCGCGAGCAGAGCGAGGCGAGCCGAGCCGTGAGCGTGGCGAGCAGCGAATCGGCGCGGCGCGAACCTCGGCGACGAGAGCAGCGAGCTGGGCGAGCGGGGCGAGCCGGGCGAAGCCGGGCGAGCTGGCCGACGCCGTGAGCGCTCCGGACAAGGCTTTAACCGGGCCTCCCCGCACCGCGTCGGGCTCGTACCACGCCCTCCGTCCGGCCACCTCGGCCACCCCTTCGCACCCGTTCGGGCAAGCCCGAACGGCTCCCGCAGGGGACCCGGCCGAGGCCTCCCGCTCCGGGCGCTGGTCTGCAGCTTCTACGCGGTGCGGGGAGGCTGTGCGGTGGTGCTGGCGCGGCGGGCAGGGGGAGAGCATCGCGGGCGGTGTGACCGTCCGTCACCGTCCGACGCCACGGGAAGCAAGCCAGGGCCAGTGAGACACCTGTGGGAGGTATGCCCCCTCGATCGCACAGTTGGAGGGGTGAGCGGGCACCGGAGCGGTGGCCGCGGACGATAGCGCAGGTTCCATCGTGAGCTCATCTGTCGACGAGCGCCCAGGTGTGCGATCGAGGGCGGCATACCTCCCCGGGGTGTGCGATCCGCGGCGGCTTGCCTGGAGGGAAGCCGGGGCGAACCAGGCATGCCCCCTCGATCGCACAGTTGGGGAGGGTCCCGGGTAGGCTTGATCCCGATAGTCGAGGTTTCATGGTGCAATGATCCGCCGAGCCGCGCGCAGGCGTGCTGACCCGGATCGACTGCGACCTCCGACCTCCGACCTCGACGTCGACCTCCGACCCGACCTCCGACCTCGACGCCGACCTCGACGTCGCCCTCGCCCTCGCCCTCGACCTCGCCCTCGCCCTCGCCCTCGCCCTCGCCCTCGCCCTCGCCCTCGACGTCGACCTCGACCTCGCCCTCGAGATCGACCTCGCCCTCGAGATCGACCTCGACCTCGCCCTCGCCCTCGAGATCGACCTCGCCCTCGAGATCGCCCTCGCCCTCGCCCTCGCCCTCGACCTCGACCTCGACGTCGACCTCGCCCTCGACGTCGACCTCGCCCTCGACCTCGCCCTCGCCCTCGCCCTCGAGATCGACCTCGACCTCGACCTCGAGATCGACCTCGCCCTCGACCTCGCCCTCGACCTCGCCCTCGAGATCGACCTCGACCTCGACCTCGACCTCGACCTCGACGTCGACCTCGCCCTCGACCTCGACGTCGACGTCGACGTCGACCTCGACCTCGACCTCGCCCTCGCCCTCGCCCTCGCCCTCGCCCTCGACCTCGACCGCCGCGCGCCGGCGCGTCGTCTTCCGGTCGACGGGGCGACGGGGTCGCGTCGCCGCGCTCGCGCAGCTCGCCGCGCCCTCGCCCAGCTCACCCCACGTCCATCGACAGCCCCACCGGCCCCCGCGCCCTCAGCGCCTCCACCAGCGCCTCCACCCCCGCCGTCGGCGCGAAGTACACCTGCTCCGGCGTCCCCCGCCCCCCCACCGGCCCGTCCAGCACGAACGCCACCGTGTCCGGCGCCGACGGCAGCCGCACCACGTGCTCGACCCGCGCCCACGGCACCACGTGCCGCCCGCCGACCCCGACCTCGCTCCGCATCCGCAGCGCCATCATCCCCGCGACTCCGAGCACGGCCAGCGGCAGCAGCACCTGCTCCCCACCCGGCACCAGCACCGACCCCACCGCCGCCGCCGCCAGCACCGCGACCGACCCGTACACGGGCACCCGGCTCTCGACCCCCAGCACCGGCCCCTCGAACGCGAGCCCCCCGGCCCCGACCCGCACCGTCCCGGGACCGGCCAGCCGCGCGATCCCGACCGTCACCACCTCCCGCGGCGGCGCGAACTCGCCGATCACGGCCTCCCCGAGCGCGTCGTCCATCCTCGCCTCCGCACCCGCCGTAACCTCGCCGGAGGCCCCGGCGGGCCGATCGACGCCCCCAGGACGCCCGCTCCGACCGAGTTCACGCACGCTTGACGACCCCCCGGGAACACGCTCGGACGCCCCGTGTCGAACGCTCGGGACGGGATGACGCCCCCTCGGACCCGGCGGGGCCGCCGTCGTCATCCAGCACCACGGGATAGTGTCCACGGACCGTCCCATGCGGAGGCCCCTTCTCATGGTCAGCAGAGCCCCACTCGTCCTCGAAGTCTGGCGCGGCCAGCAGATGGTCCAGCGCGCCGAGTACAACGAGCCGAGCATCACCCTCGGGAGCGGGCAGAGCGCCATGCTCCGCGTCGACTCCCCCGCACTCTCCGAGCTCCACGCCGTGGTCAACGTCGAAGACGACGGGAGCATCCTCGTCCTCGACCTGGGCGGCGAGGGCGGCGTGGTCGTGGGGAGCGAGAAGGTGGCGAACGCCGCCCTCCGCCCCGGCGACACGTTCCAGATCGGCGACCTGACGTTCCGCGTCGCGCACGCCGAGGTGGCCGAAGACGTCGCCACGGAGCAGCACACCTCGCCCGCCGCGTCGCCCTACACGCCGCACGAGGTCGCCCCGCACGAGCGGATCGACCATGCGACGGAGGGCTCGCTCCTCCACGAGAAGGAGGAGCACGACGCGGAAGACGTCGTGTCGTTCGTCATGCGCCCCTCGGCCCGCGAGCCGGCGGCCGGCGACAAGCCGCGCCCCGTCCTCGAGGTCCACCACATGTGGGGGAACATGCTGCTCGACACGCGGCAGTTCTCCCTGTCCGACGGCCGCGACGTCACCCTCGGCACGCGCACGGGCCACCGGTGGAGCTTCCTCGGCGTCGACATGGGCTTCGTGCCCGCGCCGCTGGGCTTCGTCCTGCCGATGTTCGCGCCGATGTGGTCCGACGTGTCGTCGGAGTACCGCACGGACTTCTTCGTCCCGCGCGCGAACCTGCCGGAAGACCGCGACTGGACCCTGTTCAGCCGCGACGCCGACGATCGCTACGTCGCGAAGATCCCGAGCGGCTGGGGCGGCTTCGCCGAGATCGGCGGCCAGAAGATGACGTTCCCCGAGCTCGCGGCGGCCGGAAAGGCCACGCAGGCGGGCGACGGCGGCTTCGAGGTCCCGGTCGCCGACGACATGCGGCTGATGGTCGAGGGCGGCGGCAGCGTCTTCATGGCGCAGAACGCCAACGCCGCGCGGCGCATCATCGTCCGCTCGGGCGACAGCGTCGACTACGCGTTCATGGGCCTGATGGCCGCGGGCGCGGTCCTGTTCTTCGGCGTCGTCGTGACCTACCTGCTGGTGGGCGACATCGACACGTCCCACGACACCGTCGCCATCGACGATCGCTTCGTCGAGCTCCTCCTCGACAAGCCGGAGCCGGAGAAGAAGGAGAAGAAGGGCGGCAACCCCGACGCCGGCGAGGGCGCGAAGGCCAAGAAGGAAGAGGGGAAGGTCGGCAAGAAGGAATCGAAGATCGAGAAGACGAAGGGGAACAAGATCGAGGTCAAGAAGATGGAGCTCGACCGCCAGATCGCCGAGAACGCCGGCGTGCTGGGGGCGATGGCCGACAGCGACCTGAACCAGGTCCTGGGGGCTTCGGGCCTGTCGAACTCGCTGACCCAGGGCATCGGCGGCCTCATCGGGGCCAACGGCACCCAGGCCGGGTCGGGCGGCCTCGGTGCGCGCGGCAGCGGCATCGGCGGCGGCGGCACGGCGGAGGGCCTCGGCGGCCTCGGGACCAAGGGCATGGGCTCGGGCTCCTCGGGCTACGGCAAGGGCGGCGGTGACTTCGGCGCCAAGGGCGAGGGCGGCATCGCCGGCGTCGGCGGTGACCCGATCATCCTCGGCGCCCTCGACCGGTCGCTCATCGACGAGGTCGTCAAGCGGCACATGAACCAGATCAAGTACTGCTACCAGCGCGAGCTCACCAAGAATCCCGCGCTGAACGGCAAGATCGTGATCAAGTTCACCATCGCGAAGGACGGCTCGGTGTCGCAGGAGTCGACCAAGACGAGCTCGATGAAGAACAGCTCGGTCGAGAACTGCATCGTCGGGCGCTTCATGCGGATGCAGTTCCCGGAGCCGAAGGGCGGCGGCATCGTCATCGTGTCGTACCCGTTCCTGTTCAGCCCGGGCTAGCGCCCCGGCTGCGCGCCCCCCCGGTCGACGACGGCTTTCACGCCGAGTTGACCGGCGCGCGCCACCCATACGATAGAGTGCTCCGGCGTCTCGAGCGTCTTCCCGGAGCACGCTCCCGAACCCCAGCACACGTCCCACGCGGACTTGCGGCGCCACGCCGACGGAGACGAGATGTTCATCATTCACATGTTCCAAGAGGGCGGCTGGCCGATGTTCATCATCCTGGCCGTGCTCCTCACGACCTGGGCCATCGCGCTCGAGCGGGCGTTCGCGCTCTACATCGCGGTCCGCGAGAACAAGCACGCGCTGCTGTCGGGCATCCAGAAGCACATCCTCAAGGGTGACGTGCAGTCCGCGGTGCGGTTCCTCGGCAACCAGCGCCAGGGCCCGATCGCGCGGATCATCAAGGCCGGCCTGCTGAAGGTGAACAAGACGGACAAGGAAGTCCAGGCCGCGCTCGACGAGGCGTCGCTCCGCGAGGTCCCGTACATCGAGAAGCGCACGGGCCACCTGGCGGTGCTCGCCAACGCCGCGACCCTCATCGGGCTGTTCGGCACCATCATCGGGATGATCCACTGCTTCGCGGGCGTCGCCAACGCCGACCCGGCGATGAAGGCCATCATCCTGTCGAAGGGCATCTCCGAGGCCATGAACTGCACCGCCTTCGGTCTGTTCACCGCCATCCCGGCGCTCCTGATGTACGCCATGCTCCAGGCGCGCACCCAGCACGTCGTCGACGGCATCAACGAGGCCGTCGTGTCGACCCTCAACCTGGTGATCGGCAACCGCCAGCTCCTCAAGAACGCCGACGTGGACGCCGCCGCCGGCGGCCGCCGGTAATCGGAGGCTTCGATGGGAGTCAGCGTCGAAGGCGGCGGAGGTCGCCGCAAGAACCTGAACGCCAACCTCAACCTCGTGCCGTTCATCGACCTGCTCTCCGTCTGCATCACCTTCCTCATCGCCACGGCGGTGTGGGTGGAGCTGTCGAGCCTGCCGGTCGATCAGGCGCTGTCGGACCCGAACACGCCGCCGGCGCCGCCCCCCGACCCGCCGCCGCCGCCGCCGCTCACGGTCCACGTGCGCGCCGACGGGGTGTGGGTCGGGCGGAAGGTCGAGGAAGGCCGCAACTTCGCAGTCGTGGGGGAGTCCTACGACTGGGGTGGCGTCGAGACCGAGATCGAGTCCGACCGCCGGGCCTACCCGGACGAGGAGCAGGTCGTCATCGTCACCGACGACGGCGTCGAGTACCAGCACATGATCCACGCGCTCGACCTCACGCGGAAGTTCGAGTACACCAAGTCGCTGCTCGGCGGGGGCCCCCCTGCGCCGAGCACGGCCGTCCGCTAGGAGCCGCCATGCCGGTGTTCACTCCGGGGCGTCACCCCGCCTACGAGCCCATCGGGCGCCTGCGCTCGAACCCGCTCAGCGGCGGGAAGAAGTCCGGCTTCACCGAGCTGAACCTCACGGCGATGGTCGACATGTTCACCGTCATCGTGATCTTCCTGCTCCAGAGCTTCTCGGGCGAGGGCGAGGTCCAGGTCCACAAGAACCTGACCCTGCCCGACTCCGAGGAGGCCGGTCCGCTCGCCGAGCGCGGCCCCATCATCGTGGTCATGCACGACGAGGTGCTGCTCGACGGCGACGTGGTCGCGTCCCTCGAGGACGAAGCGGCGGACGAGCCGGGCATCTCGGCGCTCACCGAGAAGCTCGTCAAGATCCGCGACGCGAACAACGAGGTCGAGGAGGAGCTCCGTCGGCGCGACCCGAGTCGCGAGGTCAAGCCGTTCGACGGGCACCTCATCGTCCAGGCCGACGAAGAGACCGACTTCAAGCTCGTGCGGCGCGCCATCTTCTCGGCCAACGAGGCCGGGTGGACCCACCTGCAGTTCTCCGTCACGAAGCTGATGGCGAACGGCGGCGGGGGCGGCGGCGGCGAGGGCTGAAGCGCCGAGGGCCGGAGCGCCCAGCGTGGTCGAACGGAAGCGCCGCGCCCCCGACGGGGGCGCGGCGCTCGTGCGTTCGGCCGCTCACTCCGCGACGTTGACCATCGCGCAGGTCGTGTCGATCTTCTCGGGCTCCTTGCCCCCGCAGGCCTTGTACCGCGTCAGGTGCACGAGCTTCTTGCCCTTGCTGTCGAAGGTCTCCGTGAACCGGTACGGCAGCGACCCGTCCGCCGCCGGCTCCACCGCCGCGCCCCGCTGGTCGGGCTCGTACACCGACCAGGTGTCCATGGTGTAGGTGCAGCCGTCCTCCGCCTTGGCGTCGGCCCCGGCGTAGGCGAAGGTCACCGTCTCGCCGACCTTCCAGTCCACCTTGGTCTCGCCCTGCTTCGGGGTGGCGTCGGCCGTGGCCAGCGCGACCAGCGACGCGTCGTCGCGGCACTTGTCGAACATCAGGTCCTTGTCGGTCTCGACGAACCGCGCGTTCCCCACGATGTTCTCGAGCTCCGACAGCGTGCCGTTGCTCATCGTCTGGTAGGTGTCCCGCACGTTGAGGCGGCACTCCTCCTTGTTGAACTTGACGTGCATCACGCCGCGCAGCTGGTTGCTCGGCGACGAGAACGCCTTCACCATGTTCGCGCGCTCGGCGTCCGACAGCTTCTCGATCTTCGGCATGATCTCGTCGACGGCCTTCTTGGCGTCCTCGACGCTCGCGCCGGTCAGGTTGGCGAGCTCGGCGGGCGAGCAGCCGCCCTTGTTGGCCACCAGCGTCTGACACCACTGGATGAGGTCGGGGGCGTCGGCCTTGCACAGGACCTCGCCCTTCACCTTCTCGCAGGTGTAGTCGTACATGTCGACGATGGACCGCGTGTTGTACTTCATCTTGAGCTTGCCGCCCTCGCTGTAGAAGCGGGCGCGGGCCCAGATGTCCTCCTCCCAGTCCTTGCCGTCGCTCGTGCGCTCGAGCTTCACGAAGGCCTTGCCGGGGAGCGTCTTCGCGGACAGCGTGCACTCCTTCTCGGGCTCGGGCTCGGGCGGCGGCTGCAGGAACTCGCAGCCAGTCAGCGCCAGGAGCGTCGTCATCAGCATCGGGCCTCCCTCGGGCGGCCTGATAACCGCGGGGCCCCGAAACACAACGCCCCCGGACCGGACGGTCCGAGGGCGTGGAGCGCGCAGCGCGGCGGCGCTCAGCGCAGGTCGAGGTCGACCATCACCTTCGGCTGCACCGGCGGCTCGGCCGGCGCTTCCTCGCCCGCGGCCGGCTCGGGCTGCGGCACGAGCTCGAACTCGAGCTTGCGGAACCGCTTCGAGGCGCACCGCAGCATGGCCGGCGACTGCACCTGGGACTTCTCGTTGACCAGCGTGTCGTAGACCCGGCCGTCCTTCGACAGCGCGAGCTGCAGCGACATCCGCCCCTTGACCTCCTCGCCCGCGGCCACGGCCTGCGTCGCGCAGTACGACAGCCCGCCGAGCTCGCGCCGCAGCCGGTCGACGGCCTGACCCTTGTCGGCGATGGGGCCCTCGGTGGCCACCGACATCGAGACGTTGTCGGGCTTCGGCACGTCCCACACGCCGGCGGCCTCTTCGCGCAGCGTCTCGGGCTCCTCGGCGGTCAGCGCGCACCAGCGGTCGGCGCTCATGTGCAGCGGGGACGGGCCGTCGGCCTCGTCGTCGCTGCCCTCGGCGTCGGCGGTGGCGTCGTCGGTGCCCTCGCCCTCGGAGGGGGTGGCCTCCCCCTCGGCCGGCGCGGCCCCCTCGGCGCCCGCGGCCTCGCCGGGCTTCGGCAGGTCGGCGATGAGCTCGGCCAGCCCGCCCTCGGGCTCGAGCAGGTAGGGCAGGCAGCTCGACACCACGTCGCCCACCTTGCGGCCCTTGACGGCGAGGTTCACGCCCGTGGCCTGGCTGTCGGACAGCGCGGCGGCGGCGTAGACCATGGCGTCGAGCGAGTCGTCGCCCGCGCCGTACCACGTGGTGGGGCCCCAGTTCGCCTCGGGGCTGCCGGCGGGCAGCCACAGCTGCGTCTTCAGGTCGCGCTCGTCCGACAGGCGGACGGGCAGGAAGGTCGTCTGCAGGCGCGCGACCTCGGGGGGCACGCCCTCGCCGGCCTTGACCTCGGAGGCGCGCAGCAGCAGGAACGCCTTACCGCCGGCCTTCTCGATGAGGGGCAGGATCTCCTCGGCGTCGGTGCCGCGGTCGACCGCGATGAGCGCCGGGCGCTCCGTGCCCACCTCCACCTCGTCGAGCGGGTAGCCGTCGGCCTTCCAGCGGGTGCCGTTCCAGCGGTACACGCGCGTCCACGCACCGATCTGGTTGGCGATCACGTCGCCGAAGCCGCCGTCGGCCAGGCGGACGACCTGGGACTCGTCGTCGCGGGCGACCACCGCCGCGGGCAGCTCCGCGCCGAGCTCCTCGTACATCTCGACCGCCGGCAGGTTGGTCGCGACGACGTAGACCGAGCTGAAGCCCATGCTCTCGAAGATCCGCAGGAAGCCGACGCCGAGCATCAGCGCGACCACCGCGAACATGTCGAACACCGTGTAGCGGACGGCGACCTCGCCGATCTCGGAGAAGAAGCCGAAGAAGGCGACGATGACCGCCACGAACAGCGCGACGAAGCCGATGGTGAAGCCCGGGTCGACCGTCTTCGTGAACAGCTCGATGGCCTCGACCAGGTTCTGCGTCGCGAGCAGCTGCCCGTCGGCCGCGAAGACCTCGATCCGGTTGCCGATGTCGACCGCGCGCATGCCCTGGAACACGGCCAGCAGCATCGCGATGGACGCGGCGAAGCGCATCCCGGCGACCCGGAACATCTCCTCGTCGGTGGAGCGGCGGCTCGCGGCGAGCGCGACGCCGAGGCCGCCCACGACCACCAGCAGCGCGAGCAGGTAGGCGCCGCCGCCGAGCCCAGACCGCAGCGCGACGATCGCGATGACCAGCGCGCCGATCACGCTCGTGGCCGCCGCACCGCCCGCGGCCATCGGCGTGAGCCGCGGCTCGGAGCCCGGCACCAGCGCCGAGCCGACCGCGGCCGCCCAGGTGGCCGCCACGAGCACAGGCGGCGCTCCAGCCAGGCCAGCCAGTCGACCATCATGGCGTTCCACGCGCCGCCCATCGCGACCAGCGGGATCCGGTTCGGCTCCGCGGCGGCGACCTGGTCGAGGACGCCGGTGGTCGCGAGCGTCGCGCCGACCGCGCCGAGCGCCAGCAGCGCGTAGGGAACGAGGAGGAGCATCGCCAGGGGCACCCGGCGCTTCGTGAACGCCAGGGCGCCGGCGCCCGCGCTGACCACGAGCCCGAGCACCGCGCCGAGCAGGACCAGGTACCCGAGGGTCCCGCATGAGTGAACACGTCCGACATCGGACCTCCGAGACAGCCGCTCGTGTAACAGACGCGCCCCCGCCCATCCGGTTCCACGGGCCGACGGGGTGGGCCTCTGCACGGGGTGCGTCCGGTGTACCGTAGCTCGAACCTACGGATCGGCGCGTGCAAAGGTTTCGACAGGGGTGCGCGCCGGCGCCCGACGGCGCGGGGATCGGGCACCCGCCCAGCGCTCGCCGGGGTATCCTGGCCGCCCCTGGTTCCGGAGCCCCTCGTTGGACGTCCTGTTCCTGTCGCCGGCCTACCCGCCCGAGATGCAGCAGTTCACCCGCGGCCTCGCCGAGGTCGGCGCGCGGGTGCACGGCGTGGGCGACGCGCCGCTCGCCTCGCTGCCGGAGGCCCTGCGCCGGCACCTCACGAGCTACCTGCACGTCCCCGCCATCCTCGACGAGGACGACGTGATCGCCCGCGTCCGCGCCTGGCTCGGCGGCCGCCGCCCCGACCGCATCGAGGGCCTGTGGGAGGTCACCACCCTGCTCGCCGCGCGCCTGCGCGAGCAGCTCGGCGTGCCCGGCATGTCCGTCGACACCGTCCACGGCTTCCGCGACAAGGTCGAGATGAAGCGCCGCGTGGCCGCTGCCGGCGTGCGCGTCCCGCGGACGGCCCGGGTGCGCACCGCCCGCGAGGTCCACGCCTTCGCCGAGCAGAGCGGCTACCCGCTGTGCATCAAGCCCGTCGACGGCGCGGGCAGCGGCGACACCCACCGGATCGGCTCCCTCGCCGAGCTCGAGGCGGTGCTGCCGCGCCTCGGCCACCTCGACGAGGCGTCGCTCGAGGAGTTCGTCACGGGCGACGAGCTCACCTTCGAGACGATCTGCGTGCAGGGCCGCCCCGTCTACACGAGCGTGTCGTTCTACGTCCCCAACGTGCTCGACGCGCGGCGCAACGAGTGGATCTCGCCCATCATCTTCGCCATGCGCGATCCCGACGACCCGAGCGTCGCCCCGGGCGTGCAGATGGGCCACGACGTGCTGCGCGCGCTGAAGATGGGCACGGGCTTCACCCACATGGAGTGGTTCCGCACGAGCACCGGCGAGGCCGTGTTCGGCGAGGTCGCCTGCCGGCCGCCCGGGGCCAACATGGTCGACCTGATGGACTACGCCGGCGACGTCGACCTGTTCCGCGAGTGGGCCCGCGCCGTGGTGCACGGCCGGTTCGAGCCGCCGCTCACCCGGCCGTGGAACGCCGCCATCGTGTTCAAGCGGGCCGTCGGCCAGGGGCGCATCCGCGCGGTGGAGGGCCTCGAGGCGTTCCTGGCGCGCTACCGGCGCTGGGTGGCGCGGGTCGACCTGCTCCCCGTGGGGGCGCCGCGCCGCAACTGGCAGCAGACGTTCCTCGCCGACGGCAACCTCGTCGTCCGGCACCCCGACGCCGACGCCTGCCTGGCGCTGGCGAAGGAGGCCGCCGCCACCATCCGCATGTACGCAGGCTGAACCATGGATCTGGGGCTCACCGACAAGGTCGTGCTGGTGACGGGGGCGTCGTCGGGGATCGGGCGCGCGATCGCGGCCGGGTTCTGGACGGAGGGCGCGCTGGTCGTCGGGCACGCGTTCAGCGGCCACGAGGCGCTCACCGAGTGGGGCGACACGCTCGGCATCGACGCGCTGCAGGCCGACCTGCGCGACCCGGCGCAGGCCGAGGAGCTCGTGGCCCAGGTGGTCGACGAGTACGAGCGCATCGACGTGGTCGTGGCGAACGCCGGCCGCTGGCCCGAGCCCGAGCTGCTCCTCGACGAGACGTCGCCCGAGGCGCTGCGGGCCGCGATCGAGGACAACCTGTGGACGTCCATGATGACGGCGCGGGCGCTGTTCGGCGCGCTGCGGCGGCTCGGGCCGTCCGAGGCCGGCGCGTCCCTCGTGTTCACGGGGTCGACGGCCGGGCGCTTCGGCGAGGCCGGCCACGTGGCGTACGCCGCGGCGAAGGCGGGCCTGCACGGCCTCGTCGCCACGCTGAAGAACGAGATCGTGGCGCTCGATCCGCGCGGGCGGGTCAACGGCGTGCAGCCCGGCTGGACGCGCACCCCCGCGGTGGCTTCGGCCATCGACGAGGCGATGGTGGCGCGGGTGACGCGCACGATGCCGCTGCGCCAGCTGGCCGAGCCCGAAGACGTCGCGCGGGCGGCGGTCTGGCTCGGCTCGCCGGCCGCTCGCCACGTGACGGGCGAGTGGATCACGGTGGCGGGCGGCATGGAGGGCCGGATCCTGTGGCCGGACGCCGCACCGTCGAGGTAGTCTGCCCGACGTTTCGGGGTCCGACCCCGGTCGGCCGGGGGTGTACGATGCGGGCTGTGGCGATGGGGGCGCTGGCGACGTTGTGGGCGTGCCAGCCGCCCGAGGTGGCGAAGGACACCGACCCGGCGAGCTCGAGCTCGAGCCCCACGGACCCGACGACGCCCGGCACCGACACGACCCCGCCCGACACGTCGTCGTCGCCCACCACGCCGACCGACACGGCGGCGCCCTGGAGCGAGGACGTCGACTGCTCGCTGCTCCTCGACCCGCCGCTCACGGCCACGCGCTACAACTGGGTGCCGGGCTCCGAGGACTTCACCTTCTCCGCCGACGGCGAGCTGCTCAACGTCTCCGGCGGCGGGCTCAAGGCGACGCCGTTCGGCGGCCCGTCACAGCTGCTGGTGCCGCTCTCGGCGGAGCCGCGCGGCGCCCGGCTGCTCCCCGACGGGCGCCTGGCCCTGGCCGTCGCCGCCGACGGCGCCATCCTGCTCGTGGACCCGGCCACCGGCGGGCAGCAGATCGCGGCGTCGGGGGTGAACAACCCGAACGGCATCGCCGTGGCGCCCGACGGCCGCATCTACACGGCCACGTCGAACGGGCAGGTGGTGCGGGTCGATCCGGCGTCCGGCGCGGTGGACGTGGTGGTGGACCTGCCCGGCAACTCGTTCGACGGCATCGTGTTCTCTCCCGACTATCGCCGGCTGTACTTCGACGAGGAGTTCGGCCAGATCCACTACGTCGACGTCGACGCGCAGGGCGACCTCGGCGAGCCGCACCTCGGCGGGCGGATCCCGCTCGGTGGCGGCGGGTTCTCGATCCTCGACGGCATGGCGGTCGACGCCTGCGGCAACCTCTACGTCGCCGAGATGAACGGCACGGTGTGGCGGGTGCGGACGGACGGGACGGTGGAGGACCTCGTCGACGTGGGCGGGGTCGCCATCATCCCCGCGCTGAACTTCGGGATCGCGCCGGTGGGCGGCTGGCGCGAGACGGCGCTGTACGTGATCACGTTCACGGGCTCGATCTACGAGATCGAGGTCGGCGTGCCCGGCAAGTGGGAGCCGCACCTGCCCGCGCGGTAGCGCCGGCGCTACAGTAGGGGCATGAGCGTCTCGGTCCTGTCCCACGCGCCCTGCTTCGACGGCCTCTGATGCAGCGCCCGCTGAACCTACACGACCTCTCCGGCTTCCTCATGCCCGGCGTGGTGCTCGGCTGCCTCGTCGCGGGGCCGCTCGGGCTGCTGACGCAGGCCAGCGTGGGGACCTCGCTGCTGCTGCTGGTGGTGGCCTACGTCGTGGGGATGCTGCTGCACGAGCTCAGCCGCCCGTGGGTGCCGAGCACGGTCGACGGGCGGCTCCTGTCGGACCGGGTGGTGGACGCGCTCCCCGAGGCCGCTCGCGCCCGGTGGGCGGCGCAGGCGGGCGAGGGGGACGAGGCGTTCCGGCGAGCGCGGGCGCAGCTCGTCGCCGACGGGCAGGCCCGCTACGCCGAGCAGTACCAGGCCATGCAGGCGCTGAGCCGCGGCCTGGTCGGCGCGCTGGTCGTGGGCGCGGCCTGGCTCGGCGGCCTCGCGCTGGGCGGGATGCTCGGCCCGTGGCTCGGCGCGGTGGCGCTGCTCGCGGTCGGCTTCCTGCTGGGCCGCGCCCTCGGCTGGTTCGACCGGCTGTACGAGGCCGACGCCGCCACGGTCGCCGGGCTGCCGGTGGCGGCGGCGCTCGCCGCGCTGGTCGACGCCTTCCGCTTCCCCGCGCCGGCCTGGGGCCTGGCGCTCGGCGGCGCGGTGGTCTGCGCGCTGCTCGCCAGGGTGGCGCAGCGCGCGACCACTTCGCGCGCCGCTTCGCCGAAGAGGTCGTCTGGAGCGCGCTCGGCCGCGACGAGGGCTAACGCGGCGACCGCGCCAGCACCTCGCGGACAGCCGCATACACTCCGGCACCGTCGGGCGCTCTTCGTGCGCCACGTAGAACGCATGGTCCAGCGCCACGGCGACGAGCGCGACCGGCCCACGGCCTCCGTCGCGCCTCCGCTGACGCGTCCACGTGGCTGCCGACGCAGGGCAGCTGGTTCGCCCAGCCCTGCGTCGTGGCCTCGCCGTCGCCCCAGCAGACGGCCACCACCACCCGCACGCCGTTCGCCGTCCCCGCGGCACGCCAGGTGCGGTGGGGTGTGCCGCCCGCGAGCTGCCGGGCCAGGCCCGCGAGCCCGCCGTGCGACGGGAGCCGCTCCCCGTCGAGGTGGGTCAGCAGCCAGGGTTCAGCACGGCCACGGTCGGCGAAGAAGGTTGGTCGCGGTCAGGCGTCGGCCGAGAGCAGGCCGCGGTCGGGCACGAGCCAGATCGAGGTCCCGCGCCGCTCCACCGCGCCGACCGTCCGCAGCGCCTCCAGGCGCCGGCCCTGGGCGAAGGCCTGCTGGTAGCGCTGCCCGCCGCGGTCCACCGTCACGACGAACGCCGACGACAGCGCGCACGCCACGGCCAGCCCGAGGCCGTAGAGGCCCAGGTGGACGTGCGGGCGCCCCGGGCCGACGTGGCTGCCGGCGTGGAGGTGGTGCAGAGAGGCGCTCGAGCACGGTGGGGTCGACGTCGACGGGCAGGCCGCGCCCGTCGTCGGTGGCGGCGAGGCCGGCAGGGCCGAGCTGCACCCACAGGGGTGCCCGGCCAGGTGCTCGTCCACGGTGTTCGGGAGCGGCTCCCACAGCGGCTGCTCGACCCCGGCGGCGCGGGCTGCCGACGTACATCCCCGGCCGCATCCGCACGGCCTCGACGCCGTCGAGCACCTGGATGGACTCCGCGGTGTAGGCCCGACCCAGCGCTGCCAGCGCGGGCCGCGCGCCGGAGGCCCGGGCGCGGCGTGGGCGACCAGAGCCCCCTGGTGGGCCTCGCGCCGAGGAGGCCATCAGCGCCTCGCCGTGGGCGCCGAACAGGCCCGCGACCTGCAGCCAGTGGCCGTCGCTCTGGCCCTCGGGCCCGACGGGCACCGCCGACACGGCGCCGACCACGAGATACGCTCGAACGCGGCGAAGTGGACGGCCCCCAGGCTGGCGCGATCGTGGATGTGGTGCTCGGGCGCACCCGTGCGCTGCGACCGCGCGAGCGCGGCCGTCACCTGACGGATCTCCATCGCTTCCTCCAGGGAAGAGCTTCGTTGTGCGCTCGATTCCCTACGAGACCCTTATCTGGGCGATACAACGCGCGGAGAGACGCACCAGCACCGCGTCTGCGGGGCGCCCAGACCGGCTGCTGCAGCGGATCCACGGCGCGGGACGCCGCGATCCGGTCAAGAGCGTGTCAATTGCTACGGTGCCGCCGGGCGGGGGACCCTGTCGGTCAGGCGCAGCCAGCGGGCATCGTCGCCAGATCGGCTCAGCGCCTGCCCGCCAATAGTCCCCTTTCGCCCGTCAGCACAATCGAGGGGGGAGCGCGCAGCCGAGGCCGAGGACCCGCGCCCCGTCGGCCAGGTTGGACGGCACCGGCCGCCACCCCGCCGCCCGCCGCCGCTCGAGCAGCGCCTCGTCGGTGGGCTCGTGGTCCAGCACGGCGACCGCCGTGATCCCGCCGTTTCACGTCGTGTCGAACAGCAGCACCACCCCGCCGGGCACCGCCACGACCACGTCGAACGTGAACTCGTCCATCGGGACGACACGCAGGGCCAGGTCCCGCGCGAGCGCCCAGCGCACCACGACCTCGAGGGTGTGGGCGGCCAGGACCGGGGCGAGATCGTGCACCTCCGCAGCGTAACCGCGTCAGGCGCCGCCGCGGTCGAGCCGGCGATCGAGCGACAGCCGGCCGGGCCCCATGAACCCCACGAACACGACGCCGAGCTCGGCGGCGTGCGACCACACGCCGAAGTCGTCGCCCTTGCCCACGTGCATCAGCGTGGCGACGAACATCGTGAACGCCAGCGCCGCCGCCGCCGGGCGGGTCGCGAGGCCGACGATCAGCAGCGCCCCGCCGGCGAACTCGGAGAACGCCGCCATGGCGCCCCAGAACGTGGGCGCGAACGTGATCCCCAGGTTGCCCATCGCCGCGCCGAGGTGCCGCCAGGTGGGCTCGCCGCCGGCGACCTTCGGCCAGCCGTGGACCACCATCGCGGCGCCGAGCCCGACCCGGAGCAGCAGGTTGCCGACGTCGGCCAGCCGCCCGAGGGGAGACCAGGTCAACCAGCGCATCACGCCTCCGTGGCGCCGGGGTAACACGGGCAGGTGGGCACTCGCGGCGGCATCGCATAAGCTCCGTCGGCAGCGGTCCACGGCGGGCCGGAGCAGGAGCGGGGCGGGCCGATGCGGGTGTGCGTGCCGAGAGAGAGCCTCCCAGGCGAACGGCGCGTCGCCGCCACGCCCGACACCACGCAGCGCCTGATCAAGCTCGGGTTCGCCGTGGCGGTCGAGCGCGGCGCGGGCGACGCCGCGGGCTACGGCGACGCCGGGTACGCCGAGGCGGGCGCCGAGCTCGTCGACGACGCGTTCGCGGCCACGTCCGAGCCCGCGCTGCTCGTGAAGGTCAACCCGCCGACGATCGAGGAGATCGGCCGCACGAACCCCGGCACGCTCGTGATCTCGCTGCTGATGCCGGCGCAGAACGAGCCGCTGGTGGCCGCGATGGCGGCGCGCGGCCTGTCGGCCATCGCGCTCGACAAGATCCCGCGGATCAGCCGCGCCCAGAAGATGGACGTGCTGTCGTCGATGGCGAACATCGCGGGCTACCGCGCGATCCTCGAGGCGGCGAACCTGCTGCCGCGCTTCTTCGGCGGCCAGATCACGGCCGCGGGCAAGACGCCGCCCGCGCGGGTGCTGATCATCGGCGCCGGCGTGGCCGGCCTGGCGGCGATCGGCGCGGCCCGCGGGCTCGGCGCCGAGGTCTACGCGTTCGACACGCGCAAGCCCGTCCGCGAGCAGGTCGAGTCGATGGGCGGCCGCTTCCTGACCGTCGAGATCGAGGAGTCGGGCGAGGGCAAGGGCGGCTACGCGAAGGAGATGAGCCAGGCGTTCATCGACGCCGAGATGGCGCTGTTCCGCGAGCAGGCGCCGAACGTCGACGTGGTGGTGACCACGGCCCTCATCCCCGGCAAGAAGGCGCCCCTGCTGTGGACGCGCGACATGGTCGAGGCCATGAAGCCGGGCTCCGTGGTGGTCGACCTCGCCGCGGCCCAGGGCGGCAACTGCGAGCTCACGCTGGCCGACGAGGTCGTGGTCCACGCCGGCGTGTCGGTGGTGGGCTACACCGACCTCACGAGCCGCCTGGCGGGCCACGCGAGCCAGTTCTTCGCCCGCAACGTCGTGCACCTGCTCGACGACATGACCCACGGCGGCGAGGCCTTCCGGGTCGACCACGGCGACGAGTCCGCGGCGCGCTGATCGTCGAGGCCGGCGAGGTGCTCCCGCCGCCCCCGCCCCCGAGCCGAGCCGCCGCCGCCGCCGAAGGCCGAGCTCGCGCCGGCGCCTCCGCCCGCGCGCGCGCTCCCTGGCGCCGACGAAGACCTCGCACCACGGCGGTGCGCTCACCCTGCTGCCCACTCCCGGTGGTCGGCGCGATCGGCATCGTGGGCGGTCGCGGCGCTCGCGCTCGGCCGGTTCGCGCCGCCCGAGTTCATCCAGCACTCCTCACCGTCTTCGTCCTGTCGGTGCTCATCGGCTGGCAGGTCGTCTGGAACGTCGCCCCCGCGTTGGACACCCTGCCGATGAGCGCCACCAATGCCATCAGCGGCATCATCGTGGTCGGCGGCATGCTCCAGGCGGGCTCCGCCGGCCTGACCTGGGCGGCCGCCGTCCTCGGCGGCGCGGCCATCCTGCTCGCCACCATCAACATCTTCGGCGGCTTCTCGTCACGGCAGCGGATGCTGCAGATGTTCCGGAAGTAGGCGGAAACGACGATGCAGCACCTCGACAACCTGCTGACGGTCGCGTACCTCGCCGCCGGCGTCCTGTTCATCCTGTCGCTCGGCGGCCTGTCCACGCAGGTCACCGCCCGGCGCGGCAACCTGTACGGCGTGCTCGGCATGGGCATCGCCGTCGTCGCCACCCTGCTCGACGGGCGGATCGCCGTGGGCGGGCTGCCGCTGGTCGGCGGCGCCGTGCTCGTCGGCGGCGCCGTGGGGGCCGTCCTCGCGTCGCGCGTCGCCATGACCGCCATGCCGGAGCTGGTGGCGCTGCTGCACAGCTTCGTCGGGCTGGCGGCGCTGGTGGGCGTCTCCACCTTCCTCGACCCGGTGACGCCGTCCACGTCGGGGCCGAGCAGGTCGTCCACGACGTGGAGATCTCTTCCTCGACGTGGGCATCGGCGCTGATCACGTTCACGGGCTCCATCGTGGCCTGGGCCAAGCTGTCGGGCCGGCTCTCGGGCCGCCCGCTGCTGCTGCCCGCGCGGCACCTGCTCAACGCCGCGGCGGCGCTCGGCAGCGTCGCGCTGGTGGTGCCGTTCACGATGGAGGCCAGCGGCAGCGGCCTGCCCTGGCTCGTCGCGATGATCGTGATCACCGCGCTGCTCGGCGTGCACCTCGTCGCGGCCATCGGCGGCGCCGACATGCCCGTCGTCGTCTCGCTGCTCAACAGCTATCGGGCTGGACCGCCGCTGCGGCGGCGGGGCTTCATGCTCGGCAACGACCTGCTCATCGTCACTGGCGCGCTGGTGGGCAGCTCCGGCGCCATCCTGTCCTACATCATGTGCAAGGCGATGAACCGCTCCATCTGGAACGTCGTGTTCGGCGGCTTCGGCGCCGACGCCGGCAAGGCGCCCGCGAAGGGCAAGCGGGTCGAGGGCGAGGTCGTGCCGATCGAGGCGCCCGAGATGGCGGCGCTGCTCGACCAGGCGAAGTCGGTGGTCGTCGTCCCGGCCATGGCATGGCGGTCGCCCAGGCGCAGCACGCTGCGCACGAGCCTCGCCGAGCTGCTGCGGGCCAACGGCGCGCTGGTGCGCTTTCGCTATCCACCCGGTCGCTGGCGGCTGCCGGGCACATGAACGTTCTGCTGGCCGAGGCGGGCGCCGTACGACATCGTGCTCGAGATGACGAGATCAACGACGACTTCTCGACCACCGACGTCACGCTGGTCATCGGCGCCAACGATATCGTGAACCCGTCGGCCCAGGACCGACGAGTCGAGCCCGATCTACGGGATGCCGGTGCTCGAAAGTGCTGGAAGTCGGCGACCTGCGTGGTCGTCAAGCGCGGATGGCGGTGGCCACGCCGGCGTCGACAACCTGCCGTTCGTCCACCCCCACAACCGCATGCTGTTCGGCGACGCGAAGGCCGTGATGCAGAGCTGGTGGCTGGCTGGCGGTAAGCGCCGCGTCAAGCGTAGCCGTGGACGTCGCCGTGGTGACCGGCGCGGCCGGCTTCCGTGGGCCGGGCACGTGCGCAGGCGCTGCTGGCCCGCGGCGAGGCCGTCCGCGCCGTCGTCCGCCGCCCGGGCAGCGCGCCGCCTGGCGCCGTCGAGGTCCTCGCCGACATCTGCGACGCGGATGCCGTCGCCCGCGCGCTCGACGGCGCCACCCGCGTGTTCCACTGCGCGGGCTGCGTCTCCGTCGCCAGCGGCCTGACCTGCGCTGCACGCCGTCAACGTGCTCGGCGCCTGCCACGTGGCTCGCGCCGCCGGCCGCGCCTGGGTGGTGCACGTCTCCAGCGCCCACGCCTTCGCCCTCGACGGGCCGGTGCTTTCTTCCACCGAGGACGCCCCGCGCCCGGGCTCCGACGCCGCGCCGTACGCCGCGAGCAAGCTCCAGGGCGAGCAGGCGATGCAGCGTGCCGTCATCGTGAACCCCACCGGCGTGCTCGGCCTCAGCGGACACCGGGCCCCACGGCCATCGGCGCCGTCCTCGCCGACCTGCGCGCCGGGCGCCTGCCCGCGCTGGTCGACGGCGGCTTCGATCAACACGTGCGATGACGTCGCGGCGGGGATCCTGGCCGCCGCCGACCGCGGGCGCGTGGGCGAGAACTACCTGCTCGGCGGCACCTTCGCCACGATACGGCAGCTCGCCGGTTCCTCGTCGCCGCGCTTCGGCGGCGCCAGCCCCGCCCCGCTTCGACGTGCCGCGCGGCCTCGCCTGGGCGCTGGCGCCGCTCGCCGAGCGCCTCGACGGCCGCGCCGCCGCGAGGCCACCTTCACCCGCCGGTCGCTCGACGCCGACCCCTGTCCGCGCCGTCCCCTGCGACAAGGCGCGCGCCGGGAGCCTGGCTATGCCGCGCCCTCGCATGGACCGTCGCCGACATCGTCCAGGAGCGTGCCCGTGAGCGACCTCGTCGTGGCTCCTGTCGTGCTGGCGAGATCGGCGTCGCCGGTGGCTGTCGCGCTGCTGTCACGGGCGCATCGTCGCGCCGTACGGCCGCCACGGGCGCGCGCCGGCTGGGGTCGACCGTCCCTGCGCGCCTCGCGTGGATGGGGATGGAGTCGCCGAGCGTGCTGCTGTTCGCGTTCGTCGCGGTCCGCACCGGCGGAGCCCGTCTACGCCGGGTTGTGGCTGCTCCACTACGTCTACCGCGCGTTCGTCTACCCGTTCCGCGGCCCGACGGGGCAGCCGATGCCCGCCGTGGTCGCGGCGATGGCGTTCTCGTTCAACCTCGTCAACGCCACGATCAACGGCGCCATCCCCGCGCCCGACCCCGCGCGCTACGCGTCGGTCGGCTTCTGGCTCGGCACGGCCCTGTTCCTGGGCGGCATGTGGCTCAACCACGACGCCGACGCGCGCCTCCGCGCCCTGCGCGCCCGCACCGGCGGCTACGCGATCCCCACGGGCGGCGCCTACCGCTGGGTCAGCTGCCCGAACTACCTCGGCGAGATCGTGCAGTGGTGGGGCTGGGCGCTGCTCACGGGGGCGCTGCCCGGCCTCGCGTTCGCCATCTTCACCACGGCGAACCTGGCGCCGCGCGCCTTCTCGAACCACGCCTGGTACAAGCGGACCTTCCCGACCATCCGCCGGAGCGCACCGCGCCGGTCCCCCTGGCCCTGGCGCCTGAAGCGACCTTAAGCCGCCCCCCTGCGCGCGCCGCGCCGGCCGGTGAGGAGGGCGGGGAGGCCGGATGTTCCGTGGTTGCTCTGCAGTTCCTGGATCCGAACGCGCCGACGGCGGGCGTCGCCGCGTTCGACCGTCCTGACGACTCGTGTGGACGGCGACGTCGTGCACCTGGCGGGGACGCCGGGGAAGAGGCCCTACCCGCGCTCCGCACGCTGGCCGGCCCCGCGGACGCGGGCATGGTCGAGGTGGACGGGCTGCGCATCGGCCCTGACTGGGTCCCCCCTTCCCGGACGCTCGGGACGCCGATGACGCGCCCGAGGCCGAGCGCCTGGGCGGTGCGGCTGCATCGCCCCCGAGGCGGTCGAGGTCCTGACGTTCTCGCCCGACGGCACGCTGCTGGCCGCGGGCTGCTCGATCGGGCCGCGCGCGACGGCGCTGCTGATCGGGACGTCGCCAGCGGGCGCCAGAGCGCCACCGGCTGCAGCAGGCGCGCACGGGCGAGTCCCTGGGGATGGAGGACTGCGCGGGCTGGCTGGGCTTCCCGGCCGACGGGAGCCTGGTCACCGGCGGCCGCGATGACCGGGTCCGGCGCTGATCCGCGCACCGGACTGCTCCTCGCGCGTCGCCGGCCTCGGAGCGGATCCGGCCTGGCGGCGGCCGGCGATCGCGCTCGTCAGCACCGACGGCGAGTCCGCCGCGCTCGACGGCGCACTGGAGCCCGTCGAGGCGGGCTTCTACGTCGACCGGCGCGCCACGCGCTGGCCGGCGGGGCGGGCCGTGGCGTGGCGAGCCGCGACGACCTCGCCCTGCACCGCTCGACGGCACCTGCCTCGCCACGGGCTACGGGCGGTTCCGTCGGTGGCGGTCGCGGGGGAGGCCGCCGCGGCGGTGCGCGACGGCGCGCTGGTCCGGATCGGCCCCGGCGGGGAGGAGGTCCTGCGGGAGGGCGTCCACGCCGTCGCCGCCTCGGCCGACGGCCGGCGCCTGCTGCGGCCGAGCAGGGCGCCGTCCTCGTGCTCGACGCCGACGGGGTGGAGCTCCGCCGCTTCCCGCGGGGCCGACGCGCTCGCCCTGTCGCCCGACGGGCGCACCGCGGTGGCGCGCGACCGGCGGGCGGTGCTTGCGCCGGTCGACGGCGAGCCCGCGCCGCTGTGTCCGCTGGACGCCGCGCTGGAAGCCGTCGCCGCCGACGGCTCGCGGGCGGTGCTGCAGCTGGGGCGGATCGTGGACCGCGGGCGCGGTCGCCGTCCCCATCGAGGTGGGACGGCGTCGCCGCCCTGACCCGCGACGGGCGCGGCGCTGCTCGTCGCGGACGGCGGCGCCTGGCCCGCCGAGCCGAGGGGGAGCCGATCGGCGAGGCGCCGCTCGCAGCGTATGTCTACGGGCTCGTGCTGGCCGGCCCCGAGGCCGTGCTGGTGCAGACGGCGCGGGTCCAGGTCCTGGACGGCGGCTCGGGGCTCGTGCTGGCCGAGCTCGGCTCGCCGACGAGCGCGCTGCGCGGCGCTGCCGTGGCCGCCCGCGCCCCCGTCGTGGCGGTGAGGCCTGGCGACGAGGTGGCCGTGTCGGTGGACGGCGCCGTGTCGCGCTGGGACGCTGCGGCCGAGGCGCTGGCCCTGTCGGACGACGGGCAGCTGGTGCTCGAGCTCGGCGAGCAGGTCGTCGCCCGCGACGGTGGCGACGGGGCTGTCCGCTGGACGCTCGACGCGTGGGCCGGCCGCGCGGCCGTCTCGCCCGGACGGCACGGAGGTCGCCCTCAGCTGCGCGGCTCGCTCTGGCGGGTCTGCACGCCGCGGACGGCACCGTCACCGCGCGCTGCCGCTCAGCACCCCACGCGCACGAGGCCCTGCGCTACGCCGACGACGGCGCCTGGTCTCGGTCTCCTACGGGCTCTTCGCGCTGCGGTGGCCGGCCCACGGTAGCGCCGCGGTGCCGGCCGTCGACGGGATCGAGGCGGTCCGCGCCGCGCTCGCTGCCGGGGGCGCCACGCGCGAGCAGGCTGCGCGCGCCGCTGCGGCCCGCGCCGACGCGCCGCGGGCGCCCGACGGCACCGCCTGGCCGCCGGGCGGCGCCGCCCTGCCCCGCGCCACGCCGGGGCCCGCCGTCCAGGGCGCCTTCACCTACTGGGCCCGCTGCCGGCCGCCGTCGCGGCCGAGGGGCCTCGCGGGCGCCGTCGTGCGGGCGCCACGCTGGTCGTCTCGCCGACGAGGTCGACGCCTTCGCGCTCGGGTGGGCGGCCGAGCGGGCGGCGATCGGCCGGGTCGAGGTCCGCGGCGCGGCGTGCGCCGTGTACGAAGCGGGCAGCGCCCACCCGCGGGAGGAGCCCTCGTGGTGCCCTCGGCGCGCGCTGGCGGCTCGGCGAGCCACCGCGGGAGACGCCCCAGGCCATCCTGGTCGGCGACGGCACCGTGCATCGCTGGTTCTGCGAGCCCCTCCCCGACGCGGACGACGAGGAGGGCGAGGACGACGGCGACGACGCGCTCGGCGAGCACGACGCCGTCTGTCGGGTGCGGGTCACCGACCGCGCGGGCGCCGTGGTCGCGCAGCAGCGGCTGCCCTTCGAGCCGGAGCTGCACGTCTCGCCGAGCGGCGCGCTGGCCACGTTCCAGGGCGCCCAGGACCTGCGCCACCTCGCGCGGCTGGCGGGCCGGCGCGACGACGTGGGGGTCGTCATCGTCGACGCCCACCTCGACGAGGTGGTCCACCTGCACCCCGAGGGGCGGGTCGAGGAGATCTCGGAGGCGGGCTGGGCTTCGGACGAGGTCGTGCTGTTCGAGGTCCGCACCGACGAGGACGAGCGCCTCGAGGCCTGGGCCGGCGGGCGCGGGGAGCGCCTCTGGGCCCTGGAGGAGGTGTGGTCCTGGGCCGTCGTCGGCCCCGACCGGGTCGTCGTCTGCGCCGACGCGGGCGGGGCGCTCCTCGACGCGGCCACCGGCGAGCGGCTCGTCGAGCTCGGCGAGATCGACGAGGCCTGGCCCCTGCCCGACGGCCGGTTCGCCACCGCCGCGGGCGACGCGCTCACCGTCCACGAGGCCGACGGCACCGCCGTCCGCGAGGCGTCCCGGCCGCCCGGCGCGCGCCCCGACGGCGACGGCTTCGTGGACGACGGGGGCCGCCGCTGGGACGCCGACGGCGTCCTCCGGACCGACCACGCGTCGGCCGTGGTCGCCGCGGCGTTCGACGGCCGGCGGCTCGCCAGCCTCGACGAGGACAGCGAGCTGATCGTGCGGGAGCTCCCGTCGGGCCGGGTGCTGGTGCGGGGGCGCCTGCCCGGCGGCATCGACGACTGGACGTGGCGCGAGGACGGGCGCCGCGCGCTCGCGTGGCTCGGCGATCGCCTCGTGCTCTGCCTCGGGGAGGCGCTGCGCGTGCTCGACGTGGGCAGCGGCGCGTTCTCGGCGGCGGCGCCCTCGGCGCTGGTCGACATCGCCGTCGACGGGGCGACGCTCGTCTCCGCCCACCGCGACGGCGCCGTCCGCCGCTGGGCCGCCGACGGCACGCTCCTGCAGACGCTGCCGGGGCCGGCCGCGGCGCGGCGATCGCCGTGGACGGCGAGCGGGTGCTCGTCGCCACCGACGACGCCGTGGTGCTGCTCGGCGGCCCGCGGATCGACGTGGAGGCGGCGCCGAGCGACGTCGCCCTGCGCGGCGATCGCATCGCCGTCGTCGCTGGGGGCGCCCACCTGTACGACGGGTCCGGCGCGTGGGTCGCCGAGCTCTGCGACTACGGCGCCGACGCCGTCACCTTCGCCCCGGACGGCGCGCTGTGGCTCGCCCGCGGCGAGCGGCTCCTGGAGCTCGATCCTGCGACCGGCGCGCTCCGGCGCGAGCACCGCGCGCACGGCTCGACGCGCACCCTCGCGGTGGGCGGCGGGGCGCTGGTCAGCGCGGGCGAGGGCGGCGTCGTCGTCTGGTGAGGGCTACCCCGCGTAGACCCAGGCCAGGCCCGCCAGGCCCGCCAGCGCGCCGAGCAGCACCACGGCGATCCACACGCCGACGGGGATCGGCTCCTCGGGCGGCGGGGGCGGCGTGGACTCCCGCGTGACCGGGGCCACGGAGTTGGTGATCTCCTCCGACGCCCCTTCGACCCGCACCCAGTCGCGGTGCGGCGCGAAGGCGAGCTCCGCCAGCGCCTCGCCGACCGCCTCCGCCGAGGGGTAGCGCTCCGCGGGGTCCTTCTCGAGGCAGCGGAACACCAGCGCCTCGAGGCCCGGCGGCAGGCGCAGCGCGGGCGTGTGCCGGCCGAGCGGCGGCGGGGGCGTCCCCACCTGGGCCTGCAGCACGTCGTGCTCGGTGCCCATGAACGGCCACCGCTCCACGAGCATGCGGTAGAGCACGACGCCGATCGCGTACACGTCGGTCAGCGGCGTGGGCGGCTCGCCCCGGACCACCTCCGGCGCGGCCGTGTGCGGCGACGCCGGGCGCTCCATGCGCTCCCCGTCGATCGCCGCGATGCCGAAGCCCACGAGCACCATGCGGTCGCGGCCCGCGTGGTCCCGCGCGACGATGACGTTGCCCGGGTGCAGGTCGCTGTGGACCACCCCCGCTGCGTGCAGCTGGACGAGCGCGTCGGTGAGCTGGCGGGTCCAGGCGATGGCGCGGGGCGGGGCGGGGCTCGTCACCCGCAGCAGCTTCGACAGCGGCGCGCCGTCGACGTGCTCGGCCACCACGCACCAGCCGCCGTCGATGTCGCCCTGGGCGACGAGGCGCGGGATCCCGGCGTGCTCGACCCGGCCCAGCACGCGGCCCTCGCGCTGGGCGCGCTCGCTGCGGACGGGGCCGATGCCGAGCCGCGCCGCCACGAGCTCGCGCGTCTCGCGCTCCCGGGCGAGCCACAGCGCACCCGTCCCGCCCACGTGCAGCTCGCGGCGGAGCTGGTAGCGGTCGAGCACCCAGGCGCCAGCGCTGGCGCCGATGGAGCCGGTGGCGGGGCCGGGGATGGGCCCTCCGCGGGATTGCCATGACGATTGTACGCGGACGCGGCGCGCGGTGGCGTCGCAGCGAGGTCACGGCGCGGTGCTGCTCCAGGTGGCCCCGGGGCGCGACAGCGTGTAGCCGATCCCCACGCCGACCACGGTGACCGACACCACGAGCGACAGCAGCAGCAGGAGCAGCGCGCCGGCGAGGGCGAGCTGCGCGGGCAGCGACATCCCGCCTCGTCCTCCTGCGCGTAGGGCGCGTAGGGCACGAGCTCCGGCAGCGCGGGCGCGGGCGCCACCCACTGCGGCGCGAGCGACGGCGGCGCGGCCCACGGCGTGTGCGGCCCGGAGTAGCGGTAGGCGGGGATGGGCTCGGAGTCGGGATCCGGGTGCGGGCGCCACCCGGGGCTCGACCAGGCTGGCGGCGGGGCGGCCGCGGACTGGCGGGGCGTCCAGCGCGTGACGGGGCCCACCTTCAGCTTGGGGCGGGGCGCGTGCGGCGCCGGGGTGGGCACCGTGACGGCGTCGGGCGGCGACACGACCGCTGCCCAAGGGTCGTCGGGCGCCGGGGGCGGCGCGGGCGAGGGCGGCTCGGTGGGCGCGGCGCTCGCCTCCTGCCACTTGGGTGTGCGCCACGCGCCCGGCTCGACCGTCTGGACGGGCTGCGCCCACCGCGGGGGGGGGCGGGGGTGGGGGCGCGAGGCTCGGCGGGGGCGGGGTGCGCTTCACCGGCGGGCGGCGGGGCGGCGGCTCGTCCAGGACGCGCGGCGGCGCCGCGCGCGCGGGGGTGGGACGCGCCGGCCGCGGGGGCGTCGTGCGCGGTGCCTCGGGGCGGAACGGGATGATCTCGGTCGGCTGCCACTCGTCGCCGCTCGACGGGGTGGGCGCCTCGCGGAGATCGAGCAGATCGGTCTGCTCCCACGCGACGGGCACGGGCGCGTCCATCTCGTCGGCGCGGGGGAGCTCCCCGCCGTCCGGTCGCCGATCCTCTCCCGCCACGCACGCCCCCGGCTCGGTCGGGCCCATCGGCCTGTCCGGAGATTCTCCGCTGGCGGCGCGGTCCGGTCAACCCGGCCGCCCCGTCGGTGTCGCGGAAATCCAGGCCCGGTGGTCGCGATCGGGGGTTGGCGCCCCTGCGGTGGCGGGGTAGTTCGCAGCATGGGTGACCTCGCGGCGGACGGTCCGGTGGACCTCGACACGCTCCTGCTCGACCGGTTCGGGTTCCGGGACTTCCGGCCGGGCCAGCGGGCCATCGTGGCGCACATCTCCGCCGGGGGCGACGCACTGGTCGTGATGCCGACGGGTGCGGGCAAGTCGCTGTGCTATCAGGCGCCGGCGCTGGCGCGCGGCGGGCTCGCCGTCGTCGTGAGCCCGCTCATCGCGCTGATGAAGGACCAGGTCGACGGGCTGCAGGAGCTGCAGATCCGCGCCACCTTCCTCAACAGCTCGATCCCGCGCGAGGAATACGAGGCGCGCGTCCAGCAGGTGCAGCGGGGCGAGGTCGAGCTGCTCTACGTGGCGCCCGAGCGGTTCACGCCGGCGTTCACGGGCTGGCTCACCCGGGTGGGCGTCTCGCTGTTCGCGATCGACGAGGCGCACTGCCTGTCGCAGTGGGGCCACGACTTCCGCCCGGAGTACCTCAAGCTCGGGCGGGTGCGCGAGGCGCTCGGCCGGCCCACCACCGTCGCGCTCACGGCCACCGCCACCCCCGAGGTCCAGCAGGACATCGTGGCGACGCTCGGCATCGAGCAGGGGCGGCGCTTCGTCCAGGGGTTCGACCGCGACAACCTCGTGCTCGAGGTGCGCACCTTCGACGGGCCCAACGACAAGGACACCGCGCTGGCCGACGCCGCGGTGCCCGGCCCGAGCATCGTGTACTGCGCCACCCGCAAGAACGTCGAGCGGGCGCTGACCGCGCTGCGCAAGGCCGGGGTGCGGGCGGGGATGTACCACGCCGGGATGGAGCCCGATCAGCGCACCCAGGTGCAGGACGCGTTCATGGACGGGCGGATCCCCGTCGTGGTCGCCACCAACGCGTTCGGGATGGGCATCGACAAGCGCGACATCCGCACCATCGTCCACTACGACATGCCCGGCACGGTCGAGGCCTACTACCAGGAGATCGGCCGCGCCGGGCGCGACGGCCGCACGTCGCGGGCGCTGCTGCTCTACGCGCCCATCGACCGTCGGATCCACGAGTTCTTCATCGACAACGCGCACCCGTCCGCCGACTGGGTGCAGATGCTGTGGAAGTGGCTGCGCCGGCAGGGCGACAACCCGGTGTTCGCCTCGCTCGAGACCATGGCGGGGGCGCTGCCGCCCGAGGCGGGCGACCGGGCGGCGGCGAGCTGCCTCAACATCCTCGTGCGCGAGGGCCGGGCGCGGCGGATCTCGCCGTCCGACCGCTCGGCGTACGTGCGGCTGCTGAAGCGCAAGGCGTCGCTGTCGGGGCTGCGGGCGCGGGTCTGGGAGGAGCTGCTCACCCGGCAGGACGACGAGGCCGAGGTGATCCAGCTGCACCTCGAGGGCCTCGCGCGGAGCCTCGGCATCGACCGCGACCAGCTCACGGCCGCGCTGCGCGGCCTCGAAGACCGCGGGCTGCTGCGCTACCAGGCGCCCGAGCGGATCGGCGGGTCGAGCTCGTCCGGCCCGAGGAGCGGCTCGAGCTCGACGAGAAGCGCATGCAGGCGCGCCGCAGCCGGGAGTACCGCAAGCTCGACCGCATGGAGTCCTACGTCGCGGCGGAGTGCCGCCGGCGCTACGTCGTGGAGTACTTCGGCGAGAAGGCGCCGTTCGAGGCCTGCGGCACCTGCGACGTCCGCCGCTCCGGGCGCCCCGTCTCCGACCGGCCGAGCGCGCCGACCCCGACGAGGAGCAGGTCGTGCTCAAGCTTGAGCTGCGTGGCGCGCATGGAGCGGCACACCGGCAAGGAGGGCTTCGGCATCGATCTCGTCGCCAAGGTCGCGACGGGCAGCAAGGAGCGCAAGGTGCTGCAGTGGGGCTTCGACCAGCTGTCGACCTACGGCATCCTCGCGACCCGGCCGGCCTGGTCGGTGGGCGAGGTCGGCGACCTGCTCCAGGCGCTGGTCGACGCCGGCGCGATGTCCGACGACTACGCCACGCGTCTTCGACGGCAAGCAGGTGAGCTACAAGGAATACGCGCTGACCGAGCTCGGCTGGCAGGTGCTGCGCCGCGAGGCCGACGGCTTCGAGATGCGCTTCCCCCACGCCAGCAAGCTCGTGCGGCGCGACAAGGCGGCCAAGCCCGCCGCCGCCACCGGCGTGCCGGGCGACCTGATGGCGATGCTGCGCGACCTGCGCCGGCAGCTGGCCGACCGGCGCTCCGTGCCGGTCTACGTGGTGGCGCCCAACCGCACCCTCGAGGACATGGCGCGGCTGCGGCCCACCACCAAGCGGGCCATGCTCGAGATCCACGGCATGGGCAAGGGCCGCTTCGAGCAGTACGGCAAGACGTTCATGGAGGCCATCCGCGAGTGGAACCACTCGTAGGGCTCCGGCCTACGGCGCGGCGTAGACGAGCTCCAGCTGCTGCTCCGTCGACTCCGCGGTCTGGTCCGTCGCGAGCACGGTGAGGTGCAGCGCCACGCCGTCGAGCGCGGCCACGGCGGCGGCGTCCTGGTAGTCGTCGGCCAGGGGGGCGAACACGGCCGTCCAGCCGGGGCCCTCGTTCGGGCACTGGAACTGGAGGTTCGCGCCCACGTCCTGGCTCTCGGCCACGTCGCCGGTGCGGAAGCGGAGGAAGGTGCTGACGGCGTCGGTCGTGTCGAGGCCGTTGGACAGCAGCTCGGCCTGGAAGCCGTAGCGGCCGGTGCCGTCGTCGGCGATCTGCACGGCGTCGCCGTCGACCCACGGGACGAAGGCGTTCAGCCCGCCGCTGCCGGCCTGGATCTGCGCCTCGCCGGCGCCCTGGCAGGCGGTGACGGTGGCGGCCGTGTCGGTGTCGTCGTCGCCGCTGCAGGCGGCCAGGGCCACTGCTGCGAGGGCCGGGATCGTGCGCATGCGTCCTCCGGCGGGCCTGGTATTTCGGTGAGGCTCAGGCGCCGAGGTGCTCCTCGAAGAAGGCGACGACGCGCTCGGTGGCGTCGGCGGCGGCCTCCGGCTGGAACCCCGCACCGGCGAGCCGCTCGATCCAGCCGATCAGGCGGTTCGGGGCGCGGTTCATGAAGCTGTGGCCCACGCCGGGGTAGACCTTCACGTCGTGCGGCACGCCGAGGCGGGTGAGCTCGGCCTCGGTGCGCTCCGCCGACGCGAGGTAGAAGCGATCGCGCCCGCCCCAGCTGCCCACCACCGGGCAGCTGCCCTCGAGCGACGTCGGCGCCTCGCCGTAGAACGGCGCGGCCACGCGGAACAGGCCCGTCTTCGCGAGCAGCAGGGCGAAGCCGCCGCCGATGCAGAAGCCGGCGATGCCGATGCGCTCGCCGTCGACCTCCGGCAGCTCCGCGAGCGTGGCGCGGGCCTGGAGCAGGTCGTCGACGCCGCGCCCCTCGCCGCGGCGCAGCTGCCCCATCAGCCGCGTGACGCAGCCGATGCGGGTGCCGCGGGCGAACAGGTCGGGGATCAGCACCACGAAGCCGGCCGCGGCGAAGACGTCCGCCAGACGGCGCATCTCGTCGTTCATCCCGAAGGCCTCGTACATCATGACGATGCCGGGCCAGGGGCCGTCGCCGGCGGGGCGGGCGAGGTAGCTCGGCATGGTGAAGCCGTCGGAGCAGGGCAGGGTCGGCGTGCTGCGGACGAGCGCGCCGTCTTCGTCGGTCATGGCACCCCCGGCAGCCCTGTATCTCCGGGATACGGGGAGGTCGTGCGGGTCGGGTTGGTGCAGTACCGTGCGCGCAAGGGGGACGGGGCGGGGTCCCGGGGCGACCTCGTGCGCCTGGCGACGGCGGCCGCGCGCGAGGCGCAGCTGGTGGTGCTGCCCGAGATGGCGGCCACGGGCTATGCGTTCGCCGATGCGGCGGCCGTCCGCGCGGTCGCCGAGCCCGCCGACGGGCCCACGGCGGCGGCGCTGGGGGCGGTGGCGCGGGCCGAGCGCGTCTGGCTCGTGGCCGGGTTCCCGGAGCAGGCTGGGGATCGGCTCTACAACAGCGCGCTCGTGCTCGACCCGCAGGGGCGCGTCGCCTTCGTCTACCGCAAGACGCTGCTCTACGACGCCGACGTGCCCTGGGCCACGCCCGGCGACTCCGGCTACCGGGCGTTCGAGACCGACTTCGGGCGGTTCGGCGTGGGCATCTGCATGGACCTCAACGACGACGCGTTCGTCGACTGGGTCGGCCGGTCGCGCCTCGACGCCGTGGCGTTCCCGACGAACTGGGTGGAGGAGCCGGGCAGCGGGATCGAGACGTGGGCCTACTGGGCGTGGCGGATGGCCGGGCAGAAGGCGGCGCTCGTGGCTGCGAACACCTGGGGGACGGACGGCGCGATGTCGTTCACGGGGCTGTCGGCGGTGCTGCAGGGGGGCCGGATCCTGGCGTCGCTGCCCGCGGCGGGGGACGGCGCGGTGGTGGTCACGCTCGACTAGGAGCTTGTCGGGCATGGAGGTTGTACGGTCCAAATCGGCAACACGGTCAGCGCCGACCGATCACCACGACCACCCCACCACCACGACCACGACCACGCCGGCACGACTGGCTGGGCACGCGACCCGACCGGGCACCAGACCGTCGTGGTGGTCGTGGTGGTGATCGTGTTCGTGCCAGCAACGCAGGCAACGAGCCTTTTCGCGACAAGCTCCAAGCGCGCCCGAGCCCTGGCCCCATCGAGCAGCCGCGACGCCCCGAACCACGCCCTACGGCATCGCACGAGGCCCCCGCCGGCAGCACCCCATGCTGCCACGCCCGCCGAGCCCGCCGAGCACCTCACTTCTTCCCGAACAGCTCCCCCTGGTCCCGGCTCGGCCCCGCCGGCCGCTCGTCGCCCCGCAGCGCCTCCATCAGCTCCCGCTCCTCCCGCCCGAGCCGGTAGTGCCGCCGCTGCCCCTCGTACAGCAGCTTCCGCAGCACCGCCCGCCACGCCTCCTCCGTCTTCAGCGCCTCGCCCGCCGTCCCCGCCTTCTGCGACATCCGCCGCGCGAACGCCTCGTGCGAGCACCGCACCGCCCCGCGCACCCGCCACCCGTCCTCCTCCCGGAAGACCAGCACCCCTTCGAGCTTCTTCGTGAAGTACGTCGTGATCGACGACGCCGTGTACCCGTCGCCGCCGCCAGCGCGTCGACGTCCCGGGCACCTCGGCCCGCTCCGCCGCGCGCAGCCCCTCCAGCAGCGCCAACTGACGCTCGGACAGGGGTTCGGGCGCCTCGTCGGGGTCCGTCACCTCCTGCGGCTAACCGATGCGGGCCCCAGAGGGCGGGGCTATAGTCCCGCATGCGCTACCTGCCGCCCGTGCTCTCGCTCGTCCTCCCCCTCGTCCTCGCCGCCTGCTCCGGCCCCGACGTGGAAGACGATCCGCTGCCCACCGACACGAACCTCGAGCCCGTCGGCGGCCCGGCCCTGAAGTTCCGCGGCCGCGTCCCGAAGAACCTGCTGTTCCTGTCCATCGACACGTTCCGCAAGGACCACCTGACGGCCTACGGCGGCGACGACCTCACCCCGTTCATCGACCGCATCGCCAGCGAGGGCATGACCCTCGACGACCACATGCAGTGCTCGAACTGGACGTTCGCGTCCACGACCTGCACGCTGGCGGGCCGCTACAACATCGAGCGCGGCCACATCCCGCGGCTCAACGGCAACGACGCGAACCGCCCCCCCGTGCCCCCGGGCACCAAGTTCCTGGCCAGCTGGCTGCACGACGCCGGGTTCTACTCCGTCATCGTCTCCGGCAACGACTGGCTGTCCTCCAACTGGGGCAACACCCAGGGCTACGACGAGGCGCTCAAGCCCAACGGCAGCGCACCCCAGGTGTGGAGCACGGGCCAGAAGGCCATCCGCCAGGCCATCGACGGCGGGGCCGACCGCTGGTTCCTCCACCTGCACTTCATGGAGCCCCACGCGTCCTATGATCCGCCGATGAGCAACGTCACCGGCGAAGACCTGCTCGAGCCCTGGCCCGAAGACCTCACCGACCGCGACACTCACTACAAGTGGCGCGACGAGTGGCCGAACCTGGCCGACGAAGACCGCGACCTGCTCGCCGCCCACCTGCGCAACCTCTACGACGGCGAGATCCGCACCATCGACGAGCGCCTGGCCGACATCTGGGACGACCTCGACCGCGAGGGCTACCTCGACGACACGCTCGTCGTCCTCTGGAACGACCACGGCGAGCAGTTCTGGGAGCACAACCACCAGACGCACGCCTTCGCGATGCACGGCGAGGAGAACGACGCCTTCGCCATCTTCTGGGCGCGCAACATCATCCCCGGGCACTACACCGCGCCCACGTCGAGCATCGACCTCGTCCCCACCGTGCTCGACACGTTCGGGATCGAGCGGCCGCCCGAGGTGACGGGCTTCGTGGTGGGCACGGCCCCCGCCGATCGGCCGCGGTTCGGCGAGTCGCTCGCTCGGCTCGGCGGCATCAACATGATCGAGCACGACGGCCTGAAGATGCAGTTCTACTGGACGGGTGCGGTGACGGTGTTCGACCGCAAGGTCGATCCGCTCGAGACGACCAACGTCTTCGACCCCGCCGACCCCGAGCAGCTGAAGCTGTGGGCGCAGCTCAAGCCGATGGCGATGCAGATGTCGGCGCTGATCGTCGGGGGATCGCCCACGCCGAACTATCCGTCCACGCTGCCGTAGACACCTGCGGTAGGCTGTGCGGGAGGAGGCGCGATGCTCTGGCTCCTCGCGCGCGCAGCGACCGGCTCGGCCCACGCCGGGCTCGTCGCCGTCACCCCCCCCGCCCTGGCACTGGACGGTGATAAGTCGACGGGCGCCGCCGTCTTCGACTGGGACGGCGACGGCGACTGGGACCTCCTCGCGCCCACCGGCGAGGGCGCCGCGCTCCTGCGCAACGACGGCGCCGGGCTGGCCGCCTTCACCGACGTCACCGCGGACGTCGCGCCCGAGCTGGTCGCCCCGGACGAGCTCCGCGGCCTCCTCGTCGCCGACCTGACCCACGACGGCTGGCCCGACGTCGTCGCCGTCACCCTCTACGAGCTCCGGGTCCTCGTCCACGCCGGACCGCCGACGAACGCCCTGTCCCTGGCCTACACCCTGCCGTTCCCGCCGGGGGACAACCGGCTCGGGTTCGAGGGCGCCGTCCTGCTCGATGCGAACGGCGACGGCTGGCTCGACGTCCTCGTCACCGCGGCCGACCAGGGCAACCTGCTGCTCGTCGACCCGGCCGACGGCACCGCCGCCTTCACCGTCGTGGACCAGGCGCCGCTCGGCATGGCCGTCGGCACGAACTCCGACTTCGCCGCCGCCGCAGACTGGGACCGCGACGGGGACGTCGACGTGGTGATCCGCAGCGCGGGCAGCGGCCCGGACGCCTTCCTCGCCGTGCCCGGCGGCTGGGAGCCGCTGTCGCTCGCCCTCGATGCGAGCAACGAGGCCAAGGGCGGCGTGGCCCTGTGCGACGTCCGCGGCACGGGCGACCTGGACCTGCTCTGGACCACGCCGCTGACCCCGGCGCTGCGCCAGTACGCCTGGTCCGGCGGCCAGTGGGCGCTCGCGTCGAGCGGCGACCACGGCCTCACTGCGGTCCGGTCGCTCGCGTGCGGCGACGTCGACAACGACGGCGTCACCGACCTGTTCCTGGCCGAGGAGGGTGCCGACGCCGTGCTCCTCGGGCCCGCCTTCGAGCCCGTGGCGGTCGGCGGCGCGCCGAGCTCGACCGTGGCGGTGACGCTCGCCGACCTCGACGGCGACGGCGACCTCGACGCTTACCTGGCCCACGACGGCGCCCCGAACGAGCTCCTCGAGAACGAGCTCCCCACGGACGACTGGCTGCAGGTGACGCTCGAGGCGCAGGTCGGCGCCTGCGACGCGCCCGTCGTCCGCGCCGACGTGGGCGGGTCCGTGCGCCTCACCGACCTGGCCGGCGCGCCGCTCGGCTCGCGGGTGGAGCTGTCGGGCGGCACGGGGCGCGGGCAGGTCGGGTGGCCCGTCCTCCAGCTGGGCGGCGTCGACCCCGCGGTCGCGCACCGCCTGGCGGTCACCTTCGCCTACGGCGGTGACCCGACGCCCCTCCTGCTCGAGGTGCCCGCGGGCACGCACCGCCTGACCGTCGTGAGCGATGACCCCGACGGCGACGGCATCGTCTCGGAGCCCGGCGGCGACACCGACGGCGACGGCCTGTCCGACGCCGCAGACGCGGACGCCGACGGCGACGGCCTGCCCGACGCCGTCGAGCGCGGGCCCGGCGGCCGCTGCGACCCGCCCGTCGACACCGACGGCGACGGCCTCGCCGACCCCTACGACCGCGACAGCGACGACGACGGCGCCGACGACGCCGTCGACCCCGCCCCCACCGACCCCGACGCCGACGACGACGGGCTGCTCGACGGCGACGAGCTCGACCGCGGCACCGACCCGCTCGACCCCGACACCGACGGCGGCGGGCGCACCGACGGCCAGGAGGTGCTCGTCGACGGCACCGACCCGCTCGACCCGACCGACGACCTCGTCGGCCCGGACGGTCCGCTGCCCGATCGCGACGGCGACGGCGCGGTCGACGCCGTGGACCCCGCCCCCGACGACGCGGGTGGCGCGCGCCACAGGCCGCCCGCCCCGGCGATCGGCTGCGCGACGGCGCCCGGCGGCGGCTGGCTCGCGCTGCTGCTGCTCGTCAGCGCGCTTCGGGCTCGCAGGGCTCGCTGAGCTCGGAGCACAGGGGCTCGGCGTCGCGCGTCATCCAGCTGTGCGCCCGGCCCCGCGCGCACCACGGCGGGCGCGACAGGTCGAAGGGCAGCGGCTCGGTGGTGCGGAAGACGACCTCGCTCGCGGCCTGGCAATCGCTGACGTGGACCGACCAGGTGCCGTCGATCGCGGGGTCGAGCTGGCCGATGCGGTCGGAGCGGCAGACGGTGGCGTCGGTGAGCGTCATCTGTACGAGGTCGTCGGCGAAGGCGTCGAGCCGGGCGAGGCCGCCGTAGGCCGCCCAGGGGCCGCCGTCGTCGCCGACCCAGGTGGCGGCCGTCCAGTCGGCGGCGTCGCTGTCGGGGCGGGCCGGGAAGCGCACCTCGGCGCCCGGGGCGGGGAACTCGCCGGGGAACACGAGGTCGACCCACACGTCGCGGCCCTGGATGACGCCCACGCGCCGCGCGGCGAGGCAGTTCGCGCCCTCGCGGGGCGGCTGGTAGAGGCCCATGGCCGGGGCGTCGGCGTGGCCGGAGAAGGCGACCTCGCCATCGACCACCACCTCGGCGCCGACGCCCGCCACGCCCACGTCGACGCCGGTGTCGTGGACGGTCGGCTCGGGGTCGTCCTTGCAGCCGAGCAGCAGGACGACGAGGGCGATGGGTCTGCAGCTCACGCGCGCTCCCGGGCGGTGCCCCCCACAGCCTTAAACGAGCGCGCCGCGACCCACCACTGGAATTGCGCGAGCGGAGCCCGTCGCGCGAAATGACGCAAAGCCGCCCGACGCCTTTCCGTCAATTGACGGAAAGGCGTCGGGCGCGATCGCGTCACTGAGCGATGTCGGGCCGGATCGGCTCCCGATGCGTCAGCCGCAGCTGTCGACCTTGTCCTCGCAGCAGTCGCCGAAGCTCGAGCACGCCGTGTCGCACCAGCAGGCGCCGCTCGGCGCCGAGCCGCCGCACTGGTTCCAGCAGCTGTCGGGCTCGCACTCGGGCGCCACGTCGTCGCAGCAGTCGCCGAAGCTCGAGCACGCGGCGTCGCAGAAGCAGCTCGCCCCGCCGAACGAGGACGACCCGCCGCAGTGCGACGCGCAAGACGGCGCGCAGCTGAACGCCCCGACGTTGACGATCTGCACCGAGGTCCGCGCCTCCCCGCCGGCCGCGCCGCCGACGGTGACCCAGGCGTGCGCCTCGAGGCTCACGCTGACGGACCCGGTCGCGCCGGAGAAGCCGCAGCTCAGGCTGCGCGTGCCGAGCGTCGGCGTGCCGGTCTCGTTCCAGCGCGCGATGTAGAGCTCCTCGCGCGCCGTGCACAGCGTCGCGCCCGCGCTGTTCTTCGCGGTCATGTTGAGCTCGATGCCGGCCTCGGCGTAGCCGAACAGCCAGGCGTCGGCGTCGGCGAGCCCGTCGATGACGTTGTAGGTGACGGACGCGCTGGTTGCGCCGGTCCCCGCGGGCAGGGCCACGCTGCGGGTCGCCGTGTCGCGGTCGTGCTCGTCGTCCGCGACGATGTCGTTCGCGAGCACGGAGAGGAAGCCGTTCTTCAGCGAGAACGGCCGGCTCGGGACGTAGCTGTAGTTGATGAAGTCGTTGCGGGTCGTCGTGCTGCAGTCCTGCGCCTGGGCGTCGGCGGCAAACGCGAGCAGCAGCGGCATGGCGGCGAAGACGGTGCGGGTCATGGGTCTCTCCCTCCGAGGTGGCGCAGCGACCGTGCGCCTCTCCAACGGAACGCGCCGCGCCCCTGCCGTTCTGACGAAACGGTGACGTCCGTCGGATGGCCGTCTGACCAAACCGTGACCGCGGCGACGACGCCGCGTTAGCCGCCGAGATGGCCCCGCTCCTCGCCGCCGCCCGCGCTCGGTACCGCCAGCTCGCGGCGTACGCCGTGGCGAACCGCGCGGGGGCGTTCACCAACGGCCTGTTCCTCGTCTTCCGCGCCCACCTCTTCCAGGCCTGCTTCGACGCCGGGCGGATCGGCGGCCTCACCCCGCTCCAGGCCACCGGCTACGCCGCCGTCACCCAGGCGCTCCTCATGGTCTGCCCGCAGTGGGTGAACGTCGGCCTCGCCGACACCGTCCGCTCGGGCCAGATCGCGGTCGAGCTGCTGCGCCCCGCCGACTTCGTCTGGCTGCACTTCGCCGGCCGCGCAGGCGCGAGCGCGTTCTACCTGGTCCACCGCACGCTGCCGCTGCTGGTCTTCGCCTACGCGATCGGCCTGGCGCCCGCCCCGAGCCCGTGGTCGCTGGCCCTGTGCCTGGTGGTCGTGCCGCTGGCCGCGGTCGTCGCCAACGCGCTGCTGTTCCTCGTCGAGGTCTCGTCGTTCTGGCTCGAGTCCGACCGAGGCGTGCGCTACCTGCTGGTCGGCGTCGCGCTCCTGCCGAGCGGTCTGTCCCTGCCCCTGTCCTGGTTCCCGGCCCCGGTGCAGGCGCTGTTCCTGGCGACGCCGTTCCCGTACACGCTGCACCTGCCCGCGGAGGCCTTCATCGGGCGCATCGGGCCCGAGCAGGCCGTGTGGGCCGTCGGCGCGCAGCTCGCCTGGGCGATCGGCCTGGTCGCGGCCTCCCGGTGGGCGTTCTCCCGCGGCGTGCGCCGGCTCGTGGTCCTGGGGGGCTGATGCGGATCTACCTCGCCCTGCTCGGCGCCTCCGTGCGGGCGCAGCTCGCGTACCGCGGCGCGGTCTGGCTCGAGGCGCTGGGGCGGTTCTGGGTGACCAGCCTGGAGCTCGTCGGCGTGCTGGTCGTGTTCACGATCACCGACGGGCTCGGCGGGTTCGGGCGCTGGGAGGTCGTGTACCTGTACGGCGTCGCCACCACCGCGCTCGGCGTCGCGAGCGTGGTCACCGACGGGCTCAAGGACATGCCGCACCTCGTGCGCACGGGGCAGCTCGACGGGATGCTGGTGCGCCCGCTGTCGCCGCTGCTGCAGGTGCTCGGGCGGCAGTGCCGGCTGATGCAGGTCGGGCGGCCGGCCCAGGGCGCGCTGACGCTGCTGTGGGCCCTGTGGCACGTCGCCCCGGACGGGCCGCTGCGCTATGGCATGGTCGGCGTCAACGTCGCAGCGACGACGGCCGTGTTCTCGGGGCTGTTCGTGCTCGAGGGCGCGTCGACGGTGTTCACCGTGCAGGCGGCCGAGGCGTTCAGCGCCTTCACGTACGGGGGCGCGCAGATGACGCAGTACCCCGTGCCCATCTACCCGGCGTGGCTGCAGCGCGTGTTCCTGTGGGTGGTGCCGGTGGGGACGGCCTGCTATCTGCCCGCGCTGGTGGTCCTCGGCCACCCCGACCCGCTCGGACTGCCCGGCTGGGCGCCGTGGGTCGCGCCGCTCGGGGCGCTGGCGTTCTTCGGGGCCTGCCTGCTCGGCTGGCGCGCCGCGCTGGACCGGTACACCGGGACGGGGAGCTGACGGTGGGGATCGTCGACGTGGAGGGCCTCGGGCGCTCGTTCTGGGTGCCGAAGCACCGGGAGGGGCTGTGGGGCGGGCTGCGGGGGCTGGTCTCGCGGGCCGGGCGGACCGTGGAGGCCGTGCGGGACGTGACCTTCTCGGTGGCGCCCGGCGAGTTCGTCGGCGTGGTGGGGCCGAACGGCGCGGGCAAGTCGACGACGCTCAAGATGCTGACGGGCATCCTGCTGCCGAGCCGGGGGACGGTGACGGTGTGCGGCTGCACGCCCCACCGCGACCGGACGCGCCTCGCGCACCAGCTCGGCGTCGTGTTCGGGCAGCGGACGCTGCTGTGGTGGGACCTGTCGCCCGCCGAGGGGTTCGAGCTGCTGCGGGTGATGTACGGCGTCGACCGGGCGGTGCACGCCGCGCGGCTGGCCGAGCTGCGGGAGCGGCTGCAGCTCTGGGCGTTCCTCGACGTGCCCGTGCGCAAGCTGTCGCTCGGGCAGAAGATGTGCTGCGACCTCGCGGGGCGCTGCTGCACGCGCCGCCGCTGCTCGTGCTCGACGAGCCGACCATCGGGCTCGACCTCACCGTCAAGGATGCGCTGCACGCCTTCCTGCGCGAGCGCAACGAGGGGGCGGGCACCACGGTGCTGCTCACGTCGCACGACCTCGACGACATCGAGGCGCTGTGCCGGCGGGTGCTGATCATCGACCGCGGCACGGTGCTCTACGACGGGGACCTCGCGGGGCTGCGGCGCGGGCAGCTGCGGACGGCCGAGGTGTGGCTGCGGGAGGCGGTGGGGGCGGTGTCGCTGCCCGAGGGGGCCGTGGTGCGCGAGGTGGAGGGGCGGCGGGTGCGGATCGCGTTCGATGCGGAGCGGCTGCCGGCGCCGGCGCTGCTGCGGGCGGTGCTGCAGGAGCACGACGTGGTGGACCTGACCGTGCACGAGCCGCGGATCGAGGACGTGATCCGGCGGCTGTACGCGGAAGCGGCGGCTGCAGCGGGCTGAGCACGCGCCTGCCCCCCCTCCGGAAGCAGATCGGGCCCGACCTCTTTTCATCCTGTTGCGGAGGCAGATCGGTCCCGGGCATCGGCCTCTGCTTCGTCCGGGTTCGGCGTTCCCCCCACCGGATCGGCGATCCGGAAGCAAAAGGGTCGGGCCCCTTTTCATCCTGGTGCGGAGGCAGAGCAGGCCCGGGCATCGGCCGGCCCCTCGCCAGGCCGACCCTCGCCGCCCCACCCCGCGCTCAGCGCGCTGCGGCCAGCGTCTCCACCCGCTGCAGCAGGCCCCGCGCCCGCGCCGCGTCCGCCGGCTCGCCCCGGCCCAGCGCCGCCGCGGTGTACAGCCACGCCAGCTCCCCCAGCGCGTCCGCCGCCTCCCCCGGCGCCCGCGCCCGCAGCCACTCCGCCGCCGCCACCGGCGGCAGCGCCTCCGGGATGCGCCACCCCCGTCCCGCCACCACCCGCCGCGCCCGCCGGTGCGCCCGCGCCACCGGCCCCGACGGCGCCGCCGGCGCCGGATCGAGCAGCCGCCGCGTCACCCGCCGCGCCACCCGCTGCCCGACCAGGCTCCCCGCCAGGCACAGCCCCGCCAGCAGCAGCAGCCCCCGCCACGGCAGCGCCGTCGGCTCGGGCCGCGGCAGCACGGCCTCGGCGTGGCGCGCGGCCCGCAGCAGCGCCAGCAGCTGGTCCCCGCGGTCGTAGCCCAGCACCCCGTCGTCCCACAGCCGCTGCAGCTGCACCCCGAGCGGCGCCCGCGCCGGCGGCCCCTCAGCCACCGCCACCGGCCCCGGCGTCGCGTCGAACACGATCCAGCCGCCGTCGTGCACCTCGACCCAGGCGTGCGCGTCGTACCGCCGCACCGACAGCCACCCCGTCCGCGGATCGACCTCGCCCCCCACGAAGCCGTTCACCACCCGCGCCGGCACGCCCACCGTCCGCGCCATCACCGCCAGCGCCGCCGCGAAGTACTCGCAGTGCCCGGCGCGCCGCTCGAACAGGAAGGCCCCGAGCGGCTCCTCGGCGCCGGCGTCCGCGGGACGCCGCGTGTACGCGTACCCGCCCCGCAGGTAGTCCGCGAGCCGCGCCACCCGCTCCCGCGCCGGCCCCGTCCCCGCGATCTGGCGCGCCAGCGGCGCGATCCGCGGATCGAGCGACCGGGGCAGCTGCAGCGCCCGCTGCAGCGCCGCGGCGTCGCTCTCGGGCGGCGTGTACGGCACCCCGGCCCCCACCCCGAGCGGCCCCTGCGCCACGAGCCGGTAGCGGTCGACCGGCACCCGCGTGCTCCACGCCCCCTGCCCGTCGACCCACAGCGGCGCGCCGCCCGCCGCCAGGTCGAGCGGCCAGCCCGCCGTGAACAGCACCCCCGGGTCGGCGGGCTCGACCTCGATCACCCGCGCGGACGCCGGGAACGACGCCGGCGGCTGGATCGCCGTCCGCACGGGCGACGAGCCGCTCGACCACCGCGTCCCGTCGAACGTGTCGAGCGCGACGCCGCGCCAGTACACGGGCTCGGTCGGCGGAGGGCGCACGGCGGCCCGCAGCACGGGCGTCGGGTCGTCGAGGAGCCGGTCGAGGCTGCCGAGCTCGACCTCGGCGGCGAAGCCCGTGAGCTCGGTGGCGTCGCGGTCGGTGCGGGCGGCCCGCGGCGCCGCGGCGAACAGCAGCGCCGCGAGCCCGCTCGCCAGCAGCGCGAGCAGCCCGCCGCCGAGCCAGCGCGGCGGGGTCGGCATCAGCGCGAGCGGCAGGCACACCGTCCAGGCGGCGACGGCCACCGCGAACGCCGGATCGCGCGTCACCCCCGCCGCGACCACCAGCATCAGCGCCGCCAGGACGACGCCCCGCCGCGTGGCGCCCGTGAGCCGGTCGGGCAGCTGCAGGTAGACGAGCAGCACCCCGAGCGCCTCGGCGGGGGCGAGCCCGCGCGCGAACGCCGTCGCCACCAGCGCCACCACGGTGAGCGCCGTCAGCGCGGGCCAGGGCAGCCGCGCCGCCCGCCGCAGCGCGGGCGCGCCGAGGTAGGCCGCCGCCCCGAGCCCGGCGGCGACGGCGTCGACGGGTCCCACCAGGGCCAGCGCGAACAGCCCCGCGAGCACGACGCCGTGGCGGGCGAGGCGCGTCGTCACCGCCGGGGCATCCGCGCGAGCGCCTCGAGCAGCGCCCGCCGCCCCGACGACGGCGCCAGCCGCTGCCCCGCCGCCCCCTCGACCGCGGGGAGCCGCAGCCCGACCCGTCGCCCCAGGTGCAGCGCGCGCTGGACCTCCCCGTGGCCCGCGACAGCTCGCGCTCCCAGGCCGCGCCGCGCTCGGCGCCGTCCACCTCGACCTCCACCGAGACCTCGGCCTCGCCGGCCCGCTCCACCACGTACAGCGCGTCGGCCCGGGCCGTGGTGGGCCAGTGGACGGTGCGCGGCAGGTCCCCGGCTGGTACGGCCGCATCCCCACGAGCTCCCCGGGCCCGTGCCCCACGGACTCCTGCTCCGCGCCGTACTCGTGGCGCGCCCGCGGCTGCGACGCCGACGGCAGCGGCCTCGGGTAGACCACCAGCTCCGCCGGCAGCGCCACCCGCAGCACGTGCTCGGTCATCCCGAACGGCCAGCGCGACCACACCGTCACCGCGGTCAGGGCCGTCGGGCCGCGCTCCCCGAACCGCCACCGGACGGGCAGCCCCACCACGGCGTCGGCCTCGACCCGCGCCGCGCTCGCCACCGCGCCCGTGCCCTCGTCGACGACGTGCAGTGCGTGGGCCGCCATCCGCCGCCGCCCGTTGCGCACGAGCAGGCTGCCGCCGGCCTCGCGCCCGGCGTACAGCTCGGCGGGCAGCAGCCGCCGCACCTCGACGTGGCGCAGGTTCCACCACCCGAGGGGCGGCGACAGCAGCAGCGCCGCGCACACCGGCGCCGCCACCAGGTACACGAGGTTGTTCCCCGACACGAGCCCCACGGCGAGCAGCCCCAGCACGCCGGCCAGCGCCACGATGCCGTCGCGGGTGGGCCGCCAGGTCACAGCGGCGGCGGCAGGTCGTCCAGCAGCGCCGCCACGGCCCGCACCCCGCCGTCGCCCGCGCCGCCCGCCCCGCTCCGCGGCAGCACCCGGTGGGCCAGCACCGGCACCGCCATCGCCCGCACGTCCTCGGGCACCGCCACCCGCCGGCCCGCGACCAGCGCGTGCGCCCGCACGGCCCGGTGCAGCGCCTGCGCCCCGCGCGGCGACACCCCGCGGACCAGCCGGGGGTCGGTGCGCGTGCCCCGGACCAGGTCGAGCAGGTACTCCTCGACGAGCTCCGGGACCTCGACCCCCGCCGCCTGGTCCATCAGCGCGACCAGATCGAGGGGCTGCACCACCGCCGACGGCGCGCGGCGCTCCCCGGACCACGACGGCGCCTGCCGCAGCACCTCCCGCTCGGTGGCGCGGTCGGGGTAGCCGATCGACAGGCGCATCAGGAAGCGGTCGAGCTGGCTGTCGGGCAGGTGGAAGGTGCCGTGCTCGTCGAAGGGGTTCTGGGTCGCGATGACCAGGAACGGCTGCGGCAACGCGTGGGTCTGGCCGTCGACCGAGACCTGGCGCTCCTCCATCGCCTCGAACAGCGCGGACTGCGTCTTCGGGGTGGTGCGGTTGATCTCGTCGGCCAGCACGACGTTCGCGAACAGGGGCCCGGGACGGAACACGAACTCGCCCGCGGCCCGGTCGAACACGTTGGTGCCGGTCACGTCGGCCGGCAGCAGGTCGGAGGTGAACTGGACCCGCCGGAACGAGCCGCCCACCGCGCCCGCCAGCGCGCCGGCCAGGGTGGTCTTGCCGACCCCGGGGACGTCCTGCAGCAGCAGGTGGCCGCCCGCGAGCACGGCGGTGAGCGCGAGATCGACCACGTCGACCTTGCCCCGCAGGGCCCGGCAGACGGCTTCGCGCAGCGCCCGCAGCGGGCTCGTCCGCGGGTCGGTCGCCCGCAGGCCCGCGGGGACCTCGGCCGCGGTCACTGGACCTCGTGGGTCCAGGTGCCCGTGACCGCCACGTCGTAGGTGCAGCCCGACGACACGTCGGGGTGGGCCGAGTTGGTCACGAGGTAGGTCTCGAGGCCCTCCCAGTCCTTGCCGTTGACGCACCCGCCGCCCGCGCCGACGTTGATCTTCGCCTGGCCCAGGATCTCCCACTGGATCTCGTTCCCGTCGCGGTAGCTCGACCAGGCGAGCGAGGAGTACGAGATGTCGCAGGCGCCGATGGTGCCCGTGGCGAAGATGTCGGGCCCGACGGCGAGCTGGATGTCGTTGCCGTCGATGACGAGCCGGAACTCGTACTCCTCGTGGTAGTTCGGCGCGTTGCCGGTGCACTGGTTGTCCTGCCCGTCGACCGACACGTCGTAGTACTGGCCGGGGAGCTCCTGACCGCCGCAGCCGGCGGCGATCGCCAGCAGGGGCAGCAGGAGGCGGGCGGGGGATACCGGAGGACAGCTGCTGGACACGGGGTGCTCCCGGGCCGCGGTGCGCGTTGCGCCCCCGCGGAGACACCCATATATACCGGGCCCGAGCGTGCGCGCGCACGCCCGCGCCCGCGACTTTGCCGCCTCTCGACCAGCAGGGCGGCCCACCATCCGTCCTGCGACAGGAGCGCCCGTTGTCCGAGGATCGCCCAACCTTCGTGGCCCGCGAGTCCGATCTCGAGAAGATCCGTGAAACCTGGGCCGCGGCGCGAGAGGGCCAGGCGCAGGTGCTGCGGCTGCAGGCGCCGTTCGGCGGCGGGCGGCGGGCGCTGTCGGCGGAGTTCCTGCGCGCGATCGACCCCGAGGTCGTCGTCTGGCGGGTGACCTGCCTCGACCAGGAGAACGGGCTGCAGTGGCTCGTGCGGATGTACGGGTCGCTCATCGCCACGCTCACGCGCGATCCGATGCGGCGCGGCAAGATCGAGATGGTGCTCAACGCGCAGCTGCCGCAGCAGCCGAACCGCGTGCAGAACTGGTACATGCAGTTCATCTCGGCCATGAAGGAGGCCAAGACCGACAAGGAGTCGGGCCAGGTCCAGCTGCGCATGCCGCAGGACAACCCGCTCGTCGGCCTGATCGAGGTCGCCGTCGGCATCGCGCGCAAGATCCCGATGGTCATCGAGCTGCAGAACCCCTACGCCACGAACAGCCTGGCGCTGGCGATGTTCTGCGAGGCGCTGCACCTCGAGGCCCGCAACTCGCAGGGCCGACTGCTGCAGATCCTGTTCGACGAGCCCGAGTCCGAGGCCACGAAGAGCCTCTTCCCGATGCCGCTGCTCGACTTCTACGAGCGCGAGAAGGAGAAGATCGAGTCGCTCGAGGTCGCGCCCTGGGGCGAGGGCGAGGTCGCGAGCTACCTCGAGTCGAAGGGCATCCAGGCCGATGCGGGCCGGCTGGCGCAGATCGCGGGCGGGCGCCCGGGCTTCGTGGCCGAGCTGGTCGAGATCCTGCAGGAGAAGGAGCTTCTCGGCACCGACCTCGGCGAGGTGTCGTTCGCGACGCTCGTGCCGCTCGAGGTCGACGAGGAGGAGCTCGAGCTGCCGGAGGAGCCGCCCAAGGAGGGCGAGCGCAAGCACGCCGGTCCCGACGACATCGGGCGGGTGGTCTACCTCGCGGCGCTGCTCGGCGCGGCGTTCCCCTCGGCGCTGGTCGCCGACATGGGGGCCTACGATCGCGACAGCATCGACGACCTGCTCGACGCGATGGGCGACCTGTTCGAGGAGGTCCAGTTCAGCAACGAGCTCGGGACCTGGATCTACCGGTTCAAGCGGGGGTCCTACCGCGAGGGCGTGCTGGAGCGGAACGCCGGCGAGGAGGGCCGCGAGATGGCTCGCCGGGTGGGCCACTTCATGGAGCGCTACCTCGTGCCGCGGGGCTACGGCTTCATCGTGAAGACGGCGCGGATCTACGCCGAGAACGGCGCGCCGGCCCGGGCGACCGTGATGCGGGCGATGGCGCTCACGCACGACGCCGCCGACGTCTGGGGCCTGGCCTACGACTTCTCGAAGTACTTCGACGAGATCGTGTACCCCGACCCGCTGCTGCGCACCGTCTACATGAACCTGCTCGAGAACCTCGCCGCGGGCGGCAACCCGCAGCTCGCCGACAAGGTGCAGACCGAGGTCACCGAGTGGGCCACCGCGCGGGAAGACCGCGAGCTGCAGGCCTGGCTGCTGTTCAACGGCAGCAAGCTCGACCTGCGCCGGCAGGACCTGTTCCGGGCGCGCGACCGCAGCCGCGACGCGCTCAAGCTCTACGAGGCGCTCGAGAACCGCGGGCGCATGGCCGAGATCCGCAACCACCTCGGCGCCATCGAGCTGCAGGACGGCAACCTCAACGCCGCGCTCGAGCACGTCGAGGAGGCCGAGAAGCTCGGCCGGGTGCAGACCGAGGACGGGCAGACGGGCGTGATCCCGGGGATCCTGGCCACGGCCGAGCAGATCCGCGGCTCGTCGCGCGGCGCAACGGCAAGCTCGACGACGCCATCCAGCACTTCCGGCGCGCCAACGACGTGGCCGGCAACACGGGCCTGGCGCAGCTCGCGCTCGACTCGGGCCTGTCCTACGCCGAGGCGCTGCTGGCGAGCCAGCAGATCCAGAAGGGCCGCGACGCGCTGGAGCGGGTGCTGCAGATCGCGCGGGCGCTGCGCAACCCGGTGCGGGAGCGGCAGGCGTGCGAGCTGCTCGCCCAGGCCGAGGCCGCGCTGCGCAACTTCGACAAGGCGCTGCCGCTCGCGCTGCGGGCGCTCGAGCTGTCGAAGGCGCTGCGGTTCGAGTCGGCGCTGCCGCTCGACATGTACAGCGTGGGCCTGTTCTACTACATGACCAAGAAGCCGACCGAGGCGCTGTCGTACTTCCGGCAGAGCGAGGAGCGGATCGCGGCGCTCGGCAGCCACCCCGTGGTCAAGGAGCTCTACTACTACAAGGGGCTCGCCCACGTGGAAGCCGGCGAGACCGAAGAGGCCAAGCGGACCTTCGGCGCCGGGCTGCGCTACATGCAGGAGGGCAAGGACTGGCGCAAGATGTGCGCGGCCCTCGACCACCTGGCGACCATCGAGCAGAAGGCGGGCAACGTCGACGTGGCGCGCAAGCTGCTGACCGACGCCGTGCAGTTCGCGCAGCAGGGGGATCTGCGCGAGGAGCGCAAGGAGCTGCGGAAGAAGCTCGACGCGCTGACGTGATGAGCGACGTGCCGGGCGGCGATCGCTCGGGGCTGGAGGAGATCTGGTCGATCCTTCCGGCGTTCCGCGCGATCGCCGAGACCGAGCACCTGCCGACCGCGGCGACGCGGCTCGGGGTCACGCCGTCGGCGTTGTCGCGGGCGCTGAAGCGGCTCGAGGACCAGCTCGGCTACACCGTGTTCGACCGGGTCGGGCGCGGGCTGCGGCTCAACAACCACGGGCGGCGGCTGCTGCACGGGCTGCGTGCCGGCGTGCGCGAGCTCGAGACGGCGCTGCGCAGCTCCGACACGTCGGGCGGGCCGCTGCACATCGTGTGCTCCACCGCGGTGATCCCGGTGCTGCTGCGGCCGGCGGTGGTGGAGCTGCGGGAGCGGATGCCGTCGGTGGTGCCGCACCTGCACACGCCGGGGCGCAGCGACGACGCGAACCGGGCGCTGGTCGACGGCAAGCTCGATCTGGCGCTGCTCGAGCACCCGCGCCCCCACGACGAGCTCGCGATCACGCGGCTCATCGACATGGACTACGGGGTGTACGCCGGGCCCGGGCACCCGCTGTGGGAGCGGTCGGACGTGTCGGTGGCGGAGGTGCTGCGGTACCCGTTCGTGGGGCCGACGGTGGAGGAGGCCGACCGGTTCCCGCCGCAGCTGCGGCGGAACGTGGCGCTGCGGGTGTCGCAGATGGGCGTGGCCATCGGGTTCTGCCACGCCGGGCTGTACCTGACCGTGCTGCCGCACGCGCTGGCGCTGCGCACGCCCGAGGCGCTGTGGCGGGTGCCCGGGTTCGACGTGCCGTCGGGGGCGCTGCACCTCGTGTACCGGGTGCGGAGCGAGAGCGCGGCGCCGGGGCAGGAGCTGCTCATCCAGCTGCTGCTGGAGGAGGCGGCCCGGTGGCGGCGCGAGGGCGACGAGCCGTAGCGGCGGTGCGCGCGCTACTGGGGGAACCGCGCCGCGAGCTCGGTCAACACGGCGTCCGTCGGGTCGTAGCGCTCCAGCACCGACACCGTCAGGTCCGGCTCGAGCAGCACCAGCGTCGGGTAGCCGAACACCCCCACGAAGTCCGTCGCCAGGTAGCTGTCGTCGGCCAGCACGGGCATCGCCGTCGGGAACGCCTCGACCCACTGCGCCGGCACGGTGTCGTCGGCCGGCAGGTGCCCGGCGTCCTCGCACAGCACCGTCACCCAGTACACGTCGCCCCGCGCCAGCACGTCGGGCCCGGCCGGCCACACCGCGCCGTGGCCGTCGGGATCGGCCCCGCCCTCGAGCCACTCCGCGAGCCGCTGGCACGGCTCGCACCACAGCGCCGACACGTCGATGATCACGGGCTTGTCGGCGTTGTAGAAGTCGTAGAGGTCGACGGTCTGGCCGAACTGGTCGACGAGCTGCACCCGCGCGAACCGCGTCCCCACCGCCGCCGACGCCGGGTCGGGGCTCGGCCCGTCCAGCGCGTCCTTGCCGCGGTAGTACGGCCACCCGCCCTGGTAGATGACGCTGCCGGCGTCCGTCGGATCGGTGCCGGCGTCGACCTCGTCGCCGTCGCCGTAGCCGTCGCCGTCGGTGTCGGGCAGCGCGGGATCGGTGCCGAGCTCGGCCTCCCGCGCGTCGGACAGCCCGTCGCCGTCGGTGTCGGGGCCGGTGTCGGTGGTCTGCGTGTCGGTCGTCGTGGCGCCCGTGTCGGTCGCCGCGGTGTCCGACGGGTCCTTGTCGTCGCCGCTGCAGGCGACCAGCGCGCACAGCGCGAGCCCGAGCCCGAGTCGTGGCATGTCTCCTCCCTGGCCGCGCAGTGTACCCGCAGCGGCCCGCTCCCGCCGGCCTCGCTCGCGCCGCGGGCGCGCCCCGGGTCGCCGCTGTGATCCCCACCATGCCGAAGCGTCATGGTACTGCAACCTTTCCGGGCAGTACTCCCGTCGACGGCAGCGTAGAATCTCCGGGGACCGTCCCCGCACCCGGAGGAAGCCGTGACCCACCTGTTGGCCCTGCTGTCCGCCCCCGCCGCCGCCCAGTCTTTCGACTTCGACACGGGCAACGCGCCCATCGAAGTGGTCATCCCCGCCGCCGTGCCGCGGATCCTGGAGACGGTGCGCCCCGGCGACGCGCCCCTGGTCTTGCGCTTCACCACGATCATCTCCGGCAGCTGGTTCGACGCCACCGCCCCGTTCCACCCCACCGCCGACGCCGTGTTCGCCGACCTCGGCCACCGCCCCGCCAGCGAGCAGACCGACCGCAACCGCAACATCGCCATCCTCTACGCGAGCCACAAGGTCCTGAACAGCCTCCTCCCCCAGTACACCGCCGACTGGGACGCCATGCTCGCCGATCAGGGCCTCGATCCCAGCGACACCGACACCACCCTCGACAACCCCATCGGCATCGGCAACGCCGCCGGCAACGCCATCGTCGCCGCGCGCGAGCACGACGGCATGAACCAGCTCGGCGACGAGGGCGGCTGTGAGTACAATTGCCGGCCCTACGCGGACTACACCGACTACCGTCCGTCGAACACGGCCTACCACCTGTGGAACCCGCGCCTGTGGCAGCCCGACATCGTCACGTCCGGCGGCGGCATCTTCTTCGTCCAGCAGTTCGTGACGCCGCAGCTCGAGCAGACCACCCCCTTCAGCTACACGACGCCCACGCTGCAGGCGCCGATCCCCTGGAAGAGCTACGCCGTGCTGCCTGGCGGCGTCGCGCTCCCGGGCTACCGCCAGCAGGCCGACGAGGTCCTCGCCATCTCGGCCGGCCTCACCGACCACCAGAAGGCGACGGCCGAGTTCTTCGACAACAAGATCCAGAGCCTCGGCTTCTCCGCCGTGTTCCTGGCCCAGAGCCAGGGCCTGTCGCTGCAGCAGTTCGTCGAGCTGGACTTCCTGACCAACATGGCCGCGTTCGACACCGCCATCACCGTGTGGAAGGAGAAGCGCCGCTACAACGCCGTCCGGCCGTTCACGGCGATCGAGTACCTCTACGGCGAGGACCCCGTCACCGCCTGGGGCGGACCGGGGCGGGGGACGGTGAGCGACATCCTCGGCAAGGAGTGGCGCCCGTACCTGCAGACGGCGAACCACCCGGAGTACCCGTCGGCGAGCGCCAGCTTCTGCCGCGCCCATGCCACGGCGGCGACGCTGTACCTGGGCTCCAACACCATGGGCTGGTCGGTGTCCGTCCCGGCGGGCAGCTCGCTGGTCGAGCCCGGCGTGACCCCCACCGCCGACCTGACGCTCACCTGGCCCACGCTCGACGACTTCGCCGACGAGTGCGGCGAGAGCCGCGTGTGGGCCGGCGTGCACTTCCCCGACTCCGTCCCCGCGGGCCAGGCGCTCGGCGAGGTGATCGGCGCGGATGCCTACGCGTTCCTGGAGGAGTACATCCAGGGCACCGCCCGGTAGCGGCGGCAGGAGCGCCCATGGCCCACGATCCCGTCCTCGTCACCGGCGCCTCGCGCGGCATCGGCGCCGCCGTGGCCGCCGCGCTGTCGGCCGCCGGCTGGCCCGTCGTCCTCAACGCCCGCAGCGCGGGGCCGCTGCGCGAGGTGGCGGCGCGCTGCGGCGACGCCCCGGTCGTGGTGGGCGACTGCGCCGACGAGGGCGTGGTGCGGGCGATGGTGGACGCCGCGGGCCCCCGCCTCGGCGGCTTCGTCCACAACGCGGCCGTGGGGCTGTCGGGCCCGCTGCTGTGGGAGACGGACGCCGCCGCGGCGCGCGCCGTCTACGACGTGAACGTGACCGCCGGGCTGCACCTCGCGCGGCTGGCGCTGCCGAGGATGGCGGGCGGGTTCGCGGTGATCGTGGGGTCGGGCGCGGCGGCGCGGCCGATCCCGGGGATGGGCGCGTACTGCGTGGCGAAGGCGGCGGCCGAGCACCTGGCGCGCCAGATCGCGGCGGAGCGGCCGGACGTGCTGGCGTTCGTGTTCCGCCCCGGCGTGGTGGACACGCAGATGCAGGCGGAGGCGCGCGAGAGCGCCGGCGGCGCCGGGGAGGCGCTGCGCGGCATGTTCCGCGGCTACCAGCAGCAGGGGCTGCTCACCCAGCCGGAGGAGGTGGCGGCGGTGCTGGTGGACGCGGTGGCGGCCCCGCACACCGAGCTGCACGGCGGCCTGCTCGACGCGCACGCGGTGCTGCGCCCGGCGTGACGGCTACTCGCCGAACTGCTCGTTCAGCTCGCAGAGGACGTGGACGTAGCTGCCCTCCCACGACTCGCAGTTGGGCGAGTGACGCTCGCTGACCTTGAGGTCCGGCTCGAGCAGGATGAGGGTGGGCCAGGCGGAGAGGCGGACGTAGTCCACCGCCATGTAGTCCGGATCGGCGAGCACGGGGATCTTCTTCACCGGGTGCCGGTCGCTCCAGGCCACCGCGTCGTCGGGCGTGGCCACGACCCCGCGGCTCGCGCCCTCACCGATGATGGAGACCCAGTAGACTTTGCTCTTCCGCACCGTCTCGGCGCCGGTCGGCCAGATGCTGTTGAACCCGAGGGGGTCCCCCTCGTCACCGATCCAATCGGCCAGCTTGTTGCACGGATCGCACCACAGCGCCGAAACGTCGATCACCACCGGCTTGTCGGCGTTGTAGAAGTCGAACAGGTTCACCTCTTCGCCGTACTGGTCGACGAACTTGAACCGCCCGAACCGCTTCCCCTCCTCGTAGGTCTGGCTCGTGCTCCCGCCGAGCAGCGACCCCTTGTCGAAGTAGTACGGCCAGCCGCCCGTGTAGATCCGCGAGTCCGGATCGAGCGGGTCGGTGCCCTCGAACAGCTCGTCGCGGTCGGTGTACTTGTCGTCGTCGGTGTCGGGCGAGGTGGGGTCGAGGCCCAGGTTGACCTCGCGCTGGTCGCCGAGGCCGTCGCCGTCGGTGTCCCAGGACTGCGGGTCGGACCCCAACGCGATCTCGTCGGCGTCGAACAGGCCGTCCCCGTCGGAGTCGACGGGGAGGTCGGCCCCGCTGCAGGCCCCGAGGGCGAGCAGGACCACGGGAAGGAACGGGCGCATGGACACTCCGGGCAGGACAGGGATCATACCCCGGTACGCGCCGCGACGTCCGTCGGCACCGCTCGGACACCGCGCGCCCTCAACCCGGCGCCGCCGGATCCGTTGGGTGTCCAGGAGCCCATGGATCCCCTCCGCGCCCGGCCCCCCATCCCCGGCGTCGAGCTGCTGGAGCCGCTCGGCCGCGGCGCGCACGCCGTGGTCCTGCGCGGCCGGCACGGCGCCACGCCCGTCGCCGTCAAGCTCGTGGACGCCCCCGACGACCGCCGCTTCTGGCGCGAGGCCTCCACGCTCGCGCGCCTGCGGCACCCCGGCATCCCGCGCCTGCTCGACGCGGGCCGCGCGGACGGCTGCGGCTGGCTCGTCATGGAGCTCCTCACCGGCGAGCCGCTCTCCCGCCGCCTCGCCGCCGGTCCGCTGCGCCCCCGGGCCGTCGCCGCCGTGGGGGCCGCCGTCGCCGACGCGCTGGCCGAGATCCACCGGCTCGGCTGCGTCCACCGGGACGTGACCCCGCGAACGTGCTGCTCGGCGACGACGGCCGCGCCCGCCTCGTCGACTTCGGCTTCGCCGCCCGCGCCGCCGTCGACGCCCCGGAGCTGGTGGGCACCCCGGCGTACGCCGCCCCCGAGCAAGACCGGCCTGCTGTCGCGCCCCGTGGACGCGCGGACGGACCTGTACGGCCTCGGCGCCGTGCTGTACGAGGCCCTCACCGGGGTGCCGCCCTACGTCCACCCGATCCGGGCGAGGTCGTCCGCCTGCACGCCACGGCGCCGGTCCCCGACCCCCGCGACCTCGCCCACGACACGCCCGCCGCGCTGGCCACCGTCGTGGTCAAGCTCCTCGCGAAGGACCCCGACGACCGCTACCAGAGCGCGCCGAGCCTGCGCGACGATCTCGGCGCCGTCCACCGCGGCCACGGGCTGGCCCGCCTCGACGCCGGCAGCGTCGGGCGCGCCGTCCACGACCCGCCGCTCGCCGGGCGCAGCGCCGAGCTGGCCCACCTGCGCGACGCCTGGCGCGACGCCGCCGCCGGCCGGGGGCGCGCCCTGCTGCTCACGGGCCCCTCGGGCGCCGGGAAGTCGCGCCTGGCGCGCGAGGGCCTGCGCGCGGCGCGCCCACCTGGTCCGCGAAGTGCAGCCCCGACGACCGCGCCCGCTCGGCCCGGTGCGCACGGCGCTGGACGCCTGGCTGCGCGCCGATCCCGGCGCCGCGCTCGGCCTGCGCTCGGCCGCCGGCGCCGACGGCCCGTTGCTGGCCGCCTCGGCGGCGCGCTGGCGGACGTGCTCGGTCCCCGGGCGACGCCGCACCGTCCCAGGAGCGGCTCCTCGAGGCCGTCGTGGGCCTGCTGACGCAGCTCGTGCGCGACGCAGGGCCGATCGCCTGGCTCCTCGACGACGTCCAGTGGATCGATCCCACGTCGCTGCAGCTGCTGGAGCGCCTCGACGCCGCGCTGGCCGGCCTGCCGCTGCTGCTGCTCGCCACCGCGCGCCCCGAGGGCCGCGTGGACGAGGTCGCCCGCGCGCTTGGATCGGGCGTCACCCTCACCGTCGCGCCGCTCGACGACGCGGGGCTGGCCGCGCTCGTCGCCGGGGAGCTCGGCATCGCGCCCGGCGACATCGAGCCCGAGGTCCTGGCGCCGCTGGCCCGCCGCACCGCCGGCAGCCCGCTCGCCGCCCACGAGGCGCTGCGGGCGGTGCTGGAGGCGGGCGTCCTCCGCCTGTCGTGGGGTCGCTGGCGCTTCGACGCGGAGGCCCTGCGCCACCTCGACCTGCCGGACGACCTGCTGGAGCTCATCGTCCGCCGGATCGCCCGGCTGCCGCCCGACGCGCACGACCTGCTGTTCACGGCCGCCGTGGTGGGCTCGCGGCTGTCGCTGCCGCTGCTGGCCGACGTCCGCGGGGTCACGGTCCGCCGCTGCGCCGAGGACCTCGCGCCGGCGCTGGAGGCCAACCTCGTCGAGCCCGCGGACGACGGCGCCTACGCCTTCGTCCACGACCGGATCCGCGAGGCCGCCCTGGCCGACGCGGACGACGCGTCGCTGCGTGCGCGCCACCGGGCCGTCAGCGACGCGCTCGAGGCCCGCGGCGAGGCCGGCCCCGGCGCGACCTACGCGCTCGCCCACCACGCCTGGGAGGGCGGCCTCGACGACCGGCCCGCCCGCACCCACGCGCTCGCGGTGCTGGCCGCGCGCACCGCCGTCGACGAGGCCGCCTTCGAGCTCGCCCACACCTGGTACGGGCGCGCCGCCCGCGCCGCCGAGGTCGCGGGCGTCGACCCGGCGCCGCCCTTCGCGGAGGCCTTCGGCGAGGTCTGCGTCCGCGTCGCCCGGGTGGACGAGGCCACCGCCTGGCTGCAGCGCGCGCTCGCGACGGAGGCCGCCCCGGTGCCGCGGGCGCGGATCCGCCTGGCGCTGGGGCGCATCGAGCTCGGCCGGCACGACAACGCGGCGGCGCAGGCGGAGCTCGACAGGGGGCTGGGCGAGCTCGGCACGGGGGTGCCCGGCCGCGGGCCGGTGGCGCTCGCGCGGACGCTGTGGGCCGTCGTCGTCGGCTGGGTGATGGGCAGCTTCCCCCGCTGGATCCGCACGGCGAGCGGGGCCGAGCGCGACCGGCTGGTGGTCCTGCAGGAGCTGCTGCGGCAGGCCGGCGTGGCCGCCTACTTCGAGATGGACCGCCTCACCATGGTCCAGACGCTGCTGCGCATGCGCCCCATCGTGCTGCGGCTCGGGCCGGGCGCCGAGGTGGCGCGGCTGAAGGGGCAGGCGGGCGTCGTGTACTCGATCCTGGGCCGCCGGGCGACGGCGGCGCGGCTCCGGGCCGAGGCCGCGGCGATGGCCTCCCAGGCGCGCGATCGAGTGGCCGAGGGCCAGGTCGGCCAGGCGCAGGCGCTCGGGGAGCACTTCCTGGGCGAGGTCCTCGCCGCCGCCGACACGGCCCGCCGCACGCTCGCCACCTTCGAGCGCTGGATGGAGAACGCCGACTACCTCACGCTGTCGGCGGACCTGACCTGGAACCTGCTGATGCGCGGCCACGTCCGCGAGGCCGCCGACCGGGTGGAGCACGCGCTGGCCCGCGCCGGGCGCTCCTCCGCCGCGCTCGCCGAGGGGCACACGCACCGCTGCTACGCGGGCCCCGTCCTGGCGCACCTCGGCCGCGGGACGGAGGGCCGGGCCCACCTCGACGCCTTCGCCGAGCTCGTGCGGCGCAGCCCCGACCGCTGGCGCACCGCCCAGCACCTCGCCATGCGCACGCTGCAGCTCGCCATCGAGGGCGACGTCGGGCCCGCCTTCGAGGAGACGCTGGCCCGCTTCGTCGCGGCTACGCCGCCGGCGCGCCGGCTGCCGCTGCAGCTCCGCCAGGGCTGGATCGCCGCCGGCTACGCGCGCCTCCTGCAGCGCGAGCGCGGCGAGCCGGGCGCCGCCGAGCGGCTCACCGACGCCCTGGGCCAGCTCGCCCGGCTCGGCCCGCACCCCACCGTGCTCGCGCACCGGCGGGTGATCGAGGCGGGCGACCACGCCCTGTCCGGGCGCCGGGAGCAGGCCGAGGCCGCGCTCGACGAGGCCGCCCGCCTCGCCCGCGACACCGACAACCCCTGGGTGCTCCTCGAGGTCGCCTGGCGCCGCGCACAGCTGCTCGAGCGCGCCGGGTGCGCGGCTGCGGCGGCGCGGGAGCGGGCCACCGCCGCGCACCTCGCCGCGGTCCACGGGCTGGCGGCGCGGCTGCGGCAGATGCGCATCGCGGCGCCGGCGAGCACGTCGGACGCCGCGCCGGGCGACGTGCGCGTGCGCGAGCACCTCGAGGCGCTCCTGGAGGTGGGGCGCGCCTCGGCGTCGATCCTGGAGCCGGCGCAGAAGGCGCGGGTCGCGCTCGATCAGGTGCTGCGGCTGGTCGGCGCCGAGCGGGCGCTGCTGTTCCTCGGTGACGGCGAGTCGCTCGCGCTGTCGGCCGGGCGCGACGCCCAGCAGCGCGACATCGACACCGCCGTCGGCTCCAGCACCACGGTGGTCGAGCGGGTGCGGGTGACGCTCGAGCCCGTCGTGCTGGCGGGCGCGGTGGACGGGGAGGCGCTCGGCGCCGACAGCGTCGTCGCGAACGACCTGCGCAGCGTGGCGGCGGCGCCGCTGGTGGTGGGGGAGCGGCTCGTCGGCGTGCTCTACGTCGACACGCGGCTCGGCGGCGCGCGCTTCGACGGCGTCGGCGCGCTGCTCACGGCGGTGGCGGGCTCGCTCGCGATGGCGCTCGAGACGGCCCGCGCGGCGCGTCTCGAGGTGGCCGTCACCGCCGAGCGCGACAGCCGGCGGCTCGCCGAGCGGATGCGGGCGGTGTCGGCGGCGCTCAGCGCGAGCCTCGACGTGACGGGGCTGGCCGCGCACCTCGCCGACGGCCTGGGCGCGCTGCTCCCCGTCGACCGCCACGCGCTGCTCCTGCGCGAGGACGGCGGGTGGCGGCTCGGCGCCGGCGCGCCGCCCGAGGGCTTCGTGCCCGACGACGTGGCGACGCTGCTGTCGGGCCGCCGCTGCGGGGCGGTGACGCTGCGCGGCGTCAGCTGGCTGTGCGCGCCGCTGCATTCGCGGGACGAGGCCGTCGGGCTGCTGCTCCTCGGCCGCGCCGAGGGCGACTACACCGCCGCGGACGCGGCGCTGCTCGACGCGTTCGCCGGCCAGATCGCCACCGCCGTCGACAACGCCCGGCTGTTCGGCGAGGTCCAGCAGGCCAACGCGCAGCTCGAGGCGCGGGTCGAGGAGCGCACGCTGGCCTTGTCGGCGAGCCTCGCCACCCTCGAGGAGGAGGTGGAGGAGCGCATCGTCGCGCAGCACCGCGCGCAGGCGGCGAACCGGGCGAAGAGTGCGTTCCTCGCGAACACGAGCCACGAGCTGCGGACGCCGCTCAACGCCGTCGTCGGGTACGCCGAGCTGGTGCGCGAGGAGCTGGTGGCGGAGGGGCGCGAGGCGCTCGTCGCCGACCTCGACCGCGTGCTGTCGGCCGCCCGGCACCTGCTGCGGCTCATCGACGACGTCCTCGACCTGTCGCGCATCGAGGCCGACCGGCTCGACGTCCAGGTGCGGGACGTGGCGCTGGACGCGGTCGTCGCCGGCGTCTTCCAGACGATCGCGCCGCTCGCGAGCCAGCGCGGGGACCGGCTGCGGTCGGAGCTCGATCCGGCGGCGGCGGCGGTGCGGGCGGACCCGCAGCGGCTGCGGCAGGTGCTCGTGAACTGGTGGCCAACGCCGTGAAGTTCACGAGCGGCGGCGAAGGTCGTCGTCACGAGCGTGCGCCACGCGGACAGCGTGCGGATCGCCGTCCGCGACACGGGCGTGGGGATCCCGCCGGCGCTGCTGGAGCGCATCTTCGAGCCGTTCACCCAGGTCGACGACGGCCCCACGCGCACGCACGGCGGGACGGGGCTGGGGTCACCATCAGCCGTCAGCTGGTGGAGCGGATGGGCGGGCGCATCGACGTGGACAGCGCGCTCGGGCGCGGCAGCACGTTCACCGTGACGCTGCCCGCGCCGGGCTGACGATCAGCCGGGGCCGAGGCCCATCGCCTGGAGATCGGCGCACGCGGCTTGCGCCCCCTGCGCGCAGGCCTGCCACAGGAGGGCCAGGCCGCGCTCGGCGTCGGCGGCGAACCGGCCCTGGACGAGCTCGTGGCCCAGGGCGCCGCAGCCGTAGGGGTCGCCGGCCCGGCAGGCGCCCTCGAGCAGGGCCAGGGCGCGGTCGGGGTCGGCGGGCGGGTCGAGGAGGGTCAGCGCCAGGTTCGTGCAGGCGACCGGGATGCCGGCGTCGCAGGCCTGGCCGAAGCGGCGGACGGCGTCCGGGACGCGGCCGGCGTCGGAGAGGGCGTTGCCGTGCATCAGGCAGGCGCTGGGGAAGCCGCCGTCGCAGGCGTCGGACAGCAGGGCGGCGGAGCGGGGGCGGTCCTCGGGGACGCCGCGCCCGTCGCGCAGGAGGGGGCCAGGTTGAAGCAGCCCTGCTGGAGCCCGCCGTCGCAGGCGCGCTGGTAGAGGCGGGCGGCCTCGGCGGGGTCCGCGGGCCGGCCGAGGCCCCGGCTCGCGCCGAGCCCGAGGTCGAGGCAGGCCGGGAGCTGGTCGGCGTCGCACAGGGGCGCGGAGGGTGGCGAGGGCGAGGGGCTGGCCGGTCGTGCCGCCGTAGGACAGGTTCCACCGGGAGGCGAGGCAGGCGTCGTCGGCCGTCTGGCAGGCGGCGGGCGGGGGCGCGGCGGGATGGCGTCGAGCTCGTCGACCACGCCGCAGCCCTGGGGGTCGCCGAGGTCGCAGGCGCGCTGGGCGGCGGTGCGGGCGGTGTCGAGGTCGCCCTGGGTGGAGGCCTGCTGCGAGAGGCCCAGGCAGCCGATGGTGTCGGCGGCGGCGCAGGCGGCGCGCGGAGGAGGACGTCGGCCTCGGCGAGGCGGGGCGGGGTGGCGCCGCCGGGGAGCTTGCCGGCGCGGAGGAGGTTGCCGAGGTTGGTGCAGCCGCGGGGTTTGCGCTCGCAGAGCTGGCGGTAGCCGGCTTCGGCGGCGGGCATGTCGATGGGGACGCCGCGGCCGAACTCGCGGCGCTGGGCGGCGAGGAAGCAGGCTTCGTCGAGGTGCTGGTCGCAGCCGGCGTCGAGGAGGGCGACGGCGCGGGGGCCGTCGGGCTCGGCGTTCGCGGGGCGCGGAGGCCGTCGCCGACGCAGGGGGCGTTCGCAGGCCCAGAGGGGAGGATCGTGAGCATGGGCCGGGGGGTAACGGGCGGCGGGGGTGGGGGGAGGGGTCGGGGTGTTGCAGGTTGTATCGGGCGGGGCGTCCACCGGAGGGCGCCACCACCGCGTGGCACGGCCGGGGCACGGCGATCGCGGGCTCAGTGGGCTGGACGGCCCGCCGGGTCGACAGACCTGTCAGTTCCTTCGGTGCCGCCGGGCGGGGGACCCTGTCGGTCTGGCGCAGCCAGCGGGCATCGTCGCATCTGCTCGGCGCCTGCCCGCCAATCGTCCCCTTTCGCCCGCCAGCACATTGCGCGAGCAAAGCCGCATGGGCTTCCCCGATTCCTGCTCCGTTCACGAGGTAGTTCCTGCGTGACCAGGAATCGGGAAGCCATTTCGGCGCACGCGCCAGTGGTAAGTGCCCTGGGAACTTGTCGGCCACAGAGGTTGTACGGTTCAGATCGGCATCACGGTCAGCGCCGACTGTTCATGCGCCACGACCACGACCACCCCCACCACCACGACCACGCCGGCAGCCGCTAGCTGGGCACGCGGCCTGGGCACCAAGCCGTGGTGGTGGTCGTGGTGGTGGTCGTGTTCGTGCCAGAAACGCGGGCAACAAGCCTGCTCGCAGCGGAGCCGGCGGCTTCGGGCTGGTTGCGTCGTGTCGGTCGGGTCGGGCGTTCTCCCCTGCGAAGCCGGGCGTCGGACGCCGCCCGCCACCCGTCCCTTCACCGACCACCGGTGCGCGCTACCGCAGACAATACTGCGGGCGCGTGCGCGCCGAAATGGCTTCCCGATTCCTGGGCACGTAGGAGCAACCTCGTGAACCCGGAGCAGGAATCGGGGAAGCCCCCATCGGCTTTGCTCGCGCAACTGACGGAAAGGCGTCGGGCGTGTTTGCGTCGTGTCGGCGACGTTCCGGGCGTTCGCCCGTGAAGCGGGGATCCGCCATCCGTCCTTTCACCGACCACCGGCGCACGCCACGGCGAGCAAGCCGGGTCGAGTGGGACACCCGCGGGAGGGTATGCCCCCTCATCGCAGTTGGCCCCGGTTCGGCCGCCCGGGCGAGGTGCCTGCGCTCGAGAGTGACGGTTCCATCGTAGCGGCCCGCACCGCGGACGCGGCCGGTGTGCGATCGAGGGCGGCTTACCTCCCCGAGGTGTGCGATCCACCTCGGCTTGCCTGGAGGGGAGCCGGTGCGGATCGCGACGGCGCCCGGCGGGGGAGGCACCGCCAGCGCGAACGGCAGCGGACGAGGTCCGTGGGGTCCGACCAGGCCACGACGGGGCGCACCGGCGGCAGGCCTGCGCCCGCCGCGAGCGACCAGCCCGCGCGGAACGGCCACTGCATCGCCCCCCACGTCCAGCACCACGCCGCCGTCGCCGGGGGCCAGACCTCCACCGCCGCGGAAGCCGACGACGGTGATCGCAGCGGCCACGAGCGCTGCCCGACGCCCCAGCACGCGGCCCGTCGCGAGCTCGGCGACGGCGAGCATCGTCGCCGGCAGCACCACCATGCCGGCCACGTCGGAGAGCTTCCCCGACAGCAGGCCGGGGTGGTGCGCCTTGAGCCACCAGTCGTTGAAGGCGTACGACGCCGTGGCGGCGAGGACGATGGGGTGCAGCAGCAGGTCGCCGGGGCGGGGCGGTCACTCGGCGTCGACCCGGACCTCCCGCCAGGCGTCGACCGTGACCTGCAGCTCCGCCTCGGCGCCCGGACAGGCGGTGACGGCGATGCGCAGGGCGTCGTCGCGCGGATCGGGCGCCTCGATCGGCACCTCGAGGGCCTGGCCGGCGAGGACCCAGACGGCGCCGTCGCCGTTCTCGCCGAGGGTGGCGATGGTGCCGCTCCCGTCGACGTCGACGGCCACCTGGCAGGCCCGGTCGCGCGGCGCGAACACCCACAGCGCGCCGGACACGTCGAGCAGCGGATCGGCGGAGAGGGGACAGGGCGAGCGATCCCGTGGCGTCGACCTCGAAGCGCTCGGCCGGGCGATCCGCCGAGGTACACGCGCGGCTCCGGCAGCGCGATCGCCTCGGACGGCGGCTCGACCGCGCTCGTCGCGACGAGCAGGGCGAGGTTGGCGGCCAGCAGCAGCGTGTGGGGCGCATCGAGGTCTCCTCGCCCTCTGACCGTACCCCGCGCGGTTCCCGCGCGTGACACATCGCGCGCGGCGTGCGACGGACAGGGCATGGGACTGTTCGACGTACACGCCCACCTCACCGATCCCCGCCTGGCCGCGCGGGAGGACGAGGTGCTGGCCAACGCCCGGCGCGCCGGCGTCACCACCATCGTGAGCAACGGGCTGAACCCCGGCGACAACGAGCGCGTGCTGGCCCTCGCGGCGCGGGCGCCCGAGGTGCGGCCGGCGCTCGGGCTGTACCCGGTGGACGCCGTGCTGCCCGAGATGCTGGCGATGGGGATCGAGACGAGCGGCCCGACACGGGGGTCGTGCCGGCGGACGAGGCGGTGGCGTGGCTCGAGGCACACGTCGAGGAGGCGGTGGCGGTCGGGGAGATCGGGCTCGAACCGGTACTGGGTGCCCGGAGGCGCTGTGGGCGCGGCAGGAGGCGGTGTTCCGCCGGCTCGTGCGGCTCGCGATCGCGCACCAGCCGATCGTGTGCCAGCCGGAAGGCCGAGGCGCGGATGCTCGAGGTCCTCGTCGAGGAGGACGCCACGCGGGTCGACTGGCACTGCTTCGGGGGAAGGTCAAGCTCGGGCTGCGGGTGGGGGCGCAGGGCACTGGCTGTCGATCCCGCGAACGTGCGGAAGAACGGAGGCGTTCCAGCGGCTGCTGCGCGACCTGCCGCGGGGAGCGGGTGCTGCTCGAGACGGATTGTCCGTACCTGGGGCCGGAGGGTGCTGAACGAGCCGGCGAACGTGGCGGTGACGGTGGCGGCGGCCGGCGACGCCTGGGGTGGCCGGAGGAGCAGTGGTGGCGCAGCTCGAGGGACACCCCCGAGGCGCTGTTCGGCTTCCGCCCGTAGCGATGGACGTGTCCGTGGGGCGGACGTTGTCGGGCCGCCGAGCCGCCGGTGGCGCCACTCCGTCCGGGGGCGGACGTTGTCGACCGCCGAGCCGCCGGTGGCGCCACTCCGTCTGGGGCGGACGCTGTCGGCCCACTGAGCCGACGGTGACGCCACTCCGTCCGTGGGGCGGACGTTCTCCGGCGCACCGAGCCGGCGGTGACGCTGGGGCGGACGTTCCAGCGTCACCGAGCTGGCGACGATGCCCGCTGGCTGGCCCTGGACCGACGGGTCCGCCCGGCGGCACCGCTGCAAATGACGGAAACGCGTCGGGCGCGTCTGCGTCAAATGACGGAAACGCGTCGGGCGCGTCTGCGTCAACTGACGGAAACGCGTCGGGCGCGGTTGCGTCGGAGTCGGGTCGTGCCTGCGGAAACGCCGCCTGCGCGGGGTTACGCCAGCCCCGATGCACGACACCCTCCTCGTCGACGTAGGCCTGGCGCTCGGGGTCGCCGGCGCCACCAGCCTCGTCTTCGGCGCGATGCGCCAGTCCACGGTCCTCGCCTGGCTCGCCGCCGGCCTCGTCGTCGGCCCGTACCTGCCGATCCCCATCTTCGCCGACCCCGGCCGCGTCGAGGCCCTGTCGGAGTTCGGCGTGGTGCTGGTCATGTTCGGCGTCGGGCTGGAGCTGCGCCTGCGCCGGCTGGTCCAGGTGCTGCCGGCCAGCGGGCTCGTCGCCGTCATCCAGATCGGCGCCTCGATCTGGACGGGCATCGCCATCGGGCAGCTCATGGGCTGGTCCTCGACGGGCGCCCTGTTCCTGGGCGGCTCCCTCGCCGTCTCCAGCACGATGGTGGTCTCGCGCGTGTTCGAGCGGGTCCCGCCCGAGCCCGCCGTCAAGGACCAGGTCCTCGGCGTCCTGGGTGCTGCAGGACGTCGCCGCGGTCGCCATCATCACCCTCCTCACCGCCGTGGCCGCCGGCGCCGGGTCTCCGCCGGAGAGGCCGCCCGCGCCCTCGGCCGCATCCTGCTCCTCGGGGCCCGTGATGCTCGGCGGCGGGCTGCTCGTCGTGCCCCGCCTGCGTCCGCTTCGCGGTGGCGCTGCAGCGCCCGGACGTGCTCGTCGTCGCGACCACGGCGCTGTGCTTCGCCCTCGGCCGTCGCCGCGGAGGCGGGCGGCGCGTCGCCGGCGCTCGGCGCCTTCGTCGCTCGGCGTCCTGGCCGCCGAGTCGGGCCGCGGCCACGACCTCGCCCACACCGTCCGCCCGCTGCAGGACGTGTTCGCGGCCATCTTCTTCGTCTCGGTGGGCATGAGCGTCGACCCGCTGCTGGTCGTGGCCCACCTGCCGGCCGTGCTGGCCGTCGCGGCGGCGGTGATCGGCGTGCAGCTCGTCAGCGTCGGCGTCGCCGGGGTGCTCGCCGGCGCGGGCCTGCGCACTCCTCGCCAGCGGCCTGTACCTCGGCCAGATCGGCGAGTTCAGCTTCGTCATCGCCGGCATCGGCGCCGCCGTGTCGCCGCCCGCGCTGCGGGCCGTGGTGGTCGGCGCCGCCGTCGTCACCACGTGCACCACGCCGCTGCTGGCCGCCCGCGCCGGCCCCGTCGTGGCCTGGGTCGACGACCACCTGCCGCAGCCGCTGCGCACGCTGCTCGTCGTCTACGAGGGGTGGGTCGCCACCTCGGCCACCCGCCGGACGGCGCCGAGCCCCGTCCGCACGCTGGTCGTGGACGCCGCCCTCCTCGGCCTGGTCGTCGCCGGCCTGCTCGCGGCGGCGGGCCCGCTGGCCGCCACGCTCGACGGCCACGGCGTGCCGGTCGGCGCCCCGGCGCTGCGGGCCATCGGCGCGGCCCTGGCGCTGCCGCTCGTCGCCGTCCTGGTCCACGCCACGCGCAAGCTCTCTCGCAGCCTGGTGGCGCGCATGCTCCCCGAGGGCGACCCCCGGCCCGCGCTGGCGTCGGTCGTCGCGCGCGCCGTCGAGCTGGCGGTGCTGCTCGCCGTCGGGCTCCCGCTGGCGGCGGCGCTCGACCTGCTGCTCCCCGTGCCGCTCGGCGGCGCGGTGCTCGCGACGGGGGTGGCGATCTCGGCCATCGCGGTGTGGCGCTCGGTGCGGACGGCGGGCGGCGTCCTCCGGACGGCCGCGGACCAGGCCGCCGCCGCGCTCGCCGAGCAGACGCCCGCGCCCGCACCGCAGGTGGCCGGGCTCGACATCGTCGTCGTGGACGTGGCGCCGGCGGCCGCGGGCCGCAGCCTCGCCGACCTCGACCTGCGCGCGGCCACCGGCGCCACGGTGGTGGCCATCCAGCGCAGCGAGGGCCACGTCACCCTGCCCACGGGCCGGGAGCAGCTGCGCGAGGGCGACCGCCTGGCGCTCGTCGGCAGCGCCGACGCCATCGGGCGCGCCCGCGCGCTGGTGGCTACAGGAAGCGCTCGATCGCCCGGTGGAACTCCAGCCGGTGCACCAGGTCCGTGACGTAGTCGAGCTTCTCGCTGTCCCACACGAGCAGCGGCCCCTCCCGCCACGAGCCGATCCAGTCCTCGTACAGCCCGTTGAGCCGCCGCAGGTACGCCGCCGGGATCGCCTGCTCGCTCGGCCGCCCCCGCTGCTTGATCCGCCGCCGGATCGCCCGCACCGAGCACCGCAGGTGGATGAGCAGATCGGGCGGCTGCAGGCTGCCCTTCATCGCCTCGTACGCCTCGAGGTAGGTCGCGTGGTCGCGCTTCGACATCTGCCCGCTCGCGGCGAGCGACCGCGCGAAGATCTCGGCGTCCTCGTAGATGGTGCGGTCGAGCACGTAGGTGCCCGACGCGCGCTGGAGATCCTGGTGCAGCCGGTACTTCCGCGCGAGGAAGAAGATCTGGCTGTGGAACGACCAGCGCTTCATGTCGGCGTAGAAGTCGTCGAGGTACGGGTTGTCCCCGAACGGCTCGTACACCGCCGTGAGCCCGTACCGCTCCGTGAGGTGCGTCACGAGGCTCGTCTTGCCCACGCCGATGTTGCCGGACACCGCGACGAACCGGTCGGCCATGGCACCGCCTAGCCCGCCCGCGCGTCGGCGGCCCGTGCCCCACCGGGATAAGCCGCCCGGGATGCTCCGCCGAACCCCCCCGGTGTGGCTCGTGGCCGCCCTCGTCGCCGCGGCCACCGCCCGCGCCGCGCCCGCGCCGGCGCCCCCCGATCCCGCCCCCGCAGCGGCCCCCGCCCCGCCGGATCCGGCCGCCGTCTGGGCGCGCGCCCGCCAGGAGCAGATCCCCGCCCTCCGAGCCCGCGCCGAGGTCGCCCGCAACCGCACCGAGGCCCGCGAGCGCTTCTTCGCCGGCCAGGCCCCGCTGCCCGAGGCGTTCCCCGACCTCGCCGGCCGCGACCTGTCCGACCCGGCCGTGGTCCGCGGCGACCTGGCGCTGCTGTCCGACCGCGACACCGCCCGCGCGGCCGAGCGGGTCGCCGAGCTGCCCGACGTGGGCACCCACCGCGCCGAGCTCGACGCCGCGCGCCAGACCGCGCTCGACGCCGAGGACCGCGCCGCGGGCCTGCTCCGCCGCGCCCTGTCGGGCACGCTCGCCCACCTCGACGCCCACCCCGAGCTCGCCCGCAGCGCGCTCGACCAGGTCTCGGCGCCGCTGCGCGCCACCGTCGCCGCCGCCAGCGCACCCGACCTCGACGACGAAGCGCGCGCCGCGCGCGTCAAGGCCGCCGCCCTGGCCGACGCCGATCTGGCCCGGCTCGACGCCCTGGTCGCCGCCCTGCGCCGCGCGGCGCTCGTCCCCACCGCGGTCCCGCCCGATCCGGCCGACGACATCGGCCGCCTGGGCGACCCCACCGGCGCGGACGCCGCAGCCGACCGCCTCCGGCTCCTCCGCCCGTTCCTCACCGGCGATCCGCGCACCCACCTCGATGACGCGCTCCTCGCCTGGCTGCAGGGCCCCCGGCTCGCGCAGGCCACGGCTGCGGCCGCGGCGCCGGCGCCGTCGGGCGACCTGCCGGCGCTGCAGGCCGACCTCACCGAGGCCGAAGCGACGCTCGCCGCGCTGAAGGACCGGGTCCACGAGGCCCCCGCCGGCGACGCCGTGGCCGCGGCCGACCAGGCCGTGCTCGCCGAGGAGGTCCGCGGGGCCGAGCAGCGGGTCGAGGCCCTGCGCACGGCCGTCAGCGGCGCCGACGCCGCCCGCCAGGTCTCCACGGCCGACGCCGCCCGCCGCTCCGAGGCCGACGCCGCCGCCGCCCGCGAGCGCGCCGCCAACGCCATGGCCGAGGCCCGCGACGACGCCGAGCGCCGCGCCGCCGAGGCGCTCGCGGCCGCCGCCGACGCCCGCGCCAACGCTGCGGCGGCCTGGGAGTCCGCCAAGGCCGCCGAGGCCGAGCTCGACCAGCGCCGCGCCCGCAACGGCGAGCGCATCGCCAAGACCCGCAGCGACCTCGCCGAGCTGCGCACCGCCGGGCTGCTCGACACCGACCGGCCCGACCCCGACGCGATGTTCCGCGACCTGCGGACCCAGCTCAACACGCTGCGGGCCGACGCACGGGCCCAGAACACCACCTACTCCGACGCGCGCACCGCCCTCGCGACCTCCCGCGCCGAGGTCGCCGCCGAGCGCACCCGCCTCGAGGCCGAGCGGCGCTCGCTCACCGACGCGCCCGATCCCGCCCGCACCGACGGCCTCGCCGCCGTCGCCCAGTGGGAGGAGGCCCTCGACGACGTGGTCTCGGCGCGCGCGGCCTCCGTCGACGTGGCGCGCAGCTCGGTCGACGAGACGTTCCAGCGCCTGCGCGAGATCCACGAGCTGCGCGAGAGCGTGCGCCCGAGCATCTCCGGCGCCGCCGCCCGCGACGACCGCGCCTACCTGCTCGAGGACCTCGGCCGCGAGTTCGCGCTGCTCCCGTCGCGGCTGGCCGCGCGCGGCCGCGACCGCCTCTCCACCCTGCGGCAGCTCCCGGCGCGCGCGCTCGACTTCAACGCCCTGCGCGCCTTCTTCTTCGGCAGCTTCTGGATCCTCATCGTGCTGGCGGGCTGGTACGTCGCGCGCCGCCGCGCCGGCACCGCCGCCACCGACGTCGCCCGCCGGGTCGCCGCCGTCCGCGCCGAGCTGACCTTCGCCGACGTGCGCGGCGCCATCAAGCCCCTGCGCTACGCCATCGAGACCCTGCTCGACCTGGCCGTCGGCTGGCTCATGATCGGCGCCATCACGCGCCTGTCGCCCGAGCTCGGCCTGCTGCTGCTCGTCTACCTCCACGTCGCCGGCTACCGCTTCCTGCTCGCGGCGTTCGAGCTGCTCTTCGCGCGCCACCCGAGCTTCCGCCCGGCGCTGCGCACGCTCCGCCCCGAGGTCTACGACCGCGCCCGGCTCACCGTCAGCGCGCTGCTGGCCTACATCTTCGTGCGCCGGCTGGTGCTGCTGTTCGCCACCAACGTCTTCGGCCTGTACACCACGGCCGGCCTGTTCCGCAGCCTGTTCACGCTGCTGTCGCTGGCGCTCGCCGTGTGGCTCGCCTGGACCTGGGAGCCCGTGCTGCGCGCCGCGATGGCCCGGCGCCAGCAGGGCAGCCGCGTCATCGCCTGGCTGTCGCAGCCGCCGCGCCACTGGGCGCTCGCCGTCCCCAACGCGCTGCTGTCGCTCGTCTTCCTCGGGATGGCCTTCGCCATGGGGATCCTGCCGCGCCTGGCGCGCGAGGGCACGCGCATGGGCAGCCTCGTCACGCGCATCGGCTCCTACGGCCTGGTCTCGGCCAAGGGCCCCGAAGACGCCGCGGCGCGCCTGCCCGCGGAGGACGCCGCGCGGATCCTCGACCAGCCGGGCGGCGGCGAGGCCATGGTGCCGCGCGCCGAGGCCGTCGACGCCGTCGTGGCAGAGCTCACGGCCTGGCAGGCCACCGGTGGTGCCAGCCTGGTCGTGATCTCGGCCGACGCCGGGGAGGGCAAGTCCGTGGTGCTCGGCCTCGTCGAGGCCAGGCTCGACGAGGTCGCGCCCGGCCGGCCCCACGTGCGGGTCCAGCTGCCCGGCCTGCGCGCCGCCGACGCCCCCACGGTCGCCAAGCGCCTCGTGGCCGAAGAAGACGCCGTGGCGTGGCTCCTCGCGCTGGCCGGCGGCGGCGAGCCCGACGCTCCGCCCACCCTCGACAGCGCCGTGGCCGCGCTCGAGGCGCTGCCGCCCACCACCTTCCTCGTCGAGGACCTCCACCGGGCGTTCCTGCGGGTGGTCGGCGGCTTCGGCGCCGTGCGCGCGCTGCTCCACGCGATGAACGCCACGGCGGCCCGCCACTTCTGGATCGTCACCGCCCACCGGCCCGCGTGGCGGCACCTGGCGCAGCTGTCCGACCTCGTCGACACGGCCGTGGTCCGCCGCACCGTCGAGCTGCGGCCGATGGGCGAGAAGGAGCTGCGCACGCTCACCCTGGCCCGCACCCGCGCCGCCGGCATCGAGACCGACTACCGCTCGCTCGTGCGCACCTCGGTGCTGGGCGACGACCCCGCCGTCGAGCTCGAGCGCGCGACCAGCCTGTTCTACCGGCTGCTGGCCGAGGTGAGCGACGGCAACCCGTCCGTCGCCATGCACCTGTGGGTCGCCTGCCTGCGCAAGGTCGATGCGACCCACGCCAAGGTCGTGGTCGACGACGCCCTGTCGGCCCGGGTCACGCTCACCCTGCCCGAGATGTTCGTGCTCGCCGCGCTGCGCACGCACGACTGGCTCTCGGAGGCCGAGATCGTCGAGGTCACCAACCTCGGCGCGGCCAAGGTGCGCGGCGTGGTGAAGCACCTGCGGTCGCGCCGGCTGCTCTGCCCGTCGGGGACGGGCTTCGAGGTCCCGCACGCCGCGCAGGCCGCGGTGAGCCGGGCGCTGATCCGCCAGAACGTCGTGCAGTGGGGGTGAGGGGTGGAGCCCGTCGATCTGCAGCACATGGTCGAGTTCGTCAACTGGGAGACGCTGCCCCTCGCCGTCGTGGTGCTGGTGATCGGCCTGGTGGGCGAGCGGCTGCTCTCTGGCTTCGTCGACAACCTCGGCGAGCGGATGACCGACCGCCGGCTGTTCTTCAAGAAGGTCAAGGCCTTCGGCCGGTTCGGCATCTACGTGCTGGTGGGCGCCATCGTCGCGTCCACCGCGCTGCGGCTCGAGTCGCAGGTGGTCCTCGCGCTGGCCGGCACCATCGGCGTCGCCGTCGGCTTCGCGTTCAAGGACATCCTGGCCTCGCTGATGACCGGCGTCATCATCCTGATCGACCAGCCGTTCCAGGTCGGCGACCGCATCGCCTTCGGCGGGTTCTACGGCGAGGTCACCGAGATCGGGCTGCGCTCGGTCCGCCTGGTCACCCTCGACGACAACCTCGTCACCATCCCGAACAGCGCGTTCCTGTCGGACCCGGTGGCCTCGGCCAACGCCGGCGCGCTCGACTGCATGGTGGTCATCGACTTCTGGATCGGCGCGGGCGAGGACTGCGAGCTCGCCCGGCGGCTCGTCGCCGAGGCCACGGCGACGAGCAGCTACACGCTCGTCACCAAGCCCGTGGTGGTGCTGGTGACCGACGAGTTCCGCGGCGAGCTCTTCGTGACGCAGCTGCGCAGCAAGGCCTACGTCTTCGACGCGCGCTACGAGAAGGCCTACGTGAGCGACATCACGCTGCGGGTGAAGCGGGCCTTCCGGCAGCACGCCCTGCGCACGCCGGAGCTGCAGCCCCGCCTCGTCGACGTGCGGAGCTGAGGCTGTGGGACGCAGGCCGCGCCAGCGGCCGCGTCCCGCAGGCTCCTCCCCTGCCTCTGCCCGTGCCTCTGCCCCTGCCCGTCTCGCCTGTCCGTTGGATCGGGATGCCGGACAGTTCCTGGCCCTTCCCACCGATACAGTCGGCCGGGGGCTGAAATGGCGCGGAGCGTGAGGTTCGACTGTCAGCGGCTGGAGGTGTTCGGTCAGGCGGTAGAGGCGGTGGCGGTCATCGACGATCTCGTGGAGGAGCTCCCCGAGGGCCGCGCGTACATCCGCGATCAGCTTCGGCGAGCCGCGAATTCCATCGCGCTCAACATCGCGGAGGGTGCTGGCGAGTTCGTCCCGGGAGAGAAGGCGAGGTTCTACCGGATGGCGAAGCGGTCGGCGACCGAGTGTGCCGGCCAGATCCTGGTCTGCGAGCGCCTCGGTCTGGCCGCCGCGCCGCACATCGACACGTCTTTGGATCTGTTGCAGCGGGTGATCTCGATGTTGGTGTCGTTGGTCCAGAGCCAGGGCGAACGTGCTCGATCTGGGATCGATGGCCGCGCCGACACGTGATCTGCTCGGTCCGTGGAGGCCTGATTCCTGTCGTGTACGGCTACTGCTCGCCGATCGGGGCATCGGCACCGCAGCGAGCCGACGAGCCCGAGCCCCTCCCACCCCGACCAGGACGGGCGGGCCGAGACGGGCAGGGGCGCGGGCACGGGCACGGGCAGGGGAGGAGCCCGGGCGCGAGGCCGCTGCGCGGCCTGCGCGCCACGGGCTCCTACGCCGGGGTCGCCACCTGCCCGAGGAACAGCACCGTCCCGGTGCGGTCGTCGCGGATGAGGAACAGGAACGGCCGGTCGAGCGTCACGGCCACCGGAGGCGGCGCGAGCACCGCCGTCTCCCGCGTCATCACCACCGCCGTGGCCGCTGCGGCCTGCGTCCCCACCTCGTCCACCGTGACCTGCGCCTGGTGGAAGACGCCGCTGATGTGCAGCCGCTCCTCGGCGGTCATCCCCGAGAAGTCCGCGCCGTCGGTCAGCGCCAGCGGCATGCCCAGCGCCCCGAGGGTGTCGGCCAGGCTCAGCACGTCGGGGTGCAGGTCGAGCTTCGGCATCGCCAGCGCCACCTGCGCCGGCGCCAGCGCGTCGGCCCAGCCCTGCAGCGCCGCCGCCGACGGCGTCAGGGTCGCACCCTCGGCTGGCAGGGCCACCAGCATCGACAGGTGCCCGCCCGCGTAGGGCAGCTGCACCACGCGCACGCCGTCGACCTCGGCGGTGCGCAGCTGCGCCGTCTGGTGCATCATCTGCGCGGCGACGTCGCCGGCGGCGGCGTGGAACGGCGCCTCGGCGGTGGCGGCGGGGTCGAACGCGCTGGCCCAGTCGCCGTCGAAGAACACGGCGTTGGCGAGGACGAGGCTGGTGTCGGCGTCGAGGCTCCCCGAAGGCAGCAGCGACGGGATCCGGCCGTCGGTCTGGTCGGAGACCCAGCCGTTGATGTGCTGGCGCCCGCCGTCGGCGTCGTGGCGGAAGTCGAGGGCCTCGAGCGGCGCGCCGAAGCGGTCGCCCGTGGCCTGCAGGAAGGCGGGCGCGAAGGTCACGGACTGCTCGCCGAACAGGCGGTTCGCCACGGCGAGCTCGTAGCCGTCGGACGCCGAGCGCCACAGGGCCAGCTGCGCGCTCGCGTCGGCGGTGAAGGCGTCGAGGTCGCCGGCGGCGTCGACGTGCAGCACCTGCGCCATCTGCGCGGCGGTCTCGCCGCCGGCCCCGGTCGCGGTCATGGCCAGCGCCAGCGACACGCTCGCGGGCGAGATCACGAGGTTCTGCCCCGGTGTGCGCTCGGCCTGGAGCTTCGCGAACAGGTCGGCGCCGAAGGCGTTGCTCGCCTGGGCGAACGCGCCGCTGCTGGCGACGTCGGGCGCCGGGGCCGGCGCGGGGGCCTCCTGCGGCGGCGCCTCGGGCGGCGCGGCGGCGGGGCAGGCGAACAGGGCACAGAACAGGCTGGGAAGGGACATGGGCTCCTCCGGGTGGTCGGCTGCGAGCTGCAGCCTCGACGCCCGCCGAACGCCGGCCGGCAGGTCGCGCTTTCCCCGAGCGTGTCGCGGACGGTCACGCGGGGTCGCGCATCCCCTGCAGCAGGGCCGTGACCCCCTCGAGCACGCGCCGGGGCTCGATCCCGGCGGCGGGGACGTGCACGAACCCGACGGGGACCTCGAGCGCGTGGGCCACGCGGTACAGCCAGGCGTTGCAGACGTAGCGCCCGGCGTCGTCGGAGAGGGTGGCGCCGAGCGCGGTGGCGAGGCAGGCCGTGTCGAGGGTGGCCCGGACCTCGTCGGGGCCGTCGAGCAGCGAGTCGGTGCGCCCGTCGACGTCGGCCGAGCCGGCGGGCACGCGCACGCCGACGCGCTCCACGCACACCGCGGTGCGCGCGTTCGCCACGCCGAGCCCCACCACCAGCCGCGCCGACAGGGTGCGCGCCGCCTCGATGGCGGCGTCGGGGCCGCGCTGGAAGCTGACGGGCAGCACCAGGCCGCGCACCCGGTGCCCGAGGACCAGCGCGCCGTCGACGGCCCGCGCGGTGCGGGCCGTGGGGTTGCGCGGGGTGCCCGGGAACGGGCCGAAGCCGGTGACCAGCACCACGGGCTCGGCCGTCACGGTCGGTCCCGCTCGAAGCGCGCGACGACCTCGACGTGGCCGGTCTGCGGGAACAGGTCCACCGGCCACAGGTCGGTCAGGCGGGCGCCCCCGGCCCGGAGGATCTCGGCGTCGCGGCCCAGCGCGGCCGGGTTGCACGCGACGTAGACCAGCGCGCGCCAGTCCGCCTGGCCCACCGCGGCGGCCACCTTCGGGTGCAGCCCGGCGCGCGGCGGGTCGACCACCACCACGTCGCCGGCCACGTCCGGCAGCACGTCCTCGACCTTGGCCGTGCGGTACTCGCCGTCGATCTCGTTGCGCATCGCGTTGATGCCCGCGTCGCGCACCGACTCCGGGTTCTCCTCGACCCCGCGCACCCGCTCGAACCGGTCGGCGAGCACGATCCCGATGCTGCCGACGCCGCAGTACAGGTCCCACAGCGTGCCGCCGTCGGCCTGCAGCGCCTCGCCCACCGTCCGGTACAGGACCTCGGTCCCGGGCGTGTTCGTCTGGAAGAAGGCGGTGGCCGACAGGGCGAAGACCTTGCCCAGCAGCCGCTCGTCCACCGTCGCCGGGCCCCAGCGGCGGGCCACCTCGCCCCGGGCCACGTCGGCCACGTGGTCGCCGACCCGCCACTCCACCGTGGCGGCGAGCCCGTCGAGGTCCTGCGCGATGCGCTCCACCCAGGGCGCGCCGGCGCGGTCGTCCGCCGTGTAGACGACGACCAGCCGCCCGCCGTGGTGCTCCCGCAGGCCGAGGTGGCGCCAGAAGCCCTGGTGCGTCTGCGGATCGCGGGGCGGCGGGGCGTCGGGCGCCAGCGCCACGGCGCGCACCCGCGCCAGCACCTCGTTGCCGCCCTCCGACACGAGCTCGCAGCGCGGGGCGTCGACCACGCGGTCGAAGCGGCCGGGGGCGTGGAAGCCGAGGAAGCGCCCGTCGAGCGGGGCCCCAGCGGCCTTGTCGGCCTCGGAGACGTAGCGGCGGACGCCGAACGACAGCTCGACCTTGTTGCGGTAGCCGTAGGCGGCGTCGGCGCCGCGGATCGGGTGGACGCGCACGCCCTCGAGCGGGGTGGCCGCGCCGATCTCGGCCAGCGCGAGCGCCTGCTTGGCGGCGCGCTGGCCCGCCAGGTCGAGCTCCTGCAGCGTGCAGCCCCCGCACAGGCCGAACTGGGCGCAGCGGGGCGCGGCCATCGCGGCGGGCGGGCGGACCGTGGCGGTGCGCCGCGCCGTCCAGCCGCCCTTGCTGCGGCCGGTGGGCACCACGGCGATGCGAGCGCCGGGGGGCGCGCCGCGGACGGCGACGGCGCGGCCGTCGGGGGCGGTGCCGACGGCGACCCCGCGGGGACCGAGGGCGTCGAGCTCCAGCTCGAAGGGGGGCAGGTGGTTGCGGCGGGCCATGTCCCAGGTAGCGTCTCTGGCCCTCGACCGGGAATCCTGGAGGGCACACTGCGGAGCGGCGCATGACACCCGTCGACTGGGTGACGGTCTGCGAGGACAACTGCCAGTACTCGAGCCTCGTCGCGGCGCAGGTCGACGGGCAGACCCACCTGTGGGTGGATGGCCCGCTCGGCCCCCAGACGATCATCGACAACGACGTGGTGGTCGACGCGACGAACGGGCGCTTCGAAGCGGCGCCCGGGCTCTCGGCCCTCACCGTCAACGGGCACCGCGCGCAGATCTCCGGCCTGCGGGTCACCCGACCTGCGACCGGCAGCGGGTACGAGCCCGCGCTCGTCACCGTCAACGGGGTCGACACCGTCCTCGAGGGCCTGCAGATCGTGGGGCAGACCACCAGCAACCTCGCTGGCGATGCGGGCGAGCTGCTCGAGGTCGCCGGCAACGCGACGCTGCTCGACCCGGTGATCCGCGACAACCTCGGCGGCGTGCGGGCGATCCAGGTCTACCCCTACGCGACGCTGACCGTCGCGGGCGGCGAGCTGGTCGACAACCGCTACGACGTCGGCATCTACGCGACCACTGCGCAGCTGGTCCTCGACGGCGTGACGCTCAGCGCGGCGGGGATCCTCGTCACCGCCTTCGGCACCGACGTGCGGATCACCGACAGCCACCTCACGTCCGAGGGGCTCGTCGCCGTGGGCCTCCAGAGCGGGGGCAGCCTCACGATGGAGGGGGGCACGGTGGCCAGCGGCCCCTCCGACTACGCCGTCTCGGCCGGGACCGTCGATCAGGTGCTCGTCGCCGGCACCTGGTTCGAGTCGCGGCACGGCTGGGGGCTCACCGCCTTCGACGTGCCGCTGGTGCAGGTGGTCGACGCCGTGTTCCTCGGCTCCGACCTCGGCGCGGTGAACCTGCTCGGCGACAGCGACCTGCTCGTCGACCGGACCTGGCTGTGCGACGAGGGGCCGGCCGCGCTCTTCAGCGACGGTGGCCCGGTGACGCTCGAAGATTCCGTCTCCGTCGGCGGGGGCGGCGCGGCGACCGGCGCGGGCAGTGTCACCGTGCGGCGCAGCTCGCTGCTCGGCGGCGCGCCGGGGCTGCCGATGCTCGCTGGGGCCGCGGTCGTCGCCGACCACACGCTCATCGCCGGCCAGGGGGCCGTGACGGGCGACCTCGACGTCGTCACGAGCGCGGCTTCGAGCGCCGTCCCGGGCTTCGAGCTCGTGCAGCCGGTGCTCGCGCCCGTGGAGACGGGGCCCTGCGGCGCCTGGGCGCAGCTCGCGGCCGCCGAGCCGAACCG
>JAWKRQ010000012.1:0-195820 GCA_041389545.1 Myxococcota bacterium | reverse complement strand
GCCTGGTCGCGTCTCTAGCTCTCGCCCGCCGGCGCGCTCGACGGCAGGAACGACGCGAGCCGGTCCTGCACCTGCGTGACCCGATCGAGCAGCCGGCCCGCGCCGAGGTAGTGGCGCTGATCGGTCGGGTCCTCGAGCAGCCGGTGCGCGAGCGCGTCGACGAGGTCCATGCCGTCGAGCTGGGCCAGCCGGCGCGCCTCGTCGGCGGCGGTGGGCGACAGCCCGCCGATCTGCAGCACCAGCACCTTGAGCGCGGACAGCGCCGGGCCCACGCCGCGGTCGTCGGGCTCGATCGGCCGGGCGCGCACCACCCGGAACGGATGCGACAGGTCGAGCTCCTCCTCGAGCACCGCCTGCCCGACCGACTGCAGGATGATGTTGCAGCGCCCGTCGGGGAAGGGCTGGTGCGCCACGACCTGCCCCACGCCGATCTCCGGCCAGATGGCCGCCCGGTCGAGCGGCGCCTCGGCGTCGACCCGCAGCGTGGCGATGCCCATCACGCCCGCGCCCTGCAGGCAGTGGGCGACCAGCGCCCGGTAGCGCTCCTCGAAGACGTGCAGCGGCAGCGCCGCCCCGGGCAGCAAGACCGCCCGGGGGAGCGGAAAGATCGGCAACGACGCGCAGAGCTCGTGCAGCCGCTCCGGATCCATGCCTCCCCCCGCCCCGCTGCGTAACCTCGCGCGCAGACACCGCACCCCGGCCGCTGGTCGACGAACCGGCTATGGGACCCCGGTCGAGGCGGAGGGACGCTGGTCCAGGTCCAGCTGGGCGACGAGGTCCGGTCCTACGGGTGGGACGAGTTCGAGGCCCGGGTGCGCGCCGGGCGCGTGCCCCCCGACGCGCGGATCCGCCTGGACGCCGTCACGGGCGAGGCGTTCGTGCTCGCCTCCGAGCTCGAGCTGTACCGCTCGCTGCGCGACGAGGGCGCCCTCGCCTGGAACCAGCGCTTCGCCGACAGCCCGCCGCCCGTGGTCACGGCGCTGCTGGTGGGCTTCCAGATCCGCGTGTGGTGGCTCGCCTGGCTGCCCGGCGCGGCCGCCCTGCTCACGGTCCGGTTCACCAAGTGGTCGCCGTTCGTGTTCGAAGACGGCCAGGTTTACCGGCTCCTCACCATGGGCCTCGTCCACACCGAGACGCTCCACGTCACGCTCAACATGCTGTGGCTCGGCTACCTCGGCTGGATCCTCGAGCGGGCGCTGGGCTGGCGGAACCTCGTCGCGCTGTACGCCGCGTCCGTCCTCGGCGGCAGCCTGCTGTCGGTGTTCTTCGCGCCGTGGACGCCCTCGCTCGGCGCCTCGGGCGGCATCTTCGGGCTCATCGCCGCCGCCGTCGTGTTCGGCTTCGTCCGCACCGACGTGCTGCCGGAGGCCGCGCGCCGGTGGCTCGGCTTCGCCATGCTGCCCGACCTGCTGCTGATGTTCTGGTCCGGCCTGTCGAACCCGACCACCGACAACTTCGCGCACCTCGGCGGGCTGCTCACGGGCCTCGGGCTCGGCCTGATCATGGACCCCGACGAGGTCGAGCGCTGGCCGCGGTTCGCCCGCCGGGTCCGGTGGAGCATCGTCGCCGGCGGCGCGGCCATCCTGGGGCTGCTGTGGGCGCTCGGCCCGCGGATCGAGCCGCTCGTCGACAGCGAGCTCGCCCGGTGGCACACGACCCCGCCGCGCCAGCGCAAGCCCGAGAAGCCCGTCCCCGAGGTCCCGCCGCGCCTCGCCTGGTCGGTGCCGGGCGGCTGGCGGCCAGCGAGCGACGACACGCGGTTCGCCGTGTTCGCGAGCCCCGCCGACCCGGGCGCCGGGCGTCAGTTCGGCGTGCGCCTGCGCGATCGCGGGGCGCGGGCCTCGGCCACCGAGGCCGCCGAGGCCTGGGAGGAGGACCTGCGCGCCGCCTGGCCCGACCTCGCCGTCGAGCGGTCCGAGGGCGAGCTCGCGGGGCAGCAGGCGACCGTGCTCACCGCGCGGTTCGGCCACCCCGGCGACGAGCGGGTGGCCGTGGCGCGGCGCGGCGCGGCGTGTGGCTGCTCGAGGCGGTGTGGGAGGTCGAGGCGTCGCGCGCGGGCTGGCTCGCCCCGCTGGAGCGGCGGCTGCTCGGCGCCGTCGACTGGCCCGAGCCGCCCGAGCTCGTCGAGGCGCGCACGGGAGGTGGCGGCCACGCCGCGCAGCGTCCGGTCGCGCGACGCTGGCGCACGCCCTGGCGCGCTGGGGCGACGCGCGACGCCATCGCGGTGCGGGAGGCCCTCGTCACCGAGCGCCCGGAGGACGCCGAGCGGTGGAAGGCCTACCTCGGCGATCTGGGCGCTCGGCGGGCGGGCCGTCGACATCGGCGAGGTCGTCGACCGGGCGCTGGCCGCGGCGCGCCGGGCACGGCCGTGGCGGCCGCCGACGCGCTGGCGGCGTCCGGGCGGCCCGGCGAGGCCCGCGGGCTCCGATCGTCGCCTGGGACCGCTGGCCCGGCGACCGCGTGCTGCGCCGGGCGTCGGTCTCGCGGAGCTGTCGCCCGTCCTCGACGCCGCGAGCGGTCGTGGGACCTCGTCCACGGACCGACGGCCCACGCCCCGCCGAGGCGGTCAGGATGCCTCGCGTGGCCGCTCACGCTGTTCGGCGCCGCCGCGGCCGCCGACGCCCGCGCCGCCGATCGCCGGCGCGCCACGGCGCTGGCGGTGCGGCGCATCGAGGCGGGCGACACCGCCGACCTCGTGCCGCTCCTCGTCCTGCGCGACGGCGCGGTGAGCGACGTCGCGCAGGCGCCCCGTGCTCGCCGAGGAGCTCGGCCGGGAGCGACGCGCCCGACTGGGTGCCCGACGAGGTCGCCGCCGCCGTCGCCGCGAACCCGTCCTGGCTCGCCGCGCTCGCGCCGGAGGAGGCCGCCGAAGCCGGCTCGCCGTGATACCGGGCGCGTCTCGTGGAGGTCTCTTGTCCGCTCGTGTCGCCGTCCTCGGCTCCGGCCCCGCCGGCCTGACCGCCGCGCTCTACCTGTCCCGCGCCAACCTGCCGCCCGTCGTGTTCGAGGGCCTGCAGCCAGGCGGTCAGCTCACCATCACCACCGACGTCGACAACTACCCCGGGTTCCCCGAGGGGATCCTCGGCCCGGACCTGATGGAGCGGATGAAGAAGCAGTGCGAGCGGTTCGGCACCACTTTCGTGCTCGACGAGGTCACGAAGATCGACCTGTCCAGCCGGCCGTTCAAGCTCACGCCGAGCTACACCGACGCGCCTCGAGGTCGACGCCGTGGTCGTCGCCACCGGCGCCAGCGCGGTACCCTCGACCTCCCCAACGAGACGCGCCTGCGGGCCACGGCGTGAGCGCCTGCGCCACCTGCGACGGCTTCTTCTTCCGCGACAAAGGTCGTGGTGGTCGCGGCGGCGACAGCGCGATGGAGGCCACCTTCCTCACGAAGTTCGCGAAGAAGGTCACCGTGGTGCACCGCCGCGACGCCGCTCCGCGCGTCCAAGATCATGCAGGACCGCGCGTTCGCCAACGAGAAGGTCGCGTTCGTGTGGGACAGCGAGGTGGTCGACGTGCACGGCGGCGACCAGGTCACCGGCGTGCGCCTGCGCCACCTCGGCAGCGGCGACGAGCACGATCTCGCGACCGACGGGCTGTTCCTCGCGATCGGGCACACGCCGAACACGGCGTTCCTCGCGGGCCAGCTTGAGGCCGACGAGAGCGGCTACGTCGTGACGAAGCCCGGGCGCACGCTCACCTCGAAGGAGGGCGTCTTCGCGTGCGGCGACGTGCAGGACCACGTCTACCGGCAGGCCGTCACCGCCGCGGGCTCGGGCTGCGCCGCGGCCATGGACTGCGAGAAGTGGCTGCAGTCGCTCGGGATGGCGTAGCGCCGGGTGCGCCTCGTCCGGCCCATCGTCCGCACCCTCGGCGACCTGCGCGCCGCCTCGCAGAACGTGGCGCGGCTGCGCGAGGTCGGCGCCATCCTCGTGCGCCACGGCTACGGCTCGCTCGTGCGGGGCGTGCCCGGGGTCGACGCCGTCGACGCCCCGCCGCCGCCCACCACCCCGGAGCGCCTCGCCGCCGCGCTCGTCGACCTCGGCCCCACCTACGTCAAGCTCGCGCAGGTGCTGTCGACGCGCCCCGACGTGCTACCGCCGGCCTACGTCGCCGCGTTCGAGCAGCTGCAGGACGGCGTGGGCCCGCTGCCGTGGGAGGCCATGGCCGCAGTGCTCGCGGAGGAGCTCGGCCCCGACTGGGACCGCCGCTTCGCCGCCGTCGACCAGGCGCCGCTCGGCACGGCCAGCATCGCGCAGGTCCACGCCGCCGAGCTCCCCGACGGGCGCGAGGTGGTGCTCAAGGTCCAGCGCCCGGGCATCGCCCGCCAGATCGACGCCGACCTGCAGGTGCTGCGGTTCCTGGCGGGCCGTGCGCTCGCCGAGTGGCCGGAGCTCGCCGCCGCCGACCCCGAGGGGCTGCTGGCCGAGTTCGAGCGCACCCTGCGCGGCGAGCTCGACTTCCGCCGCGAGGCCGACCACCTGCGGCGGTTCCGCGCCAACTTCGCCCACCGCGACTGGGTCCACGTCCCCGACCTCCACGACGATCTGGTCACCGAGCGCGTGCTGTGCATGGAGCGCCTCCACGGCGTGCCGATCCGCCGGGCCCGGGCGGCCGGCGCCGACATGGAGAAGGTCGGCCGGCGCTACCTCGACGTGGTCTACGAGATGCTGCTCGTCCACGGCTTCTTCCACGGCGACCTGCACCCGGGCAATGTCCTGGTGCTGCCGGGCGACGAGCTCGGCCTGCTCGACTTCGGCATGGTGGGCACCATGACCGACGCCATGCGCGGGCAAGTCGTGGCGCTGATGTTCGCGCTGCAGCGCGGCGACCACCGCACCATGGCGCGCGTGCTCTACGACATCGCGCTCAAGGACGGGCGCATCGACTTCCGGGCCGTGGAGGACGCCACGGTCGAGGTCGTGACGGCGTACTTCCCGCCCGGCGTGCGCCTGGCCGACATCGACATGTCGGGCTTCTCCGTCGAGCTCGTGACGCGCTGCGCCCAGCTCGGCGCCCGCGTGCCGACCTCCTACATGATGGTGCTCAAGGCGCTCGTGACCGCGGAGGGCCTGGCGAAGAGCCTGCTGCACGAGGTCGACGTGATCGCCGCCGCCGCGCCGTACTTCGCGACGGTCGCCGCCGACCGGCTCGCGCCCGAGCGCCTGCAGCAGGAGGCCCTGTACGCGCTGGTGACGCTGCGATCGCTGCTCGACCGGCTGCCGGTCACGGTCTCGCAGCTGCTCGACGACGTGGACGGGCAGCGGCTGCGGGTCGGCGTCGACGCCCGGCGCAGCCCCGAGGATCGCGCGCTGGCCGAGCGGCACCACCGCCGCAGCGTGCTCGCGGCCTTCGCCGCCGCGGCGCTGATCGCCGGCGCGCTGACGATCGCGTCCGCCCCTGCGGCCACGCTGGCGCTGTGGGTCCTGGCGGCGGCCTGCGCCGGGCTGGCGCTCTTCGCCTGAGCTACGCCGCGCCCACGCGCCCGAGCGCGCGGCCGAGGCGGTCGATGCCGTCGAGCAGCGTGGGCACGTCGGCGCCGGCGAGGCTGATGCGCAGGCTCGGCCCGTCGGGCTCGGCCGCGTGGTACACGCTGCCGGCCGTGACCTGCACGCCGTCGCGGGTCAGCGCCGGCAGCAGCACGTCTTCCGGCACGGGCAGCGGCACCCACAGCGAGTAGCCGCCGCGCGGCTCGGTCGCGGGCGGCAGCCCCACCTCGCACAGCCGCTCCACCGCGGCGTCGCGCCGCGCCCGCAGGATCCTCTGCACCCGCGCCACGTGGGCCGGCCACCCGCGGCTGCGCACCAGCTCCAGCGCGGCCTCCTGCACGATGCCCGACGTGAACCAGTGGTCGACGCCCGCGGCGGCGGCCAGGCGGTCGAGGACGGGGCCGTGGGCCGCGACGGCGCAGACCCGCACCGAGGCCGCGATGAGCTTGGTCAGCGTGCGCAGGTAGATGACGCAGTCGGGGGCCTCGGCGGCGAGCGGCAGCGGCGGGCGCCCGGCGGGGTCGAGGTCGAGGTCGCGCGCGTAGTCGTCCTCGATGACGAAGGCGCCGACCCGCCGCGCCCAGGCCACCAGCGCCTCGCGCCGCTCGGGCGCGAGCACCGAGCCCGTCGGGTTCGCCCAGCAGGGCTGCACGTAGACGGCGCGCGGCGGCGGGTCGCGCGGCACGCGGTCGAGGAGATCGGTGCGCAGGCCGTGGGCGTCGGTGGGGAGCGGGACGAGGCGGATGCCGGCAGCGCGCGCGATGGCGATGACGCCGAAGTAGGTGGGGGTCTCGACCACCAGGGCGCCACCCGGCCGCACCAGCGCCCGGATGACGGTGCTCAGCGCCGCCTGGCCGCCCGGCGCCACCAGCACGTTGCGCGGGGAGTACGGCAGGCCGCTCGCCGTGGCGAACCACGCGCGCAGCTCCGGGTTGCCCGCCAGCTCCGTGCGCCCGTAGACGCCGCTGCGGCGCGACGCGCGGCCGAACGCCTGGCGCAGGAGCGCGGTGGGCTCGAGCTCGGCGTCGCCGTAGCCGCTGGCGAGGTCGATGGCGCCCGGCGGCGGCGGCCGGAACACGCGCGCCACCACGTCGCGCCACGGGGCGTCGCCGAGCGCCGGCGCCTGCCCGGCCGTGTCGATGCGGCCGAGGGCCGCGCGGCTCGCGACGTAGACGCCGCTCCCGGGCCGGGAGACCACCCGGCCCTCCCGCACCAGGCGATCCACGATCCGCTGGACCGTCACCGGGCTCGCGCGGTGCCGCGCCATCAGGCTGCGCACCGACGGCAGGCGCGCATCGGGCGCGCTCGCCGCGATCAGCGACCGGAGCTCGACCTCCACCGGGTGCGGCGCCTCGGGTCCGGAATCGTTATCTTGATCCATGAAAGACATCGATAACGCAGCCCAAGTTCGCCGCCAACCGTTACTGCCCCTCGGCCTCGGGTGGGCGCTGCTGGGGGTGATCGGCTTCTCCGGCACCGTCCCGGCCATGCGCGTCGCCGCGCCCGTGCTCGGCCCCTGGTTCGTCGCGCTCGGCCGCGCCCTGATCGGCGGTGCGCTGGCCGCGCTGATCCTCGCCTGGCGGCGCGACCGCCTCCCCACGCTGCAGCAGGCCGCTCGCCTCGTCGCCATCGGGGTCGTGTTCAACGTCGTGTTCCCGGGCTGCGTCGCGATCGCGCTGCAGACGGTGCCCGCCGCCCACGCCGCCGTCATCATCGGGCTCGCGCCCGCCAGCACCGCCGTGTCGGCGTCGCTGCGCACGCGCACCCGCCTCGGCGCGGCGCAGGCGCTCGGCGTGCTGCTCGGCGCGGTGTCGGTCGTCGCGTTCGCCGCCGTGCAGAGCGGCGGGCTGCGGCTCGAGCGCGGCGACGTGCTGCTGCTGGGTGCTGTGTCGATCGTCGGGGCCGCCTACGCCGAAGGTGGGCTGCTCGCCCGCGCCGACGCGCTGGGCAGCGGCACGCGCGTCACCTGCTGGATGCTCGTCCTGTCGCTGCCCACCGTCACCGCGGCCTGGCTCGTCCTGCAGCCGCCGCTGGTCGCGGGGACGCCCGCGGCCTGGGCCGGGCTCGCCTACCAGTCCACCGTCAGCGTGCTGCTGGCCTCGTTCGCCTGGTACCGTGGGCTCGCCAGCGGCGATCTGGCGCGCGCCAGCCAGGCGCAGCTCGTCCAGCCCGTCCTCGCGGTGCTGTGGGCGAGCTGGCTGCTCGGTGAGGCGATCCCGGCCTCGACGGCCCTCGGCGCCGCGCTCGTCGTCGCCGCCGCCGCGCTGGCCGTCCGCCGGTGAGGCGCGGGGCGCGGGTGGCCGCGGATCGTCTGCCGCCGGCCGCCGTTGCCTGCTAGGCTGGGCCCGGAGGTTTCGGCTGGCCGGTCCGATCCGCCTCGGCCCGCTGGTGCTCACTCGCCCGATCGGACAGGGCGGGATGGGGACGGTGTGGCACGCCCGGCACCCGGAGGGCGTCGACGTCGCCGTCAAGGTGCTGCGCCCGGAGTACGCCGCCGAGGCCGAGCTGATGGACACCTTCCGCCAGGAGGTCCGCTCCGTCGCGAGCCTCGACCACCCGAACATCGTGCGGGTGTTCGACTACGGCGCCGTGCCGCCCGAGGTCGCCCGCGCGTCCGACACGCAGCTGCTGCCCGGCAGCCCGTGGCTCGCGATGGAGTTCGCGAGCGGGGGCACCCTCGCCGACTGTCCGCCGGCCGCGCGCTGGACCGACGTGGTCGACTTCGCCGAGCAGATCCTGGAGGGCCTCGCCCACAGCCACGCCCGCGACATCATCCACCGCGACCTCAAGCCGCGGAACGTGCTGCTGCACCCCGACGACCCGGCCGACGGGGCGGACGAGCAGGACACGCAGACCACGCGCCCGCCCGTGGCGCGGGCGCTGCGCATCACGGTGACGGACTTCGGCATCGCCCACGCGCTGAGCCGGCGCTCCGCCGACCACGCCCACGCCGGCACCCCCGGCTACATGGCGCCCGAGCAGATCCGCGGGGAGTGGCGCGACCAGGGCCCGTGGACCGACCTGTACGCGCTCGGCTGCCTGGTGTGGCGGATGATCACGGGCCGTTCGCCGTTCTCGGGCGAGACCAAGCGCAAGGTGCTGCGCGCCCAGCTCGACGGCCGCAGCGACCCGCTGAAGGGCGGCTTCACGCTGCCCGACGGGGCCGACGCCTGGCTGCACCGGCTCATCCACCCCGTCCCGACCGAGCGGTTCCCCTGCGCGGCCGACGCCCTGCACGCCCTGCACCACCTCGGCCACGCCGACGCCGCGAAGTGGCCGGAGCAGCCCGACGACTGGCGTCCGGCGTACCCTCCCACCACCACCCGCCCCGCCGGCACCGGCCTGGCGCTGTTCCTGCTCCGCCCCTGGCCGCTCGTGGGCCGCGACGCGCTGCAGGACGAGCTGTGGCGCCGGCTCCGGGCGGTGCGCGAGACCGGGCGCGCGCAGTGCGTGGTGCTGAGCGGGCCCGAGGGGGTCGGCAAGACGCGCCTCGCCCGCTGGATCGGGGAGCGCGCCGCCGAGACCGGCGCCGCGCGGGTCCTGCGGGCGCAGCACGACCGCGACGGCACCCGCACGCTGCAGACGGCCGTGCGGGCGCAGCTCGGCCTGACGGACCTCGACGGCGACGAGGCGGTCGCGCGGGTCCTCGACTGGCTCGGGCCGGCGGCGCACGAGGAGGACGCCGCAGCGCTCACCCAGCTCCTCGACCCCGTGGTCGACGACCCCGACGCGACCCGGATCGACGACGATCCCGACCTGTGGTTCGCCCTGCTCGACCGGCTGACCGATCGGCGGCCGCTGGTGCTCGTGGTGGACGACCTGCAGTGGTCGGAGGCGGCGCCGATGCTCACCGCGCTCGTCGGCACCGACCGGCCCGTGCTCGCGGTGTGCACGCTCGACCCCGCCGAGCTCGGCGCCGCGCGGCGGCTGCGGGTGGAGCGCCTCCTCGAGGGCGCCGCGGTGATCGACGTGGAGCCGCTGCCCACCCGCGCGCTGCGGCGCCTCGTCGACGACGGCGTGGGCGTGTCGCGGCGGCTCGCCGACTCGCTGGTGGAGCGCGTGGGCGGCAACCCGGCCATGGCCGTCCGCATCGTCACGGACTGGGCACGGCGCGGGATGCTCGTCCCCACCACCACCGGCTTCGACCTGCGCGACAGCGCCGACGTCCGGCTGCCTTCGTCGGTGACCGCGCCGCTCGAGGAGCGGCTCGACGCCCTCGAGGAGCCCGATCGCGTCGCCATCGAGCTCCTGGCCACGCTCGGCGGCCGGCGGATCCGCGACGAGGAGTGGGCCGCCGTCTGCCACCAGGCGGGGGTCGCCTTCGACGAGCAGACGCGGCGGCGCTTGATGGCCGCGGGCGTCGCGCGCGCCCGGCGCGAGCGCAACGTGGTGCGGTGGACGCTCGAGCCGCTGCTGCTGCGCGAGGCGGCGGTGGCGCGGGCCGAGGCCGACGGCCGTCTGCGCGCCCACCACGACGCCGCGGCGCGGGTGCTGCTCGCCACGCGCCGGCCGAGCGCCCAGGAGCGCGCCATCGTCCACCTCGTCGACGCCGGGCACACCGGCACCGCGCTGCGGGCGCTGCGCACGCTCATCGACACGCTCGACGACGAGCCCGAGCGCCAGGCATCGCTGGCGGCCACCGAGCGCCGCCTGCTCGACGCGCTGCACGTCCCGAAGGACGACCCGCGCCGCCTGCCCTCGCGGCTCGCGGCGCTCACGCGCGGCGGCGGCGAGGTCTCGCTCGGCGAGCTGCGCGGGCTCGCCGGCTCGGTCGAGGCCAGCGGCGACGCCGCGCTCACCGCCCGTGTCTACCGCCAGATCGTCGAGCGGCTGGGCCAGGCGCACCGGCTCCGCCCCGACGACCCGCTGCTCGACGACGCCCTGCGCTGGCTCAACGTCGCAGACGACGCCGCGGGCGTGCTCACGATCCGGCTGCTGCGCGCCGTGGCCGCCTGGCGCGCGGGCGACGGGACCGCCGTCGAGGAGCTCGAGGCGCTGCGCGCCGCCGTCGAGGGCCAGACCGGGCCGCTGGTCGCGCGCATCCTGACCGCACTCGGCGAGCTGCGCTGCGACGCCGGCGACGCCACCGGCCACGACCTGTACGAGCAGGCCGCCGCCGCCCTCGACGACCCGCAGGGCCTCGCCGCCGTCGAGCTGGCGCGCTCGCGCACCGCCCGGCGCCAGGGCGACCTCGTCACCGCGCTCGAGCGGGCGCGGCGGGCCACGCGCCTGCTGGTCGACGCCCTGTGCGAGACCTGGCCCGCCGACCTCGAGGTGGCGCTGTGCCGCCTGGCCCGCGGCGAGCTGACCCAGGCGCGCACCGAGCTGCAGGCCGTCGCCGACACCGACGACCCCACCGTGTCGGTGCTGGCGCAGGGGGCGCTGCTCGCCACGCTGGTCGCCCCGCCGGACTGGAAGCCGTGGGACCGCACGCTCGTCGCCTGGCGCGAGCACGGCCGCGGCGGCGCGCTCGTCCACCCCGACTCGGCCTGGCCGCTCGAGTGGGCCGCCAAGCGAGCCGTCGACGCCGGGGCCTTCCGGCGCGGCGTCGAGGCCTACGAGCTCGCCGCCCACCAGTACGCGCTCGTCGGCGACGCCGAGGCGATGGACCGCGTCCGCCGCCGCCTCCGCGCGCTCGACTCGGCGGCGCCGCAGGGCTGACGGCTACTCGGCGCCCCACAGCAGGCCCACCGGCGACCGCATGACCTCCGGATCCGGCCCCTGCGCGCCCGGCGCCCCGGCACGCCCGGCCGCCCCGGCCGCGCGGTGTTCTCGGCCTTGCCCGACCCGGCGTTGCCCGGCTGCCCGCCGGGGCCGCCCTCGCCGCCCCAGTTCTCGACGATGATGTTGGCGAGCTGGCCCTCGCTGGTCGGGTCGGCGAAGACCCGCACGAGGCCGCCCGCGCCGCCCTTCCCGCCGCGGCCGCCCTCGGCGCCGTCGCCGCCGATGCCGATCTTCTCGTCGGCGTCGCCGCCGTCGCCGCCGCGCCCGCCCATGCCCCCGCGGCCGCCCACGGCGTGCACCACGAGCTCGCCGCTGGCCGGGTGGATGGCGAAGTACTGCAGCGCGTCGTCGCCGAGGCGCTGGGCCTCGATCTGGAGCACGGGCTCGCCGGTGCGCGGATCGGCCGTCAGGAAGGTGCGCAGGTGCACCTCCGGCGCGTCGTGACCGGGATCGCCCGGGTGGCCGGGCTGCCCGCGGTTGCCCTTGGTGCTCGACCCGCCCCCCTCCGGGCCCTGCTCGCCGGGGTACCCCTCGCGCCCCGTGGCATCCAGGGTGATCGTGCAGTCGAACCGCAGCGGCACCGCCACGGTGGCGCTCACCCCCTCCGCCGTCACGGTGAGCTCGCCAGCGTCACCCCACGCGGCGCGCGGGTCCGTCGGGCCCGTCAGCTCGCCGCGATCGGAGACCTCGCCGAGCGACCAGTCGTAGGCGAGGTCGGCGCGCGGGGTGGCGCGGATCTTGCGCTCCCGGCCGCGGTCGTCGATCCCGGTGATCTCGAGCCGCACCACCTCACCGGGGCAGATCCCGGCGGGGGCGTCGACCCGCAGCTCGTCGAGGCCCGGTCGCGCGTCGGCGCCGGTCGTCAACGCGAGCAGCATCCACATCTCGTCCTCCGTCGCCTGGAAGCACCAGCTTGCCAGACCTGGCGGCGGATCGAAACCCGAGACCGGTCAGCCGTGGCCCATCTGGTGGTCGGGGAGCTGCGCACGCGTGAAGCCGAAGCGGATCTTGAGGGTCATGTCGGCCTCGGTGATTTCGAGGTCGAGGTCTTCCACGCCGAGCTGCATGTTGAGCGAGCCGCCCATCGGCCCCACCATGTCCTCGACCTGGGCGCGGCGGAGCAGCGGGATCGGGTTCACGCGCGGCATCTGCTGCTGCAGCGCGTACTCCGCGGCGCGGGAGAGCAGCTGGAGCACGGCGTTGTCGCCGACGTAGACCTCGAGGTCCTGGATGCTGCCGATGACGGCGCGGTGGCCGGGGTCGTAGCGGATGTCGCCCAGGGCGACGGAGGCGCCGAGCCGCCGCTCGATCCGGAAGGGCAGCTCGACGTTCTCGCGCAGCAGGTAGATGGTGCCCTCGGCCACGCCGCGGACGTAGGCGTCGGCCGTGAACTTCTGGTGCGACAGCGTGATCTCGGTGCCGATCTGGTCGAGCTCGACCTTCCAGTCGCCCTCGATCCGCACGATGTGGTTCAGCCGGCGGTACAGCCCCGGCCGCCGCTGCACCCACAGGGCCTTGGCGCGGTCCTTGGCGCGGACGAGCGCCGCCGGCGGCCGGCGGTCCTCGAGGAGGCCGGCCACGCGCTGGCGGACGCCGAGCGAGCGCACGAGCTGGCGGGCGTTGCGGGTGATGTCGAAGCGATCGCCCGCGAGCCGCACCGGCAGCGCGGCGCCGAGCAGCTCGTTCCACAGGTCGCGCGACAGCGACAGGGTCAGGTGCGGCGCGACCGACGAGGCCATCGTGCCCTCCTGGTCGCACCATACCCTACGGGACGGCCCCGTCGCGTGTCGCTCGGGGCACGCGGGCGGCGGCCGCTAGAAGATCTCGGTCTCGCGGAAGAAGTACGCGATCTCGACCGCGGCGGTCTCGGGGGCGTCCGACCCGTGGACGGCGTTCTCGCCGACGCTGTCGGCGTACAGCTTGCGCAGGGTGCCCTCCGCGGCCTTCGCCGGGTCGGTGGCGCCCATGATCTCGCGGTTCTTCGCGATGGCGCCCTCGCCCTCGAGCACCATGACGACGCACGGGCCGCTCGACATGAACTGGGTGAGCTCGCCGAAGAACGGCCGCTCGCGGTGGACGGCGTAGAAGCCCTCCGCCTCGCGCCGCGACAGGTGGTGCTTGCGCATCGCGGCGATCCGCAGGCCGTTCTCCTCGAACTTCGCGACGATCTTGCCCACGAGGTTCTTGCGCGTGGCGTCCGGCTTGATGATGGACAAGGTCCGCTCGACGGCCATGCTGTGCTCCTTTCCGCTGGGGCGCGGGACCTAACCGCTCCCCTCGGCCAGCGCAGCCGCCACCTTTCGTTTCACCCGCCGGCCGTCCGAGGCGGCGATCACGGCCATCACGCGGTCCTGCAGGGCGATCACCTCCTGCTGCGGCACGGCGACCCCGTTGATGAGGAAGGCGAAGGCGGCCGGCCCGCCGGACGTGTCGACCCAGCCGACGAGGTTGCGCACACCCGTCATGGAGCCCGTCTTCGCGCGGACGTGGCCCTCGGCGGGGGTGGCGGTCATCCGCGCGGCGAGCGTGCCCTGCTGGCCGGCGACGGGCAGCAGCGCCTCGAGCTCGGGGCCCCAGGGCTGGGTGTCGGCCCAGCGCGTCAGGCGCACCATCGCGGCGGCGGAGGCGAGCGAGTAGCGGGACAGGCCCGAGCCGTCGACGAGCGACAGGCGCTCGCGCGGGATCCCCGCCGCCTGCAGCACGTCGTCGACCCGGGCGCGGGCCTCGGCGGCGTCGGCGACGGGGCGGCGGTCGAGCGCGCGGGCGATGCACTCGGCGTAGAGGTTGTCGCTGGTGGCGAGCATGCGGGCGAGCAGCTCGCGGAGCGGGGCGGACCGGAGGACGCCGATGGGGACGGCCTCGGGGACGGCGCGCACCGCGGCCGTGCCGGTCACCTCGACGCCGGCGGGCGGGAGGCCCTCCAGGAGCAGCGCCGCGAGGCAGGCGGGCGGGTCGACGAGCGGGGAGCCCGGCCCGTTCTGCGCCGGGCACGCCACGCCGGCGACGGCGAGGTTGTGGGCGACGTTCGCGGCGGTGTAGGGGGCGGAGAACGCGTAGCCGAGGTCGTCCCACATCCAGCCCGGGCCGTGGGAGGGGCCGTCGAAGTGCGAGGCGTCCACGACGAGGTCGCCCTCGATGCGGGTGACCTCGAGCTGGCGGAGGAGCGCGGCGAGGTCGGCGGCGACCTGCTGCGGGTCGGGGTCCCCGAGGGACAGGTCGCCCGCGCCCACCACGACGAGGTCGCCGTGGAGGGTGTCGCCCTCGGTCCAGCCGGTGGCGGCCACGGTGGTCTCGAAGCGGTAGTCGAGGCCGAGCTCGTGGGCGGCGGCCGCGGCGGTGACCCACTTGGCGGTGCTGGCGGGGATGAGGCGGCGCTGCGGGTCGATGGCGACGCGCTCGCGGCCCTCGGCATCCGTCACGACGAGCCCGACGGAGGCGCCGTCGAGGGCAGCGTCGTCGAGGAGGTCCTCCACCACGCGCTCGAGCTTCGCGGCGTGGGCGGACAGGGCGAAGGCGAGGATCACCGGTCGCCCCAGCGCGCGAGCCAGTCGTCGAGGTGGAGCTTCTTGACCGTGTTCTCGGAGCTCATGTAGCGCACCTTGCCGAAGATGGGGCGCTCGGGGCCCCAGGCGCGGTCGAAGCGGCCGAAGACCCAGGCGATGCCGGAGTAGGAGTTCGGGTTGCGGCCGTCGACGGCGTAGCGGTTGTTCAGCTCGACGAGCTGGTCCCAGGCCTGCTCGGGGGCCTCGGCCCAGCCGAGGACGCGCTTGCCCCAGACCATGCGCAGGTAGTTGTGGATGCGGCCCTCCTCGCGGAGCTGGCGCTGGGCCGCGTTCCACAGCGGGTCCGCGGTGTCGGCGGCGTCGAGCGTCTGCAGATCGTACACCTCGGGGCGCGGATCCTTCCGGTGCTCCGACAGCGTCTCGCGGGCCCAGTCGGGGAGCGTCGCGTAGCGGTGGTAGTCGGGCTGCTGGTCGCAGAAGACGTAGCCGAGCTCGCGCCAGGTCACGATCTCGTCGAGGAAGGCCTCGCTCGCGGCCGACAGGCCCCACCAGCCCTCGCGCGAGCCCGTCACGGGGCCGAGGTCGCCCGGGTCCCAGCCCTCGCGGTCGAGCACGCGCCAGACCACCTCGTGGGCCGAGACGTGGCCGAAGTGCAGCCAGGGCGACAGGCCGCTCGCGACGTGCTCGTCGGGGTGGTTGCGCTCGGTGTAGCGCTCGAGCCGTTCGTCGAGGAAGGTGGCGAGGGTGCGGGCGGCAGCGGCGCTGCCGCCGTCGTCGGCGACGGGGCCGGGGCCGGAGAGCGGGAGCTCGCGGATGCGGTCGGGGTGCGCGAGGAGGGCGCCGGCGTGGGGCCAGCGGCGCAGGGCGTCGGCGGGGAGCGTGGCGTGGCCGAGGTCGTAGCCGTCGAGCGGGGCGGCGAGCGGGAAGCGGTCGAGGTGCTCGGGGAGCGTCTTCTGGAGGTGGCGGCGGAAGCTCGCGGCCGTGGTGAAGACGCGGCCGGCGGCCTGGAGCGGCAGGACGCCGTTGCCGTCGACGACCTCGAGGCGGACGCCGGCGGCGCGGAGCTGCTTCGCGGCGGCGCGCACCATGGCGGGGAGGAAGAAGCAGGGGAAGGCGTCGGTGACGACGGCCACCGCGCGCTCGGCCAGGGCGGCGAGCAGGCCGCTGCCGGCGCCGGGCTCGGGCTCGACGTAGGCGTGGTAGCGGACGCCGGCGGCGTCGAAGGCGCGGGCGTTGTCGGCCATGCCCTGGACGACGAAGCGGTGCAGGCGGGGGCTCGCCCAGGGGTAGTCGACGCGGAGGGCCTCGAGGACGGCGAGCGGCTTGCCGTGCTCGCGGGCGAGGGCCAGGGCGCGCTCGAGGGCGGGGGACCAGGTGGTGCGGCGGGCGGCGATCATCCAGTACAGGACGTAGTCGCCGGGGCGCGGGGGGCAGTCGGAGGCGGCGGTGATGCGATCGGCGGGGACCATGCGCCGGGCGTATCGCCCCCGGAAGCAGATCGGGCCCGACCTCTTTTCATCCGGTTCCGGAGGCGGATCGGTCCCGGGCATCGGGGTGGGGGCGCGGCGACAACCCGCCGAATCCCCCACGAATCGCCGAACCGGAAGCGGATCCGGCCCGACCCGTTTGCATCCGGGTGCGGAGGCAGATTGTCGTTCGCCCGGCTTCGCACGGGCGAACGCCAATCTCCATCACCATGGCGCGTGCTCGCACGACGGGAGCGCCATGCGACCGCGAGCTCTTGACGGTTGAACCTCGGTAGGCGGCCGCATCGCGCTCCCGCCGGCTCACCCCGCCGACGCCAGCCCGAACACCGCGTCGAGCCCGACCCCCGCCGTCTCCCACGTCCCGATCCGCCGCTCCTCAGCGAGCGACCACGCCTCCACCCGCGTCGGGTACCGCGCCGCCCCCGCCGTCCCCCGCAGCTTGCGCGACACCCACGCCACGTTCCGCCGCGCCCGCGTCGCCCGGAGCCGCGTGAACCCCACGTACGCCACCCCCGCCGCCACACACAGCCCCCGACACCACCCGAGCGGCCCCGCCCGCCCGTCCGCCAGGTCCACCACCCGATCCACGGCCCGGCGCCCGGGTCCACCCGCAGCAGGCGCCCGTCCACGGCCGTGAACCACACGCCGTCCGCCGCCACGACCCCGTCGTGCACGACCACGTCCGCCAGCGGCCAGCGCCCCCCGCCGCCGAGCCGCACCGCGTCGCCGGCCACCCCCCGCGTCACCCACAGCGCCCCGTCCCAGCCGAACGCGTAGTTCGCGTGCCCCCCCACCGGCCACGCGCCGCCCCCGAGCCGCACCACGGCGCCGGCCCCCGTCGACACCGCGTGCGGCGCGCCGTCCCACCACAGCGCGTGGTGCACGTCCTGCAGCCGCGCGTCCTCCCACCGCGCCACGATCCGCTCCCCGTCCACCTGCACCACCGACGTCGGCGTGCACAGCAGGTCCGCGGACGACAGCGCCCCGAAGCGCCCCGCCGCCGCGGTCCGCTCCCCCAGCGCCCCGCTCCCCAGCGACAGCCGCGCCAGCACGCCCCGGTCGTACAGCGCGCGGTGGTCCCGGTCGGCGAGCCCCGCCGCGGCCCGCTGCCGCCCGCCCGCCACCCACAGCGCCGTCACTCCCAGGGCGGCCCCTGCAGCGCCCACGCCCGCCCGACCACCGCCCCCGGCGGCAGCTGCAGCTGCCAGCGCCGCACCCCGTCGCGGCCGACCTCCTCGAGCGTGCCGTACTGCCCCGTCGCGAGCAGGACGCTGCCGTCGGGCAGCCGCCGCGCGTCCCCCAGGTACGACAGGAAGCGCCCGTCGGGATCGTCGAGGACCCAGTCGGCGACGGCGGTGCCGGCCGCCTCGTCGACGGCGTACTCGACGACCCGCGACACCTGCGGCTCGTGGTGCGCCCCGTTGTCGAACATCAGCAGCCCGCCGTCCCAGGCGTCGGAGAAGTGGCCGTGGGAGCTCGCGTCCGCCGGGTCGAGCGCCAGCGTGCCCTGCACCCCGCCGAGCTGCCAGGCGACCGCGCCCGTCCGCCGGTCCACGGCCAGCACCGCGTCGAGCAGCCGCGCCCCGAGGATCAGGCGGTCGCGGTCGGGCAGCCAGACGAGGCTGTTGGCGTGCGTCCACTCGTAGACGGGGACGCCGAGCCGCTCGTCGGGCAGCAGCCCGTGGCTGCACGGCACGAAGGGCGGCCCGCGGTCGTCGAAGAACGACAGCACCACGCGCCCGTCGCCGTCGCCGGTCCCCACGCGGAGCGTGTCCGACAGCACGTTCGCGGACCCGCCGTCCCAGCTCACCTCGCGGATGTCCCACGCCGGCCACGCGATCTCGCCCTCGTCGAGCTCCACGACCACGTGGTGCGCCAGGGGCGTGGCCCGCTCGGTGCGGACGCTGCCGTCCCAGGCCACGGTGACGAGCTGCTGCTCGTCGGTGTCGCGCGCGCGGTCGTTGATGGCGAAGGCCACGCCGGTGCCGTCGCGGCTCGGCCGGGGCGAGGCGGCCGTCCACGCGGGGTCGACGAGGACCCACCACACCAGCCGGCCGTCGCCGTCCCACACCCCGACCCCCGACGCGTCGAGGTCGACGACGGCGGCCATCACCAGCCCGTCGGCGAGCACCGATCCGGCGCCGACGACGGGCGGCGCGGCGTCGAGCAGCGGCGGGGCCGCGGCGACCGCCCAGTCCACGGGATCGCCCGCCGCCTCGCCGACGTGCGGCACCAGCACCAGCGCCTCGCCGGCCGGCAGCCCGATCAGCGCGGCCGTGGCCTGTCCGTCGCGCACCACGGCGTCGACCCGCGCAGGCGCCTCGCCCTCGCGCTGGACCTCGACCCAGGCCGGCCCGTCCGCCGCGAACGTGGCCACCGGCACCGAGGGCACCCAGGCCGACGGCGCGACCGAGAGCGCCGGCACCTCGGCGGGGCGGCAGGCGAACAGGGCGGCGAGCAGCATCCGCTCAGAGGTAGCCCGGAGCGTGGCGACCCGCCGACCGGCGCTCTACGGTGGACGGGGAGATGCAGATGCTGTGGTGGCTCGCGGGGCTCGGGTGCACCGATCCGAAGCCCGACACCGGCGACACGGGCGCGGATGCGGACACCGACGCGGACGCGGACACTGACACCGACGCAGACACGGACGCGGACGCGGACGCCGACGCCGACACCGACACCGACACCGACACCGCCGTCCCCGACTGCACCGACCCCACCGCCGCCCTCGCCTACCGCGTCGAGGCCCGCGACGCGACGGGCCCCTGCACGACCTGCCAGGGCGCCCCGCTCACCCTCTACCTGGTCGTCACGAACCCCTGCCCCGACGACGTGCTCCTCTCCTTCTACGGCTGCCTCGCCCCCTACTGGGGCCTCGCCGCCGGCAGCGTCACCACCGGCCCGTCGCTCGGCTACGACTGCTACGACGACTACACCGCCACGCTGCCGCCCCAGGGCACCTACGAGGAGTGGGCCAACTTCGGCCCCCTCGACCCGGGCACCTGGACCGCCACCGCCTACACGACCACCGTGGGCGACGTGTCCACCACGTTCGACGTGCAGTAGCCCCCGCGCTACGATCCATCCGATGAACCGCCGGTTCGCCGCCGCCACCGTCCGTGGGCTCCTTCGTCGCTGGGGCCCCGTGGGTGTGCGCGCGTAGCACCGCCGCAGCGCTTTCCCCACCGGAGCCCCGAGGTCACCCCGACCTCGGGGCTTCGTCGCTCAGGAGTCCGCCATGTCGCGCCCCACGCTGTCCGTCGTCCCGATGTTCCCTACCCGTCCGGCACCCCGCACCTGGGCCACGTCCGCGTCTACACGATCAGCGACGTCCGCGCCCGCCACGCCCGCCGCCACGGCGCCGCCGTCCTGCACCCCATCGGCTGGGACGCCTTCGGCCTGCCCGCCGAGAACGCCGCGATCGCCCGCGGCGTCGATCCCGCCGCCTGGACGGCCGCCAACGTCGCCCGGATGCGCGAGACCTTCCGCGCGATGGGCTGGTCCTTCGACTGGGACCGCGAGATCGACACCTCCTCGCCCGCGTACTACCGCTGGACGCAGTGGCTGTTCCTGCGCCTAGGGCCGACGGCCTGGCGACCGAAGCCCACGCGCCGGCCCCGTGGTGCCCGACCTGCGCGACCGTCCTGGCCGACGAGCAGGTCGTGGACGGTGCCTGCTGGCGGTGCGGCGCGGCGGTGCAGACCCGGCGCGTCCGCCAGTGGTTCGTGCGCACGACGGCCCGCGCCGAGGCGCGGGGACGGCCTGGACCGCCTGGACGGATGGGACCCCGCCGCCGTCGCCGTCCAGCGGAACTGGATCAAGCGCACGGCGGGCGCCGTGGCCCGCTTCCCGGCCGGGGACCAGGCGATCGAGGTCTTCACGGCGCACCCGGAGGCCCTGCACGCCGCGGTCGCCGTCGTCCTGGCGCCGGAGCACCCGCTGGCGGACGGGATCGAGGTCGGCGCCCGCTCGCCGACCGCGCGCCGCAGCGGGGAGGTCCGCGCCGGGGTGCGCCTGGACGTCGACGCTGTGCACCCGCTGACCGGCGAGCGGCTGCCGGTGTGGGTCGCGGACTACGTCGTCCCGAGTACGGCGCCAGCGCCGCAGCCTGCGCCCCGGCCCACGATCCGCGCGATCGCGCCTTCGCCGCCGCGGTCGGCCTGGCCCCGCGCCCCGCGAGCGACGCCGACCCCGACGCCGTCGCCCGCGAGCTGGCGCGCCGCGGCGCCGGCGGCCCCGAGGTCCGCTTCCGCCTGCGCGACTGGTCGGTGGGCCGCCAGCGGCGCTGGGGCTGCCCGATCCCCGCGGTGCGGTGCCCCGCCTGCGGCACCGTGCCGGTCCCCGAGGCCGAGCTGCCCGTGCGCCTGGAGGCGCCGCTGCAGCGCCCCTGCCCGCGGTGCGGCGGCCCCGCGGCCCGCGAGACCGACACCCTGGACACCTTCGTCTGCAGCAGCTGGTACGTGTTCCGGTACTGCGATCCGCACGACGACGACGCGCCCTTCACCCGCGAGGCCGTGGACCGGTTCGTCCCCGTGGACGTCTACGTGGGCGGCCTGGACCACGCCGCGCAGCACATGCTGTACTTCCGCTTCGTCGCGAAGGTGCTGCACGGCTGGGGCCTGATCGGCGCCGACGAGCCCGTCACCCGCTTCGTCGCCAACGGGATGGTGCTGGGCGCCGACGGGCAGCGCATGAGCAAGTCCAAGGGCACGGGCGTCGACCCGGCCGAGGTCATCGCCGCGCACGGCGCCGATCCGCTGCGGCTGGCCATCCTGGCCGACGTGCCCGTGGCGCGGGACGTGCCGTGGGACGAGGCGCGGCTGAGCGCCGCCGAGCGGCTGCTGGCGCGGTGGATCGCGCCTTGAGCGGCGACGCCGCGACGCCAGGGCCCTGGCCCGCAGACGCCGGCGAGCTGGCCCGGATCCTGGGCGCCATCGACGCCGCGGTCGGCGCCGGGGCGCTGCACGTCGCCGTCGCGCGGCTGCACGAGCTGGCGAACGCCCTGCCCACGCCGGTCCCCGACGCCGTGCGGCGCGCCGCCCTGATCGCGCTGCACCCCTTCGTCCCGCAGTGGGTCGAGGCGCGCTGGCCCGCGGTGTACGGCGCGCTGGAGGCGCAGCCCTGGCCGGCGCCCGACGTGGGGCCCCAGCAGCGTCGCGTGGCGGTGCAGGTCGACGGGCGGACGGTGACGTCGGTGACCGTCGCGGCGGGTGCGAGCGAGGAGGACGTCCGCGCGGCGGCCCACGAGCGGATCGTGGCGCGCTTGCAGGGCCGCGGCGTCGTCCGCACCGTCTTCGTCCCCGACCGCCTGCTCAACCTGGTGACCCGGTGACCCGGCTCGGTCGCGACGCGCCGTCGGCGCGCGGCGCCTCACGCTACGTTGGGGGGCGGAGGTCGAGTGATCCGCTTCGCCGAGTTCGCACTCGATCCGGTCCGCGGCCAGCTGCTCCGCGCCGGCACCCCCGTCGAGCTGCAGCCCAAGCCCTACGAGCTGCTGCTCCGGCTGACCTCCGAGCCGGGCCGCCTGTTGAGCCGCGAGGAGCTCGACGCCGCGCTGTGGCCCGACGAGACGGTGACCGAGGCGAGCCTGTCCCAGGCGGTCCGCCGGCTGCGCACCGCCCTCGGCGACCCGCCGCGCAACCCCCGGTTCGTCGAGACCGTCCCGCGCCGGGGCTACCGCTGGATCGGCGCGGTGGTGGCCGAGGAGGCCGTCCGGCCCGAGCCGCGCCGCACCCTGCTCCGCCCCGAGGACGCCTTCTTCGGGCGCAGCGCCGAGGCGGTCCAGCTCCGCACCGCCCTCGAGCAGTCGCGCCTGGTCAGCGTCGTGGGGCCGGGCGGCATCGGCAAGACGCGCCTGGCGCTGCAGCTCGACGAGGTCGCCGCGTGCTGCCGGCTCGGCAGCGTCACCGACGAGGCGTCGCTGCACGTCGCGCTCGCCGAGGCGCTCTCGCTCCCGCCCGACGGCGCCGGCCCCGCCGCCACCCGCGCGGCGCTGGCCCAGACGCAGGACCTGGTGCTGCTCGACGAGGCGGAGGGGGTGGCGGAGATCGTCGCCGCCGCGCTCGTCGGGTGGCTCGCCGAGACGCCCGCCCGGTTCCTCGTCACCAGCCGGCGCCGGCTCGGCCTGGCCGCGGAGCGCTGCATCGAGCCTCGGCCCCCTGCCCGCCGCCGACGCCGCCGCGCTGTACGTCGCCCGCGCCGCCGCCGTGGAGCCCGCCGAGACGGACCCCGAGGCCGAGGTGCTGCGCCTGGTCGAGGCCCTCGACGGCTGGCCGCTCGCCGTCGGTCGCCGCCGCGCGCCGCTCGCTGCTCGACGCCGCCGCCGTGCGGGAGCGTCGCCCGCTCGCTCAGCGTCCTCGACCAGCCGCGCGCCGACCGCCCCGCGCGGCAGCGTCGCTCGACGCCACGCTCGGTGGAGCTGGACCTGCTGTCCGACGCGGAGCGGGTCGCCGCCGCGCGCCTGTCGGCGTTCCCGGGCGGCCTGGCGCTGTCGACGGGCGAGCAGGTGCTCGCCGACCAGCCCGATCCGCTCGGCCTGCTCGAGGCCCTGCGCCAGCGCTCCTGGCTGCAGCGCACGGGCGATCGCTTCGAGCAGTACGCGCCGCTGCGCCGCTACGCCGGGGAGCAGTGCGACGCCATGGGGCTGCGCGCCGACGCGACCGCCGGTCGTCGCCGCCACCGCCGACCGGATCCGCGAGGCGACCAGCGGGCCCACGGCGGAGGTCGCCGCCGAGCGGACCAACGCCTGGGCCGCCTTCGGGGCGACCCACGACCCCGACGCCGTGGTAGCGCTCGTCCTCGGGCGTGCGCATCGACATGCACGCCGAGACCTCGTTCGCCGCGCTGTATCGCGCGCTGGACCGGGCCCTGTCGCTGACCGACGGGCGACCGGATCTCCGGGCGCGCGTGCTCTCGCAGCTCGCGCGGATCAAGGCCCGCGACGACGCCGCGGCGGCGCTGGAGGCGGCGCGCGCCGCGGTGGAGACGGCGGGCGAGGCCCCCGGGCCGAAGTGCGGGGCGCTGCGGGCGCTCGCGCTGACGCTGCCACCGGGCCACCCCGAGCGCCTCGCCGCCCTCAACGAGGCGCTCCGGCTCGCGCGCGAGGCCCGCGACCCGCTGGCCGAGGCCGGCGCGCTCGGGAACCTGGGGATGCTCTACCGCCAGAGCGGCCGCCCCGTCGACGCCCTCGAGGCCGCCCGCCGCTCGGTGGCGCAGTTCGAGGCCGCCGGCGCGGTCTGGCAGGCCGCCCGCAGCCGGATCTACCTGGCCGGCGCCGCGGGCTTCATGCAGGACCTGGCGCTGGTGCAGGACTGCGCCCTGCGCGCGATGGAGGTGCTCGAGCCGCGCCACGACGCCGTGCTCTACGGGCAGTGCCTCGGAATGCTGGCGCTCGTCGCGCTACGAGGAGCCACGACGACGCCGTCGCGCTGCTGCTCCAGGTGGAGGCGCTCGGCCGCACCTCGTGGCTCATGACGCCGGGGCTGTGCGTGCGGCGGCGCGCCGAGATTCGCGATCGAGCCTCGGCGACCTGGCGCGGGCGGGCGCTGCTCGCCGACGCCGGCACGTTCCCGTCGCTGCTCGGCCGCGCGGAGCACGGGATGAGCCTCCTGATGCTGCTCGTCGCGGAGGAGCGCTGAGGAGGCCGACGAGAACACGGCCTGGCGGGCGGAGGCCTACCGCGAGACGGGCTACCGCAACGGCGAGGCGGCGGCCTACACCTGGCGCGCGCTGGTGGCCGGGGTGCGCGGCGACCGGCCCGCGGCGGCGCGCTGGGCGGACGCCGCGCTCGGCCTCATCGACCCCTCGGCCGGCCGCATCGCCGAGAGCTATGCCGTGCTCGCCGCCGCGGCGCCGGAGCTGGCCGCCGTCGTGGCGGGCGACCGGTCGGGGCCCTCGACCGCGTCCCGCCGAGCTGGTGGCGCTGGCGCCGATCGGCCCCACCACCGGACGGCCCGCGATGGCGCCCGACGTGCGCGCCGGCGCCCGCGTCCTCGCCCGCGCGGCGTGACAGGGTCCCCGCCTGGCAGCACCGCAGGTTCTGCCTCCGGCGATCCGCCCGAGCAGCGTGCGCCACTGGCCGCCACCCGCTCCGGGGCGCTCGCCGCCCGGATCCGCGCCCGGGCCGCGGCCATGGGCGGCGGCGAGCGCAGCAGCCCCAGCACGGCCTCCCGCAGGACCTCGGGGTCGACGGGCGGCTCCAGCACGACGCCACCGTCGCCGACCAGCGCCGGCACGTCGCCCACCCGGGTCGCCAGCACGGGCACCCCCGCCGCCAGCGCCTCGATCACCGCGAGCGGGCACGCCTCGTCCTCGGACGGCAGCGCCAGCGCGGAGGCCTCGGCGTAGGCGCGCCGCAGCGCCGCCGGCGGCAGCCAGCCGTCGACGCGCACCCGGTCCGCGAGGCCCCACCGCGCGATCGCGTGCACCAGCGCGGCGCGCTCGGGCCCGGCGCCGGCGAAGCGCACCCGCACCTCGTCGTGGCGGAGCGCCTCCAGCAGCCGCAGCGGGCCCTTCTCGGCGACGAAGCGCCCCACGAACAGGACCGTGGGCGGATCGGTCGGCGCGAGCCGGTCGGGCACGACCTCGGGGCGCAGCGCGTTCGTCACCCGGTGGACGGCGTGCTGCGGCACCCCCCAGCGCAGCAGGGCGTCCTGCTGCACCTCGGTGAGCACCCCCCACACGGCGACGCCGGGCAGCGGGGCCGCGGCCAGGCGCGCGGCCAGGCGCGGATCCCAGCCGTGCAGCTGCACGGCGAGCGGGCGGTGCCGCAGCGCGATCAGCCCCGCCAGGAGGCGATCGCGCACCAGCGCCCGGCGGCGGAGCGAGGCGTGCAGCCACACGGCGTCGACGTCGCCGGCGGTGGCGACCCAGGCGGCGCGCGGCAGCGGGCGGAGGGGGACGCGCACGGCCTCGGGCAGCACGGGCACCAGCGCGTCGACCGCCGCAGCGACCCCACCCTGGCCGGTGGGCGCGAGGATCGCGATGCGGGGGCGCGCGTGCGGCACCCCCCGAGCCTAGCGCCCCGGCTCCGGGCGCGGCGGTCCGATACAGGTTTCCGCGCCGGACCGCTCGCGGGTCCCACGGCCGGGAGGGAGCGTGATCGCCTGTCTGTGGTGGCTGTTCGCCTGGGGCTGCGGCCCCGACGTGGGGTTCCCCACCTGCGCCGTCGACGACGCGATCCCCACCCGCGACGACGTCCCCACCTGGCAGGGCGAGATCCGCGCGCTGACCGAGCTCCGCTGCAACGGCTGCCACGGCGAGGGCGGCGTCGGGCCCATGCCGTTCGAGACCTTCGAGGAGGCCGCGCCCTGGGCGCCCGTCATCGCGGCCGTCACCGCCGACCGCACCATGCCCCCGTGGCCGCCCGTCGACTGCTGCCGCCCGCTGCAGCACCCGCTCGCGCTGACCGCCGACGAGATCGGCGCCTTCGCGGCCTGGGCCGACGGCGGCGCCCCCGAGGGCGATCCCGCCGACTACGTCGCGCCCGACCTGCCCGCGCGCGGGCTGCCGCACGTCGACCTCACCCTCGCGATGCCGGAGGCCTACACCCCCGATCCGCGCGACGGGACCACCGACGACACGCGCTGCTTCCTCGTCGACTGGCCCGAAGACGACGTCCGCTACGTCACCGGGCTCGGGCTGACCCCCGGCACCCCCGAGCAGGTGCACCACGCGCTGCTGCTCGTGGCCGGGCCGCTGGCGGTGCCGTCGCTGCAGCTGCTCGACCGGGCGTCGCCGGGCCCGGGCTGGAGCTGCCCGGGCGGCGTGGTCTGGGGCGCCACGGGCTGGATTGGCGGCTGGTCACCCGGCTGGGAGGCGCGGCAGCTGCCCGCCGGCACGGGCCAGAAGGTGGCGCCCGGCAGCAAGCTCGTCCTCACCGTCCACTACTCGCTGACCGACCCGCCGGGGCGCCCGGACCTCACGACCCTGGACCTGATGCTCGCCGACCAGGTGCAGTCGCAGCTCGACGCGCTGTCGGTCTACGACCCGGCGTGGCTCGTGGGCGGGATGAAGATCCCGGCCGACGACCCCGACGTGATGGTCTCCTTCCGCACGCACCCCCACAAGGAGAAGGTGCTCGTCGGGGCGAACCTGCACATGCACGAGCGGGGCAGCCACGGCAGCGTGGGGATCGAGCACGCCGACGGCAGCCGCGAGTGCCTGCTGCAGATCGACCGGTGGGACCACGACTGGCAGGGCGACTACCTGTTCGAGCAGCCGGTGCCGCTCGCGAAGGACGACGCGCTGTGGGTCGAGTGCCACTGGGACAACACCGCAGCCAACCAGCGCGAGATCGACGGCGTGGCGGAGGCGCCGCACGACCTCGCCTGGGCCGAGGACGAGGAGATGTGCGTCGCCTTCGTGAGCGCGCGGGACCCGTAGCGGCCGCCGGGGTTACCCTGCGCCCCCACCGCCGAGGCCCCATGCTGCTCGCCGCGCTGTCGCTGTCGCTGTCCGTGTCGCTGCCCACCGCCGCCGCCGGCGAGGGGATGTGGCTGCCCGAAGACCTCGCCCAGCGCGCCGCGGAGCTGCGCACCGACGGCTTCGCCGTCGACCCCGCCGCGCTGGCCCTCGACGGCGACGTCACCGGGGCCGTCGTGTCGCTCGGCGGCTGCAGCGGCTCGTTCGTCTCGCCCGACGGCCTCGTGGTCACGAACCACCACTGCGTGGTGCGGATGCTGCAGCAGAACAGCACCGCCGAGCGCAACCTGGTGAAGGCGGGCTTCGCCGCCGCGAGCCGGGCGGAGGAGATCGACGCCGGCCCCGGCACCTTCGTCTACGTCACCACCGGGGTGCGCGACGTGACCGACGCCGTCGTCGGCAAGCTCGGGAAGCGCCTGTCGGACGCCGAGCGCGGCCGCGCCGTGCAGCACCGCATCCGCAGCCTGATCGACACCTGCGAGCAGGCGCCGCACGTCCGCTGCGCGGTGTCGACGCTCGAGGTGGGCGCGCGCTACCAGCTCGTGACCCGGCGCGAGCTGCCCGACGTCCGCATCGTCTACGCGCCGCCCGAGGGCGTCGGCAACTTCGGCGGCGAGGTCGACAACTGGCGCTGGCCGCGGCACACCGGCGACTTCGCGTTCCTGCGGGTCTGGGCCGGGCCCGACAACGCGCCGGCCGAGCGGGCCGACGGCAACGTCCCCTACCACCCGGACCACTGGCTCTCCCTGGCGGACGGCCACCGCGCCGAGGGCGATCCCGTCATGGTGATCGGGTACCCCGGGCGCACCGAGCGCTGGGACAGCAGCGCCGAGCTCGCCGCCGACGCCGACTTCCGCCTCCCGCGCAACGTGGCGCTCGCCCACGACTTCATCGCGCTGCTGCAGGCGCAGGGCGCCGACGATCCCGCCCGGGCGCTCGCGAACTACGGGCGCATCCGGCGGCTGGCGAACGGGATGAAGAAGCAGGAGGGCGTGATCGCCGGGCTGGCGGACGGCCGGGTCGCCGCGTCGCGGCAGCAGCGCGAGGCGGCGGCCGTCGCGGCGCTGAAGCGCCGGCAGGAGGACCCGTTCGCCGCGATCGCGGCGCTCGTGGCGGAGCACCGGCGGACGGAGGAGCGCGATCTGCTGCTCGGCTGGCTCGACCGCGCGTCACCGCTGATGGCCGAGGCGCGCGACCTGCGCGAGATGGCGACGGAGCGCGCCAGGCCCGACCTCGACCGCCGCGACGGCTTCCGCGAGCGCGACCGGAGCCGCTTCGCGATGGCGCGGCAGCGCGCGCAGGCGTCGATCGACGTGCCGTCCGACCGGGCGACGCTGCGCGACTGGCTCGTCCGCACCCAGGCGCTGCCCGCCGACCAGCGCATCGCTCCCGTCGACGCCGCGCTCGCCGCGACCGGCGCCGCCGAGGGCGCCCGCATCGACGCGCTGCTCGACCAGCTCTACGCCGGGACGCACCTGCAGGAGCTGTCCGCGCGCCAGGCCCTGCTCGACGCCACGCCGGCGGAGCTCGACGCCCGCCACGACCCGCTGCTCGACCTGGCCCGGGCGCTCGCCCCGCTGTACGACGCGCTGCAGGAGCGCGGCGACGCCTGGTCCGGCGCGATGATCCGCCTGCGGCCGCCCTACGTCGCCGCGCTCCGCGCCACGGGCGGCGCGCCGCCCACCCCCGACGCCAACGGCACGCTGCGCGTCACCTGGGGCCACCTCGAGGGCTACCGCCCGGCCGACGCCGTCGTCTACGAGCCGCGCACCACCCTGTCGGGCATGGTGGCCAAGGCCACGGGCGAGCGCCCGTTCGACGCGCCCGCCGCGCTGCTCGCGACCGGGCCGCTGCCCGACCGGGTGGACCCCGTCCTCGACGACGTGCCCGTCGACTTCCTGTCCACCGTCGACATCACCGGCGGCAACTCCGGCTCCCCCACGCTCGACCGCGACGGCAAGCTGTCCGGGCTGGTCTTCGACGGGGTGTACGAGGGGGTGTCGTCGGATCTGGCCCTCGATCCGGCGGTCACACGCGCCGTCCACGTCGACCTCGACTACCTCCGCTACGTCCTGGAGGCCGACCCACGCGCCGACGCGCTGCTGACCGAGCTCGGCGCGGGGCGCGCCGGGGCCTCGCGCTGACGCCGCGGCACGGTGCACACACCGCATTCGGGCGCTGGGTCCTAACGATTCAGCGGGTCCGGCCGGCCCGGGTTATCGCAGCCCGGGGGGAACCGATGCGTTTGGAGGAATTGCTCAACGGCAGGCCACCCACGGCCTTCTCGGCGGCCCAGCTGGCCGACCGGGCGCAGTCGCGGTGGGATCGTAGCCAGCTCGACGAGGCGTACGTCCTGTTCCGGGCCGCCGCCGAGGCCGCCCCGCGCGAGACCGGGCCCGACCGGAGCGTGGTGTACCTGGCGAAGGCGGCGATGACCCGCCACGAGGCGGGCGACGAGGAGACCGCGCGCCGCCTCTTCGACTACGTGCTGGCGTTCGACTGGCGCAGCTCGGGGCCGGCGCTGCTGTCCGACGCCCACGTGGTCGAGTGGGCCTACGTGGCGCGGCTCGAGCGCGCGCGCGACCCGGCCACGTTCGACGCGCTGTACGTCAAGGCGGCGAAGCACTGCGCGGAGCTCGGCTGGAGCTTCCCGCGCATCCACTCGAAGCAGGACGTCGTGATCGACCGCGCCGTGAAGGTCGGCGCAGACCGGATCGTCCGCGCGCTGGTCGACCGGATCGCCAACCGGCGCCCGCAGAGCCAGCTGGTGCGCGATCGGCTGCAGCAGGTCCAGCGCTGGCTGGACACCCGGCCGCCGCCCGGGTGAGCGACCCCGTCCGGCTGGGCGCGTTCGAGCTGCGAGAGCCGATCGGGCGCGGCAGCACGGGCGTCGTGTGGCAGGGCGTGCACCACGACACCGGCGTCACCGTCGCGATCAAGGTGCTCGATCGCTCGGGGCCGGCCCCGAACGTCCCCGACCCGTTCCGCAACGAGGTGCGCGCCATGGCGAACCTCGACCACCCCGCCATCGTGCGGGTCTACGACGTGGGCCGCGTGGGGGCGCGGGCCGCATCGCGCGGGCGGGACCTCGAGGTCGGCAGCCCCTACGTCGTGATGGAGTACGCGAGCGGGGGCACGCTCGGCGCCTGGCTCCCCGACCGGTGGGACGAAGTGCACCCCGTGCTGGTCTCGCTCCTCGGCGCGCTGGCCCACGCGCACGCCCACCAGCTGATCCACCGGGACCTCAAGCCCGGCAACGTGCTGCTGGCGGGCTCCGACGCCACCCGGCCCGGATGGAAGCTCACCGACTTCGGCATCGCCACCGCCATGGAGCGGACGGTGGAGCGCTCGATCGCGCAGGAGCTGGTGGGCACGCTCGCCTACATGTCGCCCGAGCAGATCGAGGGGAACTGGCGCGAGTACGGCCCGTGGACCGATCTGTACGCGCTCGGCTGCCTGATGTACCGCCTGGTCGGCACCGACAAGCCGTTCCCCACCGCCCGCGGGGCGGGGCTCATCACCGCGCACATGCTGGAGGCGCCGCAGCGGCTGCGCCCGCGGATGGCGGCGCCGAGCGACCTCGACGCCTGGGTCGCCCGCCTGCTCGAGAAGGACCCGCGCGACCGCTTCCAGAGCGCGGCGGAGGCGCTGCGCGTGCTCGAGGGGCTCGGGCCGGCGAACGAGCGCGTCCTCGCGCCAGCGCCGCCCCCGGACGACGCCACGGCGGAGATCGAGGGGCCCACCGACGTCGTGCGCGGGGGGTCGAGCCGGACGGGCGGGCGGGTGGCGCGGTCGTGGCGGACGGACCGCGACGAGGCGCCCGGCCCGCCGGCCGCGCGCGAGGTCTCGGCCGGGCTGCCGCTCGTGTCGCTGCGCGATCCGCCGTTCGTCGGGCGCGAGGCGGAGCGGGACCTGCTGTGGGAGCGCCTGCACGCGGTGCTCGCCCGCGGGCGCGCGGAGGTGGTGCTGATCCGGGGGCAGCCGGGGCTCGGGCGCTCGCGGCTGGCGCGGTGGATCGGCGAGCTCGCGCACGAGCGCCTCGGCCTGCCGTTCCTGGTCGGCGACGCGCGCCAGGGCGAGTCCCCGCTGCAGGCGCTCGGGCGCCCGTTCCGGCGGTGGCTGCGCACCGTCCGCCTGGGCCACGACGAGCGTCTGGCGCGGATCGCGAGGGCGGTGGGGGCCGACCGGCCGGAGCTCGCGGCGGACGTGGAGGAGATGCTCGAGGCGAGCGACCCGCCCCGGCTCGGCCCCGAGGCCCGCTACGCCGCCGCCCGCCAGCTGGTGGAGCGCCTCGCGCTGCGCGCGCGGGGGGCGGTGCTGCTCTACGACGACGCGCACCTGTCGGGCGACCTGTTCGGCTTCGCGCGCCACCTGGCGCAGGCCCAGGCGATCCGCCCGACCCCCGTGCTGCTGGTGCTCGCCGTCGGCCACCCGGAGCCCGCGTTCGAGGCGCGCGGCGCGCTGGGCGAGGCGCTGCGGGAGATCGACCTGGCGCCGCTGCGCCCCGACGAGCACCGCCGGCTCGTCCACGCGATCGCGCCGCTCGAGCCCGTGCTGGCCGAGCAGCTCGCCGAGCGCACCGAGGGCAACCCGCTCCAGCCGCCGTGCAGGTGGTGCGGGGCTGGGCGAAGACCCGGCACCTGGTCCCTGGCCGTCGGGGCTGGTGCTCGACGCGCCCGTCGCCGTCGCGCCGATGCCGTCTCGCGACGCGCCCAAGCGCGTGCTCGCGGACCTGCCGGCGGCGCGCGGGTGGCTCGAAAGGCGCCGCGGCGTCGGCACCCGTGTCCGACGAGGACTGGCAGGTCGTCTGCGACGACCTGGCCGGCGAGGGCCCAGCGCGGGCAGCGCCGGTTCGTCCCCGAGCACGCGATCCGCTACGCGCTGCGAGCGGCTGGTCGAGGAGGGCTTGCCGCCCACACCGACGACGGGTGGCGCTTCCTGCAGGCGCTGTTCCGCGAGACGGTGCCCGCTGGCCATCGGCCGGGCGCCCGCGAGCCACCACCGCGCCGCGGCGCGTGCGCTGCTGCACCGGCCCCACAGCCGCCGCCTGGCGGAGCGATCGGCGCCACCCGCTGGCTGGAGCGCGCCGAGCAGGCGATCCTGGGCACCTTGCTCGAGGCCTGGCGCCAGCGGGCGAGCGGGCGGCGACTGCTGCGCCGCCGCTGCTGGGCGAGCTCGAGTCCGCGCTGCGCCTCGCCGGGGTGCCCGAGGCCGACGAGCGCTGGTCCGCGCTGGCGGTGCGCCGCGCCGAGGTGCTGGCGGCTCGGCCTGGGGGCCGAGGCCCACCGCGCCGCCGCCGACGCCGAGCGCCGCGCACGCCCGGCGGCTGGCCGCCGCTGCGCTCGCGCGGCCCGGGTGGCGGGCGAGGTGTTGCTGACGCGAGGCGATCTGCGCGCCGCCGACGCCGTGCTCGCCCGCGCCGAGGCGTTCGTCGCCGAGGGCGAGGACCCGCGGCCGCTCGGGCGGGTCCACGCGAGCCGCAGCCGGTGCGCCCACGGCCTCGGCGAGGGCCTGGCGCTGGGCCACGCCGTGCTCAGTGGCGAAGTTCCTGGAAGGAGGCGGCGAGCGTCAGCATGGCCGAGGCCTGGCCGTGCTCGCGACCGGGCCTGGCCGGCGGACGGCGAGCTGCCGGAGGCCTCCGGCCGCTACGAGCGGGCGCGATCCTCGAGGCGCGGCTCGGCACTTCGCTCGGCGAGGCGCGCTGCGGGGCGCTGGCGCCGTCCACCGCGCCTGGGACGACCTCGACGCCGCCCGGGAGGCGCTCGGCGGCGCTGGCCGACCTCTACCGCGAGGCCGGCTCTCCTCGACGTGGTGCTGGCGCTGCTCGAGCAGGCCGTCGTCGAGCGCCATGGCGCGACCGGGTCGAGGCCCACCGCCTGGCGAGCCTGGCCGCGTGGCGACGCCGATCCGGCCAACCAGCCGGGTCGCGGCCGCGCGCGGAGGCGGCGCTCGCGGCGGTGTCCGCGGGGCTGCGCGACCAAGGTCTCGGCCGAGCGCCACGTCCAGCGCGCCGCCGCCCACGCCGACCGCCGCGACCCCGACGTCGCCTGGTGCCTGGAGCTCGCCGCGGCCCGCGCCGAGGCGGCCGACCGACGCGCGCTCGCGGCCGAGGCGCGGCGGGTGGCCGTGCGGACCGCGCCCGAACGGGTGACGAGGGAGACGGGGTCCTGATGTCGCTGCTCGCGCCCATCCTGTCGCTGTCGCTGTCGCTGCTGGCCTGCGGGGGGTCCGACGCGCCGCTCCGCTCCGAGCCCACCGCGCCCACCGTCCAGTTCGACGAGGCGGCGGCCGACGGGGCGGCGCCGGTGTGGACGGACCTGCAGGGGCTGTTCCCCGAGCGCGCCGCCGCGCTGCCCGAGGGGCTCGCCGCGCTGCAGCCGGGGATGAACGGGGCGAGGGCGCGCGAGATCCTGGAGGCCGCCCACCAGCCCGGCGCGAAGATCCTGGGCGAGATGGCCGGTCAGGACCTCGTGCTATCCTCGATCCTGGACGGCATGCCCGAGGCGCTGGCGTCGCTCGTGCTCGCCGACCAGGGCAAGGTGCTCACCGAGGTCCAGATCGAGCTGCCCGACGACGTGGCGGTGCCGATGCTGACGACGCGCTGGGGCGACCCCACCGAGGTCCAGCCGCAGGACGACGGGAAGATGCGCTACCTGTGGCGCGCCGACGGCGCCCCCTGGGTCGCCACGCTGCTGCCGGCGGTGACGAAGGCCACGGCGCTGCGGGCCGGCGAGCAGCGCGCGGTCGTGCGGTACCAGCCCGCGGAGCCCGACGCCGGGAAGGCCGCCCCTACCCCGTGAGCGCGGCGCCGAGGCCGGCGGTGGCGAGCCACTGACCGCCATCGACGACCAGCACGGCCCCCGACACCCACGACGCCGCCGGCGACAGCAGGAACAGCACGCCGTCGGCCACGTCGGTGACGGTGCCGAGGCGCTGCAGCGGGATGGCGCGGACCACGCGGTCGCGCACCTCGCCCGGCGCGAGCTTCTCCATGCCCGGCGTCTCGTCGATGGGCCCCGGGGCGATGCCGTTGACCCGGATCCCCGCCGGGCCCCACTCCACGGCGAGCCCGCGCGTCATCGCGTCGACGCCGGCCTTGGCGCTGGCGGCGTGCACCTGCAGGGGCGTGCCCGTGTACTGCAGGGTGGCGCTGATCGTGACCACCGCGCCGCCGGACTGCGACAGCAGCGGGAACGCCGCCTTGCAGGTGTTGAAGGTGCCCTTGAGGTCGATGTCGATGACGGTGCCGAAGCCGTTCGGCGACAGCGACACGGCCGGGCACAGGAAGTTGCCGGCGGCGCCGGCCACCAGCCCGTCGAGGCGGCCACACTCGGCGCCGATGCGCTCCGCGACCGCCTCCAGCGACGCCGGGTCGCGCACGTCGGCGGGGGCGGTGCGGGCGGCGCCGCCCGCGGCCCGGATCGCCTCGGCCACGGCCTCGAGGCGCTCCGCCTTGCGCCCCGTCAGCACCACCTCGGCGCCGTGGGCCGCGAGCCGCGACGCGATCCCCGCGCCGATGCCCGATCCCCCGCCGGTGATCCACACGACCCGCCCCTGCAGGGCATCGTCTCGAAAGCAGCTCGCCACGCCCGCCTCCCCTGGCCGCTGGCGAAGATATCCTGCCCGGCCGGGAGGCAGGCGCATGAGCGGACGGGTCGAGGGCAGCGTGGCGGTGGTGACGGGGGCGAGCCGGGGCATCGGCCGCGGCGTGGCGCTGGCGCTGGCGCAGGAGGGCGCCACCGTGGTGCTCGCGTCGCGCAAGGCCGAGGGGGTGCAGGCCGTCGCCGACGAGATCACGGCCGCGGGCGGCAAGGCGGTGGCGCGCGCGCTGCACGTGGGCCAGCTCGACGCGATCGCCCCGTGGTGGGACGCCGTGGAGCGCGACGTGGGGCTCCCCGACATCCTCGTCAACAACGCCGGCACCAACCCCTACTTCGGCCCGATGCTCGACGCCGAGTGGGGCGCCTGGGACAAGACCTTCGAGGTCAACCTGAAGGGCCCGTTCGAGATGGCGCGCCAGCTCGCGCGGCGGCACGTGGCGACGCGGCTCGGCCAGCCCGCGTCGATCGTGTCGGTGGCGTCGATCCTCGGGGTCCAGGCCTCGCCCCTGCAGGGCATCTACGGCATGACCAAGGCGGCGCTGAGCTCGATGACCCGCACCATGGCCGCCGGCGCTCGGCCAGACCGGCCTCCGCATCAACGCCATCGCGCCCGGCATCGTCGACACGCGGCTTGCGTCGGCGCTCACGAGCGACAACGTCCTGCGGGAGCGCCTCGTCGAGCACACGGCGCTGCACCGGATCGCCCAGCCCGAGGAGATCGCCGGGCTCGTCGTGTACCTGGCGTCGCGCGAGTCGTCGTTCGTGACCGGCCAGACCTGGCTCATCGACGGCGGCTACACGATCCTGTAGCCGCCCGCGGCTACGGCCCGCGCGGCCGTGGCGCGCCGGGGACGGGCCAGCGCCGCTCCATCAGCGCCCGCGCGACCGACGCGGCGTCCTGCGGGCGATCGCGTGCGTCCTTCGCGAGCATCGACAGGATGAGGTCGTCCATCCACTTCGGCACGTCCTGCTCGGCCAGGTCGGACGGCGCCCACGGGTCGTCGCTCACGTGCTTCATGAGCACCATCAGCGGCGCGCCCACGAACGGCGGCTGCCCGGCCAGCATCTCGAAGAGGATGACGCCGAGCACGTACAGGTCGGTGCGCGCGTCGAGCACCTGCTCCTCGATGTACTCGGGGGCCATGTACTCGTAGCGCCCGAGGCGCTCGCCCACCTTGGTCAGCGCCGGATCGGTGCTCGCCGGGCCGCGGGTCCGCGCGAGGTGCGCCAGCCCGAAGTCCTGCAGCTTGACCACCTCGCGGCCCTGCGCGTTGCGCACGAGCAGGATCGCCTCGGGATCGAGGCCGCGGTGGATGATGCCGCGGGCGTGGGTCGCGGCGAGCACGAGCGCGATCTGCGCGCCGATGTTGCAGACGTCGCCGATGGTGAGGTTGAGCTCCGCCACGGCGTCGGAGAGGAGGCGCCCGTCGTGCGGCTCGGTGACCACCCACGGCGCGCCCGTCGAGGTGCGGCCGTACTCCAGGACCCGCAGCAGGTTCGGGTGGGAGAACGAGGCGAGCAGGCGCGTCTCCCGCGAGAACCGGGCCATCGCGGTGGGGTTCTCGAACAGCTCGGGCTTGAGCAGCTTGATCGCCACCGGCGCGCCGTCCGTGAGGCGGACGCCGCGCCAGAAGTCGCCGAACTGCCCGGGCCGCAAGTGCGCGGTGAGCTTGTAGCGGCCGTTGAGCACGCCCCCGACCATGCCGTCGTCGGTCGCCAAGCGCTGTCCTCCGTCGAAAGCGTACCCGACGGGATGGCGCAGGTCGACCTGCGGGGCGCACCCGGCGCTCAGTCCCCCTCGGCGCAGCGCCACGAGCGCGCGATCTCGTCGGTGCGCGCGGCCAGGCGCTTCACCCGGTTCTCCGCCTCCTCGGTCGGGTAGCCGCCCTCGGGCTCCACGAGCTGCGGCGACCACCCGACCAGCTGGAACACCTCCTGGTGCCCGTCGGCGCAGGTGGCGCGCCGGGCGCCGCCCACGGCGCCGACCCCGTAGGCGTCGACCCACGGCGGGCAGTCGACCACCAGCGCGTCCCACCAGGCGCGCTCCGCGGGCGCACGCACCATCGCGAGGCAGGGCGGCTCGCGGCACTCGTAGCCCACGACCTCGACCTCGGGCGCGCAGTCGGCCACCGCCTCCGCGACGGTGGCCCGGAACGCGTCCTCCCGCAGCACCGGCGGCAGGTCGCCCCACGGCACCGGCGTGCCGTGGTACTCCACCTCGAGGTCCTCGAGCATCTGCTGCAGCAGCGCATTCTGCGCGCGGAGGTCGCTAGCTCGGCCTCGCGCGGGTCAGGCCCGGCTCGGGCGGGGCGGGCCGAACCGCGCCGTCTGGCCGCGCCGCACCACCCGGCGGTCGCTGCCGTCGTCCACCACGGCCTTGCCGCGGGCGACCGCCACGGTGACGGCGCGCCCGCGCACCGACACGCGCGCGAACCCGTCCACGGCGACGACCCGCTGCCCCGCGAGGACCGTCGCGCGGCCGCTCACCCACTGGCTGCCCGCCTCCAGGCGGAGTTCGGGCGCAGCGCGGCGGTGCAGGGCCAGCGGCGACAGGCCGACGCCGAGCCCCAGCGCGAGGAGCCAGGGCAGCAGGCGGCGAAAGCGACGGTCGGTCCCAGCCATCAGTCTGGCCCGTATCTCGGGCCGAACCGGAGAGGCTACTCCGTGTCGCCGCCGCCGAAGCCGGCGATGTCGAAGTTGGTCGCCCAGGCCATCCCGTCCGGGTCGTCGCCCGGGTCGGCGCCGGAGGCCTGCCCGTGGACGGTGCCGGCCAGCGCGCCGGTCCACTGCAGGTCGAGCCAGGCCTCGGCGTCGTCGTAGGTCAGGCCGTCGTCGGGGACGTAGTCCCACACGTCGAACGTGCCCGCCAGGCCCTCGAGCGGCACGTACACCGACGCCTGGCCGGCGCCGCTCGCCTGCAGGTCCACGTCGAACTGCTCGGCGAACACGCCGTCGTCGGTGGCGAAGCCGACGGTGACCCCGATGGACAGGACGTCGGGGCAGGTCATCGAGATGGCGGGCTCCATGCCGCCGCCGGTGCCCTCGTCGACCAGCTCCTGCACCTCCCAGGCGGCGTCGCCGGTGGCGGTGACGGTGACGGTGAGCGCTGCGGTGGTGCCGTCGGCGTAGGTCAGGGTGGCCTCGTGGACACCCTCCAGGCCGTCGAGCACCTCCTGCGCGCTGAAGCCGCCGGGAGACGCCTCGTCGAGCGCCAGCGGCGTGCTCTCGCTGACCTCGCAGTGCGCGCCCTCGTTCGCTTCGTCGCCGATCTGACCGCCGTCGCCAGGCTCGGGCCCGAAGCACCCTGTCAGCCCGATCGCTGCCCACACCGCCCAGTGGCTCGTCCGGTGCGCCATCGCCGTCCTCCTCCGTGGGTGTCCGCGCCCCACACCCACAACGTGCGCCGCCCCGCGGCCCGGCGCCATACCATTCCGCACATACCGTCCCCCAGCTCCCCACCCTGATGTGCGATTCGGTTATACGTCGCGCGGGAGGCAGCGATGGCCCTGGACTACGAGGCGATGGCGCGAGACCTGGCCCGCGCGCTGCGGGGCAGCCGCTCGCAGGTCGCGTTCGCGCGCCGGCTCGGGTACCGCAGCAACGCCGTCTACACCTGGGAGTCCGGCCGCCGCTGGCCGCCGGCGTCCGCGTTCCTGGCCGCCGCGCACCGGGTGGGGGTCGACGTGGCCGGCGGCCTGCGCACCTTCCTGCGCACCGAGCCCGCCTGGCTCGAGGGCGACGTGCCCGCGGCGTCGTGGGTGGGCCAGCTCCTGTCCGACCTGCGCGGCACGGCGCCGATCGGCGAGCTGGCGGCGCGGGCGGGGCGCAGCCGCTTCGCCGTCTCGCGCTGGCTGCAGGGGCGCTCGGAGCCGCGGCTGCCCGACCTGCTGCGCCTGGTCGACGCCGCGAGCCTGCGGGGGCTCGAGTTCGTGGCCGTCTTCGCGGATCCGGCGTCGCTGCCGTCGACGCAGGCGGCCTGGGCGGAGCTCGGCGCGGCGCAGGCGCTGGCGTGGTCGAACCCCTGGGCGCAGGCCGTGCTGCTGGCGCTCGAGCTCGTGCCCTACCGCGCGCAGCCGGCCCACGACGACGGGTGGCTCGCCGCGCGGCTGGGGCTGCCGGTCGACGTGGTGCGGCAGGCGGTGGCGCTGCTCGAGCAGGCGGGCCAGATCGCGCGCGACGGGGCGCACTACGCGCCGGTCGCGGTGCGCCTGCTCGACGTCCGGCGGCCGTCCGCGAGCCGGGACCTCAAGCGGTTCTGGGCGGAGGTGGCGCTCGAACGGCTGGTCGACGGGGCGCCCGGCGCGTTCTCGTACAACCTCGTCGCGGTGTCGGAGGCCGACCTGGCGGCGCTGGAGGAGATGCTACGGGCGCAGTTCCGGGCGATCCGCGCGCGGGTGGCCGACTCCACGCCCGCGGAGCGGCTCGCCTTGGTGCAGCTGCAGCTCGTCCCGCTCGGGTGATATCCCCGCGACATCGATGGGTCGGGGCCCGCCGCCTACGTGTCGGGGCAGGAGGTGCCCGTGAAGACCCTGCTCCTGCTCCTCGTCGCCGCCGCCCAGGCCGGCGTGACCGACACCGTCGCGCAGCGGAACGGCTGGGCCGAGTACGAGCGCTCGCTCGACGCCAAGATCGACGCGCTGAACGCGACCTGCGGGGCGCACCTCACCGGCGACTACGACAAGGACAGCTACCCGACGTTCGACCCCATCCAGGACCGCACGCAGTCGGCGTGCCAGCAGGCGGTGGACGCGCTCGCGACCGTCTGCGCGACGCCTGCCGGCAAGGAGGCCGTGCAGCAGCTGAAGGCGACGAGCTGCAAGTTCTCGACGCAGGGCACGGGGGTGCACCTGAAGGGCGCCGTGCTGGTCATCGGCATCGACCCCGACAACAGCTCGATCCGGGGGAAGCAGCCCGGCGGGTACAGCTGGAAGACGGCGATCGAGGAGATCCTGTAGGGGCTACGCGAGCAGGACGCCCAGGAGGCCGAGCACCAGCATCAGCGACGCCGGCACCCCCGCGCCGACGGCGGCGGTGATGGGCCAGGAGCGCGACTTGAGCACCGTCGCCACGGTGAGGGGCAGCCAGCCGAGCAGGCCGGCCGCGCCGCCGACCGCGCCGCCGAGCCACGCCCCGACGCGGATGACCTCGAGGTCGAGCAGCGCGAGCCCGCCGATCGCGGTCAGCGGGATGGCGAGCGACAGGCCGCCGGCCACCGCGCCGGCGAGCGCGGCGACGAGGCCCTGCCCGAGCGCGACCAGCGGCAGCGGCAGCCGGCCGCGGACGCTGTCGAGCAGCGCCGGCTGCACGAGGCCGAGCAGCCCGCCGACGAGGACGCCCGCGAGGGCGCCCGCCCCGACGGCGGGGTTGAACACCACGAACAGGAACGGGGCGTTCGCGTCGAACAGCGCGACGAGGAGGCCGAGCGCCATCGGGGTGAACCCGCCGAGGAGGCCGCCGAGCACCGCGCCCTGACGGGCCCACTGCGCGGGGGAGCCCACGGTGCGCGGGCGGGTGAGCCAGGAGCCGGACGCCGGGACGAGAGGTGCTGCCATACTCTCCCCATAGCCACGCCCGGCGCCGCGGATCCCGATCGGGGTTTCCGCGCGGTCACCCCGGCGCGAGGTGCGCGCGCAGGCGCTCGGCGGCGGCGACGACGGCCGGACGCCCCGCCTGCTGCCCCGCGGCGGCGCAGCGGTCGAGCAGGAGCAGCGTGTCGGGCTGCCGCAGGACGCGGTCGTCGCGCGAGAACGTCCACAGGCGGACCAGGCGGACCTCGCACTCGCCAGGTCGCCGAGGGCGGCGGCGCAGGCCGCGGTGAGCACGTCCACCAGCGGCGCGACGAGCCGCGAGGCGAGGTGCCGGTCGGCGAGCGCCTCCAGGCGGGCGCGGCAGGCCGCGGGGTCGCCCGCCTCGAGCGCGAGCAGGCCCAGGTTCACGAGCGCCACGGCGTACTGCTCCGCCCGCCTCGATCCAGGGCGAGCTGCCGAGCAGCGCCGCCTCGTAGCGGGCGCGGGCCTCCGCCGGCCGCCCCGCGCGGCGGGCCAGGTCGCCGAGCGCGAGGTGCAGCCGCACGCGGTCGACGGCGCCCTGGTGCTCGGCCAGGGGCACGGCCTCGAGCAGCCACCGCTCCTCGGCCGCCGCGTCGCCGAGGTGGCGGGCGACGGTGGCGAGCGCCTGCCGGGCGTCGCAGCGGTGGCCGCGGTGGCCGCTGGCCTCGGCCAGGGCGAGGGCCGCGCGGGCGGCGCGCTCGGCGCGGGCGGGGTCCTGGGCCACGACCACGTCCACCAGCAGCAGCTGGCACGCCGGCTCCAGCGGGGTGCCGGCGGCGAGCGCCACCGCGCGCCTCGGCCATGGGGGCGGCGTCCGCACCGGAGCGCAGCCGGGCCACGGCGACGGAGCGGGCGGCGTCGGTGGCGGCGTCGCCGTCGCCGGCGGCCTCGGCCTCGGCCAGCAGCGCCTCGCCCTCGGCGACGGCCGCGGTGTAGCTGCCGCAGTGGTTCAGCGCGTGCAGGCGCAGGCGGCGGGCGGTCCGCGCGCGGTCGGGCGGCGGGTCGCAGGCGAGGAGGCCGGCCACGGCGTCGAGCACCTCGCCGTGGCGGTGGGCGGCGCAGCGCGGCCACGGCCACCTCGAGGACGGGCAGCGCCTCGAGCGGCCGCCCGAGGGCCCGGAGGTGGTGCCCGGCCGCAGCGAGGCGGCCGGGCGGCGCGCCGACCAGCGGCTCGGAGCAGCGCGAGGCAGCGGGCGTGCACCTCGGCGTCGCGGCCCTCCGCGGCGAGGCGCTCGCGCACGGCGCGGGCCAGCCCCGGGTCCACGCGACCAGCGCGCCGTCGCGCTGCTGGGCGAGCCCGAGGTCGAGCAGCGCTCGCGCAGCGGCTCCGGCACCGCGGCGAGCGGACCGGCCGCCCGAGCGCGGCCACGACGCCCAGCGCCACCGGATCGTCGGCGCGGGCGAGCACGTCGTCGAGCACGCCCTGTTGCGCCTGGCGCGGCCAGGCAGCGCCGGCCGCCAGGGCCCAGCGGTCGCCGACCGGGCCAGCGCACCCGCCGCCGCCGCGCGCGCGGAGGTGCGCGCCTCGGCCACGTCGCCGCGACAGCCCCTGGCCAGGTCCAGCGCCGCCTCGGGCAGCAGGGGCAGGATGGCCTGCACGACCTCGGCGACCTCGGCGTCCGGCAGCGGCGGCACGTCGACGACCTCGTCGGGGTGGACCTCGGGCGGGAGGTGCGTCGCGAGGACGAGGACCGGGCCCGCGCGGGCGGCGAGCGCCCGCAGCGCGGCGGCGTCGCCGGGGCGGGGCGGCCGGTCGAGCGGGAGGAGCACCGCGCGCTGCGCGCCCAGCGCGCCGACGGCGGCGAGCCAGGCCGGGAGGTCGGCGGTGGGCGCCGGGTCGGGCAGCCACGGCCACCAGCGCGCCAGGCCGGGCTTCGCCGGGCAGCCCGCCCTGAACGCCGCCCCCGCCGCCACCTCGGCCTCGACGGCGGCGCGCGCAGCAGCGGTGCGGCCCACGCCGGGGGGCCCTGCAGCAGCACCAGCCGCGGCCGTCGCTCCGCCGCACGCGGGCCGCCAGCGCCGCCAGCGCCTGCCGGAGCTCGCGCCGGCCCACCAGCGCCGGCCGGCGCAGCGCCGCGAGCGGCAGCCCCGCCGCCGACGGGCCGGCGGGCGCCGGCCAGGGCTCCCAGCGCGCGCCCACGGCGGGCAGCGCGGCACGGCCTCGGCGGCGCGGAAGCGGTCGCGCGGGCGCGGCTGCAGCGCGCGCTCGAGCCAGGCGCGCAGCGGCGCCGGCACGTCGAAGCGGGGCGCCCACGGCGCGTCGACGGCGCCGTGCAGCAGCCACCAGGCGGTGGCGCCGAGCGCGTACAGGTCGGTCCACGGCCCGACGTCGCCGGCAGCCTGCTCGGGGGCGGCGAAGCCCGGGGTCCCGGCGAGGCGGCGTCGCTCCCGGTGGCGGTGGCGAGCCCGAAGTCGCCGAGCAGCACGCCGCTGCGCAGGTCCCCTGCCCCGCGCACCACGACGTTCGCGGGCTTGAGGTCGCGGTGGACGACGCCCCGCGCGTGGCAGTGCGCCAGCGCGTCGAGCAGCACGTGCAGCACGCCGCCGAGCGCCGGCCAGCTGGCGGGCGGCGCGTCCTGCAGCGAGCCGCCGCTCGCGAGCTCCATCGCGAGCCAGGGGCGCCCTGCGGCAGGTCCCCGGCCGAGGCGGCGGCGGCCGCCGGATCGACCTCGCCGTGGTCGAGGCCCGCGCCACGGCGGGGTGCTCGAGCCCGGCCAGCGCGCGCCTCGGCCGTCGAACGCGGCGAGCGCCTCGGGCCGGCGCAGGTGGCGGCCGTGCAGCACCTTCACCGCCGCCTCGACCCCGCTCGGCCGGTGCCGGGCGCGCCAGACCGTCCCCGCGGCGCCCCGCCCGACGGCGTCGCCCAGCGCGAAGGCGCCGAGGTGCACCGTCACCGCACCACCACCTCGGCGCCGGGCGCGAGGGGGAAGCGGGTCCCGCCGCCGCCGGGCGCGCGCACCACGCACTGCGTCGACAGCGAGGCCTCCTCGAGGTCGCGGCGCAGGCGCGCCACCAGCACGTTGAGGTCGACGCGCGACTTGTGTGGCTGCCGCGGCCAGACCCTGGCGAGCACGATCTCGTCGGGGACGACCTCGCCGCCCGCGTGGCGCGGCGGATCGAGCAGCGACACCACCAGCGCGAACCGCCGCTCGGGCAGCCACAGCGCGTGCTCCTGGCCGCCGACCGCCACGCTCAGGCGCCCGCCGCGCGGGAGGAACTCGAGCACGACCCGCTCCGGCGGGCGGTCCAGCGCGCGGGTCGTGGCCGCGACGGCGTCGGGGCGCAGGACCTCCAGGCGACGCCGCTCACCGCGAGCTCGTCGCCGTCCAGGACCCCCACCACCACCCGGCCGCCACCGCCACGCCGTTGCGGTGCCAGGGTACGCCGCCGGTGACGCGGAGCCGGTCCGGGCCGGGCTCGAGCGCCAGCGCCCCCGCCGGGACGCCGGGCAGGGCGAGGTCGCCGCCCGCGCCGACCGTGAACCGCGCGCCGACCCGCACCGTCGGCCCGCCGTCGGCGGCGAGCAGCCCGGGCGCGGTCGGATCGCCCGGCTCGACCTCGATGCGCACCTCGAGGCCCGGCACGCCGACGCGATCGCCGTGGGCCAGGGGCCCGCCCTCCGAGGGGGCGCCGTTCACCGTGACGCCGTGGCGCCCCATGGCGACGAGGGCGGCGCCCTCGGCCTCGCGCACCACGAGCGCGTGGTGGCGGCTCGCCGCCTCGTCGGCCAGCACGACGTCGCAGGTCGGGGCGCGACCGAGCAGCACCCCGGCCGGGCCGACCCGCAGCCGGCCGTCCCCTGCGACCACGAAGACCGCCGGCCCGGCCACGGGCCTAGACCTCGAGCAGGATCCGCTCCGGGTGCTCGACGCACTCCTTGATGCGGACCAGGAACGACACCGCCTCGCGCCCGTCGATGATGCGGTGGTCGTAGGACAGGGCGACGTACATCATCGGGCGCAGCTCGATCTTGCCGTCGACCCCCACGGGGCGCTGCTGGATGGCGTGCATCCCGAGGATGCCGACCTGCGGCGGGTTCAGGATCGGGGTGGACATCAGCGAGCCGAACACGCCGCCGTTGGAGATCGTGAAGGTCCCGCCCTCGAAGTCCTCGATGCGCAGCTGGTTGTCGCGGGCCTTGCGCGCGAGCTCGCCGATGGCGACCTCGACCTGGGCGAACGACATCCGGTCGGCGTCGCGCACCACGGGCACCACCAGGCCCTTCGGCCCCGACACGGCCACCCCGACGTTGTAGAAGTGCTTGTAGAGCACGTCGTTGCCGTCGATCTGGGCGTTGACGGCCGGGAACTCCTTGAGCGCCTCGATGGCCGCCTTGACGAAGAAGCTCATGAAGCCGAGCTTGGTGCCGTAGCGCTCGACGAAGCGGTCCTGGTACTGCTTGCGCAGCGCCATCGCCGCGCTCATGTCGATCTCGTTGAAGGTCGTGAGCATGGCGGCGGTCTGCTGCGCCTCGACCAGCCGCCGGGCGATGGTGCGGCGCAGCGGCGACATGGGCACGCGCTCGATCCGCTGCTCGGCCCCGGACGGCGGCGCGGGCATGCGCCCGGTGGGCGTCGGCTCCTTGCCCTTCGCCCGCCGCACGTCGTCGCTCGTGACCCGCCCGCGCGGGCCCGTGCCCTGGACCCCGGCGAGGTCGACGCCCGACTCCTGCGCGGTGTGGCGCGCGCCGGGTCCGGCGCGGACCTCGCCCTCGGGCTCGGGCTCGGGCGCGGCGGCCGCGTGGCCGGCGCCGTTGCCCTCGGCGGGCTTCGCGGCGGCCTTCGCGGCGTCGTCGATCCGGGCGACCACCGCGCCGACCTCGACCTCCGCGCCCTCGTCGGCCAGGTGCTCCTTGAGCACGCCGGCCGCCGGGCTCGGCACCTCCATCGAGGCCTTGTCGGAGTCGAGCTCCACCACCGACTCCCTCGGCCACGGCGTCACCGGGCTTCTTGAGCCACCGGGCGATGAACACGGTGTTGATGGACTCGCCGATCCGGGGAATCGTCAGATCGATCATCTCAGCAGCTCAAGCTGGGGGCCGTGGCTCCCGGGGTAATCCTACGTCGCGTGGAGGTCGACCTGCAGATCGTCCTGCAGGGCTTCCAGGGCCGCACGGAGCCCGTCGACGGCGTCGGCGGCGATCCGGGCGCGCGCCCGGGCGCGGAACAGCCACCCGCCCGCCATCGGCGCCTCCTGGGCGTCGGTGGTGAAGGCGACGATGTTGGCGCCGCCCTGCACCAGCGCGCGCGTCACGTCGCGGACGATGCCGGGCCGGTCGGTGCCGGTGATCGACAGGACCACCTCGGCGTCGGTGGCCGCGCCTCGGCGTCGCCCCGGTCGACGACGACCTGCAGCCCGCCGCCCACGGCGCGGAGCCCGCGCTCCAGCGCGTCGGCGGTGGCCTCGTCGGGGGCGGTCAGCGAGACCACGCCGGCGAAGCGGCCCGCCAGGCGCACCAGGTTGCTCTCCTCCCAGTTGCCGCCGGCGTCGGCGACGATCGCCGCCAGCTGCTGCACGATGCCCGGCCGATCGCGGCCCAGCACGGTGAGCACCAGCGGGATCCGCGGCTCGGGGTTCGACGCGCTCATCTGCCCGCCCTCCTGCTGCCCGCTATCCCACCCGCCAGGCCGGGTGGTCGTCGCCGACCGCCACGGGCGGCACGATCCGGTTCTCCACGAGCCCGTCGTCGCTGTGCGGCTCGCACAGGTACACGGCGACGGCGCCAAGCGGCTGATCCGTCTCCACGATCGCCCACCCCTCGGGCACGGCGCGGGCCTCCTCGCGCCACGAGACCCGGGCGCGGCCCGTGCCGCCCGCCTCGAGGATCGCGCGCCCGGCGGTGGTGTCGAGCGCCTCCACCCGCCCGACCTGCGCGTCCACCCGCTCTCCGGCGGCGTCGCGGACCTGCAGCCCGTGCCCGCGCAGGTGCTCGGCCACCGCAGGCGGCACGGCGTAGGCCCGGGGCCGGTCCACCACCTCCGTGCCCACGAAGCGCGCCAGGTGCGGCAACGTCACCTCCGTGGGCGCCCCTCCAGCGTCCTCGGCTCGCGGGTGGGGATGGTGACGGGCGTGTCGGTGGCCTCGAGCCGGTACCCCCACGGCGACCCGGTCGGGGACACGCGCCGCGGCGACGGTCTCGCGGACGTCGTCGCCGTGGGCCGCGACCCAGGCGAGCGTCTCGATCTGCCAGGCGCTGGCGGTGCGCACCCGCTCCTCGAACGACAGGTAGCTGTAGCACTCGAGCAGCAGGTCCATCCGGCCGGTCAGCCCTCGGTAGTTGCTGCCGAACCGCGGGTGGTGCGGGTAGGTCATCCACCCCTCCCCCACCCGCGCGCGGGGATCGGCGGCGCTGCCGGCGTCGAGGGCGCGCTCGTCCTCGACGAAGTTGCCGTACCAGCCGCTCGGGATGCCGCGCCGGGCCACCGCGGCGATCACGTCGGGCACGAGGCGGTCCCGCGACAGGGCGATCGGCCCCGGCGGCCCGGAGTGCACGGTGTGGGGCACGTCCACCGTCATCGACATGCGGTGGACCGAGCCGTTCGTGGCGTGGTTGTCGACGGTGAGGTCGGCGGCCCACGGGATGCAGACGCGCTGCTGGAGCAGGCGCATCTCGGGCGCCTCGTGGCGCAGGTAGTCGCGGTTGAGGTTGATGCCGTGGCTCTGCGTGCGGGTGCCCACGAGGGGCCCCGGCTGGCCGCTCAGGTGCGCGATGTCGAGCTTGCGGTTCGCCGGGTCGAGCGCGTCGCCGCCGTCGGGGTTGAACAGCGGCACCACGACGAGCGTGAGCTGGTCGAGCCAGTCGCCCTCCCGCCCCTCGAGGACGTCGCGCAGCAGGGCCAGCGTGGCCTCCTTGCCCTCGACCTCGCCCGGGTGGATGCCGTCGAGCATCAGCACCACCGGCAGCCCGGCCGCGCGGGCCTGCGCGGGGGTGCGCACGCCGCGCGTCGAGAGCACGACGAGCGGCAGCTCGCGGCCCTGCGGCGAGGTCCCGAACGCGCTCAGGTGGAAGCGCGGGTCGCCGCGCTGGTCGAGCGCCTGGAGGACCGCCATCACGTCGGCGTGCAGCGAGGTCTCGCGGAAGGACGTGGCCTCGGCCCGCGTCTGCAGCATGTCAGCTCCCCTGCCCCAGCGCTTCCGCCACGAGGGCGGCCTGCTGCTGGCTGTGCTTGTGGTGCGACCCGGTCGCCGGGCTCGCCGACGCCGGGCGCCCCACGTAGCGCACGCGGACGTCGGGGAGCTGCTCCAGGAACCAGTGGAGGAAGGTGGGCCAGGCGCCCATGTTCTTGGGCTCCTCCTGGCACCAGATCACCTCGGCGTCGGGGTGCTCCGCGAGCACGCCGCGCAGCGCCTCCGCCGGGAACGGGTACAGCTGCTCCAGGCGCACGAGCGCCACGTCGCGGCGCTCCTGGCGGTCGCGCTCGGCGAGCAGGTCGTAGTAGACCTTGCCGGAGCACAGGACGACGCGTCGCGCGGGCTCCTGGCGCGCCTCCGGGATGACGAACCGGAACGCGCCGGCCGCGAGCTCCTCGAGGGTCGAGGTGGCCAGCGGGTGGCGCAGGAGGCTCTTCGGCGTGAACACGACCAGCGGCTTGCGCTCGCGCATCAGGACCTGGCGGCGCAGCAGGTGGAACAGCGAGGCCGGCGTGGTCGGGATCGCGACCGTCATGTTGTCTTCGGCGCACAGGGCGAGGAAGCGCTCGATGCGGGCCGAGCTGTGCTCGGGGCCCTGGCCCTCGTAGCCGTGGGGGAGCAGCAGGGTGAGGCCGCACTTGCGGTTCCACTTCGTCTCGGCGCAGCACAGGTACTGGTCGATGACGATCTGGGCGCCGTTGGCGAAGTCGCCGAACTGGGCCTCCCACATGACGAGGCCGTCGGGCGTGTCGAAGGCGTACCCCACCTCGAAGCCCATCACGCCGAGCTCCGACAGCGAGCTGTCGATGACGGCGAAGCGCCCGCCGAGGCCGAGGTCGCTGAGCGGGTAGCGCTCGGCCCCGGTCGTGATGTCGGTGATGACGGCGTGCCGGTGCGAGAACGTGCCGCGGCCGGAGTCCTGGCCCGACAGGCGCACCGACCAGCCCTCGTCGCACAGGGTGGCGAAGGCGGCCTGCTCGCCGAGCGCCCAGTCGAGCTTGTCGTCCTCCTGGACGGCCTTGATGCGCTGCTGGAACAGGCGGACGATCTTGGCGTGGGCGTGGAACCCGTCGGGGACGGTGTTGGCGCGGACGAGGAGGTCCTTGAGGCGGGCGGCGTCGACGCGCGTGTCGACGGGGTCGTGCGTCGACCCGCCGAGGATGGACTCCCAGCGCTCGCGCAGGGCGCTCGGGAAGGTCGGCGTCGAGAACTCGCTCTCGTCGGCCTCGGCGGCGAGGGCGGCGAAGGACTCGGCGTAGATGCCGTCGCACTCCTCGGGGGTGAGGGTGCCGATGCGGACGAGGTGCTTCGCGTAGACCTCGCGGGGCGTGGGGCGGCTGCGGATGGCCTCGTACATCATCGGCTGGGTGAAGGACGGCTCGTCGCCCTCGTTGTGGCCGTGCTTGCGGTAGCAGTACATGTCGATGACCACGTCGCGGTGGAACTTGTGGCGCCACTCCACCGCGAAGGTCACCACCGCGGCGACGGCGCGGGGCACCTCGCCGTTGACGTGGAAGATGGGGATGCCGAGCATGCGGGCGATGTCGGTCGCGTAGGGCGTCGAGCGCGACTCCGCCGGCGGCGTGGTGAAGCCGATCTGGTTGTTGACCACGATGTGGATGGTGCCGCCGGTGCGGTAGCCGCCGAGCTCGGACAGGTTGAGCACCTCCATGACCGAGCCCTGGCCGCTGAAGGCGGCGTCGCCGTGGATGAGGAGCGCCATGCAGCGCTCGCGCCCGTCGCCGCCCACGCGGTCCTGCTTGGCGCGCACCCGCCCCTCGACGACGGCGTTGACCACTTCGAGGTGGGACGGGTTCGGCGTGAGGGAGAGGTGGATGGTGTCGCCGAGGGCCGTCCGCACGTCGGCCGAGTAGCCGAGGTGGTACTTCACGTCGCCCGAGCCCTGGGTGGGGCCCTTCACGTCCTGGAACTCGGCGACGATGGCGTTGGTCGGCTTGTCGAGGAGGTTGGCGAGGGTGTTGAGGCGGCCGCGGTGGGCCATCCCGAGGACGATCTCCTTGCTGCCCAGGCGGCCGGCGTGCTCGACGACGAGGTCGAGGAGCGGGATCAGGGTCTCGGCGCCTTCGAGGCTGAAGCGCTTGGTGCCGGGGAACTTGCCGTGGAGCATGCGCTCGAAGTTCTCGGCGTCGCACAGCTTGCGGAAGACGCGGCGCTCCTCGGCGGGCGACAGGACGCCGCGGTTCGGGAGCGTCTCGAGGTGGCTCTGCAGCCAGCGGCGCTGGGGGGTGTCGATGACGTTCATGAACTCGGCGCCGATCGAGTCGCAGTAGGCCTTCTTGAGGTGGTCGACGACCTTGCGGAGGGGGGCGCGGTCGGGCAGGCCGTAGGCCGGGGCGGTGTCGACGACGGCGTCGAGGTCGGCTTCGGTGAGGCCCCAGTAGGCGAGGGTCAGCTCGGGGTGCTCGACGCGCTCGCGGCGCTCGAGGGGGTCGATGGCGGCGTCGAGGTGGCCGCGGACGCGGTAGGCGTTGATGAGCTGGACGACGCGGGCCTGGCGGCGGGCTTCGGGGCCGACCGCGGCGTCGGCGACGGCGGCCGGGGTGCCGCCGCCGGCGAAGATCGAGCGGGCGACGGCGGTGGGGCGGGCGTGGGGGACGGGGAGGCGGGCGAAGACGTCGCGGAGGGAGGCGTCGACGGACTGGGGTCGGCGAGCCAGCGGTCGTATTGGTCGTCGAGGAAGGCGGCGTTGTCGCCGGAGAGGAGGGAGTCGGGGATGTCGGAGATGTCGGGGAGGGGTCGGGGACGGACGGGGGGGTCGACATGGGGATCTCCTCACTGGGCGGCTGGTATCACTCCGCTGATGTCGTGGGGCCCCCGGCCGTTCCTGTCCCGACCCTCGATCTGGGATCCGGATCTCGACGGCGACCGCGACCGCGACCGCGACCGCGACCGCGACCGCGACCGCGATCCGCGACCGCGACCGCGACCGCGACCGCGACCGCGACCGCGATTTCGACCTCGACCTCGATTTCGACCTCGATTTCGACCGCGACCTCGACCTCGAGATCGACCTCGACCTCGGATTTCGACCTCGACCTCGATTTCGACCTCGACCGCGACCTCGATTTCGACCTCGACCTTCGACCTCGACCTCGACCTCGACCGCGACCTCGACCTCGACCTCGACCTCGATTTCGACCTCGACCTCGATTTCGACCTCGACCTCGACCTCGACCTCGATTTCGACCTCGACCTCGACCTCGATTTCGACCTCGACCTCGATTTCGACCTCGACCTCGACGTCGACCTCGATTTCGACCTCGACTTGGGGCAGGGGCAGGGGCAGGGGCAGGGGCAGGGGCAAGGAGCGTAGAATCCCCCCCAAATGCTCTCCGCCTCCGACCTCCTCCTCGCCCTCACCGCCACCGCCGCCGCCCTCCACACCCGGCGCGCCCCCACCGCCGCCGCCGGCTTCGCCCTCGTCGCCCTCGCGGCCGCCCTCGGCACCGCCCGCTTCGCCGGCGCCACCGACCTCGCCCCCACCCACGACGCCCTCTCCCGCGCCGCCGGCCTCGTCGGCGTCCCGTGGATCGGCCTCGGCACCGCCGCCACCCTCCTCCGCCCCGACGACCGCCGCACGGCCTGGGCCGCCGCCGCGATCGCCCTCCTGGGCGCCCTGCTGTGGCCGATCGACGCCTGGCGCACGGCGATCGGCGGCGCGGCCATGCTGGGCCTGGCCCTCGCCGGCCTCCGCGCGCGCCAGCCCGCACCCGCCCTCGGCGCCCTGGGCGTGGTCGTCGCGGGCCTGGCCGTGGCAGGCGACACCGACGCCCGCATCGCCGCCTTCCACGTGGCCCTCGCCACCTCGCTCGCCGCGGTCGCCGCCGCCCGCCGGCCGTGACGTGCTATGGCGGCTGCCATGCTCACCCTGGCCACCCTGCTCGCCTGCTCGCCCAAGGCTCCGACGGAGCCCGCTCCGGCCGCCCCCCCGCCGGAGCCCGACGAAGCCTCCGTCGCCGCCGCCGGGGTCCGCAGCCCCGCGCTGCGCGTCCTGCTCACCGAGCAGTGGGACGCCACGATGGAGCGCTACCCGGAGTGGGCCACCGAGCTCGGCGACCACCGCTTCGACGACCGCCTGACCGACCGCTCCGACGCGGCCGTCCAGCGCTGGCTGCAGCGCCAGCAGGAGTGGACGCTCCGCCTCGCCACCCTCCACGACGACATGCTCGCCCCCGGCGACCGCGTCACCCGCGACCTGCTGCTGGGCGACCTGCGCGCCCAGCTCGCCGCGTCGGTCTGCCGGGAGCACCAGTGGAACGTGTCGGCCCGCGGCAACGCCCTCGTCGACGCGAACACCCTCGCCGAGGGCGCCGTGGTCGTCACCCCGCAGGACGCCGCCGCGCTCGTCGCCCGCTACCGCGCCCTGCCCCAGGCCATCGACGACGACGCCGAGAACCTGCGCCTCGGGCTGGCCGCCAGGCGCGTGGGGGTCGCCGACAGCCTCACCAAGGTCGTCGAGATGCTCGACCGCGAGCTCGCCAGCCCCGTCGCCGACGCCCCGATGCTCCTCCCCGCCCTCGCGGAGCACCCCGACTGGTCCGACGACGAGCGCGCGTCCTTCCGCACCGACCTCGAACAGGCCATCACCGAGGGCATCCGCCCGGCGCTCGACCGCTACCGCGCGGTCGTCCGCGACGAGGTGCTCCCCGAGGCCCGCACCGGCGACCACATCGGCGTCTCCGCCCTCCCCGACGGCGAAGCCTGCTACGACGCCCTGATCCTGCAGCAGACCACCCTCACCCGCACCCCCGATGCGCTGCACCAGACGGGCCTCGACGAGCTCGCGCGCATCCACGAGGAGATGCGCGCGCTCGGGCGGACCCTGTTCGACACCGACGACCTCGCCGCGATCTTCGAGGAGCTCCGCACCGATCCGGCGCTGCACTTCGACACCGCCGAGGCCGTCCACGCCACCGCCGAGGACGCGCTGCGGCGCGCCGAGGCCGCCGTCCCCGACTGGTTCGGCCGCGTGCCCCGGTCGCCCTGCGTCGTGGAGGACATCCCGGCCTACCTCGCGCCGTACACCACGGTCGCCTACTACCAGCCCGTGCGGCCCGACGGCAGCAAGCCCGGCATCTACTACGTCAACGTGTACGACCCCACCTCCCGGCCCCGCACCGAGGCCGAGGTCCTCGCCTTCCACGAGTCCGTCCCGGGCCACCACCTGCAGATCGCGCTGGCCCAGGAGGCCGGTGCCCTGCCTGCCTTCCGCCGGTACGACGGCGCCACCGCCTTCGTCGAGGGCTGGGGCCTGTACGCCGAGCGCCTGGCCGACGAGATGGGCCTGTACACGGGCGACCTCGACCGCATGGGCATGCTCGCCTTCGACAGCTGGCGCGCGTCGCGCCTCGTCGTCGACACCGGGCTGCACGCGAAGGGCTGGACCCGCGAGCAGGCCGTGCAGTTCATGCTCGAGAACACGCCGCTGGCCGAGAACAACGTCGTCAACGAGGTCGACCGCTACGTGACGACGCCCGCCCAGGCGCTGGCCTACAAGACGGGCCAGCTCGAGATCCGCGCGCTGCGGGCCGAGGCGGAGGAGGCGCTCGGCGGCGCGTTCGACGTGAAGGCCTTCCACGACGTGGTCCTGGGCGGCGGCGCCGTCTCGCTGCCGGTGCTGCGGCAGCAGGTCGAGACCTGGATCGCGCGCGAAGGCGGAGGCTGACGATGTCGGAGCGCAACCCGAGCGATGCCCCGCTGCAGGGCATCGTGGTGGTGGACCTCACCTGGAACCTGCCCGGCCCCTACGCCAGCATGGCCCTGCAGGCGCTCGGCGCCGAGGTCGTCAAGGTCGAGCCGCCGAAGGGCGACCCCGCGCGCCACATCGGGGGCCTGTTCGCCGCCCTCAACGAGGGCAAGCGCGTCGTCACCCTCGACCTGCGGGCCGAGGACGGCAAGCGCGAGCTCGAAGCGCTGGTGCGCCGCGCGGACGTGGTGCTGGAGGGCTTCCGGCCGGGCGTGGCGGCGCGGCTCGGCTGCGACGCAGCGGCGGTGCACGCCGTCAACCCCGACGCCGTGTTCTGCTCGATCAGCGCCTGGGGCCAGGAGGGGCCGCTGCGCGACCTGCCGGGCCACGACCTCAACGCCCAGGCCCTCGCCGGCGTCTGCCACCTCGGGCGGAGCGACGACGAGCACCCGCACGGGCTGCCGCTGCCGGTGGCCGACCTGTCGGCGTCGATGGCGGCGGTGGCGAGCATCGTCGCGGAGCTGTACGCCCGCGAGCAGCGACGCGCCGCCGGCCAGGCCGCTGCCGTGGCGCTCGACGTGGCGATGGTCGACGCCGTGGTGTCGTGGGCGCACACCTGGAGCCGGGTCGACCTCGCCGCGGACGCCGCGCGCCGCATGCCCGGCCGCGCGCGCGCCGTGGCGGGGCGCTGGCTGCAGCGCCTCGACCGCCCGCGGCTGCACGCCCTGCCCCACTACGACGTGTTCCGCTGCGCCGACGGCCGCTACCTCGCGCTCGGCCTGGTCGACGAGCAGCACTTCTGGCGCGCGCTGTGCGAGGCGCTGGGCGCGCCCCGGCTGGGGCGCCTCAAGATGCCCACGCGCCTGCTGCTGGCGCCGGCGCTGCGGCGGATGATCGCGCTGCGCCTGCGCACGGCGTCCGCCGAGGCGTGGTTCGAGCGCCTCGGCCGCGCCGGCGTGCCGACGAGCCCGGTCCTCACGCCCGACGAAGCGCTCCGACACCCGCAGATCGCGGCCCGGATGGTGGCGCCGAGCGGGCGGGTGCGCGCGCCCCTGGCCCAGCGCCGCGTGGTGCCGAGGCCGATCCCTGCGGACGGGGGATCGGGCGGCTAGACTCCCGCGCCAGGAAGGGAGGACCGACATGACCGTCAGAGCGACCCTCGCGAGCCTCGTGGTGCTGGGGGCCGTCGCCTGCAACGGCGACGGCAAGGACACCGTGGCAGACGACGTGACCGACACGGACGCCGATGCCGACGCCGACGCCGACAGCGATGCCGACGCCGATGCCGACGCCGACGCCGACGCCGACACCGACATCCAGGGGGACTGGACGCTCCACTTCTACGGCACGGGCTACGACGCCGCCGCCGGCGACACCTGCTTCCTGGCGCTCAAGGACTACACGGACGTCGCCGCCCCCGCCGCGCGCCAGCAGGTGACGGTCGCGGGCGACGGCACCATCGACGCCACGTTCCAGAACGCCATGGTCGACGGCCACGACTACGGGATCGCCTGGTACCTCGACACGAACGCCTCCGGGCAGTGCGATCAGGGCGACGCGGTGTGGACGGCGCCGGTGGCTCAGGCCGTGAGCATGGACATCGACATGCGTCAGAACGGGAGCGCGAACTACGACCCGCAGGGATGCACGATCATCGCCGGTCCCTGAGCGGCGGAAAGGCTGGGGTGGAGCGGCTTGGACGTCGGCCAGCAGGCCGAGTTACCCTCCCCGTGAGGCCGGGCTCGGGCCCGCGCCTTCCCCCCACACGTGTGGGGTCTCACGGAGGAGACACCAATGACCAAGCGCATCGCGGTGATCGCGATCCTCGCGGCGGCTGGCTGCGACACCGGCAAGATCGGTGACAGCGGCGACTCGGGCGCGGGCGACTGCCCCGACGGGCGGTACAACGGCCCGGTGGAGATCACCGAAGCCCAGGTGTACTGCATCGAGAACGACACCAAGGTCCGGTTCGAGGCCCACACCAACGGCTGGACCGACGGCGGCTACGTCTTCGAGGAGGACACCGCCAACACCTCGACCGGCGCGTACGACAACTGGTCCGACCAGCACGACCTCACGGCCTACGACTGGGACGCCTGCGGGTACTACGACAACGTCCAGCAGGAGCTGATCACCGGCCGCGGGATCAACGACTGGCAGGAGAACGTCAGCACCGTCTTCCAGTGCGGCTACCACTACGGCTCGGTCGTCATGACCTACGCCTTCGCCGTCAACGACGAGAACGGCAACCTCGCCAACTGCCTCGCGTTCGGCGACAACGTCACCGCCCTGAAGAACGGCACGATCAGCCGGCCGAACGACCCGACGTTCGACATCTCGATCTGCCAGGCCGGCGTGGTCACGCAGTAGCGTCCACCGCTTCTGCGAGCTCTGCGCCGGAGCTCGATCCCCCCGTCGCGCGCGACGGATCGGATCGGGCTCCGGCGCAGCCGCATCGGGAACGTCCCGCCAAAAGAAAGGGACAACCGTGCCACCCGGAGGACCGCCGCACGTCGGGTCGACCTGCCGGGCGCCGATGGTTAACCCTTGGACGCCATAAGGAGGAGCCATGACCCGTTACATCGCGCTGGGCCTGCTGGTCGCTGCTGGCTGCAACGGCGACAAGGGAACCGACAGCGGAACGACCGGCGAGACCGGCACCATGACGATGGAGACCGGCACCATGACCGACTGTGTCGGCGGTGCGTACACCGGCCCCATCGAGATCGTCACGGCCGACGTGACCTGCGCCAACGACGTCGCGACCATCACCGCCACCACCAACGGCGCCACGGGCGGCGGCTGGTACTTCGGGCAGGAGACGGCGAGCGACGTGACCGCAGAATGCCGAGAACCACCCGCTCGACAGCACCCCGGATCTGACCTGCAACACCGACAGCCTGTCGGCGACCCTCGACGCCAGCGGCACGGCCTACACGCCGGGCAGCTCGTCGTACTTCACCTGCGACGGGCACTTCAACGAGGTCGACAGCGACACCGGTGATGCCTGGATGAGCCACGCGGTGGGCGTGTCCGACGACGGCGGCAACGTGGCCGACTGCTGGGCGTGGGGCGGCGATCCCAGGCCATGATCGACGGCACGCTCGACCGCAACAACGAGCCGGACTTCGATCTGACCCAGTGCTCGGTCGAGACCCCGATGCGCTGAGGCGCGCTCGCGCCCACACCTGACCGCGCTCCCGGATCTCCGGGGCCCGGCGCCGAGGCCCTCGCTCCCACCAGAGCGGGGGCTTCGTGTGTCTGGGGACCGCGAGTGGAATACACCACCGGGGTGACCCTGCTGACGAGCCTGACGGCGATCGCCGCCGCCCAGACCTGCGACGCCTACGATCCGCCCGCCTCCCTCGCCGAGGTCCGGGGCAGCTCCGTCGAGGCCTCCGGGCTCACCTTCGCCCACCTGCGCGACGGCGTGCTGTTCACCCACGGCGACCAGGGCGACGAGCCCGTCATCGTCTCCTTCCGCACCGACGGCACCCTGCTCGACGAGCACCGCGTCACCAACGCCGACAACACCGACTGGGAAGACATCGCCAGCGCCCCCTGCCCCGACGAGGGCTGGTGCCTCTACATCGGCGACATCGGCGACAACCACCGCGACCACGACAAGATCACGGTCTACGTCGTCCGGGAGCCCGAAGCCGGGCAGACGCGCGTGCGCGCCATCGAGCGCTACGTCGCCGTCTACCCCGACGGCCCGCACGACGCCGAGTCGCTGCTCGTCGACCCCTGCAGCGGGCGCATCACCGTCGTCACCAAGGAAGACGACGGCGCGTCGCAGGTCTACCAGTACCCGCCGCTCGACGCCATCGACGGCGTGGTCACGCTGACCCGCATCGCGGGCCTCGCGCTGCCCGGCCCCACCGCCACGTCGCGGGCGGCCACCGGCGGCGCCTTCAGCGACGACGGCGATGAGCTCGCCGTGCGCACGGGCGACCGCATCTTCCTGTGGACCGTCGACCGCGACGCGCCGAACGCCCACTGGACGGCCCCGCCGCTCGAGCTGGTCGGCTCCGTCGAGCACGACGGCGAGGGCGTGGCCTTCGGCCCCGGCGGCGACCTGTACACCGTGGGCGAGGGCCAGCCCATCCCGCTGTCGCTGGCGCCGTGCACGACCCCCGGCCCGGCGAGCGAGGCGACCTGCGCCTTCCCGCAGACCGGCCGCCGGTGTGGCTGCTCGGGCGCGCCCGGATCCGGCGCCACGGGCGCGCTCCTGGCCCTCGCGCTGCTCGCGCGGCGGCGGCGGACTACAGCCGGACGGTGACGGGCTCGTCGGGCCCGACGGCGTCGTCGAGCTTCAGGCGCACCGGGATGCCGTACTCGGGCCAGCCCGGCGAGCGCCACAGCGGCTCGGGCAGCGGCTGCGGCCCCGCGCCGACCGAGACCAGCTCGCCGCCCACCACCTCGCCCGTCGAGCGCCGCACCGACGCCCGATCGCCCGCGGCCAGGCCGTTGGCCTCCGACGGCGCCAGGAACGCCACCACCTCGCGGGTCGCCGTGGGCCGGATCTGGACGATGGGCTCGCCCGCGGGCACCACCTCGCCCGCGCTGCGGTGGATCCACGTGACCTGCCCCTCGATGCCGGCGCGCAGGTCCAGGCGCTGGATCCGCCCCTCCACCTGATCGAGCCGCCGGGTGGCCGCCACGACCGACCACTCGTTGCCCGCGGGCACCGCCTCGCTGCGGGTGCGCGCGCCATTGGCCGCCTGCGAGGCGACCGCCACGGCGTGCTGGTTGGCGTCGAGCCGCGCCTGGACGACCCGGATCTGCCGCTCCCACTCGGCGACCGCCTGGTCGCTCGAGGCGCCGGTCGAGGCGAGGTCCTGCTCGAGCGACAGGCGCTCCTGCAGGGTCGTGAGGAGCGCCCGATCCTCCTGCAGGTCGGACGAGATGCGCGCCCGGTCGACGAGCGTGCTCTCCATCCCCTCAGCGAAGCGCCGGGCGTCGGTCAGCGCCTGGCGCTGCTCGTCTTCCTGCACGGCGAGGAGATCCGCGCTGGCCACGTCGCGCTCCTCGAGGAGCGGCGCCGGGTCCATCTTCACGACCACGGCGTCGCTGTCGACGGCCTGGTGCAGCTGCACCACGACCTCGGAGATGCGGCCCGTCTCGAGCGCCGCCACCTCGACGGTGGGGGCGAAGCCGTAGCCCACGCCCTCGGCGCCGGTGCCGTCGAGCGCGCCCCACACGAGCGCCACGACGAGCCCCACACCCCAGGTCGCCGCGCCGAGCTTGCGGCGGGTCTTCAGATCCATCCCCATCTCAGGACTCCCCGACGCGAGCTTGTGGCAACAGCGACACGCCGGTGACCCCTGCGGTGTCGACCAGCTCCCGGACGAGCACGTCCCCCGCCTCCGGGCGGCGGAGGTTCACGTCGTACACGAGCTCCTCGGGACGCCCCACGCCGGCCATGCGCGCGGCGGAGAGCTGGAACGAGGAGCAGTGGCGGCGCAACAGGTCGGCGACCACCGCGCGGCCGGTGTCGTCGCCCTGGAACTGCATGCGCAGGACGCCGTCCTCAGCCGCTGCGCGTGCCGAAGGCCGACCAGTTGAGGAACAGCGACGTGACGCCCATCACGGCGGTGCCGGCCAGCGCGATCCCCAGCATGCCCGTCCCCGAGGCCATCCCGACGGCGACGGACAGGAAGAGGAACACCGTGTCGCGGGCGTCCTTGACCGGGGTGCGGAACCGGACGATGGCGAGGGCGGCGCCGAGGCCGAAGGCGCGGGCGAGCGAGTCGCCGACGACGGCCATGATGACGCACACCACCATCGACAGCAGCACCTGGGCCTGCACGAAGTTCTGGCTGTAGGACAGCACCCCGTGGGACCAGGAGTAGAACCAGCCGATGGCCTGGCCCGCGAGCCAGGCCACCAACAGGCGCAGGAGGAGGTCGCCCACGCCGACCTCCGCACCCGGCGCCTGCGCGAACAGGGACGTCAGAACGTGATCCACTGATCTCCTCGCTCCGATGTGGCCCAGGGGGTCTGGCCACACGCCACGACGCAGTTGACGTATTTCGACACGCTCTCGCGGTGCAGCTCCTGCTCGTGGACGAGCTGGAGCATCCAGTGCGGGAACGCCCCGTTGAACTTGAGCTCGAGGATGATCGCACCCGGCGCGCCGAGCCAGATGTCGCGCCAGTGGCCGGGATCGGGTTCGAACGGGTGCAGCGGATCCGCCGCCTGCCCCTGCAGGTCGAAGTCGAAGGTCAGCCGCGCGCCGTCGCCGTAGGCCGACTGCCAGGCCTCGCGCCGGTAGCGTACCCACATCCGGCCGCGCAGGTCGAGCCGATCCATGCGGTTGCGGAACCGGTCGAGGTCGGCTTGGTGGGACTCCTTGAGCGCGAAGATCCCGCCCGGCATCGGGTCGCCCCGCGCGATCTCGAAGGCGGTCGGCCGATCGACGAGCGCGCGCGTCTTGAGGATCGAGGTGCCGAGGCGGCCCTTGATCTCGCAGAACACGGGGTCGTCCGCCGTCCACCCGTAGGTGCGCATCCGCAGCTTCTGCCGCTGGCGCACGCCGTCGAGCGTCTGGCGGGCGAGCGACCAGTCGACATCGTCGAGGTACAGGCTGTTGACCTCGTAGACGCCCTGCTCACCGTAGGCGTCGGGCTCGCAGTACATCCGGGTGCGGTCGCGGATCCCCGCGACCCGATCCGGCTGGATCAGGTACTTGAACTCGTACCTGGCGAGCATCTCGGGCATCAGTCGTTGCTCGCCCCGGGGGTCGCGCCGCCGTCGATCTCCCAGGTCGCGCCGCCGTCGGGCTTGCGCGCGAGCGACACGTCGGGCACCGCGGGGTTCATGTCCTCCACCGCGTCGATCTTCGGCGTGCCGTCGGCCTCGGGGCCGAACAGGCCCACGTCGTCGCCGCCGTCGGCGTCGAGGTTGAACGAGGCGTGGAGGTCGCCCTCCTCGGTGTCGCTGTCGGCGAAGACGACGAGGAACCCGCCCGCGTCGATCTGCACGCCGGCCGGGACCTCCCACTTCATGGGATCCGTCACGTCGTCGGTGAGGAACCAGCCCCCGAGCGCGACGCCGGCGTCGTTCGGGTTGTACAGCTCGATCCAGTCGGGGTAGGCGCCCACCTCGTCCTGCAGTGTGGTGGCGTTGGCGGCCATGATCTCGTTGATCCAGACCTGGGGGAGCTCCGACGGCGTGGTGCCGGTGTGGGTCTGCGTGTCGGTGTCCTTGCCGTCGTTGCCGTTGCACGCGGCCAGGGTGAGCAACAATGTGACGAAGCGCTTCACGTTCTCGTCTCCAAACCGTCACCTGGGCGACGTGTCCGACCTTAGCATGCCCTCCCGGCCGCACGACCGTCACGCGGGGAGGCGGCGTTCTCCCGCCGCCCGGCACCTGCCCGCCTCCACGAGGTGTATCGCAGATGCGGGTTGAAGGGGGACCGACGTCTCCGCCTCCAGCGGCCGATTGTGACCATGCTGTGACGACCGGCGTCCGTCACGGCATGTCGCCGAGGTTGATGCGGCCCTCTGAGCGATGGTACGGATGGAGTTCTTCTCCACGCCGAGGTGTCCGATGCTCGTCGCCCTGCTGATGGCCGCTCCCACCGCCCTCGCCTGCCCCGGCGCCGAGATGGCGTCCACCTCCGAGGCCCCGCACACCGAGCTCGCGTCCGCCGCGCTCGATCCCACCCACTGCGCGAAGAACGCGGCGCTGGTGGGCAGCAACTGCGCCTGGTCGACCGGCCAGATGGCGCAGCGGGTCGAGAGCGAGGGCAAGGACGTCCAGCTCACCTCCCGCCTCGCCAAGCAGGAAGAGGCGCTGGCCTCGAAGGTCGCCGCGCCGTTCAAGGCCGGCGAGCTCTACGTCATCGCGAACGAGGTCATCGAGCAGGCCGACCCGAGCGCCAACCTCGCGCTCCAGGGCAAGGTCCTCGAGGTCGACGGGGTCAAGTACCTGCTCGTCACCTCGTTCCAGAAGTCGAACACCTGACCGACGCTTCAGCCGGCTTCAGGGGTCGGCCGAGGCACGACGCGCGCCGTTCGCCGCGCGGGAGGTCCGCCGCGATCCGCACGCACAGGTCGTCTTCGCGACCGCGTGCGTCTCTGCGGAGAACGTGACATATCCTCCCAGCGGCGCCGACCCGGTACCGGGCGGCCACAGGGGCGTCATGTCGTCTGGCCCACGCCACAGCGAGCCGAGCACCCACCGGGGCGTGATCGACCTCGAAGAGCACATCGAGACGCAGCACCTGCGCCGCTCGAAGCTCGTCATCGACAAGGGCAGCGTCCCGCCGGTGTTCGCGCCCGACTCGCTGCCCCCGATCGCCGACGAGGCCGCACCCGTCGCCCTGGTGCGCGGTGCGGTGGGCGCGCTGTCGCAGACCCCCACCCCCACGCCCGACGACCTGTCGCAGGAAGACGTGTCGACCGGGCTGTTCGAGTCGTGGGACTGGGACGCCCCGTCGTCCGCGGCCACCGATCTCGCGTTGGAGGCGCTGGTCGCCGAGGTCGACGGCCACGCGCGCGCCGCCTGGATCGACGGGTTCCGCGGGCCGCCGGCGGCCGCCATCCCCACCGACGTCCCGGAGGAGGACGGCTCGCTCGACCCCGTCTCGGCCGGTGACGGGTGGCGGGTCGTGCCCGTCGGGCTCGACGAGCACACCTCGACCGACGCCATCGACATCGCGCGGATGCGCGCCGAGACCACGGCGACGCCCGAGCCCCGGCCCGTGTCCGACTCCATCGTCGACTGGCCGCCGCCGCAGGGGCGCCCCGGCATCGACTACCCGTCGGACTGGGCGCGCGATCAGGAAGGCACGCTCATCGTCATCGATCCCCACCGGTCGCCGCTGGTCGCGGCGCGCCGCCGGGCGCTGCTCGTCGACTTCGCCGCGTGGCTGCTCGGGTTCGTCGCGATGTTCCTGACGGGCCTGGTGACCACCGCGAGCGCCGCGCTGGTCCTCTTCGCGCTCACCCTCTGAGCGGCCTCAGTCGCACAGCCCGGCGCGCACGCTCTCACAGGCGCCGTCGCAGAACTGCTCGACCACGCCCGTCTCGAGGAACAGGCTCAGCTGGTCCTGCGCGGCGGGCTCGCGGCGCGGGCACTCGTGCACGTCGAGCTCCTTGTCGGGCGGGAGGTTGAAGAACGGCTCCTCGGGCCCGTCCGCGTAGTGCCACTCGACGAGGACCGAGCCCTCCACCGGCCCCGCCACCGCGGGCACGCCGAAGATGTCGCGCACGGCCGGCGCCAGCGTGACCGCGCCCACTGAGCGCGCCAGGATGTGGGCACCCAGGGTGGAGACCTGCGCGTCGCCCACGCCGACCTGCATCAGCCAGCGCTTCTCCGGCGTGCCCGGCAGCCGCTCGTCGCCCGACATGACCTGCGCGTAGCCGGCGGACTCGCCCGGATCCCAGACGGTCTGGAAGGCGCCGAGCAGCAGCGCGATGTCGCGGTGGTCGTCGAACTTGGTGCGGAACAGGGCGAAGAAGGGCTCGAAGTCCGCCGACCGCGGCAGCAGCAGGCTGTAGGGGGTGCCGCCCACGCCGAGCACGGCCCGGTGGATGTCGGGCGACAGCGCGGCGTAGGCGCCGCCGAGGATCGCGCCCTGGCTGTTGCCGTAGTAGACGAGGTCGAGCGACGGATCGACCGCCGGGTGCCCGTCGAACGCCATCGCCGGGTCGTCGACCAGCGCGCCGCGGGCGAAGCGCGCGCCGGCGACGAACTCCGAGAAGCCCTGGGTGGTGCGGTCGGGCAGCGCCTCGAAGTCCGAGACGTCGGTGGCCAGCAGGAGCGTGACCGCCGCGGCGTCGACGGTGGCCATGCCGGTCCAGGTCTGCGCGTAGAGCACCCAGCGGTTGCGGTCGGCCAGCTCGGCGAGGTAGCCGCCACGCGCCTCGTCGAGGCTGCCGAACAGGCCGTGGCCGTACTGGAGCACGCGGCCGCCGGTGCCCGGATCGGCCGCGATGGAGCACGGGATCCGCACGAGGAACGGCACCTCGGTGTCGGCCTGGTAGACGGGCATGCCTGCGGCGTCGCGCACGAGCTTGGCCGGCGGCGTCTCCTTCTCGGTGTAGCGCGGCAGGGTGAGGTGGCCGGTGAGGGTGCGGGCGATGTGCTCGCCCTCGACGGCGCAGTCGCCCTCCTCCACGTCGTCGATGCGGTAGGGCGGGGCGCCGTCGGTGCGGGCCAGCGCGTCGTCACGCATCGCGACGACCGGGTCGAGCGAGTTGCCGAGCGAGATGGTGCCGAAGTCGAAGGCGAGCTGCAGCTCGTCGCGGAGGAAGCCCTGCTGGGCGAGCTCGGGGAACACGAGGTCTTCGAAGCGCTGGCGCCGGACCTCCACGTCGGGGTCGGTGGTGGGCTCGCCGTCGCGCAGCGCCGCGAACGCGGGCGACACGTCGACGGGGCTGCCGTCGTCGCGCACGACGTTGCGCAGGCCCACGACGTAGCGGCGGGCGTGCTCCATCGGCACGGCGGTCCGGATGGTGAGCACGCGCTGGGCTGGGTCGTCGGTGGACATGTCCAGCTCGACGAAGTGCGGGACGCGCTCGTGGGTCACCGTGTCCACGACCACCGTGCGGACGTCGGGATCGGCGTAGGCGCCGATGTCGTCGTGGCCCACCAGGCCCTGGGTGGAGGCGCCCTCGAACCACACGAGGATGGGCGTGAGCGTGGAGAAGCCGTCCTCGTGGTTCAGCATGTCGGGGCGGACCTGCTGCCCGTCGGTGTCGCGCGGCAGCGTGTTCGCGCCGTAGGCCAGGCGCAGGCCGGTGGGGGTCGTGTCGTCGGGCGCCTCGAAGAGCGAGGACGGGAACGGCAGGCCGCAGACGTCGGGCACCAGCGGATCGCAGCCCGACGGCGGGCCGAGATCCGCCGGGGTCGTCGGCGAGGTCGGCGAGGTGGGCTCCTCGTGGTGGCAGCCCAGCGCCAGCAGCAGCGGGATCATGGCAGCTCCGGAGCGAGTCCGGCAGCTTACCCCGCCGGCGCGTCGGGCGGGCCCTCGACCTCCTCGACCTCCTCGACCTCCTCGTCGCCAGCCTCGCGGCCCTCGCCGCCAGCGTCCGGCCGCTCGGTCACCGCAGCCGAGACCTCGGCCCGCCAGGCCTCGAGCTCGCCCAGGAGCGCGGCGTCCTGCTTGAGGTTGCGGAACTCGGGGTCGATCGTGCGGTCGTAGCAGCCGTCGGCGAAGGGGGCGTCGCCGTCCTGCTTGAGGGAGCCGAAGTCGCGCTGGCAGGCCATCGCGTCGGTCCAGATCGCGGCGCGGTTGCTGGTGAAGTACCAGGTGTCGCTGAAGGCGCGCGTGCGGTCCGTGCGATCGCCCTGGCCGCGCACCTGGGCGGCCCAGCTGTGCCCGTCGAGCGGCCCCGGCAGCGCCGGGGCGCCGGCGAGGTCGAGCAGCGTGGGCGCCAGGTCGGTCTGCGACGCGAGCCCGCCGATCCACCGGCCGCCCCGCCCCGGATCCACGCCCGGCCCCACCACGATCCACGGGATGGCCACGCTCGTCTCGTACAACACGTGGCCGTGGCGCTTGCCGTGGTGCGGCGGGTCGCCGAGGCCCTCGCCGTGCTCCGAGACCACCACCAGCAGCGTGTCGACCCCCACCTCGTGGTGGCGCGCGTCGAGCTCGTCGACCAGCTGCTGCACGGCATCGTCGATCTTGCGGATCGCGGCCCGGTAGTCGGCGTTCGGCCGGTCGGGATCGAGCTCCTGCTCGAGCTCGGGCAGGCGCTGCAGCGGGCTGTGGGCGTCGACGAACGACAGCTGCAGGTAGAACGGGCGCTCGGCGAGCCAGTCGGGCCGGGCATCGAGCGCGGCCAGCCCCTCGGCGACGACACGCGCCGCCGGGGTGCGCCCGCTCGGGCGGTAGCTCGGCTTCTGGGCGTCGCGGAAGCGGTCGAAGCCCTGCACCAGCCCGGTGTCGACGTTGTAGTTGTGGTTCCCGGCGACCCCCACCGTGGTCCAGCCGGCGTCCTGCAGCACCTCCGGTAGCGTAGCGACGGCGTCGGGCAGCACGCGGTCCTCGGGGCTCGGCCCGGGCTCGACCTGGTCGAGGGCGGCGGCGTGCTGGCCCGTCAGCAGGGCCACCGCGGCGCCGCGCGGGTGCGGGGCGGCCGCCAGCGCATCCTCGAGCGGACGCCGCCCGCGAGCGCGGCGAGGTGCGGCGAGCGCCCGGCGGGCGCGCCGTAGGGCTCGAGCGCGTCGCGGCGGACGCCCGAGAGCGTGACGAGCACCACGTTCGGCGCCCCGACCGGCGCCGCGGGCCGATCCGCGGGCGGCGCCGTCCACGCCGGGCCGGCGAACCACAGCGCGCCCTCGTCGCGCAGGGCGGGGTCGGCCTCGCGCCCCCGTCCCCGACCCTTGCCCTTCGCCTTCGCCTTCGCGTCGAGGCCGAACGGGTCGTCGCCGGCGGCGCCCGGCTCCCCGGGGGCGCGGTCGAAGCCGGCCGCCCACAGCAGGGCCAGCACGAGCAGCAGCCCCACGACGAGGCTGCCGACCACCAGGCCGGAGCGACCGGTCGCAGGGGTCGGGCTGTCGTCGCTCATCTGGGCCTCCGGATCGGGACGGAGGCGCTACATAGCCGGAGGCGCGCCGGGTCGCACGACCCGTCGCTGCGCGGAGAGTGCCGCCGGTGGCGTCGGCGCCGACGCACCGCGGGCTGCGGAGCCCGCGGCTGGAACCCGAGCTGGAGAGGCCCCGGCGCCACCGGCAGCGGTGGAGAAGACGCGATCCTTGCGTGCGGGGTCGCCCGCGCGAAGGTGTCTCATCCAATGCACGGACCGTGCCAGCGCCGCCGATCGCCTGCTGGACGCGAAGCGCCGCCGACCCGCCCCGCCCGCCGCGCCGGAACCGAGACGGGCGTGTCGCGGTGAGGAGCTCAGCAGGATCGTTGATCACGCCGGGCGTCCCGAGATCACCGTCCTCCATCTCCGACTGGGCGGCGCACCAGGCCGTCGGCGTGTCGTTGCGGACGGCGTCGAGCTCGGTCGGATCCAGCTGCCACGCCACCCCCTCGGTGGCCTCGACCGGCCCGAACTCGTAGGTCTGGTCGATCACGCCCTGGGCGCCGACGATGGAGATCTGCTCCCCGTCGTCGTCGTCGAGCCCCGGATCCTGACCCCAGTAGGCGATGGGCAGGATCTCGGGCGAAGCGAAGTTCTGCTCGTCGCGGCGCGCGATGACGGCGTAGGTCTCGGCCGGGACGAGCGCCATCAGGTCGTCGCCCTGGATCTCGCCCCCCGAACCCTTCAGGTTCTTCAGGACCATGCCGTCGAGGTTCACGTCGCGCGGACCGGGGTTGTACACCTCGACCCACTCCCCCACGTGGTCGGCCACCGCGGCCGGGTTGATCATCACCTCGCTGATGATGACGTCGCCCGCCTCCGCCGTCTTGAGGTCGAGCGGGATGTTCGGGCGGCAGGCGCCCGCCCCCAGCGCCAGCGCGGCCAGCGCGGCAAGGTGTCGTCGGTGCTGCATGGGCTCCCCCCGTCGCTCCGTCTAACGCCCTTGGGACACCGCGGACCTGTCAGGGCGTGACCGTGGCGGCACCGCTGTTGATCGGACCCGTCGCCACGTCGCCCAGCGGGAGCAGATCGACCGGCGTGCGCCGCAGACCCCAGATCCGGTCTCCGTACTCGGCGATCGCCCGATCGCTCGAGAACCGCCCGCAGTGCGCGATGTTCCGCACCACCATGCGTCCCCACCGCGCCGGGTCCGCCCACGCCACCTCGACGGCCTCCTGCGCCTCGACGTACGCGTCGAAGTCGGCACAGACGAGGAACGGGTCCTCCTCGCGCAGGTAGCGCGCGATCTCGGCGTGCAGCCCGCGCTCCTCCGGGTTGAAGAAGCCGCTGTCGAGCAGGCCGAGGACGATCTGCAGCCGCTCGCTGGCCGCGATGCACGCCGACGGCCGCGGCGGATCGGTCCGCACGCGATCGGCGTCGAGGCCGAAGAGGAAGAACGCGTCGGCGCCGACGGCCTGGCGGATCTCCACGTTGGCGCCGTCGAGCGTGCCGATGGTGAGCGCGCCGTTCATCATGAGCTTCATGTTGCCCGTGCCGCTCGCCTCCTTGCCGGCCAGCGAGATCTGCTCCGACAGCTCGGCGGCCGGGATGATGGACTCGGCGCGGGTCACGTCGTAGTCGGGCACGAACAGCAGCGACAGGCGGCCTGCGGCCTGCGGGTCGGCCGCGATGGTGTTCGACACGTCGTTGAGCAGCTTCACGTGCTGCTTGGCGCGCACGTAGCCGGGGGCCGCCTTGCCGGCGACGAGCACGGTGCGCGGCGCCGCGGCGTCGCCCTGGAAGCGCAGCCGGTGGTACAGCCACATCACGTGCAGGCAGCACATCAGCTGGCGCTTGTACTCGTGGATGCGCTTGATCTGCACGTCGAGGAGCATCGACGGATCGAGGCGCAGCCGGCGCGTCCACCGCGCGAGCCGCTTCGCCAGCCGCTGCTTGTTCGTCCGCTTGATCGACGCGAGCGTCGCGTGCAGCTCGGGGTCGTCCTCGAAGGCGGCGAGGCGGTCGAGCTGGTCGAGATCGGTCATCCACCCGCCGCCGAGGCGCCGGTTGAGCTCCGCGGCGAGGAGCGGGTTGCACTGGAGCAGCCACCGGCGCGGCGTGACCCCGTTGGTCACGTGGGTGAACCGCTCGGGCCAGATCGAGGCGAAGTCGCCGAGCACCTCCTCGCGGAGCAGGCGGCCGTGCAGCTCCGCGACCCCGTTGACGGTGTGCGAGCCCACCACCGCGAGGTGCGCCATCCGCACGTGGCCGGTGCCCTCGTCGACGATGGCCATCCGCGACGCCGTGCCCTCGTCGCCGCGGGACCAGACGTGGACCGAGCGCAGGAAGCGCCGGTCGATCTCCCGGACGATCTGCAGGTGGCGCGGCAGCAGCTCCTCGAACAGGGCCACGGGCCAGCGCTCGAGCGCCTCGGGCAGCAGCGTGTGGTTGGTGTAGGCGCAGGTGGCGACGGTGATGTCCCACGCCTCGTCCCAGGGCACCTCCTCGAGGTCGACGAGCACCCGCATGAGCTCGGCCACCGCGATCGACGGGTGCGTGTCGTTGAGCTGGATCGCCACCTTCTCGGGCAGGCGCGAGAGATCGCTGTGGTCCTGCTTGAACCGGCGCAGGATGTCGGCGATCGAGCAGCAGACGAAGAAGAACTGCTGCTTGAGGCGGAGCTTCTTGCCCTCGGTGGAGGTGTCCTTCGGGTAGAGCACCTTGGAGATGGCCTCGTCGAGCGCCTTGCGCTCCACCGCCCGCCGGTAGTCGCCGTCGTTGAACACGGCGAGGTCGAACTGCTCGGAGGCCCGGGCGGACCACAGGCGCAGCGTGTGGACGGTGTTGTTGCCGAAGCCCGCGACGGGCATGTCGTAGGGGACGCCCTGGACCCGGTAGGCCTCGCGCCAGCGCACCCGGAACTGCCCGTCGGGATCGACGCCCTGCTCCACGTGGCCGCCGAAGGGCACGCTCATCGTGTACTCGGGCCGCGGGATCTCCCACGGGTTGCCGCGCCGCAGCCACTCGTCGGGCTGCTCGACCTGCCAGCCGTCGACGATGCTCTGGCGGAAGATGCCGAACTCGTAGCGGATGCCGTAGCCCATGGCGGGCAGCTCGAGCGTGGCGAGCGAGTCCATGAAGCAGGCGGCGAGGCGGCCGAGGCCGCCGTTGCCGAGGCCCGGGTCGAGCTCCTCGTCGAGCACGCGCTCGAGGTCGACGCCGTAGGACGCGAGCCCCTCCTCGGCGAGCTCGCGCACCCCCAGCGTGAGGAGGTTGGCCTCGAGCTGGCGGCCGAGCAGGTACTCGGCCGACAGGTAGTTCACGCGCTTCACGTCGCGCTCGTGGTAGCGATGGGCGGTGCTCATCCAGCGGTGGACGAGCCGATCGCGGACGGCGTGCGCCAGCGCCAGCCACGCGTCGGTGGTGGTGGACGACGCGAGCGTCTTTGCCTGGGTGAACCGCAGGTGGTCCACCACCGCGCGACGGAGCGTCGCGGGGCTCATGCCCGTCCGGTCGTCCTCGATCTCCGGCATCCGCGCCTCCCGGGCGGTGGCTATCTCCGACGCCGACCGGTTGCGAGCGGGGAGGTGCCTCCCGTTACACGCGGTCTCACCCCGGGGGGCGTCCGGTCCGATCCGGCACGCTCGACCGTCCCCTCGGTGCGGCGCACGGGCGCCGCGACCGGGAGGTCCCCGTGGTCCCCTTTCCCACCCCCGCCAACCCCACCGCCGCCGCCTGGTCGGCCCTGGTCGCCGACGTGCGCCGCCGCCACGAGCCCCATGCGCTCGCGTGGCTGCTCGAGGCCGGCGCGCCGGAGGCCGTGGTCGCGCTGCCCGAGCCCACCCACCCGCTCTGTCGCCGCTGCATCGCCACCAGCCGCACCACGCGCGATCTGCTGATCCGATGGCGCGAGCAGCCGCCGCCGGAGGTCGTCCGCGCGCTGATTCGCGCCGCGTGACCGCACGGACGTCCGATCCGGCGACCTCATCCGTCGACGCGGGTCCGGAGGTCCCCTTGCCGTCGTGCGCGGAAGTCATCTACATCGGCAACCCCAACCTCGGCCTGCGGCCGGGTCACTCGTCGGACGGCGGGTCGGCGTCGGTGTAGAGGCTGATCGGGAAGATCTGCAGCCCGAGCAGGTACAGGCGGTTCGGTGCGGCCGAACCCTCCTCGGCGGCCACCACCAGCTGCCGCTCGAGCTCGCGCAGCAGCGCCTGGACGTTGCCCAGGCGCGCCTCGGAGAGGGCGAGGACGAGGCTCGCGTGGTGCCGCTCGTTGAACCGGAAGGCGCGCAGCGCGGAGCGCCCGAGCTCGAGGACCGAGTCGTGCAGCACCGCGGCGGCCTCCGACACCGGGCCCTCCGGCAGGTCCGACGGCGACCAGGTCCGCGGCCCGGCCTCCAGCCCGCCCTCGTCGTCGGGGACCAGCAGGCCGAGCCGGATGAGGCGGGTCAGCGCCTCCTGGGCGGCGGCGACGCCGATCCGCGGCTGCAGCGTGCGCGAGATCCACACCGGATCGGCGCGGAAGCCGTCGCAGCGCGCGAGCTCGGCGATGGCGGCGACGTGCCAGTGGGCGAACGCCGCGACGACCTCCACGGGGACGTCGGCCGCGGCCCGCTGCCGCTGGATGGCCGACACCGCGGCCCAGGCCGCGCGCCGGGCGCGGGGGGAGCGCTCGGTCAGGTCCACCAGCGCGCTCAGGTACGCCGCCTCCTCCGGATCGAGGCGGAACAGCGCGACCATCGGCTCGAGGTGCTCGGGGACGAGCTCGCGGTCGCCGCGCAGGGCCAGGCTGAGCCAGCTCGTCGAGCGGTCGAGCGCCTGGGCGAGGTCGCGGCGGAGGAGGCCCCGCTGCCGCAGCAGGCCGAGGACCGCCGCGCGCCAGTCGGTGGTCTCGTAGATGCACCAATCCGGACCGACCGGCTCGGACGGCTCGTCGGCGTCGCTGTCGCCCTCAGAAGCCGACGAAGACCCCACCGGACAGCTGCACCACGGGGCCGCCGTTGCCGAGCGTCTCGTCGATCTGGTCCCACTCGCCGCCGCTCCACGCGCCGGCTGCCAGGTTCGCGTTCACGCCGAGGTGCGGCACGATCATCACGTCGAGCCCGGCGCGCGCGCGGCCGCCGAACGCGAAGTGCTGCCCGTCGTCGTCCTTGAGCACGGGCGCCATCACCAGGTCGGCCCCGACGTAGGGCTCGAGGCGCGAGATCTGGAAGCCGTAGAGCACGCCCAGGTTGACGGGCACCACCTGCTGCCACTCGCTGTAGATGCCGAGCTCCAGCGCCACGTCGGGCGGCGGCCGCCGGTTGACGCTGTAGACCTCCACCCCGGCGACCGCCTGCAGGCCGCCGAGGGGCAGCTTGACCGCTGCCTCCGCGCCGCCCGTGAGGAAGCCGTAGGTGTAGTAGCGGCTGTAGCCGAAGCGCCCGGTCACCTGCACGATGGCAGGGTGGTCGACGTTCATGTCCATGGTGCCCATCTACACGAGGGCCGGCGGCAACGTCAACGGACGCCGTCCTGTGCGGGCTCAGCGGACGGAGCGCGGCCCCACGACCTCGGCGCCGAGCGCGGTGACCCGCGCGATGAGGCCGCGGTCGGCGGTCGCCACCGCGCACCAGCGGCCGGGCGCGCGCTCGGCGACCACCGCGACGATGGCGTCGTCGCCCGAGCCGCGCGCCGACACCACGTCGACGCCGGGCACCGACGCCACGCCGCGCGCCTTGCCCTCCACGACCAGCACCACGTCGACGGGGGCCGGTGCAGCGGCACCGGGCCGCGGGCCAGCCCCTCGCTCGCCACGGGCACCAGGGCGTCGCGCAGCCGCTCGGCGGCGCCGCGGCGATCGCGCCACCAGCCGTCGGGCACCGACCCCACGACGTTGGCGCCGTCCACCACGAGCAGCGGCCGCAGCGCCGCCGCCTCGCTCGCTTCCAGCGGCACGGCGTCGGGGTCGAGCCGCCAGCGCTCGGCCCGGCGCGCCTGCAGCCGCTCGACGACGGCCACGAGCTGCGGGTCGTCCCGATCGCGCACGTCGAGGCGGCTGCCCTTGCCGCCGTTGCAGCGCGCGCAGGCGAGCGCCAGGTTGTCGAGGGCGTCGGTGCCGCCGTGCGTGCGCGGGACGATGTGCTCGACGGTGGCGCGGCTGATCGGCACGCCGTCGAGCCCGACGTGCAGCCTGGCGTTGCAGTGGATGCACTTGCCGGACCAGACCTCGCGGCCGCGCCAGTCCGCGCGCTCGAAGGTCCCGTCGGTGGCGATGATGGCGAGGACGGTGGCGGGCTTGCCCATCGGGGCCCTGTAGCACCGCTACCCGCGGACGACGCGGAAGCGCAGGGTCATCGGCTCGCCGCGGCGCAGCAGCTCGATCTCGAACTCGTCCTTGTTCTTGAGCTTCTGGTAGAGCAGGAACACGCCGACCCAGTTGCGCGTGCGCTTGCCGTTGACGGTGAGCAGCACGTCGCCGCGGCGGAAGCCGGCCTCGTGGACCGGGCTGTTGCAGCCGAACCCGCCGATGTACCAGCCCTTCACCTCGCCGTTGTCCTGCGGGCGGCTGTAGCCGAGCGACATGAACGACTCGAGGTTCTTCGTGTACGCGTCGACCAGGCTGCGGTCGATCTCGACCACGCCGTCCCGCCCGGGCTTGATGTGCGGGTTGTCGGTGTCGCAGCGCTTCTTGCGGTGCTTCGAGGCCACCCGGCGGCGCGCGGGCTCGGCGTGCCCGTTGCCGGCGCCTTCGCCGTCGCCCGCGCCGCTGCCGGCCCCCTCCCCGCCCGGTTCGGCGTCGACGTCGGCGGTGCCGGCAGCTTCGCCCGCGGCGCCGCCGGGCAGCGCCAGGGCGTCGCCGGCGCCGTCGGACGGCGGCAGGACGGGCTCGGCCTCGAGGGCCTCGCCGTCGTCGACGTCGGCCTCGAAGGGATCGTCGAGCGGCAGGAACGCCACCGTGCGGTCGCCGCGCCCGTCGTCGGGTGCGGAGGGCGCCGCGGTCGGCCCGCCGCCACCCACGAACAGGGCCACCACCAGCGGACCCCCGTAGAACGCCGACGCGATGGCCGCCGACGCAGAGGCCCCTACTCCGTCGCGAAGAAAAGCGTGCATCGTCGGTTGGACGCCCCCCTCCCGCAGCCTATTCGACGATCGGCCCCGCCGTGCTGTAAGCTGCACCACGGAGCGCACCAGGATGGCAAGCCAGGACCTGCCCGACCTCGGCACCGGATCGCACCCGGTCGGCCGCGCCCGGGCCATCCCTTTCGCCGGCGGCCGCTACGGGCTGGTGCGGGAGATCGGCCGCGGCGGCACCTCCGTCGTGCACCTCGCCCGCGACAACCGCTCGGGGCTGTGGGTGGCGATCAAGGTGCTGGCGCCGAAGTTCGCGGTGCGAGAGGACCTGCGGCAGCGCTTCCGGCGCGAGTGCGAGGCGATGTCGCAGATCGTCCACCCGGCCGTGCTGCGGGTGATGACCTGGGGGATCACCGACGGCAGCATGTTCCTGGTGACGGAGTTCGCCCCGGGCGGCTCGATCGGCAGCTGGGTGCGCCGCCACGGGCCGATGTCGCCGCGGCGGGCGGTCGACGTGACGCGGCAGGTGTGCCTCGGCGTGAGCGCCGCCCACCAGATCGGCGTCGTCCACCGCGACGTGAAGCCCGACAACGTGCTCATCGGCGCCGACGGCCGGGTCCGGGTCTGCGACTTCGGCATCGCCCAGGTCCGCGCGATGGACGAGCGGCCGCTCACCCGCACCGGCACCAGCATCGGCACCTTCGGCTTCATGGCCCCCGAGCAGGGCGACCACGCGCGCGACGTCGACCTGCGGGCCGACGTGTACTCCATCGCCGCGACGCTGTGGTTCCTGCTGCGCGGCGCCGTCCCGCCCTACGCGTTCCGCACCGATCCGTTCGAGGACGAGATCCCGGGCCCGCTGTGCCCGATCCTGGCCCGCGCCACCCACTTCAGCCGCGAGCAGCGCCACGCCGACCTGCAGACGCTGCACGACGACCTGGCGGCCGTGCAGGAGCGCCTGCCGGCCGATCCCGCCGACGCGCCGCCCCTGATCACCGAGGCGGCCGCGCGCATCGACCTGCAGACGGTGCCCTCGCGCTCCGGCGCGTCCGACGAGCCCGAGCCCACCTGGCTCGACTACGAGACGGGCGACGGCGAGGGGTCGAGCACCGAGATCTCGGGCCTCTCCCCCGAGCTCGACGGCGTCCCCGACCCGAGCGCGACCCCCACGGCGGTGGGGGCGCCCGCCCGCGCGCGGGGGCCGCGCCGCGACTGAGGCGCGCCCGCGGGGTACGGGGCCGGATGCGCGCCGTGGTGACCGCCGCCGGGACCAGTGAGCCCATCGACGACGTCCGGGTGGTGACGAACCGCTCGACCGGGCGCTTCGGGGCGGCGATCGCCAACGCGCTGCTCGCCGCGGGGGTCGACGAGGTGGTGGTGCTGGCGGGGCAGCAGCTCGCCGACCACCCCGAGCGGCTCGATCCGCGGGCCCGGCTGGTGCCGTTCGGCAGCTTCGCCGACCTCGACCGGGCGCTCACCGAGGCGCTGCGAGCGCCCGTCGACCTGCTGCTGATGGCCGCCGCGGTGAGCGACTACAGCCCGGCGCCGGCGGCCGGGAAGCTGTCGTCCGACGCCGAGACGCTCACCATCGTGATGCACCGCAACCCGAAGCTCCTCGGCACGCTCAGGGAGCGCTGCGGCGAGCGCACCGTGCTGGTGGGGTTCAAGCTGCTGTCGGGGGTCGGCGACGAGGTCCTCGACGAGACCGCGCGGCGCTACCTCGTCCGCGACCGGCTGGACCTGGTGGTGGCGAACGACCTGCAGCGGATCGGCGCCGACGCCCACCCCATCCGGCTGGTGACCGCCGAGGGCGCGAGCGAGCACCGCGGCACCACGGAGCAGGTGGCGCAGCAGCTGGTCGCGCAGGGCCTGGCGCGGGTCGCGGCCCGCGACGGCGTCCTGGCCGCGCACCGCGCGCACCTCGACGCGCTCGGCCTCCCGGCGCTGCCCGACGCCCGGCCGCTGCTCGTCGGCGGCGAGGTCGTCGGCGTGACGGCGCGGGTCTCGGTGGGCGACGCCGAGGGCACCTCGCTGTGGCTGCTCCCCGAGCGCCGCGGCGCGGGCCTCGGCGACCAGTTCGCCGCGGAGCTCGACGAGCGAGGCGAAGCCGCCGTGATCGCCGACCCGTGCGCGGTGGCGGCCTGGTGGGGCGAGCGGGGCTTCCGGCTCGCGGCGCGCGAGGGCGCGGTGGCGCGGCTCGCACCGCCCAGCGCGCTGCCCGACCGGGTGGCGGCCGCGAGCGTGTGCGCGCTCGATCTCGTGGGGCAGCGGGTGCTGATCGGGCGCCGGCTGCTGCCGCCGTGGGAGGGCTACTGGGCCTTCCCCGGGGGCAAGCTCGAGGCGGGCGAGGGGCCGCTCGAGGCCGCGGTCCGCGAGCTGCACGAGGAGACGGGCGTGCGCGCCGACGGCATCGCGCCGCTGCTCCACCAGGTCGTCCACGTGGGCGACCCCGAGGCCCGGCGCGTCTTCCGGCTCGACAACTACGTGATCCCGCTGGCCGCGCCCACGGCGCCCGTCCGGACGGCCGGGATCGACGCCAGCTGGGTGCCGCTGGCGAGCGTCCCCGCGCTGCGGCCGATGGCGGCGGGCACCCGCCGGGTCCTGCGCGGGCTGCTGCGCCTGGTCGGGGCGCCGCGGTGAGCCGGAGCCGCTGGGCCGAGCGCCTGGCCGCCATCGAGGCCGCGGGCCGCACGCGGCGCATCGTCGACCTCGTCCCGACGGGCCCGACGACCGCCCTGCTCGACGGCGACGAGGTCGTGGTCGCCTGCAGCAACGACTACCTCGGGCTGGCCTGGGATCCCGAGGTGCGGGCGGCCGCGGCGGGCGGCGGGAGCGGCGGGTCGCGGCTCATCAGCGGCGCGCGGCCGGTGCACCGGGCGCTGGAGCAGGCGGTGGGGGCGTGGCTCGAGCGCGACGTGGTGCTGTTCGGCAGCGGCTACCTCGCCAACCTGGCGGTGATGTCGACGTTCGGGGAGCAGGGCCTCCGCGTCGCCTCCGACGCCGCCAACCACGCCTCCCTCATCGACGGGCTGCGGCTGTCGCGCGCCGAGCGCCTCGTCGTGCCGCACGCACGGCCCGACGCGGTGCCCGCCGACGTGGACCTGCTGGTGCTGGAGGGCCTGTTCTCGATGGACGGTGACGTCCCGCCGCTCGCCGCGTACCCGCGCGGGCCGTGCCTGGTGGTGGACGAAGCGCACGCCGTCGGCTGCCTCGGGCCCGGGGGGCGCGGCGCCGCAGCGATGCTCGGCGTGGCGCCCGACGTCGTGGTGGGCACCTTCGGCAAGGCGTTCGGCGCGGCGGGTGCCTTCGCGGCCGGGCCGCCCGAGGCGATCGAGCTGCTCGTCAACGCGGGCCGCAGCTTCATCTTCACCACCGCCCTGCCCGAGCCCGTCGCCGCCATGGCCCTCGCCGGCGTGCGCCGCGCCGCCGACGGCGCTCTGCGCGAGCGCCTCCACCACAACGTCGCGCGCCTGCGGGCCGGGCTGCGCGACCTCGGCTGGTCCCCGCTCGGCGAGCACCACGTCGTGCCCGTGGTCACCGGCCCCGCCGCCACCACCCACGCCGCCCGGCTGCGCGCGGCGGGGGTGTTCGCGCCGCCGATCCGCTGGCCCACGGTGCCGGCGGGGGCCGAGCGGATCCGCTTCACCGTCAGCGCCGCCCACACCGCCGAGCAGCTGGATCGCATCTGCGACGCCCTCGGGCCGATCGGGCGCGCGACGTCCGACGAAGGTCCGAGTGAACCGGTCGCACGGTGAGCTACACCCCAAGGCGACCGTGAGAATCGGCTCGCGGTCACGCACCAATCTTCCAGGTTCCGTGCGGCTCGGCCCGTGGATCCGCGTCACCCGGCGCGGATCCGCGGACCGGGTCGCCAACGTTGCATACGTCCCCGGTGGCGGCTCTCACCATGGAGAGCCTGCAACTGGAGACTCTCATGCTGACCGTCCTGGCTGCGCTGGCCCTCCAGGCCTGCGGCATCCCCAACAACGGCACCACGCCCGAGCTGCAACCCGCCACCCGCTCCGATCAGCTCGAGGACCGCACGCCCACCCCGGCCCCCGCCGATCTGCGCGACGCCGCCCGCTACCTCGAGGAGGGCGCCGTCGAGGGGCCGCTGATCGCCACCGTGACCGGCACGGCCGACCACGCCGACGTGCGCGGCCGCGTGACCCTGACGCCTCGCGGCAGCGAGGTCGTCCTGACCGCCGACATCGACGGGCTGCCGCCCGGACCCCACGCCTTCCACGTCCACGTCCGTGGCGACTGCAGCGACCCGGCGGGCGGCAGCGCGGGCGGCCACCTGTCGTTCGCGCAGCTGCCGCGGGAGGCCGGCAGCGAGCCGCCGCAGACGGAGATCGGCACGGCCGTGGCGCCGAGCGGCGCCCCGCCGGCCGGTCCGCCCCCCGCCCGCGATCCGCGGGAGACGCCGGGCGTGGTCGCCGTCGACCGCGGGGACGGCCAGGAGCTCGCCGTCCGCCGGCCCTCGCCGGACTCGAAGGTGGAGGGGGACCTCGGGGAGCTGGTGCCGGGCCCCGACGGGCGCGCCGAGCTGTCCGACGTGGTCGTGACCGGTCTGCCGGCCTCGGCCGTGGGCAAGCTCCAGGGCCGCGCCGTCGTCGTCCATGCGGACGGCAACGACCCGACCGCGGCGGACGGGAGCGCCGGCACGCCCATCGCCTGCGGCGTGCTCGTGCTGCCGAGGAGCTGACTACCAGCCCACCGCCGGCGCGAGCGCGTCGGCGAGCTCACCCAGCGCCGGGCAGGCGCGGACGCTGGACATCATCTCGCACCCGCCGTACCGCTCGGCCCGGTAGGTCGTGTCGCCCTGCGCGGGGAACGTCATCCGCGACGCGACGGCCCCCGTCGCCCGGTCCACCTCGACGATCTGCGAGAAGTCGACCCCGATGGGGGACCAGCAGTCGGCGTGGGCCTCCGTCACGAGCAGGCGGTCGCCGGCGAGCACGTCGACGTCGCCGAGCGTGGTCTCGTGCCAGCCGGGCTCGTCCCACTGGTACAGCCGCTGGGCCGTGCGGGTCTGCGGGTCGACGGCCCACTCGGCGATCTGGCTGTAGCCGCGCCCCTGCCCGTTGTCGTAGACGAGCAGCGTGTCGTCGCCCGTGACCTCGTCGCCGTGGGTGCACTGGGGCAGCGCATCCTCGCCGATCTCGGCGCCGGACTCGTCGAGGACCGTCCAGCCCTCGTCGCGGGCCAGCCGGTAGCGCACGTCGCCCGTGGCGGGGTCGAGCGACAGGATCGACCAGTCGAAGCACAGGCTGACGAACAGCCGGTCCTCGCCGGCCTGCTCCTCCAGGTCGACCCAGTTCGCGTGGTACGGGTCGTTGCCCAACGGGGAGGCGTCGCCGGGCTCGAGCACGCCCTCGTCGACGTAGCGCTGGCTCGGCAGATCCACGTCGATGCTCAGGGCGTCGGGATCGTGCACCCGCACGCGGAAGCCGATGAACTGCGGGCCGCCGGCGCTGTTCGGCTCGTACTGCAGGGTGAGCAGGCGGCCGTCGGGCAGGCGCTTCGCGTCGTGGCTGAAGTCGTCGTCCTCCCAGCCGGGCCAGGCGGTGGCGTACTGCTCGCCCTCCCACAGGTCGACGATCCGCGCCCGACCGTCCGGACCTTCGCCGCCACCCCAGACGATCGTGTGGTCGTCCGGATCGTACAGGGCCTCGACGTCGATCCACAGGCTGTCGGGCAGCGCGTACCACCAGCGGGCGACGCCCATCGGGTCGTACAGGGCGATGTAGCGGCCGTTGGCGCTGCAGGCTCCGTTCACGAACGTGAGCAGCGTCCAGTAGCCCGTCATGCCGAGGGTGGGGTCGACCTCGACCTCGAGGGTGGGGAGCGGCGGCGCGCTGCCCGCGGTGACGGTGACCGTCGCCGGGGTGCCCACCATCGTCGGGCAGGTGGGGGCGACCTGGCAGGTGTAGGCGCCGTCGGGGAGGAGCCCCTGGAAGCGCAGCTCGTGGTCGGTGGCCGACACGTCCGACACGACGAGGTGGCGCTCGCCGGGCTCGGCGTCGAGCGTGCACAGCGCGGCGACGGTGGCCGGCTCGCTGAGCCGGACCTGCAGCGCGCGGTCGGTGGCGATGGGGCCGTCGATCGGCGTCACGTCGAGCACCGACAGCGTGTCGGACGGGTCGCAGACCGAGACGGTCGGGACCTCGGACGTGCTCGTGGCGGGCCCGGTGGGCACGGTGGGCGTGGTCGGAGCCGTCGACGGGTCGGTGGCTGGGGTCGACGCCTCGTCGCACTTGCCGATGCAGGCGGATCCGGGGCGGCATCCGGTCACGGCGAGCGCGATCAGCAGGGCGGGGACGGTGCGGGACACGAGCGGCCTCCAGGGCCCCCGTTGTGCCCGACCGCCCGCGGATCCGCAGCTCGTGTTTTCCGTGCAGCGATGCATACGGATCGGGTGGGCGTCAGCCCGAGGAGGGAACATGCCCGAGTCCTGGTCGGACAAGGACGAGCGTCAGTACGAGCACGTCAAGGACAGCGAGGAGAAGCGCGGGCGCGGCGAGGACCGGGCCGAGGAGATCGCCGCCCGCACCGTCAACAAGCAGCGCCGCCGCGAGGGCCGGACCCAGAACCAGCGTACGATGGGCACCGGCAACCCGAACACGCGCTCGAGGACCGGACCCGCGACGAGCTGTACAACCTGGCGAAGCAGCGCAAGATCAGCGGTCGAAGCAAGATGTCGAAGTCCGAGCTCGTGGATGCGCTGCGCGGGGACTGACCGCCGGATAGGGGCCGCCGCATGGACGCCGCGACCCTGACCGAGCTCGATCACCGCCACCTGTGGCACCCCTTCACCCAGCAGCAGGCCTGGGAGGCCGCCGGCCCGCCCTCGTCGTGGATCACGCCGAGGGGAACGTCCTCGTCGACGTCGAGGGGCGTCGCTACCTCGACGGCGTGTCGAGCTTGTGGACCAACGTCCACGGCCACCGCCACCCCGATCTCGACCGCGCGCTGCGGGCACAGCTCGACAAGGTCGCCCACAGCACGCTGCTCGGCCTGTCGCACGAGCCCGCCATCGCGCTCGCGGCGGAGCTCGCCCGGCGGGCGCCCGAGGAGCCTCGAGCGCGTGTTCTACAGCGACAACGGCTCCACCTCGGTCGAGGTGGCGCTGAAGATGGCGTTCCAGTACCACGCGAACCGCGGCGACACCCAGCGGACGCGCTTCGCCGCCCTCCGCCACGCGTACCACGGCGACACCATCGGCGCCGTCTCGGTCGGCGCCATCGACCTGTTCCACAGCGTCTACCGGCCGCTGCTGTTCGACGGGTGGCCTCCTCCCCGCCTGCCCGGCCGGCGACGAGGAGCAGGCCTCGCCTCGACCAGGCGCTCGCGCTGCTCGATCTGCACGGCGACACGCTCGCCGCCTTCGTGTTCGAGCCGCTGGTGCAGGGCGCGGCGGGCATGCGGATGCACTCCGCGGCCTACCTGCCGGACCCTCGCCCAGGCGGCGCGGGAGCGGGCGTGCTGCTCGTCGCCGACGAGGTGGCCGTCGGCTTCGGGCGCCTCGGCACCCTGTTCGCCATGGAGCAGGTCGGCCTGTCGCCCGACTTCCTGTGCCTCGCCAAGGGGATCGCCGCCGGGTACCTCCCGCTGGCGGCGACCTTGACCACCGATGCCGTCTACGACGCCTTCCTCGCCGAGCCCGCGGCGTATCGGCAGCTGTTCCACGGCCACACCTTCACGGGCAACCCGCTGGCGTGCGCCGTCGCGCTGGAGAGCCTGGCCCTGTTCGACCGGGACGACGTGCTCCGCCACGTCCGCCGGCTCGAGCACGCGCTGGGCGAGGCGCTGGCCGAGCTGCGCGCGCTGCGCTGGGTGACCAGCATCCGCCACCGCGGGGTCATGGTCGGCATCCAGCTCGCCCAGCCCGACGGCACGGCGTTCCCCCCCGACCAGACGGTCGGACACCGTGTGGCCATGGCCACCCGCGGGCTCGGCGCCATCACCCGCCCGCTCGGCGACACGCTCGTGCTCAACCCGCCGCTGTCGCTGTCGCTCGACGAGGCCCACGCGCTGGTCGACATCGCCGGGCGCGCCATCCGCGAGGTCCTCGGCTGAAGGATATTGCATTGTTCATCGCGGGTACCTACGTGTGCGGGTGAAACTTCACCACGCACGGAGCCCCCGATGACCTTGCGCACCCTCGTGCTCGCTGCCCTGCTGGCGCCCACACCCGCACTCGCCGTGCCCCAGTGCCCCACGGTCGAGCAGCGCGCCGAGCTCTCCGACTTCGCCCGCGAGCTGCAGGGCGCCGACAGCCCGGCGGAGGCGCGGAAGATGGCGCTCAAGAAGGTGCGCGCCTCGCACCGGGCGGTCGACCAGGCCATGAAGCTCGTGCCCGGCGACGCCGAGCTCCGGGAGCGCCAGGTGGACCTCGAGTCGTTCGAGGCCGGAGTGCGCGCGTCGAAGTCGCAGGCCGAGGTCGCCTCGCACTTCTCCGCCCTGGAGGCGCGCGCCGCCGCGGGATCCTGCCACTACTCGACCGGGGAGGTCATCGCGGTGGTGCTGGGGTTCGTGCTCGGCATCATCCCCGGGATCATCCTGCTCATCCTGCTCTGCTGACCGGCCGCAGCAGGGCGTACAGCTCGCTCGCGCTCCACTGGCCGCCGGTGAACCAGCGCTCCGGGCGCAGCCCCTCCGCCCGGAAGCCGAGCCGCACCAGCACGCCGCGCGAGGCGTGGTTGTCGGGGTGGATGTCGGCCTCGATGCGGTGCAGCCCGAGCGTGTCGAAGGCGAACTGCACCGCCGCGCCCGCGGCCTCGGTCGCGTAGCCGCGGCGCCAGCACTCCGGCGCGATCATGTAGCCGAGCTCGGCGCGGAGGTGCCGCCGGTCGACGCCTGCGAGGGTGACCGTGCCGATGAGCGTGTCGTCGCGCGCCTCGGTGAGCACCCACTGGTAGAGCGTCTCGTTGGCGAAGCCGCGCTCGATCTGGCCGACGTAGGCCTCGGCCGCGGCCCGGTCGGGCAGCGGGTCGTGGCTCCAGTACGCCATCGCCACCGGATCACCGAACACCGCCTCGACGCGGTCGACGTCGGAAGCCCGGACGTGCCGCAGGCGCAGGCGCGCCGTGGCGAGGGTGGGCAGGGTGTCGCCGAGCAGCGGCATTCAGTGCCGTTCGGGCTGGGGATCGTCGCCCCAGGTCGTGTTCACGCGCCGCCCGCGCTGGACTGCCGGGCGCTGCGCGATCTCGTCGGTCCAGCGGATGACGTTCGTGTACTCGTGGCCGGCGAGGAACTCGCCGGCGCCGTAGACGAGCCCCTTCGCCAGCGCGCCGTACCACGGCCAGATCGCGATGTCGGCGACGGTGTAGGTGTCGCCGGCGACGTAGCGGCGCTCGGCGAGGTCGCGATCGAGCACGTCGAGCTGGCGCTTGGCCTCCATCGCGAAGCGGTTGATGGCGTACTCGTCCTTGTGGGGCGCGTAGGCGTAGAAGTGACCGAAGCCGCCACCGATGTAGGGCGCGCTCCCCATCTGCCAGAACAGCCAGTTCAGTGTCTCGGTGCGGCCGCGGGGGTCGGTGGGCAGCAGCGCGCCGAACTTCTCGGCCAGGTACAGCAGGATCGAGCCCGACTCGAAGACGCGGGTGGGCGGGTCCGTGCTGCGATCGAGCAGCGCGGGGATCTTGGAGTTCGGGTTGATGGCGACGAAGCCGCTGCCGAACTGCTGGCCCTCGTTGATCTGGATGAGCCAGGCGTCGTACTCGGCGCCGGTGTGGCCGAGGTCGACGAGCTCCTCCAGCATCACGGTGACCTTCACGCCGTTCGGGGTCCCGAGGGAGTAGACCTGGAGCGGGTGCTCGCCGACCGGGAGCTCGGCGTCGTGCGTCGGCCCGGCGATCGGGCGGTTGATGTTCGCGAACCGTCCGCCGCTGGCCTTGTCCCAGCTCCAGACGCGCGGCGGGGTGTAGTCCGACATGCTGCTCCCTCCAGGTGGGCCGCTCGGTAACGTCGGGTGATGTACCATCGCCGGATGTGGATGCTCATCGCGGCCGCCTGCTCGCCTTCCCCGTCTGCCGTCGACAGCGGGGCGCTGCGCGGCGGCGATCCGTCCGGGACGACGACCTCGCCCTCGACCTCGACCGGCACGACCGGCACGACCGGCACGACGACCACGGCGCCGGTGCTGTGCGACGAGGTGCCTTGTCACTACGTCCGCGCGGCGGCCTCCCCGGCGGAGACGGCGTCGACTGGTCGACCGCCTGGACGGCCCTCCCCGACGCGCTGCAGGCCGGGCACGTCTACCTGCTGGCCGCGGGAGACTACCCGGGGCGCACCTTCGCGGACGCCGCCGCCGAGGACGCCCTCGTCACGGTCGTCCGCGCGACCGCCGCCGACCACGGCACCGACGCGGGCTGGGACGCCAGCTACGACGGGACCGTCGGCTTCGGCCCTCGAGCTGCGCGCCCGTGGCTCGTGCTCGACGGGCGGGGACGCGAGGTGGTCGTCCACGGCGCGTTCCAGGGCACGGCGGTCACGGTGCGCGCCGACGACGTCGTGCTCCGCTCGCTCGACATCGACGGTGCCTTCGTCGAGACCGGCGGCCAGCACACCGACGGTGCGTGCACCGGCCTCGACGTGGTGGGAGAAGGCGTGGTCGTCGAGGACTGCGTCGTCCACGACGCCGCGGACGACGGCGTCGTGGTGTCCGGCTCGTCGGGGCTGCTGTTCTCGGGCAATGAGGTCCACGCGCTCCACGGCTGCGGCACCGACGGCGGGTGCGGCCCCTGCTACAACGGCCACAGCGACGGGCTCGAGCTGTTCGACGTGAAGTCGAGCACCTTCCGGGGCAACCTCGTCTACGACGTGCGCAGCACCGCCACCGTCTTCTTCGGCAACTGGGGCGGCCCGGACGAGTACAACGAGGACCTCGTCTTCGAGGACAACCTCCTCTACGCCCCCGAGGTGGGCCTCGTCGTGTACCTGCACTACGCGCGCGGGATCCGCTTCGTGCACAACGTCGTCTGGGGCGTGCGCCAGGGGGGGTACGGCGGGCTGTCCCTCGGTCCCGAGCTCACCGACCTCGACCTGTCCGACAACGTCATCCTGTCGGTGAACTTCGATCACACCGGTGGGAGCTTCGATCCCGCGACCCACCACGGGGACCACAACCTGTTCGGCGTCGCGCTCGGCCAGTGGCCCGCCGGCCCGGACGACCTCGTGGTCGCGGATCCCGCGTTCGAGGGCATCCCCGACGTAGACGGCGCGCCCGTGGCCTCCCCGGGCGTTCGACTTCACACCGGCCGCGGACAGCCCGCTCGTGGATGCCGGCGCCGACCCCGACCCGCCCGAGGACTACTTCGGCACGCTGCGGGCCGACGGGATGCCCGACATCGGCGCCATCGAGCGGTGAGGCGCGCTCACGGCGCCCAGCGCTCGGCGAGCTCCGGATACTCGACGAGCGGGTCGTCGTCGGTGATGCGGCGTCCGCCATCGTCCGCGGGCTCCGCCGCGAGTGCGCCCTCGTACAGGCTCGCGAGGCCTTCGCGCTCGCCCTCGTCGCGGAGATCGGCGTCGAGCCAGCGGGCTTCCTGCGCCAGGCGGTCCGGGCGGGCGAGGAACGCCTCGAGCTCGGCGCGGGTGACGGCGATCGGCGCGTCGGACGCGACCGTGACGATCCCGTCGTACCAGGACTCGCGGTAGGCGAACTGCTCGGCCAGCGTGCGCTGGACCAGGCGGGTCTGCGCCGGCGAGCCCTCGTTCGAATAGACGGCGAGCACGCCGCCCGGCTCGAGGCGCGACTTCACGAGCCGCAGGTACTCGCGGGACAGCAGCAGGCTCGACCCCGCCTGGCGCAGGTACAGCGGCGCCGAGAGGATGATGTCGTAGCGCTTCTCGTCGAGGGCCATCCCGGTGCGGGCGTCGTGCCAGCGCCAGGTGACGTGCGGGTCGTCGAGGGCGTGGAGCGTCTGGTCGGGGTGATCGCGCAGGACGCGGCGCAGGGTGTGGTTGATCTCGTAGCCGTCGACCTGCAGGCCGTCGTAGCCCGCGAGCGTCGCGCTCGAGATGCCCACGCCGGCGCCGATGACGAGGGCTCGGGTCGGCGGCGGATCGTCGCCGTGGGCGAGGACCGCCGCGAGGGCCATCACCCAGCTGTAGGGCCGGCCGATGTGGTCGACGCCGTCGGTGAGCTTCGTGTGCCACAGACCGTCGATCCAGACGTTGCCGTCGGCGAGGACCTCGACCACGCCGTCGCGTCCCCAGTAGGTTCGGCTGGCGTCGGAGACGGTGTACGGGGTGCGCAGGCCGCGGCCCACGAGCCCGACGGCGACGGCCACGGAGAGCAGCACCACGACGCTGCGCCCGGGCACCCGGGGCGTGAGCGCCGCCGCCACGGCGACGAGCCCCGCCGCGATCGCCAGCGCGTCGAGCGTCTGGGGGATCTCGTAGCCCACGAGCGTGAAGAACAGCACGCCCGCGCAGGAGCCGAGCGTGTTGACGGCCGCGTAGCGCCCGACGTCGCGGCCCCAGCGCCGGGCGGCGCGGGAGACGAGCTGACCGTACAGGATACCGAACCCGACGCAGGGCAGCGCGTACAGCGAGATGGCCACGAGCAGGGGCCAGGGGTCGACGACGTCGACCGCGTACAGCGCGGGTGCCGCCGCGCACAGCACGGCCGTCACCAGCGCCACAGCGTTGCCGCCGGCGGGCAGCGCGCCCGCGACCGCCACCCCGACCGACCAGGCGAGGAGGTAGCCCGCGAGGCCGGTGGCGAAGGTCGTGGGGAGCGGCTGGTGCGCCAGCGCCAGGATGCGGAAGAGCACCATCTCGTAGCCCAGCGCCACGAAGCCCAGGACGCCGCCGAGCACCTCTTCTGCAGACAGGCCGCGGCGACGGACGGACACGGGATCCGGCGCACGCGGCGGGGCGGCGCCGGCCGCCCACCGCCCAAGCCCCACGAGCAGCGCGCCGGTCGCGTTGAGCGCCACGGCGACGAGCAGCGCGCGGCGCTGCCCGAAGATCGGCAGCAGGAGCGCGCTGGCCGAGCCGGCACCGAGCGCGGCGCCGGCCGTGTTCACGAAGAACAGCACGGGGACGAGTCGCTGCGAGTCCGCGCGGAGCTGACGCTGGCACGCCTCGGACGCCACCGGGATCGTCGCGCCCATGGCGACCGTCGGGGCGAGGAGGAGCGCGGCGGAGGCGAGCGCATAGACCGCGCGGAGCGGGATCCCCGAGGAGACGGCCAGCCGCTCGAGAGCGTAGACGCTCTCGGTGAGGTCCAGCCCGAGGATGACGGCCACGACCGTGTTCATGGCGGCGAGGCTCAGCTCGAGGCCCACCAGGGCGACCAGTGGATCGCGCAGGCGGGAGGCGAAGCGCGCGGCGACGGCGGCGCCGAGCCCGAGGCCGAGCAGGAAGACCTCGACGACCACCATGGCGGAGAGGGTCTCGCTCCCGCCGAGGAAGATCTTCAGGGCGCGCTGCCAGACGACCTGGTTGACGATGCCGGCGACGCCGGAGAGCGCGAGGCCGGCCAGCAGGGCGGCCCAGGCGGGCTTGGGAGTGTCGGTCACCGGCGCCGTCTATCGCGGGCGGCGGGGGACGGCCGGAGCGGGACGGAGGAGAGGTGGATCGACCGCCGGCCCAGGTGTTCGGGAGCCGCAAGGCGAGGTGCCCATCGGTTCGGAGCGCTCGCCGGTCGTCGGGTTGCGGCTCCCGAACACCCTGGGGGTGTTCGGAACGCACAACACCCGCTCGGTACGTCTCCTCGGCTCAGCCGACATCGTCAGTTGTGTCTCACGAACATCTGGGACGGTCGGGGGTCACTCCTCCTCCCGCCTGGTGGATCCGCACCATCACGACGTCGCGGAAATCTGGGGCGCCAGGACGATTTCCTCCCTTCCCACTCCGGCCACACCCCGCTACGTCCCCCACATGCCAGTCATCGTCACCGAAGAAGCCATCATCGACCGCTTCCGCTTCGCCCGCTGGCCGAAGACCGGCTTCTGCTGCCGCGTGTGCCAGCACACCGAAGGCAAGCGCGTCGCCCGCCGGCCCCGCGTGTTCCGCTGCACCGACTGCGGGCGCCAGACCTCCGTCACCGCGGGAACCCTCCTCCACGGGTCCAAGCTCCCGCTCACCACGTGGCACGCCAGCGGCGAGCTCCACGAGCTCCTCGACCGCCAGCTCCCCACCTCGAGCGAGCTCGCCGAGCGCCTCGGGGTGGCGCGGTCCACCGCCTGGCTCCTCCTCCAGAAGTGGGCCGTGGCGGCGACCACCGTCCAGGGAGGCTTCCAGCAGACCTATGGTCTCGGGCCGAAGATGCCGTTCGACGTACGGCCCGCCCGCACCGGCGTCCTCGGTGGCCGCAGCTTCGCGCTCACGCTCCTCCGGCGCGTCCGCCAGGCGCTGGTCCACGTCGTGCACACCACCGCCGACCACGCCACCATCGCCTCGGTGGATGCGACCGCGGTGTCGGCCACGTTGCAGCGACAGCACAACGTCAAGTCGATCACCGGCGGGACCACGAGCTTCGACTGGCTCGAGGGACTGATCCGCGCCGTACACCGGCGGGTGAGCCTCCGGTGGCTCCCGCGATGGATCGACAGCTACCTGCGCCTCTACAACTTCGCCTTCGGGGCGCCGAGCCGCGATCGGCCCTGGATGGCGCAGGCCATCGCCCTGCACCCCCATCCGCTGCGCAGCCTCGATCCGTGGCTGTGACCCGCTCGTCAGGCCCGGCGCTTCTGGAACCGCGCCTCGGCGAGCTCGACCTCCTCGCGGCCCATCCCGATGCGCTCTCCGAGCGAGATCACCTCGTCTCGAGCGTGCTGATCGTGTCCACCCCAGGCGAAGGCTCGCTCCAGGGCCTGATCGACGATCCAGGTCCGCGCGGCGTCCCGCGCCTCGCGCCGTTGCGCAGGAGTCAACCCGAGCTGCTCACCGAAGGTGTCCAGCAGGGCGATCTCCTCGGGAGCGCCGTGCTCGTCGACGAGCGCGAGCGCCCAGGCGAGCGACAGCAGCGTCACCCGCACCGGCCCCGCCGTCGCCTCGCCGAGCTCGGCGCGCGTCAGCGGCGGGCGCGCCAGGAGCGCCTCCAAGCTCCCGAGCTCCGGGTCGATGGCGTCGGCGAGATGATCGCGCTCCGCCTCCCCCACCCCGCCGTGCGCACCGGCCACCTGCACCAGCATCCGCGCGGCCAACAGCCGGTCGTAGCGGCTCATGGGCTGCGCCTCGACGGCGCGCTCGAGCGCCGACGCGCGCTCGGCTGCAGCGCTCCGGTGCACCCACCGATCCCCCGTCCAGGCGAACTGCCCGGAGACGTTCTGGAACGCCTCGACCAGGCCGACCTCCTGCTCCTCCGCCGTCAGCGACGCAGGCGCCCCGCTCGCCGTCGGTGTGCCCACGCTGTTCATCGCGGTCGTCGCGACGTCCGTGGCCATCCGACCGACCACGCCCGTGCCGAGCGCCGTCCGGAGCAGCGAGTAGACCTGGCGCCGCGCCTCGTACCACGCCGTCTGTCTCGCCCGCGCCGCCACCTGCTGCGCGATCGCACTGCGCTGCGGCGCGGTCCAGGTCGCGTTGACCTGCTGGCCCGACTGCGGGCAGCGGAAGGTCACCACGAGGTGCCGACCGCTGGGGCGCTGGTGGGCGACCAGCGGCCGGATGGCGTCGAGGGTGAAGCGAGGATCGGACATGACGGCTCCGTCGGCGCCGGACATCCCGCGCCCGCATCCACGGGTTAGCATCCCGAACTCGGGGGTGTGCGCATCTCGACCACACTGGTGCTGGTCGTCGTGCTGGTGTTCAGCTTCGTCACGGGCCAGCTGCTCCGGCGGCTGCGGCGCCGGTTCGTGCTGCCCGCCGCCGGGATCTACGTCCTCGTGGGCATCGCGGTGGGGCCGCTCGGCCTCGACATCGTCGACGAGCGCGTGATCACCAGCCTGCAGCCCGTTCTGTCCCTGCTCCTCGGCCTCACGGGCTTCGGGATGGGCCTGCTCCTGCGACGCCAGCTGGCCGACGCCCGGGGGCTCGAGGTCGGCCTCGCAGCGGGCGCCGTGGTCGTCGCGGCGGTGGGCGGTGCCACCTGGGCGGCCCTGTACGGCCTGCGCGGCGGCTTCGTCACGGCGGGCACCGACCCCTGGGCCCCGCTGTGGCCGGCCGTGGCGGTCGGCGCGGTCGCCGCCGTCTGCGATGCGCAGCTGTTGCGCTCGCTCGCGGATCGCGCGGGCGCCCGGGGCCCCGTCCGCGAGCTGACGGTGACGCTGGCAGTGTCGTCGAGCATCGTGGCCGTGGCGGCCCTCGGCCTGTCGCTGGCGCTCGCCCGCGCGCGCCTGAGCGCGGTGTCGCTGTCGCTCACCCCCACGGAGTGGCTGCTGGCCGCGCTCGCGTCGGGTGTCGCCTGCGGCGTGCTGTTCGTCCTGTTCGTGGGGCGGTGGGCGAACGATCAGCGCGCCTTCCTGGCCACCGTGGCGATCATCACGTTCGCCAGCGGGATCGCCGCCGCCATCGGCATCTCGCCGCTGTTGGCGGGCATGATCGCGGGCCTCACCGCCTCGGTGCTGTCGGCGCACGCCGACGCCGTCGGCGACGCGCTCGAGCGCCTCGAGGCCCCCGCCCTCATCGGCATCATGATCCTCGCGGGGGCGATGTGGCGCCCGCCCTCCCCGGTCGGGTGGCTGCTGGTCGTGGTGTACCTGGGGATCCGCCCGCTGGCGCTGCGCTCGGCCGCGTTCGTGCTGCCGCGCCTCGTCGCGGGCCTGCCCCGCGCCCACCGCCTCGGCAGCGCGCTGCTGCCGCAGGGCGCGCTCGGCGCGGCGATCGCCGCCAACTTCGCCCAGGTGTTCCCCGAGCACGGTCCGCTCGTGCTGACCGTGGGCCTGGTGGGGCTGCTCGTGTCCGATGCCGTGGGCTACGCGACCGTCCGCCGCGTCCTCGCGGACGCCGGTGAGATCGTGCACCGCGCCGCGGAGCCCCCGCAGGAGGCGCAGTGAGGATCGTCATCGGTGGCGCCGGCGAGGTCGGCCGGCACCTGGCCGGGATGCTGTCCCAGCAGTCCCACGACGTGGTGCTCATCGACGAGCGCCAGGACCCGCTGGTGCAGGCGGAGGAGGGGCTCGACGTCCAGGTGCTGTCGGGCGACCTCGCCTCGCGCCGCGTCCTCGCCCGCGCCGGCGCCGGCGGGGCCGACGCCTTCATCGCCGTCACCGGCTCCGACGACGCCAACGTGCTCGGCGCCGCCCTCGCCCGCTCGATGGGCGCCGGGGTGGCGGTGGCGCGGGTCGACCAGCCGTCGTTCTACGAGGGCGACGGCCCCGCCGAGCACGGCCTCCTCGGCATCGATCACCTCCTGTGCAGCACCCGCCTGACGGCAGCCGAGCTGCTGACCCTGATGGCCAGCGCCGACACGGCCCACGTGCGCGGGTTCTGCGCGGGCTCGGTCCAGGTGGCCCTGTGGACGGTGGCAGAGGGCCACCCGGCGCGCGGGAACGCCCCCCAGGACCTGTCGCTGCCGCGGCGGGTGGTCGTGGGTGGGGTGGCGCGGGACGGCTTCCTGCGGCCCCCCGAGGGCGCCCCGCGCCTCGAACCCGGCGACACGCTGCTCCTCGCCGGTCCCCCCGACGGGATCGCCGAGGCGTTCGTCCGCATCGGCGGCCTGGCCCGCGGTCGGCGCCACGTGGTCGTCGGCGGCGGCGAGATCGGCGCGATCCTCGCCGACACGCTGTCGCGCCGCGGCCAGCGGGCCGAGGTCGTCGAGCCCGACCGACGTCGCTGCGACGCCCTGGCGGCGGACCTCCCGAAGGTCAGCGTCCTGCGCGGCGATCCGACGGACCTGTCGTTCCTGCGCGACATCCGGTTCCACGAGGCCGACAGCGTCGTCGCCGTGACGCAGCACGAAGAGGTCAACCTCCTCACCACGCTGCTCGTGCGCCAGCTCGACCGCGAGGCGCACCTCGCCGTGCCCCACACCTACGTCTCGGTCCACCGCCACGGCTACGCCGACCTGTGCCGCCGCATCGGCATCGAGGGCACGGCCAGCAGCTTCGAGGTGCTCTCCCGCGCGATCCTCGAGGCGATCGAGCCCCCGGGCGTCGTGGCGCGCCACGATCTGCCCGGCTTGGCGTGGATCGTCGCCCACCTGCGCACCGCGCCGGCCCTCCGCGAGGCCACCCTGGCCGACGTGGCGCTGCCGCCCGGCGCCACCGCGCTGGCCGTGAGCCGCCGCGAGCAGGTCCTCACCCCGCGCCCGTCGCTGGCGCTGCAGGGCAGCGACGAGATCATCGTGGTGTGCCCCCCGCGGGACCTCGCCGCCGTCGAGCGCGCGCTGCGCGACCTCGCGCGGAGGGATCGGTGAACCCTCGCGCCGTCCTGGGCTTCACCGGGCAGATGCTGGCCGTGGTCACGGTTCTGCTGATGCTGCCGCTCGGCGTGGCCCTGTCGGACGGCGCGGGGCGCGCCATCCGCGCCTACCTCGTGACGGTGCTGGTCACCGGCGCGGGCGGCCTGGCGCTCCGCTTCGCCGGACGCACGGGCCGCGACGAGGGCATCCACCGCAAGGACGCCTTCGGCGTCGTCGCGCTGGCCTGGCTGCTCCTCGGCGTCGTCGGTGCGCTCCCGCTGATGCTCGACCACGCCATCCCCGACCCCTTCGGCGCGGTCTTCGAGGCCGTCTCGGGCTTCACGACCACCGGCGCCACCGTGGTCTCCGACGTGGACGCGCTGTCGCGCGCGACCAACCTGTGGCGCTGCCTCATGCACTGGGTCGGCGGCATGGGCATCGTGGTGCTGTTCGTGGCGGTGTTCCCGCAGCTCGGCGTCGGGGCCAAGCAGCTGTTCAAGACGGAGGTGCCGGGCCTGCCGTCGGAGGGCCTGCGCCCGCGGATCCGCGAGACGGCGGTGCGGCTGTGGTGGGTCTACGCCGGCCTGACGGCCCTGTGCGCCGGGCTGCTGTGGCTCGAGGGCATGTCCCCCTACGACGCCGTCTGCCACGCGTTCTCCACCCTGGGCAGCGGCGGCTTCTCCACCCGCACCGCGAGCGTGGGCGCCTGGGACAGCCCCGCCATCCACTGGACGATCGCCGCCTTCATGCTGGTGGCGGGCCTCAACTTCGGCCTGTACTACGCCCTGCTGCTCGGCCGCGTCCGTGAGGTGCTCCGCAACAGCGAGCTGCTGTTCTACGTCGGGATGAACCTGGCGCTCATCGCGGCCGTCGTCGTCGCGATCACGCCCGATCACGGCCTCGGCGAGGCCACGGTGCGCGAGGCGGCGTTCCAGGTGCTGTCCGTGACCACCACCACCGGCTTCATGACCGCCGACTTCGACAGCTACCCCGACGGCGTGCGCTTCCTGCTGTTCCTGGCGATGTTCGTCGGCGGCTGCGCCGGCTCGACCGCGGGCGGGATCAAGGCCGTCCGGGTCCTGCTCCTCGGCAAGGTCGCCCTCCGGGAGCTCCGCACGACGGCGCTCCCCACGCCGTCATCGCCGTGCGCCTCGGCCACGCCGTCGTCCCCGAGACGGTCCTCACCGGCGTGCTCGTGTTCGTGACCACCTACCTCGTCCTGTTCGTGGCCTCGGCGGGGGCGCTGGTCTGGAGCGGCATGGACATCGTGAGCGGGATGAGCGCGACGATCGCCTGCCTGTCGAGCGTGGGCCCCGGCCTCGGCACGGTGGGCCCCACCGGGAACTACGCCGGCATCCCCGCGCTCGGCAAGCTGCTGCTGAGCTTCTGCATGCTGGCCGGCCGCCTCGAGATCTTCGCGTTGCTCGCTATCTTCTCGCCCGAGGTCTGGCGCCGGTGAGCTCCCCCACCCCGTCCCCCGCCGAAGCCGAAGCCGCCGCACCGAGCACCACCCGCCGGGTGCTCGTGCTCGCTGCAGCCCTCGCGATGATGTGGGGCGTGCGCGCCCTGCGGGTCCACGGCGACGCCGAGGGCGCAGCCGACCCGCTCACGCTCGCTGCCTGCGGCTTCGTGCTCCTCGCCGCCTTCACCGTGGGCGAGCTCGGCGCGAGCCTCGGCCTGCCGAAGGTCACGGGCTACATCCTCGCCGGCGCGCTGGTGGGGCCGCAGGTCTCCGACATCCTGTCGCAGCGGGTCGTCGCCGACCTCGCGACGTTCAACACGCTGGCGCTGGGCCTCATCGCCACCAGCGCCGGCCTCGAGCTCAACCTCCCCGCGATCCGCAAGGTCGCTCGCACGCTGGGCGCCACGGTCGTCGCGAAGCTGGCGCTGCTGCCGCTGCTCGTCGGGCTGCCGCTGTTCGCCGGGTTCCACCTGCTCGGGCTGCTCGGGCTGCACGACACGTCGCAGCAGATCGTGATGGCGCTGCTGTTCAGCGTCCTCGGCATCGGCACCTCGCCCGCCATCGCCCTGGCCGTGATCAACGACACGGGCGCACGCGGTCGCCTCTCCGACCTGCTCCTGGCGATGGCGGTGGTGAAGGACCTCGTCGTCGTCACGTCGCTCGCGGTGGCCATCCCGGTGTCGCACGCCCTGCTGTCGGGCGGCGGCTTCGACACCCACGCCCTGACGCACCTGGCCACGGAGCTCGGCGCCTCGGTGGGCGCCGGCGTCAGCGTCGGCGTGCTCCTCATCCTGTACTTCCGCTTCGTCGGGATCGAGCCGCTGTTCAGCGCGCTCGTGGCCATCCTGCTCGTCGCCGAGGCGTCGCACTGGCTGCACCTCGAGCTGCTGCTCGTGTTCATCGTCGCCGGCTTCGTGGTGCGGAACTTCTCCCCCTACGAGCACGACCTGCTGCACCCGATCGAGCGCATCGCGCTGCCGGTGTTCGTGGTGTTCTTCACGGCGGCGGGCGCCGCCATCGACCTGCGGGGGACGCTCGCGATCCTGCCCGTCGCGGTGGGCCTCGTCGGGCTGCGGGCGGCCACGTTCTGGCTCGCCGCCCGCTTCGGCGCCTGGGCCGGGGGCGAGCCGCGCGCCGTCGCCGGCAACGCCTGGCTCACCTACCTGCCGCAGGCCGGCGTGACGCTCGGGCTGGTGCTCCTCGCCGCCGAGAACGTCCACGAGCTGTCCGAGCCCATCACGCGCCTGGGGATGGCCGTGGTGGCCCTGAACCTGCTCGTGGGCCCCGTCACGCTGACGGTGGCGCTGCGCCGCTCGGGCGAGACCCGGGACGCCGTCGCGGCCGAGCCGCAGCCGGTGCGCCCGACGCCGCGCATCGTCCCGGCGCCGCAGGCCGAGGACGAGCCCGAGCCCACCGAGGCGCCGGATCCGGACGCCCTGCCCGAGCCCGGCGCCCTCGCCGCGCGCCTCGACGATCCGGGGCTCGGTGATGCGGCCGAGGCCGCCGCGGCCGAGGTGGTCGCCGCCGTGCGCCGGTTCGTCGCCGACCAGCTCGCCCCGCAAGCCGCCGGGCTCGCGGCGCGGGCCGGCGCGCTCGTGGCGGCAGAGCCCCGGGAGCGTGTGCCGTGGCTGCGCCAGGTCAAGCGGACGCTGCAGGAGCCGCCGCCCTACGAGCGCCTCGCGCTCGACCGCGCCGGGGCCACCCTGTTCGACGAGATCGGCGCGAGCCTGCGCGGGCAGCGCTGGTCCGTCGCCGCGCCGCTCGACGACACCGCGATGGCGCTCGGCACCGCCGCCGGCTGGGGCGCGCGCGTGCGCCGGACGGGAGCGGTGTGGCAGCGCCGGTTCGCGCGGCTGCGCCGCCGGCAGCCCATGCGGCGGGTGCCGCTGCAGCTGACCCTGCGCATCGCGCTCGAGCCGCGGCTCGCCGAGGCGCTGCTCGGCGTGGCCTCGTCGTTCCATCGGGCGGAGGCGGAGCTGCTCGCGCTGGTCCGCGCCGTCGCGCAGGGGGCGGCGGAGCCCGAGCCCGAGCGGGCCGTGCGGATCGCGCAGCGCTGGACCGAGCTGGCCGAGCACGAGCTCACGAGCGCCGTCCGGCTCGGCCTCGACGAGGCCGTGGCGCGCCTCGCCCTCGCCGGCGGCCCTGCGCTGCCGGCCCGCGCCCTGCGCTTCGCCGACGTGGAGCAGCAGGTCACGACGCCCTGCGCCAGCTCGTGGCCGACGCCGAGCCCTGGGGGCGCTGCCTCGCCGCTGCCGAGGACACCGTCCGCGCCGCCCTGCTCGCCGAGACGTTCGTGACGCGCCTGCAGAGCTCGGTCGACCGGCGCGCGCTGCAGCCGCTCGCCACGGCCCGCGACGCGCTGCTGCCCGATCTGCAGCAGCTCGCCCAGCGCCTCGAGGCCGTGCTGGAGCCCGCCGGCGAGGCGAGCTCGACGGCGAGGCCCTGGGCCGCGTCCTCGCCACGATCGAGCACGTGGTCACGCCGCAGCACGCGACCGAGCTGCGCCGCGTGGCGGCCGCTTCCAGCGCGGCACGCAGCCAGGGCCGCTGGTGGCCGAGCTCGCCGAGGTCGTGCGGAACGCGCCCGAGCACCTCCACGTCGTCTCCCGCCAGACCCGGTCGCCCACGCGAAGCGCCCAGCGAGGTCGTGGTGCGCGAGGTCGCGTTCGCGGACGTCGTCGAGGCCGTGCTCCACGACGAGCTCCTCCCCGCCGTCGACGCCGCGCTGGCGCCGCTCGGCGAGCTGGTCGCCGCGGCGGAGGGGCGGGTCCGCGAGGCCATCACCGTCGCGCGGTACGGCACCGAGCTCGCCGCGCGCGGCGGCTTCGACGGTGAAGAGCGGCGCACCGTCGTCGCCGACGCCGTCAAGCGCGGCGTGCGCCAGGTCAGCCGCCTGTCGGAGCGAGATCACGACGGTGTGCGCGGAGGCCGAGCGCGCGCTCACCGACGCCACCGACGCCGCCACGGCGCAGCTGCGCGCCCTGTCCGTCGACAGCGCCCGCGCGGCGACGGTGCGCACCGTCCGCGGCTCGGTGCGATCGGCGGGCGACCGGCTGCGGCGCGCCTCGGCGCCGCCGTCCGCGGCCGTGAACTCGGCGAGCAGGCCTGGTCGCTCACCAACCAGCGGGCGCTGCTCGACCTCAAGATCCGGTCCGGCCACCTGCTGCTCGACGCCACCGGCATCCGCGAGTACCTCGACGCGTGGCTCGCGGCGCCCGACCACCGCGGGCTGCCGCCCGTCTACGTCCGCCTGATGGCCCCGGCCCCGGTCACCGAGCGGCGGCTGTTCGTGGCGCGCCAGGCGCTGCTCGACCAGGTGATGGACGCCCTGTCGGCCGAGCCGCGCGTGCCGGCCCCCACCACGCTGCTCGTCGGCCCCGACGGCGCGGGGTGCACCTCCCTGCTGAACATGGTGAAGATGCAGCTCGTCGGGCCGCGCGTGCTGTGGCTCGACCCGTCCTGGTCGTCGCGGCGGGACGGCCCCGTGCGCCGCTCGCCACCGAGCTCGGCACGTCCGGCGACGCGCAGACCGTGGTGAGCGGGCTGCGCCGCGAGCCCACCGTGGTCCTGCTCGACGACCTGCACAGCTGGCTCGAGCCCACCGCTCGGGGCTGCAGGAGCTCGAGCGCTGCTCGACGTCATCGACCGCACCGCCCCCGAGACGCGCTGGGTCGTCTCGCTCGACGCGGCCGCGCACGCGCTGCTGTCGGAGGTCGCCCCGCTGCGGCGCGTCTTCCGGCGGGTGGCCGAGCTGCCGCCGCTCGACTGGACCGAGCTGCAGGCCATCTTCGACCAGCGCGAGCAGCTCGGCGGCTTCGACACCGACTACCGGCCGCGCGGCGCGTCGGCGGCTGACCGACTGGTCCGCCCGGGCCGCCCGAAGGAGTCGTACTTCCGCGCGCTGGCCCGCACCGCGGGGGGCAACCCGGGGACGGCCTCGACCCTGCACCTGCAGGCGGTGGTGCTGGAGGACGACGTGCTGCGCGCCTCGCCCCCCGCGCCGCCGGAGCTGCCGTTCCTCGACCAGGTCGGCGACGACGCGCTCGCCGTGCTGGGCGCGCTGGCCCGGTTCGGCCCGATGGACCCGCGCTGGCTCTCGGCGCTGCTCGGCCAGACGGACGCCGCCGTGGGCGGCACCCTCGGCTTCCTGCTGCACGCCGGGCTCGTCGAGGAGCGGCGGAAGGGCGTGCGGCGGGTGGCGATGGTGCCGCGCCTCGGGCCGGCCATCCGCGCCGAGCTCGCGCTCATGGGCGTGTTGCCCGAGAGGCCGCGTGATGGTCGCGCTGCTGCTCGCGCTCACCGCACGCGGCCAGGACGCCCCGGCGCCGGCACCGGCCCCGCCGGCCGACACCGCGGCGCCAGCGCCGTCCCGGACGCCGCGCCCGCGACGGCCGAGCCCGCGCCCGACGCCGAGCCCGAGACCGAGCCGGAGCGGGCCGGGCCTCGAGCCGAGCGAGCCCGAGCCTGCGCCGGAGCCCTCCTCGAGGCCCGAGCCCGAACCCGAGCCCGTGCCCGTGCCCGTGCCCGAACCCGAGCCCGTGCCCGCCCCGAGCGCCGACGATCCGACGCTGTGGCTGTTCGTCGGCCCGCCGCCGCTCGACGCCCGCCGCCGTCCGCGGCGCCGCGCCGAGCCCACCCCGGCGCCCTGGCGGGGCCCGCCGCTCCTCGGGCCGCCCGCGCCCACCGCCCACGCCCGCGCCCGTCGCGCCGGCCCCCGCGCCCGACCCACTCGTCGAGGCCGTCGCCCGCGACGTGCAGGCCTCCGCCGGCTGCTCACCGTCTGGGCCCTGCTCGGCCTGCTCCTCGTGCTCGCCATCGCCGTCGGGGCCTACCGCCTGGTCGCGCGCGTGGCCGACGCCGCCCGCGACGCCGGCTACGACCTCGATCGGCGCCTGGTCGGCCTGCGCGTCGCCGCCGCCGGCGCCGCCGGGCTGTGGGTCACGGGCCTCGTCGCGCGGCAGCTGCTGGAGCGCGTCCCGCTCGTCGGCCTCGCCCTGGTGGGCGCGTTCGGCGTCGGCGCCGTCCTCGTGCTCGCCCGGCAGGCCGTGCAGGCGCTCGGCGGGATGGTGCTCATCCTCGGGGCCCGCGTCCGAGAGGGCGACCGGATCACCGTCGGCGACGTGGCGGGCACCGTCGAGGAGGCGGGCTTCCTGCGCCTGCGCCTGCGCCGCCCCGACGGCGCCATCGTCTTCGTCCCCGCGCAGGCCCTCGACGACGGCCCCGTCACCGTCTCCTCGCCCCGGCGCACGCAGCCCGTCCGCGTCCGCGCGCCCGCCCCCGACGGCCCGCAGGCCCGCGAGGCGCTGCGCCGCACCGCCGTGCTGTGCCCGTACCGCCAGGCCGACAGCGAGGTCCGGATCGAGCGCCTCGACGGCGATCCGGCGCACGTCGACGTCGTGCTGCAGGCCTGGTCGGCGTCCGCGGCCGAAGCGGCCGAAGCGTGGTTGCGCCGCGCGCTCGCCGACTGAAACGCGGCGAAACACCACGTACCCTCGACGTGCCCTGCGGCCCGGTACTCGCGGACGGGTGCCACCCCTCGAGGAGGATCCGTGAGACGAGCCATCGTCGCGGTGCTGTTCACCGCGTCCACTGCGTCCGCCACCACCACCGCCACCGACAGCGGCGTCGACTGCCCCGTCGGCACCGGCGGCGCCGGGCTCGAGGAGGCCCACCCCTTCTCGACCGTCGCCTGCGAGACCTGCCACGGCGGCGACCCGACGGCCCCCGCCGCCGCGGACGCCCACGTCCCCACGCCGCCCGACATCGGCGACGGCCTCGACCCCCAGCGCTGGTTCGCCCTGCGCACCCGCGTGGGCGTCGAGCGCTTCGCCGACTACGTCGACGGCGCCGAGACCTTCTCGCCCCTCGACTACCTGCAGTTCGTCGATCCGGGCGACGGCCGCGTGGTCGGCGCCGGGCGCGGGTGCGGCACGGGCGGCTGCCACGACGCGATCGCGACCGCCTCCCCGCGCTCGACCCACCTCGGCGCGCAGGGGATCTACTCCGCCGCTGCGTCGTACGCGCTCGGCGTCGACGTGGCCGTCCCCTCTGCCGCCACCTGGTTCGCCGGGACCGCCGCCGACCTGGGCTACCGGCCCGTCGTGGACCCCGCCTACGTCTACGATCCGACGCGGATCGGCGCGGTGGGCGAGGTCCTGCAGGTGCCGGAGCGCGCGGCGCTGGGCGACGCCACGGGCATCTGGCAGAACCCCGCGTACGACGCCAACCTGCTGCCCAACTACCTCGACGCCGTCACCCGCCAGGTGTTCACCGCGTCGCCGCTGCAGGACGTGCTCGTGCAGGGCGTCTCGACGACCTGCAGCAGCTGCCACGCGGGCAGCGCGGGCGACAACCTCGGCACCGGCGACTACCGCGCGAGCGGCTGCAGCGCCTGCCACATGACCTATGCGCCGGACGGCCGGAGCCGCTCCGCCGATGCGAACCTGCCGCACTTCGAGCCGGCCGACCCCGACGCGCCGATCGCGCCCGAGCGCCCCCACCCGGCGACCCACCGCATCGCCAGCGCGGCGCGGACCGTCGGCGCCGCCCTGGTGCCGGGCATCGGCGATCAGACCTGCGGCGCCTGCCACGGCGACGCCACGATGCTGCAGTACTGGGGGATGCGGCAGGATCCGGCGGCCGACCTGGTGAACGCCACGCAGTACCCCGCCAACCCGACCTCGTTCACGACGGCGGCCACCGATCCGCGGCTGTTCGACCCCGCCGTCCAGAACCAGACCTACAACGGGCTGCTCTCCACCCAGATCATCGCCTTCGAGGACTACGACGGCGACGGGCGCGACGACACGCCGCCCGACGTCCACCAGGAGGCCGGGCTCGGCTGCATCGACTGCCACGGGGGCGGCGACCTGCACGGCGACGGCACGCTGTGGTCGCGCATGAGCCAGGAGGTCGGCGTGCGCTGCGCGAGCTGCCACGGCACGCTCGACCAGCGGGCGCTCACGCTGCCCTGCCTGGACCACGACGGCGTCGCCGCGGTCTGCGCCACCGACGACCGCGGTGAGCCGCTGCGCAACGTCACCGAGGACGCGAACGGCGACCTGTGGCTGCGCTCGCGCCTCGACGGCGCGCTCCACTACGTCCGCCAGACGCAGGACGTGACCGTGGACAACGGCGTGCTCGATCCGTCCACCGGGCGGCCGGTGTACTCGCCGCGCGGATCGTACGCGATGGGCCGCGCCGACGGCTCCGTCGCGACCGGAACGGGCCCGCTCCAGACGAACCCGAACATCTTCACCGCGGGCTTCTCGCACCTCGACACCGTCGGCTGCGACGCCTGCCACGCCGCCTGGACCGTCACCTGCACCGGCTGCCACCTCGACATCGCCTACGACGACGACCCGGCCTCCAACTGGTTCAGCCGGGTGACCGGCGAGCGCGTGGCGGTGGGGGCGGACGGCCAGGCGACCTACGCGTCGCCGCTGTTCGCGTCGCTGACCGTGACGCCGCGGGGCGAGATCGGCACCACCGGCCTGTCGGCGGGGATGTTCCTCCGCTACCTCGACCTGAACGGCAACCTCTCGGCGACGATGACGACGTCGAACCGCAACGGCAGCGGAGCGCAGGCGTCGACCACCGGGCGGTCGCCGCTGGCGGCCCTGCAGCACGGCCGGGCTGCGGCCCACAGCATCCGCGGGCGGCCCACGGCGACGCAGGAGGGCGTGCGCGAGTGCGTCGCCTGCCACCTGAACCTCGACATGATCAACGTGGCGGGCGCCGACTACGCGCAGTTCTACGCCGACCTGCGGAACCACGACCTGGCCGCGCTCGACTGGCCGCGGCTGCAGACCGAGATCGGGCTCAACCCGAACAACCAGCTGAACTCGCCGTTCTACGTGCACGCGAACGCGGGCCTCGGCTCCGCGCTGCTCGTGTTCGACGCGGAAGGCTGCCCGGTGAACCCGCTGGACCCGTCCACCGCGCGCCCCGGTTGCGGCGGCGCCTCGCCCGCCGCGGTCTTCGACCCGAACAACGCCGTGTGGCAGGTCGACCGGGTGGTCGAGAACAACGGCATCGAGGACGCGGGCACGCACGCGCCGCTGCTGGACCCGCTGGCGGCCTCGCTGCGGGTGGGTGCGCAGCAGCCGCTGGTGGAGGGGCCGCTCGGCGCGACGCTGCTGTACACGCTCGCCGACCCGAACACCTCGCTCGTCCTGGACTCCTGGATCGACGCGGACGGCGCGCTGCAGGGCGACGCACCCAACTACGTCGTCCTCGGCTCCACCACCACGGGGACCACCGGGACGACCGGCACCACGGGGACCACCGGGACGACCGGGACCACCGGGACCACCGGGACGACCGGCACCACGGGGACCACCGGCACGACGGGGACCACCGGCACCACGACCGACACGACGTCGACCTCGACGTCGACCCCCAGCACCGACACCGGCACCGCCCCCACCGAAGACAAGGGCGGCTGTGGCTGCGCGTCGGGCGGCGCGGGCGGGTGGCTCGCCGGCCTGCTCGCGCTCGCGCTGGTCCGCCGCCGCCGCGCCTGATCGGGCGCTGCGGGCTACAGCATCGCCCGCAGCGTCGCCTCCACCACGATCGGCACGATGCCCTCGGTCAACGTGGTCACGGCCACGAACCCCGCCGCCGCGAACAGCGTGCCGAAGAAGCCCCCCTCGATGGACAGGTTCCGCATGACGCCTCCCTTCGTTCTGCCTCCTTGGATGTCGTTCGGGGGCGGCGGGTTGGAGGGTACGGCGCGGTTACCGGTCCGGCGAGGTCAGGGGCAGCTCGGGTTGTCGGCGCCGGGCGAGCCCAGGTCGCCGTCGCCGTAGGGGGTGGCGGCCACGCACCAGCGGCTGCCGTCGTCGTTGGCGTCGGCGTCGACGGCGCCGGGATCGAGCGCCATCGCCGCCCCGTCGGGATCGGGGAACGTGGCGCCGTTGTCGTAGGCGATCTCGTCGACGAGCACGGTGCCCGCGAGGAGGCGGATCGTGTCGCCCGAGTTGGCCAACCCGAAGTCCCAGCGCCACTCGGCGTCGACCGGGGCGCCGCCGTCGACCGCCGGGTCGAGGAACGAGCCGAACACGACGTTGTCGCCCGGCGCGGCCACGAGCGAGCGCCGCACCTCGAACGCGTCGCCCGTGTCGTCCTCCACCACCAGGCCGAGCAGGTCGACGGGCTGCTCCGTGAGCACGCGGACCTCGAACCACTCGCCGAAGTCGTCGTCGACGGCCAGGGGGTTCTGCATGACCTCGGTGATGACGAGGTCGCCGTACTGCAGGTCCGCCACGACGAGCCCGCCGAACGGCGGCGGGCAGTCCGGGTTCGCGGCGCCCGGCGTCCCCCAGCCGCCGACCCCGTAGACGGCGTCGTCGCCCGCCAGGCACCAGACGCCGGCCGCGTCGCGCGACAGCGCGTGGCCGTCGAGCCGGGGCCAGGTCACGTCCCAGGCGACCTCGTCGATCACGACCCCGGCGACCCGCAGCGAGATGCGGTCCTCGCCGTTGCCGAGCCCGAAGCCCGCCGGCCAGCGCAGGTCGGGCGTGACCCCGCCGTTGCGCGCCGGATCGTCGCCGCCGGCCAGCACGACCACGCCGCGCGGCGGCACCACCAGCGGCAGGGTCACGAGGAAGGTGTCCGACACGCCGTCGGTCACCTCGACCCCCATCAGGTCGACGGGCTCGTCGCGCTGGCTCGTGATCTCGAACCACTCGCCGAGATCGGAGGGCACGCCGATCGGATCGCGCAGCACCTCGGTGACGAGCACGTCGCCGGGCGACAGGGCGCGGGCGGGCAGCGACGTGGCGTCGGCGCCGTCGCAGTCCTGGTCGATGCCGTCGCCGGGCAGGTCGATGCCGCCGGGGCGCACGTCGGGATCGTGGTCGTCGCAGTCGCCGCCGGCCACGTCGTAGCCGTCGCCGTCGGCGTCGGGGGGCTTCGAGGCGGGGCCCAGCGGCAGCGCCCCCGAGCAGGACGCCGCCACCAGCCAGGACAACGGGAGCAGGGTGCGCGTCACAGGCCCCCCATGGCGACCAGGCGGGCGCCGAGCTGCACGAAGAACAGGTCGGTGCCGGCGACGGCCTCGCCGCCGGCGATGGGCCGGGCGGCGGGCGCGAAGGTGCGGCCCTCCCAGCCGAGCATCAGGTAGGCGGGGCCGTCGGCGCCGAAGGGCAGCCGCGGCCCGGCGGCGAGCATCGTCACGGCCGTGCCGGTGTCGGGCGTGGTGCGGTCGTCGGTGCGCCGATCGTGGCGCGCGACGGCCACCAGCGGCGCCTCGGCGCCCGAGCTCGCCCAGACGGAGACGCCGGCCGGGCGCAGCGCGCCGTCGCCGCGCAGCCCCAGCCGAGCAGCCCGTCGATCCCGCCGTTGACGTAGGGGTGGCGCACGAGGATGGCGGCGCCGGCGCGGTGATCGGGCGCCTTGCCGATGCCGCGGGAGCCCTCGCGGCCGTAGGCGGCGATCTCCAGGTCCACCGGCGCGTCGGACGCCATGGACACGGGGCGGAACCGCAGGACGCCGGCCACGTCGCTGCCCCCGTTGCGCTCGCGCCGGTTGGCGCCCTCGCCGGTCGTGACGGAGGTGGTCGCCGTGAACAGGCCCCCGGGCGCCGTCCACGACAGCCAGCCGCCGGTGTCGGAGCGGTCCTGGAACCCGCTGTCGGTGACGAGCGGCCGCAGGGTGTCGACCCGCCCCCACGTCGGCTGCAGCGTCATCACCCAGATGTCGTCGACGAGCCCCGCCGCCACGGCGAGCCCCGTGTCGCGCCAGTCCCACCGCGCCTCGGCGATCTGCAGGATCGGGACGATGGACTCGCCGTTGATCCCGATGTAGCCCGTGTCGCCGCCCGACCGCGCGGTGAGCAGCGCCAGCCGCGTCTGCACGTCGGCGCCGGCGCGCAGGCCGAGCTCGGCGCGCGTGCGCTGCAGCGCCAGCCCGCGCGCGATGCCCACGTCGGGCAGCTGCGCGAAGGCGCGTCCGGCGAAGTCGAGGTCGATCCAGGCACACCGGCGCTCCTCGATCTGCTCGGTGCCCATGGCCTCGGCGACCACGAGCGGCGCGGCGCGGCACGGCCCCGCGGAGGCGGTGGAGAGCGAAGCGAGCAGCCAGGTCACCATCGGTCGGCTCCGAGCAGCGGGCCCAGCGCGTCGAGCGCCTCCCGCATCAGGCGGTGGTCGCGCCGGGCCTGCGCGAGATCGAGCTCGGCGTCGCGCAGGCCCTCGGCCACGAAGGCGTCGCCCCGACCCGCGAGGTCGGCGGCGATGGCGTCGCGCGCCGGGTCCCCGTCGACGGTGACGCTGCGCGCGTGGACGTTGGCCAGCTGGCGCCCGAGCAGCGCGCCCCAGGCCTCGAGGTCGGCGGGGACGTACCGACCGCTGCGGACGTCGTCCTGCAGCTTGCGGTGATCGAACGCCTGGTCGAAGGAGCTCTCGGTCAGCACCTTGAACGCCATGGCGCCGTCGGAGAGGCCCGCGAGACGCGCGTCGGCGTCGGGGCGCGACCACAGCGCCCGCGCCGCGGCGACCGCGCGCGCCGCCTGGCTGTCGAAGGTGGTGGGGACGACGGGCATCAGCCCGGGCACCACGGGCGGGTCCACCACCTCGCGGATCTCGAGCATCTCGTCGTCGTCGGGGCCGTCGTCGCCGCGGTCCCAGGCGACGACGTAGCGGATGGCGGGCAGCGAGGCGACGCCGCCGCCGTAGCGCCGCGCGCGGTCGAGCACGCGGAACCCCGGCGGCGCGCTCGCCGTGCGCTGGTACGCGGCGAGGAGCCGGTCGAGCTGGGCCCGCTCGTCCCCCCGCAGCGGCACGATCCCCTCCCCCGATGCGCGGGGGGAGGGGACGGTGCGGAAGCGCAGGCCCGTGCTGGTGGGCTCGGTCCACTCGCGCAGGCGCTGGCGCTCGGCACCCTCCTCGGCGGCGTCGACGAGGAGGCGGTCGAGCACGTAGCCCCAGGTGGCCAGCGGCGGCGCGGGCGGCAGCGTGGGCCCGGCGTCGGCGATGGCCTCCACCTCGTCGACGTAGCCCCGGGCCCAGGCCGTCAGGATGGGTGCCCGGCAGTCGCGATCGCACACCGGGTCGACCGCCGTGGCGAGGCCGAGCAGCGCCCGGCGCACGTCGACGAGGTACGGGCCGAAGGCGGCGCCGTCGAAGTCGTTGATCTCGAGCAGCAGCGGCGCGGGGTGGGGCAGGGTCACGTCGAGCGCGTCGACGGTGGGCCCCGGGCCCTCGCCGGGCAGCAGCGTGCCGACGTTCTCGGGGTGCGGGTCGACGACCAGCAGGACGGCAGCCGCGCCCTCGGCCGTCAGGAACGAGGTGCGCGGCCGGTCGGTCGCCGGGCGGCCGAGGTCCGCCAGGAACACGGCGACGGAGCCCCGCACGTAGTCGTAGGGGTCGTCGGCCATGACCCGGTACTTGGTGGCGAGCAGGTCCGGGTCGCGCGTGAGCCAGATGCGGTTGTCGTCGAGCAGCTGGTCGACGAGCCACGCGGTGCGCAGCGCGTCGGGGCCGGACCCCGTCGCACAGGCGGCGAGGCCCAGGATCGGGAGGACCCGGAGCGCGAGGACCGGCCAGCAGCGCCTCAGCACGGGTCGTTGTCCGCCCCCGGCGTGCCCAGATCGCCCGCGCCGAACGCCGAGGTGGACTCGCACCAGTTCGCGCCGTCGTCGTTGGCCGTGGCGTCGGTCTGCGCCGGGTCGAGCTGCATCGACGCGCCGTTCGGGTCGGGCCAGATCGGCCCGCCGTCCCACTCGACGGCGTCGAACACGACCCCGCCGAAGCCGAGGTACAGCTCGTCGTCGCCGTTGCCGAGCGTCAGCCCGTCGTAGTCGTAGTCGACGGAGACCGCCCCGTTGAGCAGCGGATCGCCGTCGATCCCGAACACCACGCGTCCCCCGGCCGGTACGAGCAGGCTGCTGCCCACGGTGAACGAATCGCTCCCGAGGTCGTACACTTCGAGCCCGCCCAGATCCACCTCGTTCGCGGTGGCGTTGAGGACCTCGAACCACTCGCCCAGGCCGTCGTCGACGGCGGACGGGTTCTGCATCACCTCGGTGACGACGAGGTCGCCGGCGACGAGATCGGCGACGGTGACCCCGGTGCCCACGGCGTCGGCGCCGTCGCAGTCCTGGTCGATGTTGTCGCCCGGCACGTCGAACGCGCCCGGGTACCGGGAGGGGTCGGTGTCGTCGCAGTCGTCGGCCAGGACGGAGCCGTCGTGGTCCTGATCGAAGTCGTCGTCGCCGGCGCAGTCCTGGTCGATGCCGTCGTACCAGATCTCCTGCGCGAACGGATGGATCGTCGGATCGTTGTCGTTGCAGTCCGCGGGGACGGCGTACCCGTCGGCGTCGAAGTCGGTCATCGGGCAGACGTCGTTTTCGACGCCGGGGGTGCCGAAGTCGCCGAGGCCGTACGGGGTGACGGCCGCGCACCAGCTGGCCGGCAGGTCGTTCGCCGCGGCGTCGGTGTGGCCGGGGTCGAGCGACAGGGCGGCGCCGGACAGGTCGAGCCAGAACGTGCCGTCGTCGTAGACGACCTGGTCGAGGACCAGGCCGGCCGCGTTGTCGAGGATGAGCTCGTCGCCGCTGTTGCCGAGCTGGAAGTCGCCCACGGCGTAGACGTAGTCGACGGTGACGCCGCCGTTGAGCGCCGGGTCGCCCTCGTTGCCGAACACGCGGCGCTCGCCCGCGTCGAGCACCAGCGAGCCCGTCACCGTGAAGTTCTGCGAGTAGGAGGCGTTGCGGATCAGCAGGCCGTCGAGGTCGATGGCCTCGCCCCGGTGGTTGAGGACCTCGAACCACTCGCCGAAGTCGTCGTCGACCGCGGCAGGGTTGATCATCATCTCGGTCACGACGAGGTCGCCGGCGAGGAGCTCGCCCACGCCGAGCGGTCCGGGGACCGGTGTCGATCGTGCCGGTCTCGGTGATCGTGGTGCCCGTCTCGGTGATCGGGCCCGTGTCGGTGTCGGTGTCCGCATCGGCGTCCGCGTCCGCGTCGGCATCCGCGTCCGCGTCGGCGTCGGCATCGGCGTCGGCGTCGGCGTCCGTGTCGCTGTCGCTGTCGGCGTCGGCGTCGGCGTCCGCATCGGCATCCACGGGCGTGCCGGTGTCGGTCTTGGTGGGCACGGTCCGGGAGCAGCCAGCCAGCAGCACGACGAGGGGGAGTGCGCGCATCGGTCCTCCGAGGTCTCCGAGCGTAGGTCGGCGGCGGCAGCTCGGCCAGCAGGATTCACGCGGCCGTCACCCGCGGGTTACCCTCGCGCCCATGTGGATGACCTGGCTCGGATTGGCAGCAGCGGCGGCGGGTCCCCGGGACCTCGTGGCGCCGCTCGGGTGGGATCGGCTCGACCAGATCGAGGAGATCCGGTTCACGTTCCGCGTCGAGCGGGACGGGCAGGAGAAGGGCGCGCGCAGCTGGACGTGGCACCCGGCCGACAACCGCGTCACGCGCGGCTCGGGCGCCGACGCGCTCACCTTCACCTTCGGCGCGCCGGCGACCGACGCCGAGAAGGAGGCCGACGCGCAGTTCGTCAACGACTCCTTCTGGCTCGCGCCGCAGCTGCACCTCGGGTGGGCGAAGGACGATCTGACCGTCACCGACGGCGGGATGGTCGATCGGCCGATCGGCGAGGGCGAGCAGGTGCACCTCGTGACGATGCAGTACGCGCCGAGCGGCGGCGGCTACACGCCGGGCGACGCCTACGATCTCTACCTCGACGGCGAGGGGCGCATCGTCGTCTGGAACTACCGCGAGGGCGGCGCCGCCGAGCCCACCATGACCACCACCTTCGAGGGCTACGTCCCGGTGGGCCCGCTGCAGATCGCGGCCGAGCACTACTCGGCCGACCGCAAGTTCCGGCTGTCCTTCACCGATCTGTCCGCCACGCCCGCCACGCCGCGCTGAGGTCCGCATGAACGCCAAGCTGGGGGCCGTGGTGGTGGTGGGGCTGACCCTCGAGGGCTGCGGGAGCCGCACCTCGCCGACCGGGCCCGACCCCGACGTCCACGTCAACCCGCCGCCGCTCGAGCCGGTCACCGAGCCGGTCACGGAGCCGGTCACCGAGCCCGTCCCGGCGCCGGAGCCCGAGGCGCCCGCCCCCGAGCCGACGTCCGCGCTGCCCACCTGGGAGGCCGTCACGTCGGGCCACCCGCCCGGGGCGACCAACCCGCCGGCGCCGGTGCTGCTCGTGAGCCCCGACGGCCGCTGCTTCAAGGCCTGGGTCAGCCCCATGGCCCGCCGCCCTGAGGCGATGGTCGATCGGGTCGAGCCCGCCTGCGCCACCGCGGAGGGCTGCGGTGGCACCGAGATCGTCTGCCCCGAGGAGCGCGCGGCGCCCCTGCTCGAGTCCCTGCACCTCGACCCGGAATGACCCCGCGGGTGCAGGCCGAGTGGCGCAACCGGGTCGCCGCCGAGTACCGCTCGGCGGCGCTGGCCGCCGACGTCCTGCGCGGCGCCATCGCCGCCGGCGCCCCCGAGGCGCTGCTGCACACCGCCCTCCGGATCGTGCGCGACGAGCTCGATCACGCCGCGCTGTCGCACCAGGCGATGGTCGCGCTCGGCGGCGACGACGTGCCGGTCGCGCTCGACGCCGCGCGGCTGGCGGGCGGCGAGGGCCCCGTCCTGGCCCGCCTCGTCGACGGCGTGGTGCGCGACTTCTGCCTCGGCGAGACGCTCGCCGTGCCGCTGTTCCGCGAGATGCAGGCCCGGGCGGCGCACCCGGCCGTGGTGCCCGTGCTGCGCCGGATCCTGGCCGACGAGGCCGTCCACCGCGCCTTCGGGTGGGACGCCCTCGACTGGCTCCTCGAGGCCCACGGCGAGCCCATCCGCGCCCACGTGGCCGAGCGGCTGCCGGGCTGGCTGGCCGGGCTGCGCGCCGCCTACGCGCCCGATCCCCTGCCCGAGGCCCCGCCCCTGGCCGACGCCGAGTGCGACGCCGGGCTGCTCGACCCGGCGCGCTACCACGCCGTGTTCCACGACACGCTGCAGGGCGGGCTCGCGCGCCGCCTCGCCGCGCGGGGCCTCGCCGTTGGCTGAGCCCCGCCCCCTGCCCGCCCCGCCGCCCGGCATGGACGCCCGCGTCGACCACGAGGGCGTCACCTGGCGCTTCGGGCGGCGGGTCGACGTGGCCGTGGTGGCGGCGGGGGTGGGCCTGGCGATGGCGCTCGTGCCCGTGGGCGTCGGCCGCGGGGGGCTGCTGGTGCTGCCGCTCGCGCTGGCCTGCCTGGCGGTGGTGATCGCGTCGCTGCGCCGGACGACGCTGCGGATCAGCAGCCGCTCCCTCGACCTGCACACCAAGACGCTCCTCGGCACCGACCGCGCCCAGATCCGCATCGACGACGTGACCGACGCCCGGTGCGCCCGCTCCGATCGCGGCGACCTGGCGCTGGTGGTGCGCACCGCCCAGCAGACCGTGGTGGTCGGCGCCCACCAGCCGGAGGAGGCGCTCGGCTGGGCGCTGCTGGCGGTCGAGCACGCGCGGCGCGCCAGCGCCGGCCGGGAGGCGGCCGAGGGCCGGGAGTGGTCGTTTCAGCGGTACGCGCCCGACGAGGTCACCCGGCTCCGGGAGGATCCCGAGCGAGATCCTCGTTAGGAACCGTGCATGGAACCCTCCGACGAAGGACGTGGGCCGAGCGGCATGAACCTCGGCGTGGGCGTGGCCATCGGGGTCGCGCTGGGCGCCGGCCTGGGCGTGGCCCTCGGCAACATCGCCCTGGGGGTCGCCATCGGCACGAGCCTCGGCGTGGCGCTGGGCGTGGCGTTCACGCGCCGCTGACGCAGGCCGCCGCCGCGCGCTCGCCCGACTCCACCGCCGCCTCCACCGAGCCGCCGTCGATCGACGTCCGCGTCCAGTCCCCGGCCAGGAACAAGCCGTCGACGGTGCCGTCCTCGGGCGGCAGCCGGTGGCGCAGCGAGCCGGGCAGCGTCATGGATGGCGAGGGCGGATCCCGGCCCCCGCCGCCGATCCGTGGTGGCGAGACCCCGAGGCAGCGGCGGGGCCGGGTCCCCGTCAGCGCAACGCCGCGAGCCGCGCCGACAGCGCCTCCACCAGCGCCTGCACCGCCGCCGTGGGGTGCGTGACGGGGCAGCGCCCAGAACGCCGACGAGAACCCCGTCCAGTCGGAGAGCAGCCGCCGCGGCGTCCCTGCGCCAGCGCCGGCGCCACGAGGAAGTCCGGCTCCTGCACGATCCCCACCCCGGCGATGGCCGCGGCGACCAGCGCGTCGCCCGAGTCGGCGCGCAGCACCGGCGGCACGCGGACGGTGACGTGCTCGGCGCCCCGGGTGAACGACCAGCTCGCGACCGTGGTGCCCGCGGTGTAGTGGAGCAGCCGGTGCCCTCGAGGTCGCGCGGGTGCTCGGGGACGCCGTGCGCGTCGAGGTAGGCGTCGCTCGCCGCGACCCAGGCGGCCATCGGCGTGAGCTTGCGCGCCACCAGGCGCGTGTCGTCGAGGGTGCCGCCGCGGATCGTCACGTCGTAGCGCATGGGGTCGACGCGGTGGTCGCTGAAGCTCGCCTCCACCCGCAGCTCCGGCCACTGCAGCTGCAGCGCGCCCAGCACGGGCTGCACGTGGAGCAGCCCGAACGACAGCGGCGCCGCCACGCGCAGCCACCCGGACGGCACGACCTGCGAGCGGCTCGCGCCCTGGTCCGCCTCGCGCAGCCCCTGCAGCAGCGGCGCCACGTGCTCGACGTAGCGCGCGCCCACCTCGGTGAGCTGCACCTGGCGCGTGCTGCGGGCCAGCAGCGCCGCGCCGAGCCGCTGCTCGAGCGCGCGCACCCGGCGGCTCGCGTAGGACGTCGAGATGCCGAGCGCCCGCGCGCCCGCCGTGAAGCTGCCCGCCTCGACGACGGCGACCAGCACTGCCCGGTCGTCCATCTGTCCTCCTGGTTCACAGTGTTTTGCAGGACCGCCGGTAGTTGAACCCACAGGTCAGGGGTACTCCAGGAGGCAGGAGCACGCATGCTGGTGGACGGAACCTGGCGCGGGGCCTGGCGCCCCTCGGACGACGACGACGACGCGGGCCGCTTCGTCCGCAAGCCCTCGGCGTTCCGGGGGACCCCCGACCCCTGGGAGGCCGGCCGCTACCACCTCTACGTCGCGGGCACCTGCCCGTGGGCGCACCGGGTGCGGATCGTCGCCGCGCTGAAGGGCCTCGCCGACCACATCCCCGTCCACTTCGTCGAGCCCGCCCTGTCCGACCAGGGCTGGCGCTTCGCCCCGGGCGCCGACCCGCTGCACGGCGCGGCGCACCTCTGGGAGCTGTACGTCCGCGCCGACCCGCACTACACCGGGCGCGCGACGGTGCCGCTGCTGTGGGACACCGTCCGCGACACCGCCGTGAACAACGAGTCCTCGGAGCTGGTGCGGATCCTCGACGCCCTGCCGTCGTCCGCACCGCGCCTGTCGCCGCCCGAGCGGCGCGCCGAGATCGATCCGCTCGCCGAGCGCATGTACGCAGCGCTCAACGACGGCGTCTACCGCACCGGCTTCGCGACGAGCCAGGCGGCCTACGACGAAGCGGTCGCCGGCGTCTTCGCGATGATGGACGAGCTCGAGGCGCGCCTGGCGCGCGGCCCCTGGCTGCTCGGCGACGCGCTGAGCGAGCTCGACGTGCGCCTGTTCGTCACGCTCGTCCGCTTCGAGCTCGCCTACTACGTGCTGTTCCGCTGCTGCGTGCGCCACCTCGGCGCCTACCCGCGCCTGCTCGACCACACCCGGCGCTTCCTGCAGCTCCCCGGCGTCGCCGCCACCGTCGACGCCGACGCCATCCGCCGCGGGTACTTCAGCATCCGCCGCCTCAACCCGTCCGGCCTCCTCCCGCGGGGCCCCAGGGCCCGCTGGGCTGACGCCCCCTCAGAGCACCCCCGAACCGCCGGCCGCGCGCCGGAAGGAGGACCCTTGTCCGCACTGCTCCTGCTGCTCGCCACCGCCGCCCACGCCGAGACCTGGCAGCTCGATCCGGCCCACAGCCGCGTCGGCTTCAGCGTCAGCCACATGATGATCAGCACCGTCGAGGGCCAGTTCTCCGGCGTGACCGGCACCCTCGACTACACGCCCGGCCACCTCGCCGACCTCGACCTGAGCGTCCAGGTCGACATGAGCACGGTCGACACCCGCAACGCCGACCGCGACGCGCACCTGCGCAAGCCCGACTTCCTCGACGTCGAGAAGTACCCGACGATGTCGTTCGTCGCGACGAAGGTGAAGCCGCACAAGGACGGCACCTTCGAGGTCGTCGGCGACCTGACGATCAAGGGCGTGACGAAGCCGGTCACGCTGCAGGGCAAGGGCCTGCAGGCCGCGGTGACCGACCCGTGGGGCGGCAAGCGCGTCGGCGCCACCGCGACCGGCACGATCGACCGCCAGGCGTTCGGCGTCACCTACAACCAGGCGCTCGACGCCGGCGGCGTGCTCGTCGGCGACGAGGTGACCCTGAACCTGGCCGCGGAGTTCGTCGCCCGAAGTAGCCCCGACGTGCTAGACGGGGGCATGCGCACGGCCTGGCGCTGGCTGCACGCCGCCTTCCACCGCCCGTCCTCCCCCGCCTACCGCCGGGTCGAGGCCGCGGTGGCCGTGCTGATCGTGCTCTCCGTCGGCCTGTTCGTCGCCGAGCTCGCCCTCGACGTGCGCCCGGCGTGGCTCGAGCGCCTCGACCAGGCCGTGCTCGTGGTCTTCGCGGTCGAGGTCGGGCTGCGGCTGCTGAGCTTCCGCCCGCCCGCCCTCGCCTTCTACGAGCACGGCCCGCTCGACGCCCTGCGCGCCCACGTCGTCGGCCGGATCCGCTACGCGCTGCGCCCGCTGATCCTCGTCGACCTGCTCACCGTCGCCACGGCGCTGCCCGCGCTGCGCAGCCTGCGCGCGCTGCGGCTGCTCCGCCTGCTCCGCTCCCGCCGCCTGTTCCGCTACGCCGACCCGTTCCATGGCATCGCCCGCAGCTTCGAGGAGAACGGGCTGCTGTTCGGCTTCGGCCTCGCGGTCTTCGCCACGTCCGTGGCCATCGGCGGCGCCTCGTTCTACCTGTCCGAGCGCACCGCCAACGACGACATCTCCACCCTGCCCGACGGCATGTGGTGGGCGATCGTCACGCTCACCACCGTGGGGTACGGCGATCTGACGCCCGTGACCGGCGTGGGCCGCGCGGTGGCCGCGGCGCTCATGATCACGGGCATGTTCACCCTCGCCCTGTTCGCCGGCATCGTCGGCAGCACCCTCATCGGCACCGTCCTCACGATGCGCGAGGAGCACTTCCGCATGAGCGAGTACATCGACCACCTCGTCGTGTGCGGCTACGAGCCCGGCGCGCGCATGCTGCTCGACGTGATCGCCGAGGAGATCGACCTCGACCAGCGCGACGTGGTCATCTTCGCCCCGGGCGACCGCCCGCAGGACCTGCCCGACACCTACCTGTGGCTGCGCGGCGACCCGACCAAGGAGAGCGAGCTCGACAAGGTGCGCCTGGTGCACGCCGGCGCGGTGATCCTGGTGGGCTCGCGGGTCGAGCTGCCCCAGCAGGCCGACGCGCGCACCATCCTCACCGCGTTCACGATGCGCCGGTACCTCAAGCGGAACCCGCTGACGGCGCGCCGGAAGCAGCCGCTGTACGTCGTCGCCGAGATCCTGGACGCCGAGAACGTCGAGCACGCGCGCACCGCCGGCGCCGACGAGGTCATCGAGACCACGCGCATGGGCTTCTCCGTGCTGGCCCACGCCGTGCAGGTGCCGGGGACGGCCACCCTGGTGGGCGAGCTCGCGGACGTGGGCGGCAACAGCCTGTTCGTCGGGGCGCCCCCGCTCGACGCCGGGCCCACCTTCGCGGACGTGGCGCGGGCGCTCAAGCAGCGCCACGGCGTGCTGGCCGTGGGGCTGCGCGAGGCCGGCGCCGACGTGCTCAACCCGGCCGACGACGCGCCGGTGGGCCCGTCCACCGGCGTCGTCTACATCGCGCGGACGCCGGTCCTGGGCGCCCACCGCGGCTGACGGCGCTCGGGCCCGGCCCGGGATACCGCCGCCCGGTGGAGGCTCCGTGGGGACCGACCGCCTGCGCCGCCAGCTCGACGAGATCCGCGCCCTGCGCGACGATCCCGCCTCGCCCGAGGCGGTGGCCACCCTGCGCAAGGCGCTCGCCAAGGCGCCGTCGCACGCCGTGGCCGCCGCGGCGAAGCACGTCGCCGAGCACGGCCTGCGCGAGCTGGGCGACGAGCTGGTGCGCGCCTGGGACCGGCTCGCGCCCGGCGGGGTCAAGGCCGACCCGGGCTGCGCTGGGAAGCAGGCGCTGGTGGAGGCGCTGAGCGCGCTCGACCACCCCGATCCGCGGCCGCTCGTCGCCGCCGTGGAGACGGTGCAGCTCGAGAAGGGCTTCGGCCCGCCGGTCGACACCGCGATCGGCGTGCGCGGCCACGCGCTGATGGCGCTCGTCGGGCTGGCGAGCGCGACACGCCCGTGCGCATCGCCGAGGGGCTCGCCGATCCCGAGGCCCGCCGCGTGCGCGCCGCCGCCGCGCGGTGCGCGGTGGCGTGGGCGACCCCGACCTCGCCCGGGCGCTGCTCGTCCTCCGGCTCGCCGCCGGCGAGGACGACCCCGACGCGCTCGGCGAGTGCTACGAGGGCCTGATCCGGCTCCGGGGCCGCCGACCGCGTCACCGCCGCGCTGCAGCGCCACGACCTGCGCGCCGAGGCGGCCGCGCTCGCGCTCGGCGCGGCCCGGGTCGAGGTGCCGGCGCTGATCGACTGGTGCGAGCGCGCGTCGACCGGGCGGTGCGGCGGGTCGGGCTGCTGGCGCTCGGGCTGACCTGCTCGGGCGAGGCCCTCGAGTTCCTGCTGGCGCAGGTCCGCGACGGCGGGCGCACGGGCGAGGACGCCCTCGAGGCCCTGGCGGTGTACCTGCCCGATCCCGCCGCCCGCGCGCGGGTCGAGGCCGCCGCCGACGAAGCGGGCCTGCCGCTGCCGGAGTAGGCAGCTACATCGCCGTGATCACGTCGTCGACGGCGCGGATGACCTCGTACACGTCGAGCACCCGCTCGGCGCCCTCGAGCTGCACGCGGAGCCGCAGCGACAGGTAGTTCCCCGCCGCCGAGGCCCGCTCCGACACGTCGAGCAGCACGGCGCCCGAACCCGCCGCCGACATCACGGCGCCGAGCACGGCCCCCCGCGCGGGCGGGCGCATCACGACCCGGAACTCGTACGGGCCGGGGAACGTGTGGTGCGCCTCCAGCAGCGCCAGCGCGCGCTCGCGCGGATCGTCCTCGCCTTGCGGTTCCATCGCACCCTCGCGGCGGGGGTCACCGCCTCGCTGCAGGTATCATCGCCGCCTGCCCCGCCGCGATACAGCACGGGTCCCACAGGAGACCCCGTGTCCGAGCCCTTCGATCCCGACGCCCCCGGCGCCCTCGGCAGCGGCCAGCTGTACGGCCTGCCCCACACCCCCGACAACGCCCGCCTGGTCGTGATCCCGGTCCCGTTCGAGGCCACCACCTCCTACGGCCGCGGCACCGCCTGCGCGCCCGCCCGCGTGCTCGAGGCCAGCCAGCAGGTCGAGCTCAACGACCCGCAGACGGGCAAGCCCTACGAGCAGGGCATCGCCATGCTGCCCGTCGACCCCGACATCGAGGCCTGGAACGCCGAGGCCAGCGCGCTGGCGGAGCCCATCGTCGCCGCCGGCGGCGCGCAGGACGACGCGCAGCGCCGCGATCTGGCCCGGGTCAACGCGCTCGGCGAGCAGCTCAACCAGCGGGTCTACGAGCACCCGCCGCTGCTTCGAGCGGGGCGCCATCCCCGGGGTGCTGGGCGGCGATCACGCCGTGAGCTTCGGCGCCATCCGCGCTGCCGCCGAGCGCCACCCCGGCCTCGGCATCCTCCACGTCGACGCCCACGCCGACCTGCGCGAGGCCTACGAGGGCTTCGTCTGGAGCCACGCCTCCATCATGTACAACGTCCACGAGCGGATCCCGAACCTCGGGAACCTCGTGCAGGTGGGCATCCGCGACTTCGGCGTCCGCGAGGCCGAGCGCATCGAGCAGTGGGGCAACGTCATCTCCTTCACCGACGCCGAGCTGTCGTGGGAGCTGCTGTCGGGCGAGCCCTGGGCGCGCATCGCCGCCCGCGTCGTGAAGCCCCTGCCGAAGAAGGTGTGGGTGTCGTTCGACGTGGACGGCCTCGATCCCGCGCTCACCCCGAGCACGGGCACGCCGGTGCCGGGCGGCCTGTCCTGGCACCAGACGCTCCTGCTGCTGCAGCTGCTCGCCGAGTCGCACGAGATCGTCGGCTTCGACCTCGTCGAGATCGGCGACGGCGAGTGGGACGCCAACGTCGGCGCCCGGCTGCTCTACAAGCTCGCCGGCTGGGCCATCCTCACCGGCGAGGGCCGCTGAGCGCTACAGCTCCCCGTCGAAGGACCAGGTCCGCGACGGCGCCGTGAGCGTCATCGTGAACCGGTCGCCGCGCCGCAGCGGGCCGACCTCGGGGGTGCCCGTGAACACGAGGTCGCCGCGCTCCAGCGGCGCGAGCGACGCCAGGTAGCGGGCAGCCGCGGCACGTCGAACAGCATGTCCTGCAGCGTGCCCTGCTGGCGGCGCTCGCCGTTCACGTCGAGCGCGAGGCCGAGCTGCTCGGGATCGCCGACCTCGGCCAGCGGCAGGAACGGCCCCAGCACCGCACTGCCCGCGAAGCTCTTCGCGGCGGTCCAGGGGAGGCCGGCCTGCTTGGCCTCGCTCTGCACGTCGCGCCGGGTCAGGTCGAGCCCGAGCGCCACCCCCGCCACCTGCGACCAGGCGCCCGCCGCCCCGAGCGGCACCGCCTCGCCGACGAGCAGGACCAGCTCCACCTCGTGGTGGAAGGTCCAGTCCGGGAAGGCCAGCGGCGCGGGCTCGAGGCCGCGCACCGCCGCACGCGCCTTCAGGAACACCACCGGGTCGCCCTGGGGCACGGGGTTGCCGAGCTCGCGGGCGTGCGCGGCGTAGTTGCGGCCGATGGCGTAGACCGTGCCGACGGGCTCGGTGCGCCCGTCTTGCCAGCGGACCGCGGCCATCACTCGCCCTCCGGCGCCTCGTCGGCGGCCTCCGGCGCCTCGTCGGCGGCCGGCGCGGGCGGCGGCGCCGCCACGGCCGTGATCTCCACCGACTCCAGCGTGACGGGCTCCACCGGGCGGTCCTCGTCGTCGGTCTCGACCCGGGCGATCTTCGAGGCGACCTTCACGGCCGCTTCGTCGCAGGTGCCGAAGATGGTGTACTGCCCGTCGAGGCGGTCCACCGGCACCTCGGTGACGAAGAACTGGCTGCTGTTGGTGTTCGGCCCGGCGTTCGCGAGCGCGAGCCGCCCCGGCACGTCGAAGCGGACCTCGGGCGTGACCTCGTTCGGGAAGACGAAGCCGATGTCGCCGCGGCCGGTGCCGGCCGGGTCGCCGCCCTGGATCATGAACTCGGGGATCACCCGGTGGAACACGGTGCCGTCGTACAGCGGACCCTCGCCGAGCGCGCCGGTGCGCGGGTCCTTCCACTGGGCGGTGCCCCTGGCGAGCCCCACGAAGTTGCCGACGGCGATGGGCGCCACCTCGGGCATCAGCCGGCACGCCAGGTCGCCCTTCGACGTGTGGAAGACGGCCTGCGGGACCTGCCCCTCGCCGATCCCGAGCGCCGTGCGGTAGGCCGCCTCCGGGTCCTCGGCCTGGGCCAGCGCGCCGCCGTCGCTGTACAGCCCGATGCGCGAGGCCAGCGCCGCGGCGTGGCCGGGGCTGCCCTGCTCGCGGTAGGCGATGAGCAGGATCGCCGCGGCCTCGACCATGCCGCCCTGCAGCGCGCGCTCCATCAGCGCCACGCCGCCGTCGATGTCGCCCTTGTCGAGGTGCGACAGCCCCACGGCGAGCGCGAAGCCCGGGTCCTGGGGCTGCGTCTCGAGGCCCTGCTCGAGCTGCGGGAGCAGCGAGTCGGGCGGCTCGGTGCCGAGCACCCACGACACGAGGGCCACGTTGGGGTCGTCGGGGGCGGCCTGGCGGGCGCGCAGCTGCGCCGCCAGCGCCCGGTCGGGGTCGTGGATCGACGCCGCCGCCAGCGCGGCCGTGGCGTTGAGGCAGGGGTCGGCGGGGTGCGCCTCCGACAGCGCGATCAGCGCGTCGGCCGAGCCCTCCTCGCCCATGAGCAGCCCGAGCAGCCCCTTCAGCGCGCCCACCGCGGGGTGATCGGGCAGCGGCTCGAGCCCGGCGCGCGCCTTGTCGGGGTCGCCCTCGAGGATCGCGGTGTAGGCGCCGGTCAGCGCCGCCTCGGCGTCTTCCGGCAGCGGCTCGGCGTCGGGCACGAGCGACACGCACAGCGGCTTGCCCGGCTCCACGTCGAACCAGTTGGCGGCGGCCATGGCGGGCTCGGCCGGCACGGGGGCCTCGGGGGCGCTCTTCTTGGGGCAGCCGGCGAGCGCCAGCCACAGGGCCGGCACGAGGCGTGCCGGGTGCTGAGTCCACGAACTCAAGGTGTCCATCCCTCGTTGTTTGTCGGCGCGGCGGCTCACGGAGCGTGGCAGAACGCCTCGGTGCCGGCCGCCATCGCGCACAGCTGCATGGCTTCGGTGGTGTCGCGGTGGGACGACTTCGCGAACTCGAGCCACTCCCGCGCGTAGGTCTTGAACTCGTTGCGGACCCGCTCCGTCTCCTGCTGCAGCGCGTCGGACGGCTTGCTCCGGTACTGGTTCTCGAGGTACTCCCAGTGCTTGTACGCCGCCATGGTGCGGATCTGGTACAGCCCGTAGACCCGCCGCACGTGGGTCTCGCCCTCCCAGTGGTCCTTGCGCTCGAGGGCGGTGTCGGCCCAGTAGACGGCGAGGTCCATCTTGTCGGGGTTGCCGATCTCCACCATGGTGTAGGCCACCTGGTAGACGAGGTCGGGATCGGAGCGCTCCACGTCCTCGAGGTGGCGGGTGGCGATGCCCATCCAGCGGTGCACGTCGCCCTTGGCCCAGGCATCGCCGAGCAGCAGCCGAGACAGCTTGTCCTTGGCGGTCTGGCGCTGGGCGTCGAGCATGGCCTTGTTCAGGCAGCGCACCTGCATCTCGGTGAGGCGCCCGAGGCGCGCGGCGGGCTCGAGGTCGAGCAGGTTGCCGCAGTCCTCGGTCACCCGCGCCAGCTCGATGCCGTCGAGCTCGTCGAGCTCGGCCTGCTCGTCGGACAGGTCGATGGGGGTCACGCCGACGAACTCGTCGGCGCCGGCTTGCTTCCGGTGGCTGCCGGCGCAGCCGGGACCCAGCACCAGGCAGAGCAGGACCGTGCAGGCGGGGACGCGCATCCCGGGAAGCTAACCCCGGCGGCGCCCGGCCGCCCGGCGCGTCACAGGGGCCAGGGCGCGAACCGGTCGAGCTGGTGGAAGTCGGGCTTGTCGCCAGGGACGGCCACCATCGCCTCCCAGGTGCGGGTCGGCCCCGCGCCCGCCACCCGGTAGGCGTTGCAGCGCACCGGCCGCGCGGGCAGCAGGGCGCGGCCCACCGCCGCCACGGCGCGCCAGCGGTCGCCCTCGACGACCGGCGGCGCCACCCAGCGCAGCGGCAGCTGCTCCGCCACGATGTTGCGCACGCCCTCGAGCTGCAGCACCAGGTGGTGCCCGTGGGGCGACAGCTCGATCTCGGTGTACCGGACGGGGTCCTCCGCGTCCCCCACCACGAACAGCTCGACGACCTCGTGCTCCCACAGCTTGGCCGTGGGCCCGGCCGGGCCCGGCGGCGGAGCGCTGCCGCCGAACGCGGCGTCGACCTCGATCTGCAGGGCGTCGTCGGCCCAGCCGATCCGCAGCGAGCTGCGCCCGGCCGTCGGCAGCACCGCACCGTCCCAGCGGTGCCCGATCACCAGCGTGACCGCGCTCATCGCAGGGCCTCGGGCCGCTGCACCGACAGCTCCGTCGCCAGCGCCCGCAGCCGGTCGCCCAGCGCGTCCATCGTGGCGCGGTGCAGGGCCGTGGCGTCCTGCCCGACCACCTTCTCGGGGGTCTGCACCGTCACCTCCCGCACCCACACGGCGTCGCCCGTGTTCGGCGCGTACAGCCGCAGCACGGCGGAGATCTCGTAGCCCTGGGCCGCCGGCTCGTACTTCTCGCCCGGCTTCTCGTAGATCTCGACCACCAGCACCCCCGTGCCCGCCTGCTTGCCGAACATCTGGTGCGGGTGCGGCATCCCCCGCGTGCCGTCGTAGGTCTTGACGGGCTCGATGGCGAACATCGGCGCCACGTCCTTCAGCAGGCCGTCGGCCACCTCCTGGCGCGCCTGGGCGATGATCGCGGCGTGGCCGGGCTCCGGCGCGTGCGTCTCGATGAGCGCGACCACGGGCTGCAGGCGCGTCACGTAGGTCTCGCCGAGCCAGCTGCGCGCCTGCTCGGCGTGCGGGCCGTCGGGGTACTGCTCCAGGAACTTCACGTAAGCGTGGCGCCGGTCGGCCTCGACGGCGTTCTCCCAGGCCATGCGCTCCCGCTCCGTCCACGCCTCCTGGGCGTGCGGCCCGTTCGGGTACCGCTGCAGGTACTGCCCCCAGGACGCCAGCGTGCCCTCGGCCTTGGCCTGCGCGTACGACAGCGCCTCCACCTGCGCCTCGGCCTCCGGCACGTGCGCCGACTCCGGGAACCGCTGGACGAACGACGCATACGCGCCGATCGTGCCCTCGGCGCTCGCCTCGGCCCAGCCGGTGGACTCGGCCAGCCCGCGGGCCTCGAGCGCGTGCTCGCTGCTCGGGTACTGTCGGGCGAAGCTCCAGTAGCCCTCGCTCGTGTTCGCCGCCTGCGCCTCGCTCCAGCCGAGCGACGCGGCGCGGCGGGCGGCGATGGCCCCGCGCGGCTCGCCGGGGTGGGCCACGGCGAAGGTGTGGTAGGACGCGGACGTGCCCGCCTGTCTGGCCTGACGCCAGTCCTTCGGCCCGCACGCCGCCAACGTCGCGGCGAGCAGCAGCGCCGCGGTGAGAGGTCTCGACATGGCGGAGTCATACCAGACGGGCCGTCGGCGCGTCACCGCGGTAGGCCACGCGGCCGCCGGGCAGTGCGATCCGGGTGGTGGCCGAGGGCGCGGCTGGGCGGTGGTCGACAAGCCGTCCGGCCTGGCGGTCCACCGCAGCGCCGAGGTGCGGGACCGGCACACGCCGATGGGCGCCGTCACTCGCGCCTTCGGGCGCGGCGTCGCGCCCGTCCACCGGCTCGATCGCGCCACGTCGGGCTGCCTGCTGCTGTCGACCGACCTCAGGCTACGGGCGCGCTGCACGCCGCGCTCGGCGAGGGCTGCAAGCGCCACGTCGCGCTGGTGCGCGGGCAGCTCGCGCCGCTCGAGCCCATCGTCTACGACGCGCCCCGTCCGACGGCCGCGGCGGCACCAAGCCCGCCGTCACGGTGTTCGCGCCGATCGCCTCCTGCGCCGAGCCGCGCTGCTCGCTCGTCCTCGCCATGCTGCTCACCGGCCGCACACACCAGATCCGACGCCACCTGCGCGACCTGTCGCACCCCGTGCTCGGCGACGCGCGCCACGGCGACACGCGGGTCAACCGCGACTGGCGGGCGCGAGGCCTGCACCGGCTCGCCCTGCACTGCCTGTCGCTCGACACCGAGGGCCCCACGGGCCCGATCGCCGCCCGCGCGCCGCTGCCGCCCGAGCTCGCCAGCGTCTGCGCCGCCCTGCCCTGGTGGCCCGCCGCGCTGGCCGCGCTCCCGGAGCCTCGGCGACGGGACGGCTCGCCGAGGTGGCCGCGTGAACCCGCTGCTGCGCTGGCGCGCCCTGGTGGTTCTATCGACGCGTCGCTGCTCGCGCTGGCCCTGGCCGTGCTCGCCGCGTCGTGGGCGCTGCACCTGGCCCTGACGAGTTCACCCGGCTTCTGAACGGCACCCGCTTCTTCGGCGACACCTGCGCCTTCCTGAAGGTGACGGGCCAGCCGTGCCCGCAGTGCGGCATGACCCGCTCCTTCGTCTACGCCGCGCGCGGCCACTTCGTGACCTCGTTCTTCTACAGCCCCGGCGGGCTCGGCCTCTTCCTGTGGTCGCAGGTCGCCGGCATCGTCGGGGCCGCGCGCCTCGTCCGCGGCGCGCTGCGGGTGCGCCGCGGCGCGGCGGTGCGGCCCGGCTGGCCGCCGCTGCCGTGGCAGCTCGTCGTCGGCTGGGCGCTCGGGTGGACGCTGCTGCTCTACCTCGTCCCCTACGCCCTGCGGCTGTACGGGATCAACCCGCTGCCCTGACGGGCGCGGTACACTGGGGTGGGGCCGGCGAGGGGGCGCGGGTGGCAGCTCGGTGGGTGTGGGTGGCGGCGGTCGCGGCGTGCGGCGCGCCGCAGGACAGCCCGTGCGACGCGCTCCAGCGCTGCGTGCTCTCGGTGAACCCCTTCCTCGGCGAGGCCTACGCCGCGCAGTACGGCGAGCACGGCACCTGCCTCCTCGACGGCGGCGAGCACGGCTGCGCCGCGGCCTGCACCGCCGAGCTGCGCGACTTCTACCTCCGGTCGGGCTCGCCCGCCTGCGATCCCGAGCCGTTCACGGGCGAGGCGCTGCTGTCGGAGCCAGAGTACGCGCAGTGGCAGTTCGACCACCAGTGCGAGCTGTACGCCACCTGCGGCTACAACGTCGACTGCAGCGACCGCGAGCCGAGCGAGTACGTCTGCTGGTCGGGCGAGTTCGACCCCGACATGGCCGAGGCCTGCATGGCCGACCCGCCCGGCTGCCGCGACAACGGCGCCGACGCCTGCAACCGCGTGTGCCGCTACGACTGAGCGAGCTCCGTGGGCGTGTCGAACCCCACGAGCGTCCCCACGTCCTCGCCGGTGCAGATCCGCGCCGCCGCGCCGTCCTGGTCGAAGTTGAACAGGTGGACGGGCAGACGGTGGTCGCGGGCGAGGATCAGCGCCGACTGGTCCATCGCGCGCAGGTCGCGGCGGATCGCGTCGTCGGACGACAGCGTGGCGTAGCGCCGGGCGGCGGGGTTCTTGCGCGGATCGCTGTCGTAGACGCCGTCCACGCCGTGCTTCGCCGCGAGCACCGCGTCGCAGCGCGTCTCGAGCGCGCGCTGGGCCGCCGGGTAGTCGGTCGTGACGTAGGGCTGGCCGATGCCGCCCGACAGGATCACGACCCGGCCCTTCTCGAGGTGCCGGACGGCGCGCAGGCGGATGTAGGGCTCGGCCACGCTCGGGATCGGCATCGCCGTCATCAGGCGCACCTCGAGGTCGGCCGCGGCGAGCGCGGCCCGGAGCAGCACGCCGTTGATGACGGTGCCGAGCATGCCCATGTTGTCGGCCTCGGCCTGCTCGATGTTCCACTCCGGCGCGAGGTTGCCGCGGAAGATGTTCCCCCCGCCCACCACCAGCACGACCTCGACGCCGAGGACCTGGAGCGCCTTGACCTGGTGGACGATGTGCTCGATGGCCTCGCGCGAGAAGGTGCGCTCGGGCCCACCGCCCATCGCGGCGCCGGAGAGCTTGAGCAGGACCCGCTGGTAGCGGACTTCGGACATGACGACTCCCTAGAGCAGCGTGGCCACGAGCGTCACCATCGTCGTCTGGTCCAGCGGGCGGAAGCCCTCGACGGGGACGTTGTCGAAGATGAGCGCGTGCGTGAGCTTCAGGGACAGCTTGCCAGAAAGCGCCGAGGTCAGGGTCGCGTTGTTGAGGATCCGCACGTCGTCGACGTTGATGACGTTCTCGTAGATCTCGGCCGTGTCGGAGAACGCGACCTGCTCCGAGAACTTGTGCGACACGCCCACCAGCAGCCGCGCGGCGATCACGTTGGCGTAGTTCGGATCCACGTCGGTGACGTAGTCCTCCTGGGCCCAGTCGGCGCCGATCTCGACCCGGAGCTCGGTGTCGTCGTCCTTCACCAGGCGGCGCGAGTAGCCGAGCTGCTCGTGCGCGCGCAGGTCGAAGCCGGCGAAGCGGTCGTGGAACGCGCCGGCGAGCGCGTACAGGCTGTCCTTGTCCGACAGGAAGCGGTCGTAGCGCGCGTCGGCGAACAGGCGCCGCGCGTTCTCGGTGTACTGATCGGCGATCCCCTCCGGGACGCCGTCGCCGTCGGTGTCGATCACCGCGCGCGCGGCGCCGAGGTTGAGGCCCGCGCCCACCGTCAGCTGGTTCTTGCCGGCGGTGTGCTTGAGCGCCATCCCGCCGTTGACCGCGTAGTAGTTCGAGTTCCCCGTCGCGAGCGTGCCGCCGAGCTCGGCGGTCAGCTCCGTCTTCTGCTCCTCGGGCGGCGCGACGGTCCCGGCGAACTCGGAATCCTCGGCGTACGCCCCACACACGAGCCACGTGGCCCATGCGATCATCGCGGCCTCCAGCACGGATGACTACGGCTAGCACTACGGCGGGTCGGGGTCGAGGTAGCCGAGCTCCCGCAGCTGCGCCTCCATCTCGGGGTGGAAGCCGGGCACCGCGACGCCGACGGGCTCGGGCGTCCAGGTGGGTCGCACGTCGAAGCCGAAGTTCTCGTCGCCGGCCGAGAGGATCGTCCCGGGATCGGGACCGTCGTGGACGAGATCGCCGTCGGCGCGGGCGGCGAGGCGCACGGGCCCTGCGGCGTAGCTCACGGTCAGGCCGCGCGGGTCCAGCGGATCGCCCTCGGGGACCAGGTAGACGCTCTGCGGCGGGTCGACGTCGGCGGGGACGTGCAGCACCAGGCGGCCGCCCTCGACCCGCGGATCGAGGTCGGCGGCGCGCCCGCGCGGGTCGCAGCCGAGCCAGGCGCGCGCGATCCCCTCGGGCTGCGTCACGACGAGGTCGATGTCGTACGGGACGTTCTCGGCGCGCAGGTCGAGGCGCCACACCCGCAGGACGTCGCGGTCTAGCGCGTCGCCGAGCCGCGCGGGCCAGCGCGACAGCGCGCGCGCCTTGCGCGACAGGTCGCGTTGCTCGCCCGGATCGGCGCCGAGGTCGTAGAGCGCCTGCGTCCCGTCGCGGTCCCACCACTTGCGCCCGTCGGCGTACACGCCCCAGCCGTCGCCGTCGTACAGGGGGCGGCCGAACGCCAGGGGCCGGGCGGCCAGGGCCTTGGCCGCGCCGGGCTCTCCGCGGGCGACGGGCGCGAGCGACCGCCCGGGCAAACCCTCGTCGACGGGCAGGCCGAACAGGTCCTCGAGCGTGGGGGTCAGGTCGAGCAGCGACACCGGCGCCGCGACGCGCCGCGCGGGCAGGTCCGGGCTGCGGATCACGAACGGGACGTGCAGCAGCTCCTCCCAGAAGGCGTGGCTGTGCTCGAAGCCGCCGTGGTCCCACAGCTCCTCGCCGTGGTCGGAGAACAGGACGACGGTGGCGTCGGGGCCGGCTTCGGCGAGGAGCGGCGCGAGCAGCGTGTCGACGTACCAGATCTGCGTGTCGTAGCGGTCGGTGACGTAGTCGCGGATCCCCGCGAACCCCGGGTCGTCGCGCTTCAGCTCGGTGAGGAAGCTGCGGGTGATCGACTGGAGGGCGGCCGGACGAGAGCCAGCGAGCGCGTGCTGCCAGTACCAGGGCTCCTGGTACGGGATGTGGGGCTCCATGAAGTGCACCAGCAGGAGCTCGTCGCGGCCCTCGGCCTCGCGGAGCGCGCGGCGGCCGAGCCGCACCACGTCGCGGCCGCGCCGCAGGTGCTCGAAGTCGTAGCGGTCGAAGCCGCGGTGGACCTCGAAGGGCTGGGACAGGAAGGCGTTGCTCACGACGGCGTCGGTGCGCCAGCCGGCGGCGCCGAACGTCTCGGCGAGCGTGTGCGCCGTCTCCCACAGCTCGGGCTCCTGGCCCGACAGCGCCGCGCGCGCCGACGGCAGCGTCCACGGGGCCACGGTGTGCGCCTGCTCGAAGACGGTGGCGTGGCTCGCGAGGCGGTCGAGGTTCGGCGTGATGGGCCGGTCGTAGCCCATGAAGCCCAGGTGGTCGGTGCGCATCGTGTCGACGAACACGACGATCACGCGCCGGCCCGTGCGACCGCCGGGGTAGACGGTCGGGGCGCCGAGCAGGACGTAGTCGTAGGTGGCGGTGCCCACGGGCTCCGTGCGCAGGACGAGGTCCACCGCCTGGCCGGACCAGGCCGACAGGTCGACCCGCACGGTGTCGGTGTCGTGGCCGAGGCGCACCCGCTCGCGGTGGACCTCGTGGACCTCGCCGCTGGTGCGGACCTCGACGACGACCTCGGCGCCGTCGGACGTGGTCCGGTCGCGCACGGCGGGCTGCAGGATCCGGGCGTCGAACGCCAGGGTGGCCTGCTCGGGCAGGGTCAGCGGGAACGTCGCGGTGGCCGGTGCCGGCAGGAACAGGCCCGTGTGGGACTCGCCGCCGATGGTCATCGTGCGGCGGGCGAAGGCCTCGGCGTCGAGCTCGGCGGTGGCGAAGTTGAGGCGATCCTCGGTCTGGGTGGCGCGCGGGAAGCGGATGCGGAAGCCCTTCGCGTCGGGCGCCGGGTCGCCCTTCGGCAGGCCGAGGTACAGCCAGTCCTCGTCGAAGCCCCAGGAGTAGGCGCCGCGGGCGTCGCGCTCGAAGCGGACGGGGCCCTGCGGGCCGGTGACGACCATGCCGCGCGGGGGCTTGCTGCCGAAGCGGTGGGTGCCGCCCGACGCGCTCGGCATCAGGCTCGGCTGGATGGGCAGCGGGGTGCGCCACAGGTCGAAGCGCGGCCGGTGCTCGGCGAGCTCGAAGGGGCCGATGAGCCCGAACTCCGACGGCGCGGGGCTGCCCTCGGGCCGGCTCGACGGCGGCAGCGCGAACGTCGCGGGCTGCTCGGCGCGGGCGAGCGGGACGGCGGGTGTGCCGGCCGGGACGGGGGCCGGGGGGCGGTCGAGGAACGACAGGTCGGGCGCACAGCCCGCGGTGAGCAGCAGGGGCCACATGCGCCCCCCGGTAGCACGGGCGGCGGGGACCCCGCGACGGCACGGGCGCGGGTCACCGCTCGAAGGTCAGCTCTCGCAGGCCGGCCTCGTGGAACCGGGCGGCGCCGGGGCCGGCCCGCTCGGTGGCCAGGGCGTCGCAGAGGTCGTCGCCCTCGGCGGGGTCGCCCTCGACCGTGCACCAGACCTCGTCGCCCGACGGCAGCTCCACCGTGCGCACGCGCCCCTCCCCCACCAGCGCCGCAACGGCGGTGCCGCAGGGCAGGATCCGCGGGGGGACGCCCAGATCCCGCGCGACGGTGCTGAACACGAAGCGGGGGCTGCTGGCGGCGAGGCGGAACCAGCCCGAGACGCGGTCGAGGTCGGGGACGCCGAGGGCCGCGACGCAGGCGCCGTCGCTGCAGCGCGTCTCGGACTGCAGCCCGCACGAGGCCGTCACCTGCGCGGCGCGGGTCCGGTAGGCCACGACCTCGACGGGCTCGCCGGCGGGGGCGCGGCGGGCGGGGCGGACGTGCGCGCGCCGGGGTCGGCGGGGCGGGGCGTCCCGGGCGCTGGGCGGCAGCGGCTCGACCCGCCAGGGGACGGCTTCCAGGGCGAAGGCGAACAGCAGGAAGGCGAGCAGCGCGAGGGGACGACCAGCGTGGCGACCAGCAGGGCGAAAGCGACCAGGGGGAGCGGCGTCGGGGACATCTCCCGCCGTAACCGGGCGTGGTACAACGCCGCGCCGTTCGGAGGAGGCCGCGATGGTCGACGGTCGAGCTTGCGTTCTGGTCACGGGGCGCCACCGGGGCTCGGCACCGCCGTGTGCGGGGTGCTGCTGGCGGCGGGCTGCGTGCACGCCACCTACCGCGGCGACGGCCACGCCGTCCGCTTCGACGCCGCGCACGGCGCCCACTGCGATCACCGCTATGCGCTGCACTGTCGACGTGGCCGACGAGGGGCAGGCCGTGGCGTTGGTGGCGGGAGATCGAGCAGACCGAGCCCTTGTCGGCGCTCGTGCACCTGGTCGGGGCTTCGCGGCGGCGCCCTCCACGACACGCCGCTGGCGATGCCTTCGAGCAGCAGCTGACCGTGAACCTGCGGACGCTGTTCCTGTGCAGCCGCGAGGCCGTGCGGCACATGCAGCCGCGCGGGGCGGGCGCGGATCGTGGCGGTGGGGCGCGGGCGGTGGAGGCGCCGGGGCCCGGGGTCTGTGCGTATGCGGCGGCGAAGGGAGCCGTGCACGGGTTCGTGCGGCGCTGGCCGAGGACCTGCGGGGGTCGGGGCTGACGGCGTTCGGGGTGGTGCCGGGCGTCATCGACACGGCGGCCAACCGGGCGGCGATGCTGGGGCGGACCGGAGCCGGTGGGTGGCGCTCGACGCGATCGCGCACCTGGTGCACGCGATCCTGTCGGGGGAGCTGCAGGTGGCGAGCGGGGCGTTGGTGCCGGCGCACGGGCGAGCATCAGGGCGCCGACGTCAGGGGCGTGAGGTTGCCGGCCGACCGCTCGTTCGGCTGGAGCTGGTCGAACCGTGCAGCGACCAGGCCCGGAGGGACCGGAGAGGTTCGGGAGCACGTACCCGAGCTCCTCAGCGATTGGCGTGGGTGCTCGCGGACAGGATCTGCGCGGAGGATGACGCGCGCGCGGCGCTTGAGGCACGGTGAGCGGATCGCGGTACTCCGCCATGGCCTGATGCAGGTCGCTCCCCATCGCCACCGGCACGTCCTCCAGCGCTTCGACCGCGCGGTGCCACAGCTCGCGCGGCTGGCCTTCGGTGGAGCGACCCGTCCGCCCAGGAGATCGGCGGTGGAGGCCCGCTGTGACCATCGGGACTGCTTCGTAGTTGACGGGGTTTCGAAGCGCGCCTGGAGCACCACCGCGCAACCCCCAGGCCTCCCTGCACTGCGACCCGACGGGGCGGCAGGTCGGGCTCGGAACCAGCGGCGCAGGGCAGCATCGCGTAGACACAGCGAACAACATGCGCGTCTCCGGGATGTCGCATCGTGGCACACGATTGGCGATCGGCGTGACGAACTCGTTTGCCCGAGCACACTCTCAGCGGGGTGTGCGCGTAGGGCGCGGTGAACGTCACTCCCTTGCCGAGCCGATCCCTCCCGCCCGCACCGGAGCACGAACCACGAGCGTCGCACTGCCGCTGCGGCGCTGCCCGGCACCTCGCACGTGAGGCCCGTGTGCGCGCAGGGCCGGGGGGCGGGCGGGCGAACGTCACTCCGGATCGAGCCCATCCCTCCCCGCCCGCACGTTCGGGTGCCCGCTGCTGGCCCGAGCGCACACCATAGTTACGGATTCACCGCCAGGAACGTCTGCTCCACGAGCAACGGCGCCCGCCGGTTCGCGTCGAGCTCCGCCGCCCACCGCACGTCCTCCGGATAGCCGCGCTCCGCCAGCTCCTGCCCCGAGCGGCACGCCAGAAGGCTCGCCAGCAGCCGGAACCGGATCTCCTTGAACCCCGCCTGCGCCGCCGACGCCTCCGGCGTGCGCTCCGCCGCCATCCGCGCCACCACCGCACCGGCCCCGATCCAGTCCTCGAGCGCCGGCCGCGTCTCGCCGCTCGGCCACCGCTCCCCCGCCGCCACGATCGTGATGCGGTGCCCGATCTGCATCGCCGCCCCCGCCACCGCCGCCGCGTTGCGCAGGCACCCCGCGAGCGTGGATCCCGCGCGTGGCGAGCGACAGCGCTGCGCCGTTCGGCGAAGGCAGCACGATCGTCGTTCCCTGCGGCGCCTTCGCGATGCTCGGCGGCGACAGCGAGTACCGCGACGTGCCCCGCGCGTTGCGCACTCGGCCCCGAGCTCGGCCGCCACGGCGCGCGCATCGGGCCCGAGCGGCGACGGCACGATCCACACGCCTGGTCGATCGCCACGTCGACGCACGTGCTGAACGACAACACGTCCACGATCACGTACACGTCGGTGTCGTGGAGCCGCGCTTCGAGGCCGTCGAGGCCCCAGGTCACGTGCACGCGGTGCGTCAACGCTGCCCCTCTCCCGGCGCGGCCACCGACGCACCCCCCGGCCGCGATCATCGCCGAAACGGCCGCGGAGCGCCAGCCCCGGCGACGTCACCGGCGGGCGCGCCGCCGCCGCGCCCACACCGCGAACGCCGCCGCGATCCCCGCGCCCCACGGCACATGTCCCGCCGCTGTCGCACCCGCAGGACCGCCCCAGCAGCTGGTTGAACGCCTCGACCCGCGACGCGAGGTCCTGGCGCAGGTCGAGGACGGTCTCGCCCTCCCCTCCGCGCCGAGCTGCTCGATGGTGACGGCGCTGTAGTCCCGCAGCGACGCCAGGTACTCGAACTCGCTCATCCCCATCTCGGCCAGCGCGTCCTCGCTCGGCAGCCGCACCGACAGGCCGCTGCGCGCGAGCAGCAGGTGGCGGTCGGCCCGCTCGCGGCGCGCCCCGCCGTCGCACTCGTAGACGAGGGTGGCCGTCCACTGGTTGCCCACGAGGGCGTCGTCGAGGTCGTGGTTCACGACGAACACGGGGTCGACCGTCATCTCCACCGCGTCGAGCGACGAGCTCATCCGCGCCAGCCGCGGGTAGCCGTCGATCAGGGCCTGAGCAGCCTCCAACGGCGCGAACACGCGCTCCAGCGCCATGTCGGTGGCCAGCCCCGCCGCGAAGCCCGCAGGCTCGACGCAGTCGGGGCACGCCCAGGCGTTGGCGCCCTGCCCCGGCGGGAGATCGAGCGCGTCCTCGATCACGGCGAGCACCTCGGGCGTGGGGCGGATGCCCGTCCCGCGCAGCACCTCGACCCAGGCGGCGCCGGTGGGCGCGGCGCGCAGGGCCTCCTCCGGGACCACCCCGCGGAACAGCACGGGGACGATGTCGCTGTCGCCGTAGTAGTCGGTGGCGAAGGCGTGGCCGCCGGCCTCGTTCGCCGCCTGCGTCACGACAGCGCTGTAGTTCCCGCCGCCCGACCACCAGTCGACGGCGAGCTCGTTGATCCCGACGTGCAGGTAGCTCTCGGGGACGCCGCGTCCCCGGCCGAACACGTAGGCCTCGACCCGCATGTCGGGGGTGGCGGCGACGGACGTGAGGCGGATCGGGATCGTCGCGCGATCCGCGCGGTAGCGCAGCAGCAGCGGGGCGAGATCGCCCACGTCGCGGCCGGGCGCGAGCTTCAGCGCGACGAAGGAGGCGTCCGCCGAGACGTACGGCTGCAGCACGGCGTCGAGCTCGGCGGGGATCTGGTAGCCGCTCGTGTCGAGCCAGCCGAGCAGATCGTCGGCGCTGGCGGCGTGCAGCGTGACGGCGTCGTAGGGGCCGACGACGGCGCGGTCCACGACGGTGACGTCGTAGCCGCCGGAGGCGTCGGCGATGCTGTCGGAGGGGACGGCGCTGTCGCTGAACACTTCGTCCTGCGCGCGGACCCGGCACCCGGCGTCCTGCACGACGAGGCGGAAGGTGGGGAGCGTGGCGAGCGCGACCTGGGTGAACAGGTCGGAGGTGCTCACCGACAGCTCGGGGTCGGCCGGGACGGGCACGATCCATGCGAAGTCCTCGGCCTCGCCGGTGTAGCTCACCTGGACGTGCATCTCGACGGTGCCGGAGGCCTCGTCGACCCCGAAGACGACCCGCTCGGCCGCCTGCAGCACGGGGCGCTGGTGTCGCAGAAGAAGCCGCCGCAGGCGAGGCCGGCACGGACATCGAGAACATCAGCGGAAGCAAGGGAGCTCCTGGGGTGTGGCCTACCGGCCGGTGTGCCCGCCCGGCCCCGTGTCGGAGGCCGTGTCGGTGGAGGCCGTGTCGGTCGACGCCGTGTCGGTCGACGCCGTGTCGGTCGACGCCGTGTCGGTCGACGCCGTGTCGGTCGACGCCGTGTCGGCGGCCGTGTCGGTGTCGGTGTCCGCGTCGGCGTCGGTGTCGGTGTCCGCGTCGGCGTCGCTGTCGGCGTCCGCGTCCGCGTCCGCGTCGGTGAAGTCGTCGTCGTCGTCGCCCGTCGAGCCGGAGTCGACCTTGTCGTTGAGCTCCTCGCCCTCCTGGCCGCCGAGGCAGCTCGGCGCGAGCCAGAGGCCCCCGAGCCCGAGCAGCAGCCACCAGCGGATCTCCGCACCCGACCCCATCGCGCCTCCACCCCCAGCATGGCGCGCCGCGCTGCCGTTCCACAAGGCGCTGCTGCACGAACCATCCCGCACTTCGGGGCACGGGCGTGCAGTTCTGCTAGAGTGCCGCCGTGCACGACGACGAGCTCGACTTCGACATGGCGCTGGTCGCCCGCCGCTTCCTGGCGGCGCTGCGCGGCTCCCGCTCCCAGGTGCAGTGGTCGCGGCGGCTCGGCTACCGCAGCAACGTCGCCTACGCCTGGGAGAGCGGCCGCCGCTGGCCCACCGCCGCCGAGACGCTCCGCGCCGCCGCGCGCGCCGGCATCGACGTCGCCGCCGCGCTCGAGCGCTTCTACGGCACCGCCCCGGCCGGGCTCCCCGCCGATCCGACCACCCCGGAGGCCGTCGCGCGGCTGCTCGACGACCAGCGGGGCCGCGCCACCGTCAGCGAGCTCGCCCGCCGCGCCGGCGTCTCGCGCTACAGCCTGACCCGCTGGCTGTCCGGCCAGACCCAGCCGCGCCTGCCCGACTTCCTGCGCGTCCTCCACGCCGCCTCGCTCCGGCTGGTCGACTTCGTCGCCTGCTTCGTCGATCCCGAGCGGGTCCCGCCCGTGGCGCCGGCGTGGCGCGCCCTCGAGGCCCGCCGCCGCGGCGCCGCCGAGCGCCCGTGGACGCAGGCGGTGCTGCGCGCCCTCGAGCTCGACGACTACCGCGCCCTGCCCGCCCACCGCGACGGCTGGGTCGCCGAGCACCTGGGCATCGCCCCCGAGGACGAGGCCAGCGCCCTGCAGTTCCTCGTCGACACCGGGCAGGTGGCGCTCGAGGACGCGCGGTACCGCCCGCGCCCGCTGGTGGTCGACACCCGGATGGCGCCCGAGGTGGGCCAGCGCCTCAAGCGCCACTGGACCGAGGTGGCCGCCGACAAGCTCGCCCGCGGCGCCCCCGGCCAGTACTCCTACAACGTCTTCGCCGTCTCACGCGAAGACCTGGAGCGGATCCGCGAGCTGCACCTCGCCTACTTCCGCGCGCTGCGGGCGGTGGTCGCCGAGACGCAGCGCGCGGAGGTGGTCGCGGTGGTCAACGTCCAGCTGATCCCGCTGGAAGGCTGATCCGCTCCTGCGTCAGGCGACGGCCGCGACGGGCTGCGGGCCGATCCACGCCAGCGCCCCGTCCGCCGCGGGCCGGTCGAGCGCCGCCTCGACGATCACCCGCTCTGCGGACACCTCCGCCCGCAGGCGCGCCCGCGACAGGCCGAGGGCCTCGCACAGCACGTGGTCGAGGCGCACGGCGACGGGCGCCACCAGCACCACCCGCGCGACGACCGGCGGCACCGCGACCAGCGGCTCGACGGCGACCTCGGCGGGCAGCACCTTCCCGTGGCGCTTCAGCGCGGTCACGTCGTGCGCGACGGCGTGGACGAGGGCCGGGTCGTCCTGCTGGTAGCCGACGAGCCGCGCGCCGAGCGACGCGGGGCTCACCCGCTCGGCGACGGGCTGGTTCCAGGTGGCGTCGCAGGCCTCGCAGCGGCGGACGAGCCAGACGTCGAGCCGGCGCTTCTGGGCGTTGACCCGGAAGGCGCCCGACGACCCGAACGGCCGCGGCGCATCGCAGCGGGGGCAGCGCCGCACCACGCGCGGCGGCTCGAGGGGGGTGACGCGGACGGCGACGACGGGGGACAGGGACGCGAGGACGGAGAGGGGCACCGACACGGGGCCTCCGGAGCGGAGGCGGGGCGGACGGGCGGTGCCGGGCGGACGTCGTGGCGGATCGCGGGCGCGGAGGCCCCGAGTCGCGTGTGACCGGCCGTCGGCAGGCCACCTCGACCACCGCGCGCTCCGCGAGCGTGATGTTGCGGAGCGGGCTCCGCCCGGCGCACCGGAGCGGTGCGGGGGAGCCCGAGAGGCGGTGTTCGAGGTGACCTACGCCGGCGTCATCACAGCTGGGCTATCCTGCCCGCGCCATGTTGTCTGCCGCCCTCGCCGCCGCCCCGTACACCGACGCCTCCGTGCCTGGGCCCCTCGCCGACGCCGTCCGCGCGGGCCTGCGCGCCGCGACGGTCGGCGAGGCGTTCCTGGGCGGCTACCGCGCCGCGCTCCACCAGCTCGTCCCGAGCCTCGCCGGCCACGCCGCCGCGCTGGCGGCGACCGAGGAGGGGCCCCTGCACCCGCGCACCGTCACCACCGCGGTGGCGGGCGACCGCGTGACCGGGCGCAAGCGCTGGATCACCGGCGCGCCCGGCGCCGATCGCGCCGTGGTGCTGGCGCGCGCGGGCGCAGACGGCGATCGCGTCGCGCTGGTGGCCGTGATCGTGGCGCTCGACGGCCCCGGCGCGACCCTGCAGGCCATGCCGCCGACGCCGTTCGTCCCCGACGTGCCGCACGCCGAGCTCACCCTGCAGGACGCCCCCGTGCTGGCCCGCGTCCCGGGCGACGGCTGGGCCGACGTGGTGCGCCCGTTCCGCACCGTCGAGGACCTCCACGTCCACGCCGCCGCCGCCGCCTACCTCCTCGCCGTGGGCGAGCGCAGCGGCTGGGGCCCCGAGCCGATGGCGGCGCTGTGCGCGGGGCTGGCGGCGCTGGCGACCCTCGCCCGGCGGGATCCGGCCGATCCGGCGGCGCACCTGGCGCTGGCCGGCGTCCTGGCGGGGCTGCACGCCACCGCCGCGTCGCTGCCCTGGTCCGACGCCGATCCCGACGAGGCCGCGCGCTGGCAGCGCGACGCGGCGCTGCTCTCCGTGGCGCAGCGGGCCCGAGATGCGCGCCTGGCCGCGGCCGTGGGGCGGCTGTCGCCCTGAGTCCCCTGCGCCCTCAGCGCCCCAGCCGGCGGCGCTCCACGGCGCGCACGGCGGCGAAGGCGTCGACCAGGCCCGCGCCGAACAGCGGATCGAAGCCCATCGGCCCCCGGTCGATGGCCGTCTCGCTCAGGAGGGCGCGCGCCGCCCACGGCGTGAGGTCGGGGTCGGCCTCCAGCATCAGCGCCAGCACGGCCGCCAGGTGCGGCCCCGCGTAGGAGTTGCCCCCGCCGCGGCGCGGCAGGACGCGCCCGTCGGTGCCGAGCACCGGCACGTCGTCGTTGATGGTGGCGAGGTCGGGCTTGTCGACGAGGCCCTCGTCGTAGTGCACCACGTCCCACAGCACCGGCCCCCGGCTGCTGAACGCCGGGCGGCGGCCCGTGGCGCCGATCCCCGAGACGCCGAACACGGCCAGCGGGATGTCCTCGGGCGAGCGCAGCTGCTTCGGGACGGGCGCGTAGCCGTCGCTGCCCGGCCGGCCGAAGTTGCCGGCCCCCGACACGACGAACAGCCCGGCCAGCGCGGCGTGCTCGGCCAGCATCCGCCAGTGGGCGCGGAAGGCGCCGAGCTCGGGGACGCTGAAGCTCATCACGTAGACGTCGACGTCGTGATCGAGCGCCCACTCCACGGCGTCCTCCGAGGCGCCCGCCGCGGTGAGCGCCGCCCAGCGCGCGTCGGGCGCGCCGCCCAGCGTCGCGTCGCCGTCGACGGGGTGCGGCCGGCGATGACGCCGGCCACGGCGTCGCCGTGGATGGGCCGCTCGGGGCGCGGGTGCGGGGTGTTGATGGCCGCGTCGCCGCGCTCGAAGGCGAAGCCGTGGACGTCGTCGACGTAGCCGTCCTGCTCGTCGTCGATGCCGTTGCCCGGCACCTCGCCGGGGTTGCGCCACAGCGTGGCGGTGATGGGCGGCACGTCGAGGCGGAAGCCCGTGTCCTGGACGGCCACCAGGACGCCCTTGCCGGTGTAGCCGAGCCGCCAGACGTCGGGGATCCGCAGGCGCCCGAGGTTCCACGTCGCTGGCCCCGGCGTGAAGGGCTCCGCCACGGGCACCGTCTCGGTCACCTCGCGCGGGCCAGCCTCCGGCGCGCCCTTCGCGCAGACGGGCGGGCGCCGGAACACGTCGGTCACCCCCGGGACCTGCGCCAGCACGGCGGGGTCGCCCTTCGGCAGGGTGCAGGTGACGGCGTCGACGATCCAGTGGGCGTGGCAGTCCTTCAGCAGGCCCCGGCCCTCGAGCTCGGTGAGCGCGGGCAGCGCACGGGCGAGCGACGCCGCGCTGGCGGCCTTCAGCGCGGCGATCGTCTCCTCTCGCAGCGGCCGGCGGCGCGCCTCCGCCAGCTCGGCGGTGCGGCGGGCGTAGGCGTCGCCGGGGCCGAGCACCTGGCCGTCGAACCAGGCGGTGGCCTCGACGGGAGCGCCGCCGCAGGCGTGCGACCAGCGCGTGGCACCGAAGGCGGGGTCGATCCAGGCCGGCTCCGCACGGGAGACGGTCGACCACAGGGTCAAGGGGAGCAACAGACCGAACATCGGCGGAGCGTACCCCGCTCCGCTCCCGGGCACCCGCTCGTCACTCCTCGTGGAGTCACTGTGGTACACTGCCCGGCGCTGGAGGCCACCGTGCGCAGGATGCTCCTCACCGTCGGCCTGCTCGCCGCCTGCCACCGCGACCCCGGCACCAGCGGCTCGCCGCCGCCGACGGCGCAGACATCGAGCACCCCCTCGACCTCGCCGCCCCCGCCCCCGACCGGCACCACGACGACGGTGCCCGCGCCGCAGGGCCTCGAAGACCGCGCGATCTACCTGGTCATGCCCGACCGCTTCGCCGACGGCGACCCCGACAACGACCTCCTCGGCGACGCGGGCTGCTTCGACCCGGCCGATCCCCGGCGCTTCCACGGCGGCGATCTCCGCGGGCTCACCGACCACCTGGACTACCTCGAGGAGCTCGGCGTCGACGCCGTCTGGATCACGCCCGCCGCGGCCCAGGTCGGCTGCGGCTACCACGGCTACTGGGCCGACCTCGTGGACCCCGACGACCACGCCGTGGAGCCGAAGCTCGGCGGCGAGGCCGACCTGCACGCCCTGTCCGACGCGCTGCACGCCCGCGGGATGGCGCTGATCCTCGATCTGGTCGCCAACCACACCGGCCGCGGCGCCACCCTGCCCGACCAGCACCCCGACTGGTTCCACGACGACGCCGACTGCGCGGGCTCCGCCCAGCCCGACGTCGACTGCTCGCTGAGCGGCCTGCCGGACTTCGACCAGGACGTGCCCGAGGCCTCCGCCTACCTCACCGCCCAGGCCGCCGACTGGGTCGAGCGCTACGACGTCGACGCCGTCCGGCTCGACACCGCCAAGCACCTCCCCGCCGACTGGCTCGGCCACACCTGGGTCCCCGCGCTGGGCGATCGGCCGGTGGTCGGCGAGATCCTCGACGAGGGCGGCTACGACCTGATCGAGGCCTACCTCGACCAGGGCCTGCCCACCGCGTTCGACTTCCGCTGCGGCGCGCCCTGGTGGACGCCCTCGCCCACGGCGGCTCCATCGATCTCGTCGCCTCGCGGGTCCACGAGGCGGTCGACCGCTTCGGCATCGACGGCGCGAACCAGCTGGTCCACCTGCTCGACAACCACGACGTGCCGCGGTTCACGGAGGAGCTGCAGGCCCGCCCGCTCGACGAGCAGGCGCCGCGCCAGGCGATGGCGATCGCCGTGCTGATGACGGCGCCGGGCGTGCCACAGCTCACCTGGGGCGCGGAGCTCGGCCAGCGGCGGCGGCGACCCCGACAACCGCCGCGACCTGCCCGGCTGGGCGTTCGACCCGGCATCGCGGGTGGGCGCGCGCGAGGGCTTCCTCGGCGACCCGGCCGAGGTCTTCGACACGGTCCGGGACTGGATCGCCGTGCGCCGCGCCCACCCGGCGCTGTCGGTCGGCAGCTACGCCGAGGTCTGGCGGCAGAACGGCGGCGTCCCCGTGTGGGTCTCGCTCCGCAGCGCGGGCGACGACCGGGTCATCGTCGTGGTCTACCAGGGACGACGCCGAGCGGCCCGTTCCGCGTGCACCTGCAAGAGCCACGAGATCGACGACGTCGACAAGCTCGCGCTGCCCGACGGCGTGGCGCTGGTGCCGGTGCCCGCGCGCGCCGGCGTGGCGGCAGGCAGCGTGCGGGTGGAGGGCGGCGAGCTCGTGTTCGACGGGCTGCCGCCGCTCACGGCCGTGGCGCTCGAGGTGCGCTAGAGACGCGACCAGGCATCCGCGCCAGCGGATGCCTGGGCGCGTCTCGCAGGAGTCGGAGGACGCGCGCCAGCGCGTTCTCCGACGTATTGAGCGAGCAAGCAAGCCGAATGCCTGCCCGACCGGGGGTGCGGCGAAGCCGGACCCGCGATCGAGGCGGTGCATTCGGCGAAGCTTGCTGCGACGTGACCCACGTCCACGGATGGTTGGTCGAGTCTCTAGCGCGAGGCCGTGGACGTCGCAGGTTCCTGCAGGGTCATGGTGAACGGCCCGGCGTCGCACTCGCCCGCGGCGGATCCGCCGTCGGCCGCGACGGTGGCGAGGCAGCTGGCCCAGGCCTCGTCGTCGCCCGCGAGCGTGAGCTGGTCGCCGCTCACCGCGCCGGCGCTGGGCAGCCCCACGCCCATGCCGATGTCGAGCGCGAAGGTGCACGCGGCGGGGTCCATGGTGAGGACGGCGCCCACGGCGGTGCCGAACGGCGCGCCCTCGAGCACCCAGTCGCCGTCGACGAGCGGCGTGCAGTCCGGCGCGCTGCCCTCGCAGGCCGTCACCACCACCATCACCCACCCGATCCGCCCCATGGAGCTGCCCTCCGACCCCGGCCAGCTTATGGGGGCGCGGTGTCGCTGCCCACGCTCTACGTGCTGAACGTCTCGCCGTGGTCGGAGCGCGCTCGCTGGGCGCTCGACCACCACGGGATCCGCTACCGCCCCGTCGAGCACGCCCCGATGCTCGGCGAGCGCCGCCTGCGGCGGGTCGTGGGCCGCACCGAGGGCCGGGTCACCGTCCCCGTGCTCGTCACCGAGGACGAGGTGCTGGACGACTCGTGGGACATCGCGGTCTACGCCGACCGCGTGGGCGAGGGCGCGCCGCTGCTCCCCGAGGCCCAGCGCGAGGCGATCCGCACCTGGGTGGCCCAGGTCGACGCCGCTGGGGACCACGGCCGGGCGCTGGTCACGTCCGCCATGCTGGCCAGCCCCGCCGCGCTCGAGGAGGCCCTGCCGCCCGAGTGCCGAGGCTGCTGCGCCCGGCGCTGCACCCCGTCACCCGCTACGTCCTGCGGTGGTTCGCGCGCAAGTACGCGCTCGACCTGGAGGATCCGGCGCACGAGCTGGCGTTGCGCGCCGAGCTCGACCGGCTCCGCACCCGCCTCGCCGAAGGCCCCCGCCTGTTCGGCGCCTTCAGCTACGCCGACATCGCATCGGCCTCGTTCCTCCAGGGCATCCGGCCGGTCGACGACCGGTGGCTCCCGCTCGGCCCCGCCACTAGGGCGGCCTGGACGAAGTCGGCGCTGGCAGACGACTATGCGGACTTGTTGGCCTGGCGCGACAGGTGTTACACCGCGCACCGCGTGTCCGTACCGCCCCGGTAACCGGGGGGGGCTTGACGAACGTGCCTCCCGCCGGGCACGCTTGAGCGTCACGGGCCTGAAGCCCCCGAGGGAAACCGTGGTCGTCCTCACCCTGATCGCCTGCCAGTCCAGCCCCGACGCCGTCCACCGCCACCGCGGCGGCGACCCGGCCCTGCCGGTCACCAGCCTCCCGGGCACCGGCACCGAGCCGACCCACCCGGGCAGCACCGGCCCCGGCGCGTCGCGCTCGCCCCTCGGTCCGGGCGGGCCCTGGGCCACCTCCGGCGCGACGCCCCCGCCGGTGCTGCTCGCCGACGTGCAGGTCGACGTGCTCTCGGGCGTGTTCCCGCTGGTCGTCGACTTCGACGGCTCCGCATCGGAGCTCGCGTCGGGCGACGTGACCATCGACTGGGACTTCGGCGACGGTGGGAGCGACTCGGGCCTCGTGCCCTCCCACACCTACATCGGCGCCGGCCTGTTCGACGCGACGCTCACGCTCACCGACAACGTCAGCGGCGAGATCTCCATCGCGTCCACCACCATCGACGTGCAGTACCCGACCTGCCCGGTGTCCGCCGCGTCCGTGCTCTGGGGCCACATCGACGACGCCGCGCTGAACGAGCTGTCGGGCATCGCCCCCAGCCGGATCGCCGACGACGTGTACTGGGTCCACGAGGACAGCGGCAACTCCACCAGCATCACGGCCGTGAACATCTGGGGGAACACGCTCGGCACCTACAGCCTGCCGCCGATGTCCGACTTCGAGGACATCTCGATCCAGGTCGACCCCGAGACGGGCGTGTCGATGATGTTCCTGGGCGACATCGGCAACAACAACCACGACCGCGGGTCCCTCGCGATCTACGTCGTCGAGGAGCCCGATCCCTACGGCAGCGGCGACCTCGACCCGCTGCGGATGGGCTTCAGCTACCCGGGGACGTCCCGCGACAGCGAGGCCCTGCTGGTCGACCCGCTGACGATGGACATCTACCTCATCAGCAAGGAATACAGCGGCCCCTCCAACGCCTTCGTGAAGCGCGCGCCCCACGACAGCGAGGGCCCGTTCGTGCTCGAAGACCTCGGCCAGCTCGCCTTCGAGATCACCGCCACGGGCGGCGACGTGTCGGCCGACGGCACGCGGGTCGTGCTGCGCGACTACTCGCCGACGGCCCACCTGTGGATCCGCGACGCCTACCACCCGCTCGAGGACGTGTTCGCCGAGCAGCCCTGCAGCGTCGGCATCCACAGCGAGCCGCAGGGCGAGGCGGTCGCGTTCACCACCGACGGCGCGGGCATCGTGACGGTCAGCGAGGGCACTCAGCAGCCGCTGTACTACATCGGACTCTAGATCGCCCAGCGCAGGATCAGCGCCACCAGCCCGGCGTGGCCCCAGCACCCGATCCCGGCCGCGACGTAGAGCACGCCCAGCACGATCAGCGTGGGCAGGTCGGTGGCGGGCCAGGGCAGCCGGAGCCAGCCGAGCGCCGCGATCCCAGCGAAGGTGCCGGCGCCGAGCACGCCGCCCCAGGCGCCCCACCAGACGGCGCGGCTCACGATGCGCTGGGTGGCGAGGCCGGCGAGCACGACGCCGCGCTTGCCGTAGCGCAGGGCGCGGTCGCGCTTGCGCTCGCGGCCGGGGACCAGGGCGCCGTCGGGGGTCGAACACGAGGTGGACGGGAGACGGGTCGGACGGGTCCATGGTTGACGGCGTAACCGGCTGGGGACCGCGCACGGGCCGGACGTCGACCTCGGTCCGTGTATGGTGACCCGTTCGTTCTGGAGGCTCCCGTGCTGTCCTTGCTCCTCGCCGTGCCGGCCCTCGCTCACGTCGGGCTCGCCGATCCGCCCCCGCGCTACCCCACCGACGGGTACGGCTCGAACAAGGCGTGCCCGTGCGGCGTCGGCCCGAACGACCAGTACTGCAGCGACGCCGCCAACCGCAGCGATCCCAACCGATCCACCACGGTCACGACCTACCAGGCGGGCGAGACCATCACCGTCAGCGCCCACGAGGTCATCGGCCACAGCGGGCGCTGGCGGATCGCGTTCGATCCCGACGGCGCCGACCTCGACGACTTCAACGACAACATCCTGCTCGACATCGAGGATCCGCCCGGCAACGCGGGGAACACCGGATCGGGCGACCTGTGGGAGTTCACGGTCACGCTGCCCGACGTGCCGTGCACCAACTGCACGCTGCAGCTGCTGCAGGTGATGAACGGCAACACCGTGGACCCCGTGCCCGACCCCACGGGCCAGTCGACCTACTACCAGTGCGCCGACATCGCGCTCGTCGGCGACACGACCGCCACCGACACGGGCGCCACCGGGACGACCGGCACCACCACCGGCAGCTCGCCGGGCACGACGGGCACCACCTCCCCCGGCGACGACGACGACGACGGCACCGGCGGCACCACCCCCACCGGCACCGACCCGGCCGACACGGGCGCCGAGGAGGCCAAGGGCTGCGCCTGCACCACGTCGGCGCCGGGCGGGGCGCTGGGCGGGCTGGCGCTGTTCGGCCTGTGGCCGCTGGTCCGTCGGCGGCGCGGGTAGCTCAGGCCGGCGCGCGGCGGACGAGCGGCGGGCGCGGGTCCTCCGGGCCGTCGAGCGGCGGATCCTGCACGGTCCCCGCCGCGCACCCCCTCGCGCCCGAGACGCCCGCGCCACGAGCTCCCTCGGCCCACCACCCCGACGGTGGTGACGTAAGCGCCGGTCGCCGCCGAGCAGCGCGGCGGCCTCGGCCGGCTCGCCGACGGGCACCACCGCGACGTTGCGCGCGCCGGGCGTCCCCGCGGGGACGGGCGCGTCGTAGGCGGCGACGGCGTGGGCAGGGCCGCGCAGCAACGTCGCGCCGGCGGCTGCGGACGCCGCCCCTGCCACTGCCGGGATCGCCGTCGCGCGGGCGGCGTCGACGGGGCCGCGCGGCGAGGCGCGCCTCGAGCGCACCGAGCGCGCGCGGTGGAGGGCGGCGGCGAAGGCCGGGCGTCGCCCTGGACGCAGACCAGGCGCGGGCTCCAGGCAGCCGTCCTGGTCGTAGGCGGCGACGATCGGCCACGGCCGCGGCGGCGCCGGGGGCGTCGGGCGCCGCGACGTAGGACAGGCCGAAGCCGTGGCCCCGGCCGGCGAAGCCGAGCTCGGCCAGGACGGCGGCAGCGAGCGCGCGGACGGCCTCGTCGGCGCCGTAGGCCTGGACGAGGTCGACTCCTCGGCCAGCGCCCGCTCGAGCCACGCCCGCGCTCGGCCGGGCCCGGCGCCACCGGGAAGCCCGCCTCGGCGAGCGCGCCGACCAGGGCTGCGCCAGCGCGGGCTGCCGGCGGGCCGCGCGCCAGCAGGCGCGCGCCCTGCGCGAGCAGCGCGACCACCGCCCGGGCGGGGCCGTCGCCACGCTCGCCGACAGCACCACGCCGACGTGGCCGCCGCGCACGGCGTCGGGGTCGAGGCAGCGCGGCCAGCGCGGCCTCCGGTAGCGGGCGCAGGCCGTGGTGAGGCCCAGTCGGCCACCTCGGGGACAGGCCCGTCGCGACGCCGGCGGCGCGGCCCACGCCCAGCGGGTCCGCCCGATCGCCGAGCCGCGCCACCACGGCGGCGAGGCGGGCGTGCGGGCTCACGTGAGGAGCGCGTCGAGCGCGCGGGCGCAGCCGCGCGGCGTGGCGCCGGGGGATCGGCCGTGGACCTCGAAGCTGCCGTCGGCGTGGACGCAGCCGAGGTCCGCCGTCTGCACCACCGCGGCGCTGCCGACGTTCGACAGGTCGACGATCCGCAGGATCCCCTGCTCCCCGGCGGGGCGCGGCGCGAGGGTCGCGGGATCGACGGCGCTCACGGCCACCCAGGGCGGCGCCACGTAGCGCCCGGGGGCGTCGGCCTCCCAGCACTGCGAGCACAGCTCGGTCATGCCGTACTCCTGGACCACGGCCGCGCGCGGCAGGCCCACCGCCTCGCCGATCGCGGCGAACAGCGCCTCGGGCGCCACCTCCCGCGACCGGCCCTTGAAGCCGCCCGTCGGCATGGCGACGCTGCCGGGCGGCAGCGCGAAGCGGTCGGGGCCGAGCGCGTCGAGCAGGTGGACGAAGCCGAAGCTCGCGCCGAGCAGTGCCACGCGCTCGCCGGCAGCGGTGGCCCGGTCGAGCGCCCGCCGCGCGCGCGCCACGTCGAGCGCGCCGCCGGAGACGAGCCAGGGCGGCTCGTCGTCGGGGAGGCCGAGCGCCTCCGCGAAGCGGGCCAGCATGAAGCCGAGCGAGCTGTGGGGCGCCTCGGCCTCCGACTCTGCGAGCAGCACGAAGCGGTAGGGCGGATCGGGCAGCAGCCAGCGCCGGCCGGTGGCCAGGGCGGAGGCCCGATACAGCGCGGTGTCGCAGAGCTCGTGGCGGCCGCGCACCTCCGCCGTGGTGCCGCTCGTGAGGAAGGTGCGGACGGTGTGCTCCGGGGCGAAGCAGGCGATGCGCGCGCTCTTGAAGGCGTCGGTGGGGACGCCGGGCACGCGGTCGAGCGCCTCGGCCTCGAGGTCGTCGGCGAAGGCGCGGATCACGCGGTCGATCGCCGGGCACCGCTGGCGCTGCCAGCGCACGAGGTCGAGGCCCAGCGCGTCGCGCTCGGCCGGGTCGAGCGGCGCGTCGGGCCCCCGGGCGACGAGCGCGGCGACGCGGCGCCACAGCGCGGCGCCCTCGGCGCCCAGGGCGGCGGACGGTGGGATCATGGCGCCGGGTAACGCGCCGGAGCGGGCAGCGGTGCCGGCACCGCATAGGGGAGACGGGCGTGCTCCTCCTCCCCCACTGGCTCCCCGTCGCCGTCGGCCTGGTGGCCTTCGCCCTGCCGGTGCTGGCGTACACGGTCGTGCGGCGGCGGGATCCGCCGTTCGCGGCGCTGGTCGCCGCTCCGCTCACGCTGTGGGCCACGCTCGCCTGCGCCGGCCAGCCCACCGGTGACGCCCTCGTCGCGCTGCTGTGGATCGCGGCGGCGCTCGGCTGGGGCGCGGGCGTGGTGCTCCGCCCCGAGGAGCCGACGAGGACCGGGGCGCGCTGGCCGCTCGCCGTGTTCGTCACCACGTCCGCGTTCGCGGCGTTCACCAGCCGCGGGACCGCGATCGGCCCCGCCTGGGCGGCGATGGTGCCGCTCGGCTGGCTGCTCCTGCGCCGCGGCGCCCGGACCGACGCCGTCGCGTCGGGGATCGCCTCGCTGGCGCTCGGCTTCGTCGCGGTCACGGCCCTCCACCCGCGCGCCGCGCTCCTCGGCCCCGCCGTCCACGCGGGCGCCTGCGCGGCGATCGCCTGGTGGCGCAGGCCGCCGCCGTGGGGCACGCTCGGCGCGGCGACGGGGGTGGGCGCGATGCTCGCCCTCCCGCCGGGCTGGGCCGCCACGCGCCGCTTCACCCACGAGGTGGAGCGCCATGTCCCGCGCGAAGCGCTGCCGGTGGGGCCCGCCGGGACGGGGCTGCACCGCGACCCCCTCCCCTGCCTGCGCGAGCTCGGCGAGGACGCCCCGCGCTGCGCGCTGGTGGTGGCCGCGGACCTGCCCTGGCGCGCGCTCGACCGGCTGCCCCCGCGGCTCGTCGTCCGCCGCGGCCCGCACCTCGGCGTCTTCACGCTGCCGCTCGTGGACGCGCCGCTCGCCGGCACCGCGCTGGTCGCCGACGTGGACGTGGAGGCGCTCCTCGCGGCGTTGCAGCCCGAGGAGCCGGTGATCGTCCCGCGCGACTGCCCGCTGACGGTCGGCGAGGTCCTCGCCCGGTGCGCCGCCCTGCGGGGCGAGGCAGCACGTCTGCGTGGGGTACGAGTGAGCCTCGAAGCGCTGGCGTGGTGGCAGGTCGCCGCGATCGCGACGAGCCTCGGCTGGCTGTGGGGCACCGCCGGGCGCGAGGCCGGCCGGCCGGTGCGCGGGTGGGCCGCGCTGATCGCGGCGCTGCTGGTCACCGCGGCCGTCGCCCTGCCCCGCCCGGCGACGCCGCGGCCGTGCCGGCGCTGGTGCTCGGCGCGGCGACCCTCGCTTCGGCGCGGGCCGGCGGCCCCACCTCGCCGCTCGCCTGGTCGACGGCGGTCGCAGCCGGCGTGGGCGCCTGGATCGGGCCGCTGGCGCGCGCACGCCTTTTCCCCGCCGTCCGCGGCCTCCCGCGCGGGCTCGTCCTCGCCACGGTGCCGCTGGTGCTGTGCGCGCTCGCGCTCGCTCGGCACCGCGCGTGGGCCTGGGCGGCCGGGCTCGCCGTCGTCGGCGCGTCCGCGCTGGGCACCGCGGTCGTGCCCGGGCTGCCGCCGTGGGCGGGCGCCGGCCTGCCCGCGGCGGTCGCGGTCGACGGAGAGCCGGTGCCGCTGGGCCTCGCCCCGCTCCTCGCCCCGCTCCTCGCCGAGCCGCCGCTGCGGCTGCCCGCCGACACCCCGATCGAAGCGGTGGACCGGCGAGGCGGGCGCTGGCTGGTGGTGCGCGTCCGCGCCTGGCCGCAGTCGCCGAGCGTCGCGCTCCTGCCGCTCCGCTGGGGGTACGACGGCGTCCCCCTCGATCGCCCGCGAGACCCGGCCGAGCTTCACCGGATCGGCGCGATCGCCGAGCGCACCCTCCAGTACGTCGTGCTCCCGAGCGCCGGCGTGACGGTGCAGGACGCGGTCACGGCGTGCGTCACCCTGTGGCGCGATCACCGCGCCGTGTGCGCGTTCGGCGACTGACGGACCGTCCCCGGTCGCGCGCGATACGGGACGGAGCGAGGAGCCCATGGCGCCGCCCAACCGAAACGTCCCCCCGCCCCCCGATCGCCCCACGCCGCGGATGCCCCCGTGGGCCACCGTGCTCGCGTTCGTGCTGCTGCTGGTCGTGAACTACCTGCTCGTGCGCACCGTCGTCACGCCCTGGCTCGACGCCCCCGCGGCCGTGTCCTACACACGGTTCAAGGAAGAGGTGATCAAGGGCAACGTCGACGCCGTCTACGGCCAGGGCGACCGGCTGGAGGGCCACTTCCGCAAGCCCATCACCTGGCCGCCGCCCGAGGGCGAGCGCGGGAGCGAGGGCGACGGCGCGGCGAAGGCGAAGGCGAAGGCCAGCCCGAAGCCGGCGGCCGAGAACGGCCCCGAGGGGCTGTTCGGCCCGCAGGAGCCGCGCGAGGTCGACACCTTCTCGACCACCCTCCCCTACTTCCTCGATCCGGGCCTCGAGGGGCTGCTCATCGAGCACGGCGCCGAGATCCGCGCCGAGCCGCTGCACGAGACCAGCTGGACGTCCACCCTGTGCGCGTTCGCGCCGGCCGTGCTGCTCATCGGCGCCTACTTCTGGATGTTCCGCCGGGCGAACCAGGGCATGGGCGGCATGGGCGGGGGCATGGGCGGCGTCTTCGGCCTCGGCCGCAGCCGCGCCCGGCGCTACGACCAGGCCGACGAGGGCCGCGTCACCTTCGCCGACGTGGCCGGGATCGACGAGGCCGAGAACGAGCTCGTCGAGATCGTCGACTTCCTCAAGGATCCCGAGAAGTACACGCGCCTCGGCGGCAGCGCCCCCAAGGGCGTGCTGCTCATCGGCGCGCCCGGCACCGGCAAGACCCTGCTCGCCCGTGCGGTGGCGGGCGAGGCCGGCGTGCCGTTCTTCTCGATGAGCGGCTCCGAGTTCGTCGAGATGATCGTCGGCGTGGGCGCCGCGCGGGTGCGCGACCTGTTCCAGCAGGCCCGCGACAACGCGCCGTCCATCATCTTCATCGACGAGGTCGACTCCATCGGCCGCGCCCGCGGGGCCGCGGCGGTCGGCGGCTCGAGCGAGCAGGAGCAGACGCTCAACCAGATCCTGACCGAGATGGACGGCTTCTCGGGCCGCGAGGGCATCATCGTGCTCGCCGCGACCAACCAGCCCGACGTGCTCGATCGCGCCCTGCTCCGCCCGGGCCGGTTCGACCGGCGCGTCGTGGTGAACCTGCCCGACCGCGCCGGCCGGCGCGCCATCCTCGAGGTCCACACCCGCGCCGTGCCGCTCGGGCCCGACGTCGACCTCGATCAGCTCGGCCAGGCCACCCCGGGCCTGTCGGGCGCCGACCTCAAGAACCTCGTCAACGAGGCCGCGCTGCTCGCCGCGCGCCGCGACCAGGACAGCGTCCACAACAAGGACTTCCTCGACGCCCTCGAGAAGATCGTGCTCGGCCCCGAGCGCCCGCTGCTGCTGAGCGAGGCCGATCGCGAGCGCATCGCCTACCACGAGGGCGGCCACGCCATCCTCGGCCTGGTGGTGCCGGGGGCCGACCCCGTGAACCGCGTGTCGATCGTGCCGCGCGGCCAGGCGCTCGGCGTGACCTACCAGCGCCCGCAGACCGACCGCTACAACTACCCCGAGGCCTACCTCGAGGCGCGCATCGTCGGCATGCTCGGCGGGCGCGCGGCCGAGGAGCTCGTCTACGGCACCCGCACCACCGGCGCCGAGAACGACATCGAGCAGGCCACCGAGCTCGCGCGCGGCATGGTCACGCGCTGGGGCATGAGCGACGCGCTGGGGCTCGTGCAGCTGTCCTCGCAGCGCAGCCCCTACCTCGGCGGCGGCTACGCGCGCAGCGACTCCATCAGCGACGCCACGGCCGAGAAGGTCGACGCCGAGGTCGCCCGCATCATCGGCAAGGCCTACGACAAGGCCAAGGCGCTGCTCTCCGAGCACCGTGGCGCGCTGGACGCGCTGGTGGCCGGGCTGCTCGCCCACGACACGCTCGACGAGGCCCAGGTGCTCGAGGTCACCGGCCTGCCGCCCGCACCCGCGCTCGACGACCGGCCGACCCCGCGGGGCACGTCGTCGTGATGCGCCGAGCGGCGGCTACAGCCGCTCAGCCAGGCTGGTGACGGCCAGGATCTCCTCGTCCACGTCGCAGCCTGCGAGGAACGAGGCCACCTCCCACGCCGCGAGCAGCCGGTCGCGCGGCGTGTCGAGCGCGGCGTCGGGCTGGCGGCCGAGCCAGTGCGACGCCGCGGCAGCGATCTCCGCCTGCGAGCGCGGCGACAGCACCCCCACCAGCGCGACCAGCTCGCGCTGGCGGTCGAGCGGACGGGACGCCCCCTGCTTGGCCTCCTTCCGCTCCGCGCGCCGCGCCTGCTTCGCCTCGGCCCGGCGCCGCGGCGCTCGAGCCGCACGCCGAGCAGCTCCTCGAGCCACGCCAGCTCGTCCGACGCCGCCAGCACCGGCCGCCGGCCGCTGGTGGGCGTGCCGGGGCGTCCCACTGGAGCACGCTGTCGGCGCCTGCGCGGAGGATCCGCCCGAGCGTCATCGGCGCGCCCGCCGTGTCGACGAACAGCGCCAGCGCGTGCCACGGGGGTCGGCGGGCAGCTGACGCAGCTGGCGGCCGCCGAGCGCCTCCCGCAGCCGGTTCGCGGCGGCGGTGCGGCCGAGCGCGCCCTGATCCGCCTCGCGCTGCAGCAGGGCGACGACCTCTCGGCGCGCCGCCTGCTCCACGGCGTGGGGCAGCTCGGCGCGCAGGAACGCGGCGTCCGTCTCGAAGGTCCCGTCGATCCAGCCCGTGAGCCCGGGGATCTCCTCCCCCCAGCCGCAGACGTCGCGGCCGCCGTGGAGGATCCGCGCCGTGGACCCGCGCCGGCCGAGCCACAGCCTGATCTCGGCGTCGTCGACGACGGCGGCGCGCGCCTCGGGCGGCGGCACGGGTCTGGGCCAGGGCCGCGCGAGGCGCCGCTGCGCGCCCGCCGTCTCCCGGGCGAGCGCCTCGTCGGCGTCGACCACGCCGAGCAGCCGCTTCAGCCAGGCCTTCACCGCCGGGGAGACCGCCACGAAGGGCGCGGCATCGGGGAGCCAGTCGCCGCGCGCGCCCTCCCGCACGCAGCGCACCGGCTGCTGCGTCGCAGCGAGCTGATCGAGCGACAGGCGCCCGCCGCGCACGTCGCGGAGGAGCGGCGCCCGGCGCAGCGCCCGCAGCACCGGGTCGTTGGTCGGCCGGAGGCGATCGGGCACCTCCGCCATCAGCGCGTCCAGCAGCTGCGGGTCGTCGGGGTTCGCAGCGATCGCCGCCACCAGCGCCTCGCGGGAGGCTGCTTCGAGGGCTGCCTGCAGGGCGTCCCAGGCGGCGTCGTGGACGAGGTCGTCCCAGGTGGCGACGGGGGTGAGCGCCGGATCGTCGACCGCTCCCTGCAGCGCATAGGGGCCGGGGCAGCGGATCCGGCGGACCGCTCGCCCGGAGATCCGCACCTCCACGTCCCCCGTGCCGGGCCGGAGCGCCACGACGCGCTCGGCGCCGTGGCGGAGCGGGCTCGGCGCCAGCCACCGCAGCGTGAACCGCCGCTGCAGCGCGTCCGACACGGCAGCGTCGGCGCCGAGCACCGGCTGCAGCCCCGTCGCCGGGAACGCCCCTTCGACGGTGCAGATCGTGATGCAGCGGTCGCGCTCGCTGCGCTCGGCCAGGGCGTCCGCCGACACGCGCGTCCCGTCCACGAGCGGGAACAGCGGCTCGGCGCGGACCGCCGCGGAGGCGTCGGGACCGAGCGCCCACACCCGCAGCCACCGCGCGTTGGGCCGCGCCTCCTCGCACAGCCGGACGGCCGCCTCGCGCACGGCCTCCAGGCGGCACAGCCAGGCCTCGTCCTCGACGACCCGCTCGAACGCGAGGTCGGCGCGCACCCCGTCCCCGGTCACCACGGCCACCGCGGGCACGGCGAGGGGCACGTCCACCGACGCGAGCGGGCGCCCCTCCACGAGCGGCTCCACCCGCAGGCCGCCCAGCCCGCCGGTCCCGATCAGCAGCGCGACCTCCCCACCCCCCTCGAGCGGCGCCCGTGCGTGGACGGGCAGGCTCTCGGGCACGACGGCGGGCCGCGGCGCATGCCGCGCATGGCGGGCCCGCCCCTGCCGCCACAGGCGCAGCCGCTCGTCGCTGGGCTTCACCTGGCCGACGCGCTCGATCGCCGCGCGCACACCGGGGGCGTCCAGCCCGTGCCCGCCGTCCGCCTCCCCCTCCGCCGTGTCCGGCGCCACGATGCACACCTGGCGCAGCTTCTTCGCGTCCTGGAGCGACAGCGCCGGCCCCGCGACCCGGCGCAGCAGCGGCAGCCGCGAGAGGCGGTCCCAGTGCGGCACCTCGGGGACCGCCGCGAGGGCGAGCCAGGCCTCGCGCGTGCTGTCCGCCGGCGACCACGCCTCCACCGCCTGGCCGACGAGCGCCGAGAGCACGGAGCGGGCGTGCTCGTTCAGGCCGCCGGGCTGGCGCGCCGCCTTGTCGAAGTTGCGCGTCGGCTGCAGCGCCTTGCCCCAGACCACGAGCGACGCCCCCGCAGCCGTCGTCTGCACGTGGGTGAGCACGCGGTCGCGCCACAGCACGGTGAGCGCCGCCCGCCCGCACTGCTGGCCGAGCGGCAGCAGCGCCACCCCCGTCCAGCCCAACCCCGAGACCTCGCAGCGGGCGAGGCTCGGGGGCTCGACCCAACGCGGGCGTTCGAGGAAGCGATCGCGGAGCACGGCAGCCTGGACCGCCTGCTTGGTCGCATCCCGCCAGGCGCCCGACGCGATCGCGTCGAACGTCTGGCGGACGGCTTCGGTCACGGCGACCGCGCTCCCGTAGGACGGCAGCTCCTCGAGGTGTGGCACGAGGCTCGCGTCGACGACCTTGACGCGCACGGCCCCCTTGGTGCCCTCGATGCGGCGCAGCTCGGCCGCGGTGACCCCCGTGCCGTCGAGCCGCCACGCGATGGGCAGCTGCGCGCAGTCCGCCCGGTCGCGGTTCGCGCGCAGCCAGTGCAGCAGGCTCGGGTGGGCGGTGTCGGGGCCCGCCGCCGGCCAGACGGACCGCACGGCGGCCTGCAGCGTGTCCTCGACGGCCTGCCGGACGCGCAGCTCGTCGGCGGCGTCGAGGGCGTCGTGGGCCGGCGACACGGCCAGGTCGGGGCCGTCGACCACGGCGAGCGCCCCGGAGGCGAGCCCCAGCGTGCAGACGTAGGCGCCGCCCCGCAGGACCCGGAGCTCACCGCGGGTGACGATGCTCGGCAGCATCACCTCCCCCTGCAGCCAGTCCAGCGCCACCGCCGCCCGGCACACCCCGCCCGTGCGCCGGACGACGGCCTCCTCCGGCGGCGCCGCGAGGCGCCGCTCCCGCTCGAGGTGCGGGCGCAGGTCGCGCTGGACGTCGCGGCCGTCGGGCCCGAGCAGCCGCTTCCAGCGCTCCACCAGGCCGGGCACGAGCAGCATCCGCCGGACCTCCCGCGGCGGGGTGCCCGCGGGCACCACGGCGGCGACCCACCCGCGGTCCCCCTGCGCGAGGTCGTTCAGCGACACGCAGCGAGGCGCCAGCCAGCTCCCGCCGCCGGCGAAGACGAGGGCGGTCCCGCAGCGGCGCGGGCAGCTTCGCGCCGAGGCTGGCCACGCCGGGCGGATCGCCTTCCGCCTCCAGCAGCTCGGTGAGCACCTGGCAGGCGTCACCGGGGGCGAGCCCTGGATCAGCCGCTCGACGACGAAGTCCCGGGCGACCTCGCGCAGCCGGGCGCAGGCCTCCTCCCAGACCTCGTCGCGCACGACCTCGCGGAAGGCGGCGTCGGCGACGATCCGCGGGCTGTCGACGATGGCCTCGAGCCGACCGGCCGGCACCTCGACCTCGACGTTCCCCAGCGGGACCCGCCCCACGCCGACCTGGACCCACGCCGTGCGGTCCTTCGACGCCGCCCGGCTGCGCACCGAGACCGTCAGGTCCCCGAACTGCACGGTGCGGCTCGGGGGCCACTCCGGAAAGCGCGTCTGGTAGCGGGTCTGCGCCGCCATCGCGCGGCGCCGACGCCCCTCGGCGCGCGCCTGCAGCAGGTCGGTGAGGTCCGGCACGCCGTCGATCAGCTCACGGACGACGGCTGCCGGCTCCCCGGCGAACACGATGCGGTCGAGTCCCGGATCGTGGAGCGTCGCGGCGGAGGTGCCCAGCTGCCGACGGTGCTTGCGCAGGGCCGCGAGCGACCACCAGCGGCCGTCGACGGACGGGAAGGCATCGACCGCCTCGAGCTCGCCGAGCGCCCGCCCCCTCCCGGCGAGGCGCCGGATCGCGGCGCGCGCCAGGTGCTTCAGCGCCTCGTCGAGGCTCTGGCGGTGGCTGACGCCGGAGCGGTCGCCCGGATCGCGCCAGGTGACCGAGCGGCCGCTGCCGTCCCGGGTGACGACGCGCTGCAGCGCGTCGTCGATGGCGGCGTCCAGGCCGGCGAGCAGCGCCTGCCACTCGGCGTCGTCGACGACCGCCGAGCGGGAGGCGTTGAGCCGGAGCGCGTCTGCGCGCCACCAGCCGCCGACGGTGAACGCGCCGAGGTCGACAGGGTAGCGCGCGACGGTCACCCCGTGGCGGACGACGTCGATCTCCTGCGCCTCGCCCAGCGCGAACCACAGCCACCCGCCGCCGCGGTCGCCCGTGTCGAAGACGGTGGCGGCGGGCGGCTCGGGGCGCGCGATCGGCCGCCCGTTGACGGTGACGGTGGCGGGCGACCAGCGGGCCGCGCCGCGGACGAGGCGCGCCTCGGCCGGCTCCTGGAACAGCCACGCCAGGGCCTCGCGCACGGTGGTGGCGGTCAGCCCCTCGCGGACGTGGCACCGCAGCCCGTCGACCTCGTCGGTGCCGAGGGCGCGGTGCAGCGCCTCCGCCGGGTCGGTCACGTCGAGCCGGAGGTCGCCGCCCGGCGCGCCGCTGTCGAGGTGGATCCAGCGCGGGCCGAGGCCGAGCGCGCCGAGCACGCCGAGGCCGAGGTGCTGCAGCATCGCCTCGTGCGGGCCGTCGGGCGTGCCCCAGACGTGGTCGAACAGGCGGTCGAGGTCCTCGCCGTCGGGAGCGGGCGCGCAGGCCCAGCGCATGCGCAGGTCGTCGGCGTCGTTGACCACGTCGACCGCCGGCGCGCGGGCGGCGTTGGCGGCGGCGATCCACTCGAGGACGTAGCGGTGGGGGTCCTCGAGCTGGAAGCGCTCCATCTTCTCGAGGGCGCGGCGCCGATCGACCCGGAAGCGCCCCTGCCCGACGATGCGTCCTTCGCTCATCCGGCCCCGGTATCCGGCCCGGCGCGCCGCGCGCAGGGGGTGGAGCCAGCTTCCGTCGAGGTGCCGATGGCCCGGGCGGCGAAGCCGAACCCGCTGGTCCGCATGCTGATCGCGCAGCGGCTGCTGGTGTCCGTCCCGGCCGTCGTCCTCGGGACGATGTGGGCGGTGAGCCGGTCGGCGCCCGCGGTCACCGCCGCGGTGGCGGTGGCCTGGGGCGCCGTGCTGCTCTCCGCGATCGCCGCCTGGGGGCTCGCGCGCGGGGTCCACGGCGACGGGCAGGGCGACGTCCTGCTCCTGTCGGGCCACGGCCTCCGGATGTCGCGCTGGCGGACGCACTTCTACGCCCAGCAGGCCGAGTTCGGCGTCCTCGGCGGGGTCGCGCTGGTCCTGGTCGTCGAGTCGCTCGCCACGGGGCGCCCGCAGGGCACGCTGGTGACGGTGGTCTGCACGCTGGTGGGGATGGCGGCCTGGCTGCTGTCGCGCTCCATGCGCATCTCCGACGCGAACCTCCGCTGCATGCACGCCATCACCAGCGGCGACCTCGCCGCCGCGGAGGCCGCGCTGCGGCGCATGGAGCGCTCGCCGAGCCAGCTCCTCGCCGCTGCGTCGATGCGCTCGCTGATCGCCTGGCGCCGCGGCGACCTCGACGGCGCGCTGGCCGCGCTGGAGCGGATCTGGTCGGGCACGCTCGACACGATCGGCGGCTCCATCGCGGGTTCGCTCGGCCGCGCCGATGCGGCCCTGGCCGAGCGCTGGCTCGCCGGAGGCGCCGTCGACCAGCCCGGGCTGACCGCGCAACGCCACCAGCTGCAGGCGCGGCTCGCGCTGCACTCGCGGCGACTGGGACGACGCCGTGGCCGCGGCCGAGGCGGCCCCCCGGTCCCGCTGTGGCACCGGCAGCGGCTCGCGCTGATCGCGGCCGCCGCCGACCAGGCCGCGGGGCGGACGGCCGCCGCCGTGGAGCGCCTCCGCGCCGTCGGGCTCGAGGGGCTGGAGGTCGAGCGGTCCGTCTCGCGCACCGACCCCCACGTCTGGCGCCTCGTCAGCGACGCGGTCGCGGGCGCGCCACGCCGCTGCCGCTGCCCGCGCCAGGCCCGTCGACGGCCGCCGTCACGCCGGTGAGGCCAGAAGGCGCGCCTCCGCCGACCCGTTCGCCGCCCCCGAACGCGACGTGGCGCCCGCGCCCGCGCCCCCTGTGCGGGCGGCCGCGGCCGGCATCGTGCCCGTCGAGGCCTACGCCGTCGCGACCGGGCGGCCGAGCGTGCTCCGCCTGGTGGGCGGCGTGTTCGCCGTCGCGGGCACGCTGCTGCTGGGCGTGCTGTCGCTGTCGCGTGCGCTGCGGGGCGACGCCGCCGCGGCGAGCGGCGTGGCCTCGGCGCTGGCCATCGCCGCGCTGGTGCCGCTCGGCCTGGCGGAGCCGCTGTCGCACTGGCGCCGCCGGCCGCCGGGCGACGCGCTCGCGCTGGGCGACGGGCGGCGGGTGGCGCTGGTGCGCCTGCCGGGCTGGAGCGTCGCCGTGGCGCTCTCCGTCGCGGGGCCGGCGAGCGTGCTCGTGGTGCTGTGCGCCGCGGTCACGGTGCTGACCGACCTCGTCTTCGCCCCCTGGCTCGGCCTCGCGCTCGTGCTCGCGCTGTTCGCGTGGATCGGCGCGGTGCGGCGCGCCGTGGTGCGGTTCGCCGCCGCGGTGCACCGGGACCCGCCCGACGAGCTCGCTGCCCTCGCGGCCCGGCCCCGGCCCCGCGGCGCCCACAACACGCTCTCCCAGTGGGGCGCGCTCGCCCGGCTGTTCGCCGGCGACGCGGAGGGCGCAGAGCGCGAGCTGCAGGCGCTCTCCCCCCGCCCGCCCACCGCCGAGGCGCTGCTGCTGTGGTTCCGCAGCGCGCGGGGCGAGCTCGACCTCGACCACGCGCTCCGCCGGCCCGAGCCCGAGGCGCTCGGCGACCGCTACCGCTGGGCGGTCGCGCTGGCGCTGGCGGCGCTGCAGGCCGGCCGGCCGGCGGCGGCGGCAGGGCGGGCCGACACCTGGCGCGCCCTGGCGCGGGAGCTGCCGAACCGCTTCGGACGCCTGCTCGACCACCTCGCTGACCGCGTGTCGGGCGGGGACGGGCCGACGCCGCCCGAGCTCGCCGGCGTCGCTGCCGCCTGGCCGTTCGCCGCCTGAGCCGGCGTCACCGCCCCCGCGTAGCCGGAGGGGGAGGCGGCATGGACGTCGACGTAGAGGAGGTCACCGTCGAGGGCGAGCGCCCCGTGGAGACGGCGACCGGGCGCGAGCTCGACCGCGACGCCGTCGCCGCGTTCCCCGCCCGCTCCGCGGACGAGCTGCTGCGCGCCATGCCGGGCCTGCAGCTGTCCGCCCACGGCGGGCGCGGCAAGGCCTACCAGTACCTGCTGCGCGGCTTCGACGCGGAGCACGGCGCCGATCTGGCCGTCACCGTCGACGGCGTGCCGCTGAACGAGCCGTCCAACGTCCACGGGCAGGGCTACCTCGACCTGAGCTTCCTCCCGACGCGGCTCGTCGACGGCCTCACCCTGACGAAGGGCAGCTACCGCGCCCAGGACGGCGACTTCGCCGTCACCGGCGCCGCCGACTACCGGATCGGCCTGCGCGACGACGGGCTGCTCCTCCACGCCGGGGCCGGCACCGACCGCACCGGCGCCGGCGGCGTGGCCTGGCACCCGGCCGGGCGGGGGCCACAGACCTTCGCCGTCGCCGAGGGCGAGGGCGGGCACGGCGTCGGCGAGGGGCGCGGCTACGGCCAGGCCCGCCTGGCCGCGGGCGTGGACGGGGACGCAGGCCGGCTCCGCGCCCACGCCCTTGCGTTCGCCTACCACGGCCGCTTCGACTCGCCCGGCGTCCTGCGCCAGGACGACCTCGACGCCGAGCGCATCGGCTTCTGGGAGGCCTATGACGTGGCCGGCGGGGGCACCTCCTCCCGCGCGCTCGTCATCGGCGGCCTCGACGCGGATGGCGACAGCGTCGGCGCGACGGCGCGGGCCTGGGCCGGCGCGCGGCACCTCCGCCTCGACCAGAACTTCACCGGCTGGCTGCAGGACCCCGTCCACGGCGACGGTGCGCGCCAGGAGCAGTTCGCGGCGGACACCGGCGCGCGCGTGTCCGCCCACGGCCTCGTCTACGCGCTCCACACCGCCACAGACCTGCAGGCCGGCGCCGATCTGCGCGCCACCGCGACGACCCTGTCCGAGCGCGGCATCGACGCGGCCGGGCGCCCCTACGAGACCCGGTTCGACGCCGACACGCGCCAGCTCGACGCCGCCGCCTGGGGCACCGCACGGATCGTCGGCGGGGCCTGGACCCTCGCGCCCGGGGTCCGCGCCGACCGCCTGGTGCTGGGCCTCCGCGACCCCCTCGCCGACGACGGGCTCGCCACGAGCGCCGCCCCCGTGATCTCGCCGCGGGGCAGCGCCTCGCTGCGGCTCGCCGAGCCCCTGACCGTCTACGCCGCCGCCGGGCGCGGGCTGCGCTCCCCCGACGTGCGGGGCATCGCCGACGGCGACCGCGCGCCCGTCATGGTCAGCACCAGCGCCGAGACCGGCGCGCAGTGGACGCCGGGGGCGTTCGCGCTGTCAGCGACGGCCTTCTCGGTCGGCGTCAGCAACGAGCTCGTGTTCGACCACCTCGTCGGGCGCTTCCTCTCGGCCGGCCGCACCCGGCGGCTCGGCGTGGAGGCGGTCGCGGAGCTGCGTCCGCAGCCCTGGCTGCACCTGCAGGGCGACCTGACGTACACCGACGGGCGCTTCGTCGCCGACGGCACGCCCATCCCGTACGCGCCCCGCTGGCTCGCCGCGGCCGCCGCCTTCGTCGAGGGTGCGCGGATCGGGCGGGCGCAGGCGGTGGGCGGGCTGCGCGTCTGGACGCTGGGGCCGCGGCCGCTCCCGTCGGGCTTCGCGAGCCACACAGCAATGGTCGGCACGCTCACGGGGCAGCTTCGGTGGCCCGGGATCGAGCTCGGCGTCGCCGTGGACGACCTGTTCGGCCAGGACTGGTGCGACGGCGAGTTCGTCTTCCCGAGCTGGTTCGGACCGCACGCAGCCGCGCAGCGAGCTGAAGGTCCTGCACGTCACCGCCGGCGATCCCCTCGCGGTGCGCGTCTCGGTGGGCTTCCGGCCCGGCGCGCGTCGCTGATCGAGGACGGGCGGCGACACCGTACCCGGAGCAGCGAGGGTGACGATGCGGAACGTGCTGTGGGGCGCTGGTCACGAGCGGATGTGCCGTGGGGACGCGAGTGCAGGTCGACGTGCCCGTCCTGGCGGGCGGGACCGAGGCCACGTGGGCCGTGGGCAGCGGGCGGTCACGCTGACGGAGGCGACGGTCACCTTCGCCGACCTGCGGGCTCGAAGGAGCCGGCCGAGACGGTCGGCGTCGCGGGCGTCCTGCTGGACCTCGCGGCGGGGCCCTGCCGCGTATGCCCACCCCGGCCACGACTCCCCGGAGACGTGGCCTGCGCGAGGTGCTCGGCGAGGTCACCGTCGACCTTCGGGCCGAGCCCGTCGCTCGGCGTCGGCCACTGCTACACCGGGCCCTACGCCACCGGCCGCGTGACGGTGTCGAGCGCGGTGCTCGCGGGCTGGTCCGACGGCGCGGGCGAGGAGCGGCCCGTTCCGGTTCGAGGTCGCGTCGACCAGGACGTCGTCGGGATCCCGTTCCCCGTCACCATCGAGGCCGGCGCGCCGCCGGCTGGCATCGCGTCGAGGTTCGACCCCGTCCACGCCCTGTCCTTCGTCGACTGGGCCGACGCGGACACCGATGGCGACGGCGTGCTCACCGTCGCGGACGCGCCATGGGACCACACGGTCCCCTTCGGCGTGGTCTCGACGCCGTCCTGGTCGCTGTCCACCTACTGAACACGAGAGGAGAGCGAGATGGAGCGCACGTTGCGCGGTGTCGTGGTGTGCCTGGCGCTGTCCGGCTGCAGCAGCACGGGCGAGTGGGTCGTGCAGACCTGGGGAGAGGCCTACATCGAGCAGGAGATCCCGGCCGACGTGTTCGCGGACGGGTGCGCCGTCACCTACGACGCCTTCGAGGTCTCGACCACCGCCGTGCAGCTCGTGGACGGCGACGGAACCGTCGTCGGCGAGCTCCCGTCCGCCGTCTACGACCTGACGGAGCCCGGTCCCGTGCCCATGGGCCGGGTCGCCGTCCCGGCCGATCACTACTCCGATGTCCAGCTGATCGTCGCGCCCGACGACGCGGGCAGCTCGGTCCGGGTGGACGGCACGCTCGCCTGCGGGGGCGATCAGGCCCACTTCGCCTGGGCCTTCGACCCGTCCACGACCTACGCCTGCGAGCCGACCGACCTCACCGTGCCGCCCGGCGGCGAGGACACCACCGAGATCACGATCCACGGCGACCACCTCTGGTACGACGGGCTCGAGGCGGCCGACGCCGAGGTGCGCGGCCGGGCGGTGCTCGACGCGGACACCGACGGCGACGGCGAGATCACGCTCGAGGAGCTGGACGCCGTGTCGATCCCCGCCCTCGGCTACACCGTCGGCGAGTACAGCGACGTGCTCACGCTGCGCCAGTTCGTGAGCCACCTGTCGCGCACGATCGGGCACGTCGACGGGGAGGGCGAGTGCCGGGTGGCCTTCTGACCGCCGGCCTCAGCCCCAGAGCGCCGTGAGCAGCGGCCTGAGCACGCGGTAGGGCTTCGGGTACCACCGCCACCGGCCCCCGACGTGCACCAGGCCGTCGTAGGTGGAGCCCGACGGCCAGCGCCAGGCCACCCACACGACCTCGGGGCGCAGCGCGCCGGCCACGCCCGCGAGGCCCTGCGGGAAGGGCCGCAGGTGCGGGCCCGGGCGGCGCAGCATCCCGGCCGGCAGCGCGTGGACCTCGGGGCGCTCCCCGCCGGTGCCCACGGGGCGCACGCGGTGGCCCTGCTCCGCCCACCAGCGCGCGTAGGCATCGGCCGCACCCGGCGCGACGGCGGGCGCGAAGACCAGCGGCGCGTCGTCGGGCTCGGGCAGGACGGCGGCGACCTCGCCGCGCGCCAGCGCCTCGAGGACCGGCGTGACCGCGAGCCCGAGCGCGACAGCCGCCGCCGCGGTGCGCTGCTGCGCGGCGTCTTCCCGCTCCCAGCGCGCGAGCAGCGCCGAAGCGGCGGCGACCACCTCGGGCGCGGGATCCAGCCGCAGCAGCGCGAGCCGCGGACCGAGCGCGCGGGCGTCGAGCAGGTCGACGGCCTGCACGCCGCGGAGGCGCTCGGCGGGATCCGCCGCGCCGACCCAGCGCGCGGCGTCGTCGGGGCCGGCGACGGGCAGCGCGGCGGCGAGCTCGGCGCGCCCGGCGGGCGGCACGTCGGCGACGTCGAGCCAGTGCAGGCCCGTGATCGGGTCGTCGTGGGCGATCAGCGCCGGGAAGCCGCCGCGGCGGATCCACGGGCGGACCCACGCGGCCGGCTCGCCCTCCCAGCCGAGGCCCGCGAGCGTGCGCGCAGTTCCCTCCCCGGCAGCCTCGCCCAGGACCAGCGCCGGGCCGAGCTGCATGTCCCCTCCCCTGCGACCCCGCCAGCTTGACCGCTTCGGGCCAGCGGAGCAACCTGGGCCATGCCCCAGCCGCGTCGGCGCACATGACCGGAGCGACCAGCCTCCCGGGGCCGCTGGGGCTCGACGATCCGTTCCGCCTCGTCGAGGCCGCCGTGCTGGCCCACGCCGCCGCGGCGCTGCCGCCCGACGCGCCCGAGCGGCTGGTGCTGGGCGAGGGAGCGCCAGCACGGCTCGACGTGGCGCGGTTCCGCGCGGCCCTCCGGAGCGACGATCCGCGCACACAGCGGCTGGCCGCGCTGGCGACGGCGCTCGGCCTCACGGACGCCGAGACGGCTGCGGTGGCGCTGGCCGTCCGGGTCGAGGACGACCTGCTGGTGGGGAGGATCCTCGCGGGGCTGCAGGCGCCCGTCGGCGGCTCGCGGCCCACCCTCGGGCTCCTCCAGGCGCTCTTCGCGGGCCTCGGGCAGGCCGCGCCGGCTGCGCTCGTCGCCGGGCGGGCCGTGGCGACGGGCCTCCTGCAGCGCCTGGACCCCGAGCGGCCGCTCCCCGAGCAGGCCGTGGCCGTCCCGACGGCGCTCGTCCTGGCGCTGGAGGGCCACGCGGCGCCGCCGGCCGGCGTGGCCGACGTCGACGAGGCCCTGCCGCTGCCCCCCTCCCGGCTCGCCGAGGCCGCGGAGCGCGCTCGGAGCCTCGTCGGCGCGCTGGCCGTGCGCGCGGGCCACCGCCGCGACGCGCTGGCGGCCGCGGCCGCAGTCGCGCGGGCGCAGGGGGCGCGGCCCGTCCTCGTCGCCGACCTCGCGACGCCGGGCCTCGGCCCGTGGCTGCTGCTGGCTGGCGCCGTGCCGCTCGTCGAGCGGCGCCTCGGGCCCGGCGAGCGGCTCGCGCTCGCCCCGCCGCCCGGCCACGCCGGCCCCGTCCTCGCGTGCACGGGCCCCGTGGGCATCGTCACCGGGCCCGACGGCCCCGCCCCGAGCTGGCGGCTCGGCCCCGTGCCCGAGGGCGAGCGGGCGGCGCTGTGGCAGGCCGCCGTGGGCGGGGGCGCCGCGCTCGGGCACCGCCACGGCCCCGCGCGCATCCACGAGATCGGGCGGATCGCGCGCCAGGCCGCCTCCGGCCGCGCCGTCACCGCCGAAGACCTGCACCGCGCCAGCCTCGACGGCGACGCCGGCGGGCTGTCGGTCCACGCGCAGCTGCTGCCCGAGTGGATCGCCGACGGAGCGCTGGTGGTGCCCGACCGCATCCGCGACGAGCTCGGCCTGATCCTGGCGCGCTGCCGCCTGCGCGAAGCCCTGGGCCGCGGGCTCGGCGTCGCCGCCACGACCCGGCTCGGGCCGGGCGTCCGGTGCCTGTTCCTGGGCCCTCCCGGCACCGGCAAGACGCTGGCGGCGGGCTGGCTCGCGGCGCGGCTCGGGCTGCCGCTCTACCGCGTCGACATGGCCTCGGTCGTGTCGAAGTACATCGGCGAGACCGAGCGCCACCTGGCGGAGCTGCTGGCGCTGGCGGAGGCCGCCGAGGTCGTGCTGCTGTTCGACGAGGCCGACGCGCTGTTCGGTAAGCGCACCGACGTGCGTCACAGCACCGACCGCTACGCCAACGCGCAGACCAACTACCTGCTGCAGCGCATCGAGTCCTACGACGGCGTGGTGGTGCTGGCGAGCAACAGCCGCGACCGCTTCGACGAGGCGATGCAGCGGCGTCTGGACGTGCTCGTCGAGTTCCCGCTCCCCGGCCCGACGGAGCGCCGGGCGCTGTGGGTGGCGCACCTCGGCGAGGCCCACGCGCTCACCGCCGCCGAGCTCAACAAGCTCGCGACGCACTGCGACCTCGCCGGCGGCCACGTGCGCAACGCGGTGCTCGGGGCGGCGGTGCTGGCGGCCGGCCAGCGGCCGATCGGCTGGGGAGACGTCGAGCGGGCGCTCGCCCTCGAGTACCGCAAGGTGGGCAAGGTGCTGCCGCGCAGCCTGGCCGCGGGGCCGCGGTGAACGCGGCGCTGCGGGCGCGGGGGGAGGCGGCGGCGGCGACCTCGGCGGAGCCGACGCGCGCGCGGTCGGCGCCGCGGGGCGTGCCCGCGTTCGTCGCGCGGCCGCTGGCGCTGCCGCTGGACGGCCCGGCGCCCGCGCCCGAGCGTGCGGAGCCGGCAGCGCCCCCGCGGAGCCCGTTCCGGCGGACGCGACGCCGCCGAGCGCGGTGCCGACGGACGACGCGCCCGTGGACGCTGGCTCGGTCGACGCCCAGGCCGAGCAGGCCGTCGCCGAGGCGCAGCCCGCCGAAGACGGCGCCGAGGGCGAACAGGCCGACGGCGAGCAGCCCCAGGGCGAGCAGCCCCAGGGCGAGGGCGAGCAGGCCGAGGAGGGCGAGGGCGAGGGCGAGGGCGAGGGCGAAGGCGAGACGGAGGGCGCCGCCGAGGAGGAGGCCGCCGCCGCCGTCGACGCGCCCGCGGGCCCCGAGGAGCCGCCCGTCCCCATCCCCGAGGATCTGGGCATCCAGGAGCCCCGCCCTGCCCGCATCGGCGGCACTACGCCCCGCCCGGTGCCCCCGCCCCCGAAGCTCGCCGCCCGGGAGATCGCCGCGCTGAAGCGCCGCACCCGCATCTCGCCGGACGAGCACCACGACCGCGTCCGCGCCGCGCTCGGCCGGGTCGGGCGCACCGCCCGCCGCGCCCAGCTCGAGATCGTGCACGTCGTCGAGGCCGCCGCGTCCGACACGCGCGACGACATCCTCGACCGCGCCGACCGCATCGCCGGCCTCGTCGGCGGCGCCGTCGCCCGGGTGCGCAGCGTGCTCGACGGCGCCGTCGCCACCATCGAGTCCACCGCCACCGCCTCCGAGCAGCGCGTCGGCGAGCGCGCCACCGAGGACCTCGGCGCCGCCGACGCGCGCGAGGAGGCGACGCTGCAGGGGGTCGAGCAGATCATCGCCACCGCCGGGCCCGAGATGCTGCAGGCGTGGACCGACGTGAAGGCGAAGGTCGGAGCGGCCGCCGCCGCGCCGGCCCGGAAGATCCGCGAGACACCGCGCGCCGAGGGCTGCGACGCCGCCGCCGCCGCGACCGAGCTCGGCACCACGCTCGACGGCCGCACCGGCGCCGACGACCGCGACACCTACATCAACGAGCAGATCGGGATCGAGGTCCCGGCGATGGGCCGCAGCAAGGCCCGGGACCTGCAGACCGGCGCGAACCAGCGCGCCGACGCGCTGACGGGCGAGCCCTTCCTCACCCAGCTGTCGCTGCAGTTCCTCCAGCTCCTCAACCCGGCGCTGGTGGCCACCGAGACCACCGGCACGGGCGACCAGGACACGCAGACGAGCGAGGCCGGCGAGACGCGCCTCGTGCTCGGCTCCGCCCGCGATCAGGCGCTCGCGGTCATCCGCACCAGCCGCGACCAGGCCCGCGAGACGCTGACCCGGACGCGCGATCAGCTGGTGGACGGGCTGCACCGCGCCGGACGCCTCGCCCGCCGCGCCCTCACCGGACAGGCCGAGGCCGGTCGGCGCGGCCTGCTCGCCTCCGCCGGCCCGTTCGCCGACGCCTACCGCGAGCAGGTGACGCGCCTGCAGGCGGCGCTGCCCCGCGGCACGCTCCTCGACGTCACCGTCCACGGGCCCCGCCTCGAGGCGGCGCTCGACGAGCTCGACCTGCTGCTGGAGCGCCAGGAGGACGAGGTCGAGCAGCGCCGCGAGGGGTCGGTCGACGCCGCCGACGACGCGTGGGACGCGCAGGTGGAGGGCGTCCAGCAGAGCGTCTCCAGCGCCACGCGCACGGCCGAGGAGGCCCAGAGCGAGGCCGTGGCGCGGATGACGGCGATCGCCGACCACTTCGCGCTCGGCATGCAGGGCCAGTCCTCGGTCTTCGAGGAGGGCTCCTCGAGCTTCTTCGCCCGGGCGGGCTGGGAGCTCGGCGTGGGCGAGCCCGACCGGGTGCGCGCGACGTTCGAGCAGGTGGTGAACGGCCCCGCCGAGGGCGACGGCACGACCCTGAAGGCCAGCTTCGAGGAGCAGGCGGAGACCTACCGCACCGAGTTCCGCGCGCAGGTGGCCGACATCGAGGCCGTCTTCCGGCGCGACCACGCCTTCGACCCCATCGTGGAGGCCGTGGGCCAGGAGCTCGGCGACCGCGCGAGGGACTACGAGAACGCCGCCAACGGCGGCTTCATGGGCGGCGCCGGGACCGACGAGGACGGCATGTACAAGGCCCTGATGGGCCTGACGCGCAAGGGCATGCACGCCCTCGACGAGGTCTACCAGGACGAGCACAACAGCACGCTCGAGGCCGAGGCGCGCGACGAGATGTCGGGCGGCGACCTCCAGATCGCGCTCGACCTCATCGACGGGAACAACGCGGCAGCGGCGCAGGCCATCGCCGAGTCGTCGACGCACTGGTTCGGCTCGTCCCGCGAGACCCGCGAGCTGGCGATCCGCTCGCTCACGCCGGACGAGCTCCGGCAGATGCAGGACGCGCCGGGGTGGGCGGCGACGGCGCAGCGCATCGCCGAGCTGCCCGAGACCGAGGCCGGCATCACGCAGGCGCTCGTCGACGGCGACACGCCGCGGGCCTTCGCCCTGCACCTCGAGGAGTCGCTCGAGCGCAAGCGGCAGGTCGCCGACGAGGACGGCGTCCAGGACGTGATCAACGGCATGGAGCGCGAGGCGGGCGAGTGGATCGCCGGCCCCTACCGCGCCGGGCGCGTCCCCCCGGAGCGCGCGCGCGCCCTCACCGTCGACGCCTTCCGGGAGCACGCCGAGATCCGCGGCGTCGAGGGCGCCGCGACCCTCACCGACGCCCAGGCGGCCGAGGCGTTCGCCACCCACGCCACGCGCACCATGCACGCCTGGGTCGACCGCGGCGACGGCCACTACCAGCAGGTCGACCGGGAGATGTCCGCCGCCGGGGCCGCCGCGGTGCGCGACACCGTGACGCGCGGGGCGAACAGCCCCGAGTCGCGCGCCTCCCGGCTCATCTACGAGCAGGAGCGCGCGCGGACGGGCGGGGTCACGGAGACGCGCACCGAGCGCATCACGGAGGTCGCCGAGGACCCGGCCCTCGCGGCGGCGCGCCACCGCTTCGAGCAGGCGCAGGCGTCGGGGAACCCGAACGCGATCGAGGCAGCGCGGAGCTCGCTCGACGAGGCCGAGGCCGCGCACCGGCGGTTCCTCGTCCGCTACGCCGAGCAGACGGGGGCCGATCCGGCCACGCTGCGCGACCCCGTGGCGCTCGAGGACCACGTCGCCTCGCGGGTCGGCGACACGTTCGCCGGCGAGCACCGCATGGGCCGCCGCTTCGGCGAGTCGATGATCCGCACCGGGCGGATGGACCTGCTCGCCGCGACGATGCTCGCCACCGACGGCGCGGGCACGCACGAGAACCTGCTGCGCCGCGCCTACGCCAACCGGCGCCCCGAGGAGTTCGATCAGCTCCGCGAGAGCTACCGCGACGAGACGCACGAGAACCTCGACGACGTGCTGTTCGACGACACGTTCAGCGAGCTGTCGGGCGACGAGGCGATCGAGATCCGCGACACGATGCGCGGCGAGCCGGCCAACGACCTGCAGCGGCTGCGCAACGCCTACGCCCGCGCCGGCGACGAGATGGCGGGCACCGGGGTCGACGGGCGAGCCTACGTCGAGAACACGCCCGAGGGCCAGTACCTGCTGCGGCAGCGGCAGCAGGCCCGCGACGCCATCTTCGACGCCCTCGACGCCCAGGACGTGCCGCCCGAGCAGCGCTGGGCGTTCGACGCGCAGGGCAACCCGAACCCGCTGGCCTTCGACGCCGACGGCAACTTCCGCGGCGACCGCACCGCGTTCCTGCTGAACACGGGCGATCTGCGGCGCGGCGCCGAGGTCTGGCGGGCCGAGATCGCGCAGGCCGAGAGCCTGCTCACGAGCATCATCCAGGCCGTGGGCGCGATCGTCGGCGTGCTGCTGATGTTCGTGCCCGGCGTGAACATGGTCGTGGCGGGCATCGTCACGGCGCTGGTCATCGGCGCCGCCACCATGGCCGTCAAGTACGGCATGCGCGGCTCGCGCTACGGCTGGGGAGGAGGCGGCCGTCGACGTGGGCTCGACCGCGGTCGACGCCGCCACCGCCGGGCTCGGCGGCATCGGCCAGAGCGCGCGGGTCGCCGGGGCGGCCGCGGCGCGCACCGGCAGCGCGCTGGCCCGGAGCATCGGCCGCGAGGCGCTGTCGGGCTTCGTCGGCGCCGCCGCGAACACCGCCATGCAGGACGAGGTGTGGGCCGACGGCTTCGGCCGGGGCCTCGGGCGCGTGATCGGCTCCGGGGTGCGCGGCGGGCTGGTGGGCGCCGTCAGCGCCGGCGTCTCCGACGGGCTGTCGAACAAGCTCGACGCGGCGCTCGGGCCGCGGGTCGTGGGCCAGGTCACCGAGCAGAGCGTGCGCGGGCTGTCGCAGGGCTCGCGGCGCGCGCTGTCCGAGGCGCTGTCGGAGGCCGCGGGCTCGGTCGCGAGCGAGACCGCGGGCACCGCGTTCGACGCGCTGTCGGGCCAGCGGGTCGACCTCGGGCAGGCCCTCGGCAACATCGCCTACGCCGGGGTGCGCGACTTCGTCACCGGCGGCCTGCGCGGCCGGGTGATGTCGCACCAGCAGCACCGGCTGCGCGACGAGTCGCACCGCATCCTCACGAGCGGCGAGGCGCCCACCCCCGCGCAGCTCCGGCGGCTGCACCGCCTGGCGATCACGACGGGCGCGTCGGAGTGGGGGCGGCGCAGCTTCGCCGACTTCGCCGCCGACTTCCACGCGCGGCGCCAGGTGCTGGCCACGCTCCCGCCCGGCGTCCGCGGCCACTTCGCCGATCTGCCGCTGCACGGGCTGGTCCAGCTGCGCGACATGCTCCGCTCGGGCGAGGTGCCGTCGCTGCCGCAGCGCCGCGCGCTGGCGCACCTGCTCGCCGAGGCGGGGCTGCGCGACCGGTCCGTCGAGGACGTGACCCTCGACCTGCAGCAGGCGCTGCGGGCGTCGGCGGACCAGGCGACGGCGGCGCGGCGGATCCGCCGCGATCTGCTGGCCGACGCGCCCGTCCCGCTGCGCCGCGCGCTCGGCTCGGCGCCGCCGCACCTCCTCGCGCACCTCGGCGGGCTCGACGGCCCCACGCTGCGCGAGATCGGCGCCCGGCTCGGGCGCGGCGAGGCCATCGACGGGGCGCTGCTCGACCGGGTGCTCGCCGCGGCGCGCCAGCTCGATCCCACCGTCGGCGCCGACGACCTGCGCGCCACGCTCGGCGGCCTGTCCGACGTGGCCCGCACCGTGACCGCCCCGCGGCTGCAGGGCGAGGCGCCCGCCGTGCTCCGCGACGCGTTCGCCGACCTGCCGCGCGACCTGCAGCGCCGGGTCGCCGACCTGCTCGACGCCGCCGTCCCGCCGTCCGCGGCCGAGCGCGCGGCGCTGCGGGCCGCCCTGGGCGACCGCGCCGACGCCGTCATCGCGGCGCTGCCCCGCGACCACGCCCGCGCACGCTCGAGGCGCTCGGCGACCTGCCGCCCGGCCTGCGGCGCGCCCGTCGCCGAGGCTGCCCGAGGACACCGTCCACGCGCTGCGGATGCTGCAGGCCCGCGGCGAGGCCAGCCCCCACGACAAGGCGATGCTGCTGGCGCGCGCGCTCCAGGCCGACCCGGCGCTCGACGCCGCCGCGTTCCTGCGCACCGTCGACCGGGTGGTGACGGAGCACACCGGCGTGGTGCGCGTGCCCGGCGCCGTCGCGCGCGACCACCGGGCCGACTTCCTCTCCGGGCTGCCGCCGCAGCTGCGCGGCCTGTTCGGCGACGTGCCCATCCTCGTGGTGCGCAGCGAGGTCTTCGAGGCGGCGACGCGCAACCGCGACGCCGACGCCGTCACCATCGTGGTGGACGGGCAGCCGCGGGTGCTGGTCCGCGAGGACGCCCGCGACCCGCGGCTCGCGCTGCGCGAGGAGGGGGTGCACGTCCTGCAGCTGGCGGACCCGCGCTGGGCCGACCACCTGGGCTCGATCTCGGAGGACGTCGCGTCGCGCTGGCACGAGCTGTCGCTCGGGGAGCGGATCGCAGCGCACCGGCGCCAGGTGGACCTGGAGATCGACGCGCAGCGGCAGCTCATCGCGGGGCTGCTCGCGGAGGGCGGCCCGGCGCGGTCGCTGACCCTCGCCGACGCGCGGCTGCGCGGCCTGCTCGACCGGCGCGCGGCGCTCGAAGGGCTCGGCGTGGCGGCGCAGGTGGCGATCCGCGCGGGGCTGCGGACCGAGCCGGCGTTCCTGGGGCAGCCGGCGCGGCTGTTCAACGAGGACGGCGCGCAGCGCCTGTCCGCCGCGGAGCAGGTCACCGCGGCGGTGGACGCGGTGCCGGAGGCCCACCGGCAGCAGGTGCGCGCGTGGGCCGACGGCTTCGAGACGCTGCGCCAGAACGCGGCGCGCGGCCGGCGCGACGATCTGGCGGCGGTGACGGCCAGCCCGCAGGCGCTGGCCGTGTTCCTCGCGGACCTGGCGCGCACGCCGCGGCCGCCCGACGGCGACCTGCTGCGCCGGGCGGCCGAGGTGGCGCGCTCGCCGCAGCTGCAGGCGTCCTACGACGCCGCGGCGGCGATCCCGTCGCTGCGGCCGCTGTTGGCGGAGGGCTCGGACTGCCCGCTGCTGCGGATCGCCCCGGCGCAGCTGCGGGAGCACGCCGAGCCGCTCGCGGCGCTGCTGGGGCCCGGCGCCGCAGCCGACGTGCGGGCGGCGCTGCGGCAGCTCGTCGCCGACGGCCACTTCGACGCGCTGGCGCGGCACCTCGGCGCGGTGGCGGCGGACCCGACGGCGCTGGTCCACGCGCGCCACCTGCCCGCCGAGGCGCTCGGGGCGGTGCTGCGCGCCGCGTCGCCCGATCAGGTGGCAGAGGCGCTGCAGGTGGCCGCGGCGCTGGCCGCGCCGAGCAGCGACGCGGGCCGGCGGCAGGCGCTCGCCGACCGGCTGCGGGCGCTCGTCGGCGCCGAGGCGGCGGCGGAGCCCGCGCTGCGGCAGCTCCTGACGCCGACGCGCGCGGACGCGCCCGCGCCGGTGGTGCTCCCGCGGGGGCCCGTGGCCGATCCGCAGGCGGATCGGCGGCTGGCGGAGGTCCTGGCGGCGCTGCCGGAGGAGCTGCGCGAGCACTTCGCGGCGCACTCGGAGGCGCTCGGGACGATCGCGCGGGAGCTGTCGCACGATCCGAAGCTGGTGGAGCACTTCCTGGCGTTCGACCGGATGCTCGGGGGGCTGCCGCTGGCGGACCTGCACGTGCACGCGACGAGCCTGGTGGGCTTCGCGGAGATGGCGCGGGCGCTGGACACGCTGATGGGCGGGTCGGAGCAGGCGCAGGCGGCGGCGCGGCGGGCGGTGGATCTGCTGGTGGAGGGCCGAGGGGCGAGCGCCCAGGCGCGGCAGGATCTCCTGCGCCGCCTGGATGAGATTGTCGGCGCCACAGGCGAGCTACGGACCGAGCTGGTGCGCACGCTGGGCCACCAGCTCACCCGGGTGCTCGCCCTGCAGCTGCAGCCCGGCCAGGCCGAGGCGCTCGCCTCGCTGTTCTTCCACCTGTACGCCGCCCACAAGCCGCTCGTCCTGTCCCGCGGCGAGCTGCGCGACCGCATCGGCACCGCCGCCGAGGCGCTGGAGCACCGCGGCGTCCGCCTCGTCGAGCTGCGCGGCACCGACAACCAGCTGCTCGCCCTGCTGCCGCTGCTCCCGGCCAACGTCCTCGGCACCTGGGTCAGCCAGCCGCGCGGCCAGGGCTCGCTCGTCCCGCCGCAGCTCGACAAGCGCCTCCACGAGGTGCGGATCCTCGGGATCGACCCGAACGGCCAGGAGATCGTGCTCACCTCCCCCGCCAACTGGGCCGGGCCCTTCCTCACCGTCGCCGCCCACAACCGCAGCGTGTGGGCCCAGGTCGACGCGGCCGTCCTCGCGCGGCTGGGCGCGCACCTCCCGGCGGAGGCCGAGGCGGTCGGCCGCCTGCACGGCGTGGTCGACGACCTCCGCTCCCACGAGGGCCTGCGCGACCGCGTGCCCCACCCCTTCGACCCGCGCCGACCCGACGCCGTCCTGGCGCTGGTGGACGCGCTGCTGCGCGGCCGACCGACCGCCGACCACCCCCTCGACCTGCAGGCCGCCGGCTTCGTGAACCGGCTGCTGCTCGGGCTGCGCGAGGGGCTCGAGGGGTTGGCCGCCACGGGCGACCCCACGCTCGCCCACGCCCGCAGCCTGCTGCCGCACCCGGGCGACGTGGGCGGCGCCCTGCTGGCCACCACGATGCACGCGGGCGAGCAGGTCAACAGCCCCGGCGCCGTGCGCCTCGAGCGGCTGATCGCGGACCTGACCTTCGCGCTCGACGCCGGGGTGGACCGCATCGGCCACGGCGTCCTGCTGATGCTGCCCTTCACCGTCCCCGCCGGCGGCGCGCCGGCGCGGTGCCGAGACGCGACGTTGCTGCGCCAGCTCGGCTTCGTCGAGGCCGACGGCCAGTGGGTGCGCCCCGCGGGGGCCCCGACGGAGCGCTTCGACGCGGACCAGCTGCGGGGCCTCGAGTCGCAGCGGGTCGCGCTGGCGCAGCGGATGGTGCGCCAGGGCGTCACGCTGGAGGTCAACCCGACCTCGAACCAGGTGCTGTCGAACCTCCCGCACGACCAGCACCCGCTGGCCGGCCTGCTGTCGGTGATCCACCCGCCGCCGTCGCCGCGGATCGCCATCAGCTCCGACAACCCGGGCATCCACGTCGTCGACGTGCGCACCGAGGTGGCGCTGCTGCTCGCCCACGGCACGATCACGCCAGCGCAGGCCGCCGTCTTCGCCCTGGAGGGCTTCGCGGCGCGGGCCGGGGGCCGGCCGCTCGACCGCGCCGAGGCGCTCGCCGCGGAGACCCTGGCGTGGATGGACGCGTCGTTCCAGGGCTCGGGCAGCCGGGCGGCGCTGCTGGAGGCACTGCGAGCCCGCTGGCCGGACGTGGTGCGCACCCTGCCGGATCCGTCCGACCCCGAGGCCTTCAGCGCTGCCCTGCGGGCGGTGCTGCGCCGCGTCTACCAGATCCCCGTCGCGCGCACGGATCCGGAGCCCGAATGAGCCGCGATCCCGTCACCGTCGCCACCGTCGGCGAGCTCGGCGCCCGCTGGTACGAGGCGTCGCCACCTCGCCTTCCTGGGCGATCCCCACCGCGTCGGCTTCCCCGTCGTCGAGGCCCAGCAGCTCGTCGAGCACGCCGACCGGCCCGGCCTGGCCGGGTTCCTCCGCGGCGCCTGCGCCGACCGCTTCGTCGTGGCGGGGCTCCCCGACGGCGCGGGGCAGGCGCGCGCGCTCGCCGACGCCCTGGACGCCGGCGCCGCCGACCTCCCTCGGGTCCACGCGCTCGTCGACGAGGCCCTCGAGCGGATCCAGCCGCTCCTCGACGCCGACACGCCCTTCGACCCGGACGCCCCCGTCGACGCCCACGGGCCCGTCGGGATCGCGGCGCTGATGCGCGCGCTCGTGGCCGTCCGGCTGCTGGCCGAGCGCCTCGCCGGGCGGCCCCTCGACCGCTCGCTCCCCGCCCCGCTCCGCGTCCGCCCCGAGGTCCCCGTCCGCGGGCACGGCCCCGTCTCCGTCGTCCAGGTCGCCGACCTCGGCCACCCCGGCGGCGCCACCGGACGGCTCGACGGCTGGCGCGTCCTCGCCGAGGCCGGCCTCCGGGACCGCGTCACCTGGCGCACCGTCCACGCCCCCGACGCCTTCCTCGGCCCCGTCGGCCCCCGCGCCGCCCACCTCGCAGAGGCCGTCGCCCGCGTCGCCCCCCACCGCTTCGACGACGCCATGGACCCCTCGCCCGCGCCTACCTCGTCGCCGACCCGCCCCAGGTCGAGCGCCTCACCCGCGTCGACGACCTCGACCTCGACGCCGTCCTCGCCGAGGCCTCCGCCCCGAGGTCCGCGACGCCGTCACCCTCGACCAGCGCCACGCACGCGTCGTCGGCGTCCCGCTCGGGCAGCCCCGCTTCGTCGTCGGACAGCAGCTCGCCGCCGGCCCCGAGCCCTCCAGGAGCTCCTGCGCCTCGTCGGCGAGGCGGAGCCCGGATGAGCCGCGATCCCGTCACCGTCGCCACCGTCGGCGAGCTCGGCGCCCGCTGGTACGAGCGCGTCGCCACCCTCGCCTTCCTGGGCGATCCCCACGCTCGGGCTTCCCGCCTTCTGGGGCCCAGGAGCTCGTCCAGCGCCACGACCGCGGCGACCTCGCGGACTGCTCCGGGACCTGTTCCGGGGCGCGCTCGTCGCCGCGCGCCTGCCAGACCTCGCCGCGCGCGCGCGTGCTCTCGCCGACGCGCTGGACGCCGGGACCGCCGACCTGCCCCCGGTCCACGCCCTCCTCGACCAGGTCCTCGACGCGCTCCAGCCGGGCCTCGACGCGGCGCCCTTCGACCCGGACGCCCGGGTCTGCGACCACGGCCCCGCCAGCGCCACGGTGGACGCGCTGGTCGCCGTCCGGCTGCTGGCCGAGCGCCTCGCCGGGCGGCCCCTCGACCGCTCGCTCCCCGCCCCGCTCCGCGTCCGCCCCGAGGTCCCCGTCCGCGGGCACGGCCCCGTCTCCGTCGTCCAGGTCGCCGACCTCGGCCACCCCGGCGGCGCCACCGGACGGCTCGACGGCTGGCGCGTCCTCGCCGACGCCGGCCTCCGCGACCGCGTCACCTGGCGCACCGTCCACGCCCCCGACGCCTTCCTCGGCCCCGTCGGCCCCCGCGCCGCCCACCTCGCAGAGGCCGTCGCCCGCGTCGCCCCCCACCGCTTCGACGACGCCATGGACGCCCTCGCCCGCGCCTACCTCGTCGCCGACCCGCCCCAGGTCGAGCGCCTCCTCACCCGCGTCGACGACCTCGACCTCGACGCCGTCCTCGCCGAGGCCCTCCACCCCGAGATTCGCGACGCCGTCACCCTCGACCAGCGCCACGCCCGCGTCGTCGGCGTCCCGCTCGGGCAGCCCCGCTTCGTCGTCGGACAGCAGCTCGCCGCCGGCCCCGAGCCCCTCCAGGAGCTCCTGCGCCTCGTCCGCGAGGCGCCCGGGTAGCGGATCGCCGCGCGACGATCGCGCCTCGGATCTCGGCGCCCGGGCGGTCGGCGCCAGATGTGACGCAAGCGCTTTGACCCATATGGCCACCCATGGTAGTCCGAGCCCCATCGGGTGCGAGGAACAACCTGGCGAACCACTTCGCGATAGCCGCGGTCGGCGAAGCGCTACGCGTGTATCTGCAGTCGGCGTACCCGCCGGAGCTGCAGGTGACGCACCCGTGCGCATTCTCCGTGCTGGCCAGCGGCCAGCTGGGGGAGTTCGACGATCCGGCCGACGCGTCCACAGCGGTGACGCTGCTGCTGTACCGGGTCACGGTCAACGAGCAGCTGCGCAACGCGTTCCAGCCGGGCCGCACCCCGGACGGACTGCCGCCGGCGCTGCCCGTGGATCTGCACTGGATGCTCAGCGTGTGGGCGTCGAGCGCCGCCGCGGAGCACACCGTGTTCGCCTGGGCGCTGCGGCAGATGGCCGACCAGCTCGTGCTGGATGCGTCGGCGCTGGGGGCCGAGGCCGGCTTCGGGGAGGGCGACGTGCTGCAGGTGCTGCCCGCCGAGCTCACCATCGAGGACCAGATGCGGATCTGGGACGCGCTGCAGCCGGCCTACCGCCTGTCCACGTCCTACGTGGTGCGCGCCGTGCGCCTCGACGGCATCCAGCCGTCCGCGCCGCGGGTCGTGTCGAGCCGCATCTCGCTCGGCGAGGGCGCGCCGTGAGCCCCGCCCTGCGGCAGGTGGAGCAGAACGACCGCCGCGTGCTCGCCGCGGTGCGGTTCGTCGACCCGGTCACGGGGCGCGGCGTCGAGCAGGGGCTCACCGTCCGGCCGGTGGGCGACGGGCGCTGGTTCCCGAACCGCAGCGGCCTGTGGGTGCTCCGCGCCGAGGGCGTCCTCGACGACCACGCCCACGCCTTCGAGGCGCCGCCGGGCGGCACGGTGGCGGGCTCGGTGGCCGTCACGGCCGAGGTGTTCGACGCCACCGGCGCCTTCGCCCCGCGCCGGTTCGCCGTCGCGGTGCCGCGCGAGGGCGACGACCTCCTCACCCCCGTCGACGTGCTGCTGGTGCCGGCGCCGTCGATGCCCCTGCGCGCGAGCTGGGCCGCCGTGCGCGTGAGCGTCGCCTGGGAGACCGACGGTGGCCACCCGGTGCCCATCGGCGTCGAAGGCGCGCTCGTCCGCCTCGAGGCCGCCGAGCTCGGCGGCCTGCGGTGCGCCGCGCTCACCGACGCCCGCGGCGAGGCCCTGGTGGTGGCCCACGGCATCCCCCGACTGCTGCCCGGCACCGACGCCGACACCGTCGTGCGCGGGACGGTCGAGCACGAGCTGCACGTCGTGGTCGAGCGGTCGGCCACCGACTTCGACACCGGCCGGCGCGACGCGCTCGCCGATCCCGACGATCTGTGGGCCCGCCGCGGCGTCCTCGCCACCGAGGACCCGGCGCCGTTCGACCTGTCGGTCGGCGGCCTGCACGCGGTGACCGTCCCGATCCCGCGACCCTGACCTCCAACCCGCAGGAAGCGCCAGTGGCCGAGTACCTCGCACCCGCCGTCTACGTCGAAGAGAAGTCCTTCCGATCGAAGTCGATCGAGGGCGTCAGCACGTCCACGGCCGCGTTCTGCGGTCCGGCCCGCCGCGGACCCGCCTCGGGCACCCCGGAGCTGCTCACGAGCCTCACGGACTTCGAGCGGATCTACGGCGGGAGCGGCCCGCTGGTGCTCGGCGCCGCCAGCGTGCCGAACTACCTCGCCCACGCCGTGCGCGCGTTCTTCGACAACGGCGGGCGGCGGCTGTACGTCCGCCGCGTGATCAACGGCGGGGCGGCCGGGAGCTTCGCGCTGACCAACTGCACCCTGCGGGCGCGCACCAACGGCACGGCCGGCAACGGCACGGTCACGCTGACGGAGGTGGCGACGCCCGTGACCGGCGCGGCGATCGACGCGCTGCCGGTGGGCACGGTGGTGCGGTGGGACGACGGGGGCGACCACTTCGCCTACAAGGCCGCCACCGGCTTCCGCAACACCACCGACGACGCCGCGGCCACACCCCTGTCGCCCGTCTCCGCGCTGACCGTCGACTTCCGCGGGGTCGACGCCGACGGCTTCGTGCAGGTCGAGGAGGACCTCGGCTACCACCCGAGCCACGCGCGCTACATCGGCGCCGTCCTCGCGATGGCGCCGACCTCGCGCTCGGCCGAGCTGAACAACGTCTTCGGGCTCGACACGAGCACCTCGCCGAGCGTGGCCGACCTGCGGGCCAGCGTGCAGTCGGCGGCGAACGGCGTCGTCCTCGGCGGCGGCACCGACGGCGCGGCCCCGCTCGCGGCCAGCTACACGCTCGGCCTCGCCGACCTCGAGGCGCTCGACGACATCTCGACCGTCGCGGCGCCGGGCCACACCGAGTACGACGCGGCGGGCATCCGCGCCGCGCTCATCACCCACGTCGAGCGCCGCGGACTGGATCGGGTGGCGCTGCTCGAGTCCGCGCGGGGCGCCACGGTCAGCGACGTGCGCGACGCGCGGGCCTCCGTCGACTCGAAGTACGCGGCGATGTACTTCCCCTGGATCGTGGTCAGCAACCCGCTGGCCACGGCGGCGAACGCGAGCGAGCCGAAGGAGCTCCTGGTGCCGCCGTCCGGTGCGGTCGCCGGCCTGTTCGCACGCAGCGACAACGACAACGGCGTCTGGAAGTCACCGGCGAACGAGGTCGTGCAGGGCGCGCTGCGGTTCGAGCGAGCGGTGAGCTTCGGGGAGAGCGAGGTCCTCAACCCGCTGGGCGTCAACTGTCTGCGCTACTTCCCCGGGCGCGGCCACCGGGTCTGGGGCGCGCGGACCATCTCGTCGGACCCCGAGTGGAAGTACCTGTCGGTGCGCCGGTACTTCAACTACCTCGAGGCGAGCATCGAGCGCGGCACGCAGTGGGCGGTGTTCGAGTCCAACGGTCCGGCGCTGTGGGTCAACGTCACCCAGACCATCGACAGCTTCCTGTACGGAGAGTGGCGCAACGGCGCGCTGCTGGGGTCCTCGCCGAAGGAGGCCTACTTCGTGCGCTGTGATCTGACGACGATGACGCAGTCCGATCTCGACAACGGGCGGATGATCTGCCTGATCGGCGTGGCGGTCGTGAAGCCCGCCGAGTTCGTCATCTTCCGCATCGGCCAGAAGACCGCCACCGCCAGGAGCTGAGTGACATGGGACGGACCGATCTGCCGTACGGCGCGTTCAACTTCCAGGTGGACGTCGAGGGGGGCCCCCGGGCGGGCTTCTCCGACGTGTCGGGCATCGGCCAGGAGTTCCTGGTCGCCGAGTACCGCAACGGGAACGACCCCGAGAACCACGTCCAGAAGGTGGCGGGGCTGTACAAGGTCTCGGACGTGACGCTGAAGCGCGGGATCATCGACAGCAAGGAGTTCTACGCCTGGATCGAGGCCCTGCGCCGCGACCCGACCCAGCGCAAGGACGTGACCATCACGCTGCTCGACGAGTCGCAGAACGCCGTCGTGGCGTGGAAGCTGCTCCGCTGCATCCCGCAGAAGTGGACGGGGCCGACGCTCGCCGCCAAGGCCCACGGCGACGTGGCGATGGAGGAGATCGTGCTCGCCTGCGAAGGGATGACGCTGCCGAGCTGATCCGCGCCCAGGACCCCCGCCCAGGAGGCCCCCCATGTGGGCCGGTGTGACCTTCGAGACCCGACCGACGGCCGACGCGGCGGCGCCCGAGCGCGCCGACGGGGTGGCGTTCGTCGGCTTCGTCGCGCTGCGGCTCGACGCCGCGGGCCTCGCGCCGGAGCCGGTGCGCGCGGTCTGGCGCCGCCTCGGCTGGGTCGAAGCGGCGACGGACCTGCCGGTCCTGGTCACGGCCCCGGGCGACCTCGACGCCTGGCTCGACGGCTGGGTCACCTCGTCGGTGGGCCTGCGCTGGGAGGGCTACCTGCTCGGCGCGGTCCGCGACTTCTTCCGCCAGGGCGGGCGGCGGTGCTGGGTCGTGCCGGCGGGCCCCCCCGTCGAGCCGCCCTCGGGCGTGGTCGCGGTGACGGCGGCGCTCGACGCGCGGGGGCCCGGCGGGTTCGGCGGCGCCGAGGCCACCCCCGCCGACCGCGCGACGTGGCGTGGGCTGGCGCGGCTGCTCGACCTGCCGGAGGTCGCGCTGGTCGCCCTGCCCGACCTGCCGGCGACGGTGGGCGCGCAGCCGTCGAGCGCGCCCGTCGTGCCGGCCGAGCCCGTGCCCGTGCAGCAGTTCGTGGAGTGCGCCACCCCGCCCCCGGCGCCGCCGGACGCCACCGTGCACCGCATCGGCCCCCCGCGCCTGGCGGGGGCGCAGTGGGACCAGTGGCGCGACGCCGTGGCGGCCGCGGTGCGCTGGCTGGTGGCGCACCGGCCGGACGTGCAGCTCGTCGCGGCGCTCCCGCTCGGCGAGGTGGGCTCGCGCGAGGAGGGCGACCCGCTGCCCGCGCTGCTCGACGGCGGCCAGCTCGCGCCGCTGGCCGACGGCGGCGTGGCGACGGCGTGGCTGCAGCTGGCCTGGCCGTGGGCGCGGGTCGACACGAGCGGCGATCGGCTCGGCGGCCTGGCCCCGCCGGACGGCCTCGTGGCCGGGCTTCTCGCCCGCAACGCGCTGCTCCGGGGCACCTTCCGCAGCGCCGGCGGGCTCGCGCCGGAGGGCGTGCAGGGGCTGGAGCCCACGGCCTCGCGGCGGGCGCTGTGGCAGCCGCAGCCGGTGGCGGGCGGTGCCGGCGAGGCCGCGCTCCTCGAGCGGCTCACCGTGCTCGGGCGGGCGCCGCAGGGCCTGCGCCTGCTGTCGGACTGCACCACGGCGACGGACCCCGCGTGGCGGCAGGGCGGCGTGGCGCGGCTCGTCGGGGTCGTGCGCCGCGAGGCGCAGCGGGCCGGCGAGGGCACCGTGTTCGCCGCGAACGGGGCGAACACCTGGCGCGCCGTGCGCCGGAGCCTGGCGGGCGCGCTGACGGCGCTCCAGCGCGCCGGCGGGCTGCACCCCGTCGACGGCTTCGAGGTGCGCTGCGGGCCCGACACCATGACCCAGCAGGACCTCGACGCAGGGCGCCTCGTGGCGACCGTCCTGTTCCGCCCGGTGCAGGCCATCGAGCACATCGCGGTGGTGCTGTCGCTGCTCGACGGTGGCGCCGACGTGACCGTGCGCGGGGCGGCGTGATGCCCACCTCTCTCGATCCGGTGCACGTCTTCCGGTTCCAGGTGGCGTTCCGGCCGGTCGGCGGCGGCGCCGACCAGGCGCTCGTCTCCGGCGCCTTCTCCGAGGTGACCGGCCTCGAGGCCACGATGGAGCCGGTCGCCGTGAGCGAGGGCGGCCGCAACTGGGGCCAGGCGCAGCTGCCCGGGCGCACCACGTTCTCCACCGTCATCCTGCGCCGCGGCATCTCCCCCACGCGCCACCTGTGGGAGTGGTTCCGGCACGTCAACCAGCGCCAGGGCGCCTACGCGCACCGGATGGACGTGACCATCACCCTGCAGGACGCCGCGGGCGAGCCGCTGCTGTCGTGGACGCTGGGGCGCGCGCTGCCGGTGAAGCTGAAGGTCCCCGACCTCGCCGCCGCGGGCCAGGAGCTCGGCATCGAGGAGCTCCACCTCGTGTTCGACGACCTCACCGAGGCGCCGGCGGGGAGCGCGGGATGAGCGACGCGGGCACGCCCGAGGGGCTGGCGCGGGCGCGGTTCTTCCCGGACGGGCAGGAGTCGCGGGCCTTCGACGTCCACTTCAACCCCGAGACGCTGCAGTACGACCTCGCGAACAAGCTGCGGGCCGACGACGAGTCGAACGAGGCGACGCAGAACGTCCAGCAGAGCACGGCCAAGCTGTCGCTCGACCTGGTGTGGGACACGACGGGCTCGGGCGCCGACGTCCGCAACGACACGCGCAAGCTGCTGCGCCTGATGCGCCCCGGCGAGGGCCAGACGCCGCCGCTCGTGGCCTTCGAGTGGGGCGCCTTCAAGTTCAAGGGCTTCATCGAGTCCTACAAGGAGGTCGTCGACTTCTTCTCGTTCAACGGCGTGCCGCTGCGGGCCACCACGTCGCTGGTGCTGACGGAGCAGGCCGTCAACTGGGACGAGGCGCTGCGCGACACCACGCTGTCGGCGTCGGTGAGCGAGGCGTTCACCGTGACCGCGGGCGAGGGGCGCGACCTGTCCGACGCCGCGGGCGACGGCGACGATCCGGGCGGCGACACGGGCCGCGGCGTGGGCGAGGCCAACGACGTGCCGAGCTTGCGCCACCCGGGCAGCGGGCCGCTGGTGGTGGGCGCGGCGGCGGGGTTCGCCGCGAGCGCGTCGGCGTCGGCGGGGGTGAGCGCGGGGGCGAGCTTCGGCGCCGGGGCGGGCTTCGGGGTCGGCGGGACGGCCGGCTTCGCGGCGGGGGTGGGCCTCGGCGGGCAGGCGGCGGCAGGCGCGGGCTTCGGCTTCGGCGCGTCAGCCGGGGCCTCGGCGAGCGCGTCGGCGAGCTTCGGGGCGAGCGCCGGCGCCTCCGCCGGCTTGGCGCTTCGGCCGGCTTCGGCGCCACGGCGTCGGCGGGCGCCTCCGCCAGCTTCGGCGCCAGCGCCTCCGCCTCCGCCAGCTTCGGCGCGTCCGCCTCGCCGGCTTCGGCGCGTCCGCCTCCGCCGGCTTCGGCGCCAGCGCGTCCGCGACCGCCAGCGCCTCCGCCGGCTGGTCCGCCAGCGCCGGCTACGAGGCCAGCGCGGCCTGGACCGCCACCGCCGGCCTCTCCGCCGGCGCCTCGGCCACCGGCGCCGCCTTCGCCACGGCCTCCGCCTCCGTGCAGGCCGGCGCCGCCGCCGGCTACCGCGTCGCGAAGCTGGTCGAGCCCGCCCGCCCTGCCCGCCGGCTGGGCCGTCGACGCCGCCCTGGCCCAGCGGTTCGCCGGGCTGACTCCGCGCCCGCCGCCGCCGCGCCGCCGCGTCGACCCGGCGACCCTGCTCCAGCGCAGCATCACCGCGCCCGCCGACAGCGCCGCGCGCTTCCTCCCCGGCGGGCGCGCCGTCGCGCCCACCGGCGGCATCGACGCCGACACGCAGCGGCCGCTGACCCTGCGGTCCGGCGTCCGCATCGACGAGGACACCCGATGAACGGCGCAGACGTAGTCATCGACCAGGCCTTCGGCGAGGTCGAGCCCTCCCGCGCTCCCGCGAGCGACGACGCGCCGCAGCCCGCCGCGCCGAGCCGCCGCGCCCTCGAGCGCGCCACCCGCGAGCTCCTCCGCCGGCAGGCCCAGCGCGCTGCCCGGATCGGGCGACCTGACGTGGCCGAGCCCTCGACCGCGCCTACGCCGCGCGCCCATCGTCCGCCTGGGCCCGTCCTACACCGAGGTCCAGGCGCACCTGCAGTCGCTGGAGCTGCGCGACGGCGCCGGCGGGCTCGCCACCCTCGAGCTCCGCCTCGACGCCGTCGCCACCGACGCCGACGGCCGCGCCACCCGCCCTACGACGACGGCCGGATCCTGACGCTCGGCGACCTCTACCTCGGCATGGCCGACGAGGATCGGCCCCAGCACTCCATGTTCCACGGTCGGGTCAGCGCCATCGAGGCCGTCTGGGGCGAGGGCGGCCCCGCGCCGTCGTGGTCCTCGCCGAGGACGCGCTGCAGCGGATGCGCATGACCCGCCGCACGAAGGTCCACGAGGACCTGCGCCTGCCCGACCTCGTCGACGCTCTGTGCGCCGATCTCGACCTGCGCGCCGTCGTCGTCGGCTTCGACGCCGGCATCGGCACCCAGATCCAGCTCAACGAGAGCGATCTCGCCTTCCTCCGCCGGCTGGTCGAGGAGCGCGACGGCGAGCTGCAGCTCGTCGAGGGCACGCTGCAGATCCGCAAGGTCGCCGACCTGCAGCGCGGCACCGTCCCGCTCGACGTCGACCGCGACCGCCTGCGCTGCCGGGTCCGCGCCGATCTCGCCCACCAGGCCGAGGTGACCGTGTCGGGCTTCGACGTGGTCCAGGGCGCGCGCATCGGCGTCACGAGCCGCTTCACGGCCACCGGGCCGGGACGCGGCACCGAGGGCGCCGCCTTCCTGCGCGCGCCGGCGTTCGCCGCCCGCAAGGAGCACCTCGGCCACGTCCCCGTCGCCGACGAGACCGAGGCGCAGGCCGTCGCCGACGCGATGCACGCGCAGCGCGCCCGGCAGTTCGTCACCCTCGAGGTCACCGCGCCGGGCGACCCCGGGTGCGGCTCGGCAGCATCGTCACCCTGACCGGGGCGGGCGCCCGCTTCGACAACGACTACCTCGTGACCGAGACGGTCCACCGGATGGACCGGGTCGACGGCTACGAGACCACTTCGTCGCCCAGTGTGCCTTCCTCGGAGCGTCCGCGTGACAGAGCAGCCCCGTTCGAGCGCATTCCGGGCGAGCGCACCCACGGCCCGCGCTGGTCGAGACCGCGCTCGCCGAGGTCGTCGCCGTGGGCACCGGCACCCACAAGGGCCAGGTGCGGATCCGGCTGTACGCCTACGACGGCGCCACCGAGCAGGACGCCGAGCTGTGGGCCCGCGTCGCCGTGCCGGTCGCAGGCGGCGATCGGGGCACCTTCCTCGTCCCCTCGAAGGGCGACGAGGTGCTGGTCACCTTCGTCGGCGGCGACAGCCGGCTGCCGGTGGTGCTGGGCTCGCTGTGGAACGGCCGGGACGCCGCGCCCGAGGAGCCCGGCAACGCCGAGCCGGTCGAGACATGGTCGTTCACGAGCCCCCGGGGCACGACCGTCACCGTGCACGAGACCAGCGCCGCCGACAGCACCGTCACCATCGACATCCCCAACAAGGCCACCGCGACGTTCTCCGCGGAGGGCAGCGGCAAGATCGAGCTGCGCGCCGGCGGCAGCACCATGGTGATGGACGCGCAGGGCATCCGCTTCGACACGAGCGGCGAGTTCTGCGCCACCAGCGCCACCGCCTGCCACTCGGCCTCGATGGTCGAGTTCGACGCCGCTGTCGTCGTTCTCGAGCATCCCAGTGCACCACCAGCCAGGCCGACACGGTCGTGGGCTCGGTCTACACGCCGGGCGCGGGGACATCTGGTGATCGCACCCCGCCTCGACACCCACCCCGTGACCCTGCGGGCGCCCGCGTTCCTCGGCGGCGGCGACGCGCCCGTGGTGCCGCGCCTCAACGACCAGCGCTTCCTGCCCACGCTGTTCGCCGACCTCAGGGACCCGCGCGGCGCGCAGCCTCGTGGACCGGCGGATCCCGGGCGACGACCCACGCTGTACCTGCCGGTGCACCGGACCTTCAACATCGTGCTGGCCGAGGCCGTCTGCGACGTGCCCGGCCAGCCACCTCGACCCCGCGAGCATCGACAGCGCCGGCGTCGTCATCCGGCGCCGCATCCCGCGCCGGCCGGCCGGCCGCACCGGGCCGCAGCGCTGGGTGCGCCACGACGAGGCCGTGATGGGCTGGCAGTCGGTCGGCGCCCAGCACGCCGACGACGACCCCGACGCGGCCCGGCGCCCGCGGGTCGGTGCGGGCCACGCCGCCATCGAGGCCGCGCTCGCGCGCCGGCGCCCGGCCGCGGCGCAGGTCTCCGAGACCGTCACCCGCCTGTACGTCGCCCCGCCCGACGTGTGCGCGGCGGCCGGCGCCACCCTGCTGTTCGGCGTCGTCGAGGCGGCGAGCCCCCAGCGCGCCGAGCGTCCGCGCCGCACCCCCACCCCCGCCGAGACGGCCGCCGATCCCGAGGGCGACGCCCCGCCGAGCTACACCGCCACCGAGATCCGCTCGATGGTGCCGGCCTGGCTGCTCGCCCGCAGCACCCCGGCACCCGTCCCGCCGGAGGCTCGCCGGCCGCACCTTCCGCGTCCACGACGCCGGCGGCACCGACCTGCTGCAGCTCGAGATCCAGTACGACGACGACGGCACCTGGCGCACCCTCGACGTGCCGAGCCCGTGGACCCCGATGGGCGCGAGCCTGCAGGGCAGCACCCTCACCGACCTGCGCCACTTCCTGCGCATGCTGTCGCAGCTGCAGCTCCAGTGGGACGTCTGGGGAGCCGGCGGCAGCGCGCTCCGGCGCCACGCTGCGCGGCACCGTCGCCACCCTCCCCGACGGCGGCACGTCCCCGCTCGACGAGCTCCTGCAGCGCGCCGCCGCGGTGTTCGTCCTGCAGGAGGAAGGCGCCACCGTCACCTTCCCCGAGGCCTGGCCGCTGGTCGGGGCCGAGGCCGCCACCGCCGTCCAGGCCGGCATCCAGAGCGCGCTCGAGGCGCGGCTCGAGCAGTTCGTGCGCCACGAGGGCCGCTTCGACCGCCCCGAGGCCCGCTACCACCTGCGCGCGTTCGCCCGGGTCCGCCGCGACGACGGCTGCCCGCCCGCGCTCGTCTGGTCCGCCAACACGCCAGAGTACCGCGTCGCGCGCTGGTTCGAGGGCGCCCCGGAGGGGGCGGTGATCCCGACCATCGAGCTGCCGACCATCGACCGCGGCTTCCTGAAGAACCTGCGGCCCAACGTCACGCTCAAGGTGCCGCGCAGCCTGTTCAACTTCCTGCAGAACAACGCGCCGGACGAGTTCCTCGGCGGCGAGGCCCGCAACGACACGTCGGGGCCGGCGTTCCAGTGGATCTGCGGCTTCAACATCTCGATCATCTTCATGATCGCCTTCATGCTGCTCATCACCTTCGTGTTCCTGCTGAACATCGTCTTCTGGTGGGTGGCGTTCTTCCGCATCTGCATCCCGCTGCCCGGCGGGCTGTTCGACGACGGGGAGGGCTAGTGCCCGCCGTCCCGCCGCCCCGCATCGGCTGGCCGCTGCTGCCCGTGCCCGACGCCTCGGGCCGCCTGCAGTGGCCCACGCTCGAGCACAGCGTGCTCGACACGATCCGCGCGCTGCTGCAGACCCGACCGGGCGAGCAGAAGATGCACCCGCGCTTCGGCGTGGGCGTGCAGCGGTTCGTGGGCGAGCCCGACACCGTGACCACGCGCGCTCGCCTCCGCGAGACCGTCCGCGAGGGGCTCGCGCGGTGGGAGACCCGCATCCTGGTCGAAGCCGTCGACGTCTCCGACACGGAGGCGCCGGGCGAGGTCCGGGTGGAGATCCGGTTCCGGATCCGCCGCACGGGCGCGCCGAAGCAGCTCGGCCTCACCCTGACGCTCGGTCCGTCCACGGAGACCGCCTGACATGCCCGTGCGCGCGCCCAGACTCGACGACCGCACCTTTCCGGACCTCGTCGCGGAGCTGATCGCCCGGATCCCCGGGCACACCCCGGAGTACACGAACCCGGTCCCCGGCGACCCGGGGCACACGCTGATCGAGCTGTTCGCCTGGCTCGGTGACACGCTGCTGTACCGGGTCAACCTCATCCCGGAGCGCCAGCGGCTCGAGTTCCTGCGCCGGGTGGGGCTCGGGCTCCGCGGCGCGCAGCCGGCGACGGGCCTCGTGGCGCTCCGCCTGCGCGATCTGGACGCTCCGGGCGCGCTCGTCGAGGTGGCGCGCCTGCGCCCGTGGTGCGCCGTGAAGGGGCCCGTGCCGTTCGAGACGGCGCAGGTCGTGTCGGTGCTCCCGGTGAGCGGCCTCGTGATGCACAAGCGCGCGCTGTCCGAGGTCGAGGCCGCGGCGGTGGCGCCCATCCTGTCGGAGCTCGAGGAGCTGTACGAGCTCGGCGCCGGCAGCGCCCGCCCCTACGCCCCCACCCCCACGTTCCCGGCCGACCGCGCCGTGCCCGCGGGCTTCGACGTGGTGTCGCAGACGGTGGACGGGCGGCTGTGGGTCGCGCTGCTCGCCGCGCGGGCCGATCAGGTGGACGCCGCGCGCGACGCGCTGGGCGGCGCCGCGACCGGCGTGCCCGCGACGCTCGACGTGGGCGTGGTGCCGGCCGAGACGTTCGCCGAGGCGGCGAGCGGCGAGGAGGACCTCACGCTCGGCGCCGGCGAGGCGGCGCGGCCGATCGAGGTCGCGTGGGAGCTCACCACCGGCGGCGCCGCCTCCGACGGCGTGCCCGAGTGGGTCGCGCTCGACGTGCTCGCCGACGGCACGCGCGGGCTGACCCGTCAGGGCGTCGTCACGCTGCAGCTGCCGCCGCCGGCGCAGATCGGGCGCCCGCAGAACGACGTGGCCGTGACGGTGGACGCCGGCGTGGGCCCGCGCCCGCCGCGGCTCGACGAGCCGGGCCTCGAGGGGCGCGTGGTCGCCTGGCTGCGGCTGCGGCCGACCCAGGAGCTCGACCGGCTCGCGCTGTCGTGGCTCGGCATCAACGCCGTCCCGGTGGACCAGCGGCGCACGCTCGCCAACGTCGGGCTCGGCGTGTCGACGGGCGAGCCCGACCAGGTCTTCCCGCTGCCGCTCGGCGGAGTCGACGCCGCGACGTTCGAGCTCGGGGTGGAGGAGGAGGGCAGCGGCCTCGTGCCGTGGACCGCGGTCCCGCACCTCGCGCTCGCCGGCCGCGACGGGCGCGTGTTCGAGCTCGATCCCGAGGAGGGCACGATCCGCTTCGGCGACGGCGTGCGCGGGCGGATCCCGCAGGCGGGCCGGCGCATCCAGGCCCTGCGCCTGCGCGCGGGCGGCGGCCCGGCCGGCAACCTGCCGCCGAGCTCGCTCACCGCGATCACGCCGGCGCTCGCGGCCGACGGCAGCCCGCTCGCCCGCCCGGTCGAGGTCGTGCAGCCCGTGCCGACCTTCGGCGGCACCGAGGCCGAGCGCCTCGAGGAGGCCGAGCGGCGCATCCCCGACGTGCTCCGCCACCGCGACCGCGCCGTCACCGCCGACGATCTGGTGGCCGTCGCCGCGGCGACCCCGGGGGTCCGGCTCGGGCGGGTCGAGGTGCTGAAGGGCTTCAAGCCGCACCAGCGGCGGCAGGACGTGCCCGGGGTGGTCTCGGTGATGGTGCTGCCGCGCATCGACGGGTGGATGCCGCCGGCGCCGCGCCCGAAGCGACACACGCTGGAGGCCGTCCACGCCTGGGTCTCGGCGCGGGTGCCGCTCACCACCGAGGTCTACGTCATCGGCTGCGAGTACGTCCCGGTCGGCGTGTCCGTGGCCTACGAGCTGCGGGAGGGCTTCGAGCGGGACGCGACGACCCAGGCCGTGCGGACGGCCGTGCGCACGATGCTGTGGCCGCTGCCACCGGGCGGCCCCTTCGACGGCGGCGCCGGCTGGCCGCGCGGGCGGGCGGTGCGGAGCAAGGAGCTCGAGGTCGCGGTCGCCCGGGTGGCCGGGGTCGACGAGGTGCACGCCGTGCAGCTCGCGACGCGGAGCGCCGACGGGCGGTGGGCGCCGGTGGCGGTCGGTGCCGACGGCAGCGCGCAGATCACGCTCGGGCCGTGGCAGCTGCCCGAGGTGCTCCAGCTCGCCGTGGTGGCCGACACCGAGCCCGACGACCTGGTGGACGACGACGGCGGCGCGGGCGACGTGGCCGTCCCCGTCGTGCCCGAGCTCTGCTGATGGACAGCAACGGCGCCCGCTTCTGGCTGCTCGCCGGGCCCGGCTCCGCCGAGGGCGGCGCCGGCTGGGCCTCGGCCGAGGACCCCGACCGGGTGGCGTTCCACGGCGAGCGCCTGGTCCTCGCGAGCCAGGCGCCGGCGCCGGCGCTCGTCGAGGACGAGGTCGCCGCCGCCGGCCGGCGCGACGCCGTACCGCCCGCCACCGACGCCTTCGGCGGGTCCACGTCGGTGCGCAGCGGCGACGTCGCGGGCGTGCCCACCGACGAGCTGCTGGTGCACCTCGAAGGCGCGCTCGACGAGGTCGTGTTCGCCATCCCCCACGCCGAGGGGCGCATCGACGGGGTCGCCATCGACGCCGAGGGGATCGTGACGGTGGCGGCGGGCGGACGGCTGCACCTGCGCGACAGCCGGACCTTCGGGGATCCGCGGGAGGCCTGGCGCGCGCTCGATCTGCCGGCGCTGGACGGCACGCCGGCGGCGCCCTTCCCGGTGTGGCGCACCGCGCCCCGGCCCGGCGGCGGCGCCTGGGCGCTGAGCCGCGACGCGCGCGCCATCGCGCGGTGGACGGGGCGGGTCCTGCGGCGGGCCCCCGACCGGGAGGTCGCGCCGGGCACCTTCCGCCCCGATCCGGAGGCCCCGGAGACGGTCTCGGTGCGGATCGTGCGCGACGGGCTCGCCGGCGACGATCCCGCCGCCCTGGCCGTCGCACCGGACGGCGCGGTGGCCGTGCTGGCCTGGCGCGCGGGCGACGAGGCCCGCGTCCACCTGTTCGACCCCGAGGGCGCGCCGCTGCGCCGGTTCGCGCTCGCCGGCGTGCGGCACCCCTTCGGCCTGGCGTTCGTCGGCGACGCGCGGCTGGCCGTCCTCGCCACCCACGAGGGCGCCACCGTCGCCGACGCGCTCGTCTACCCGGCGGATCGCGCGGGCGACGACCCGCGCGTGCTGCCCGTGGGCGACCGCTACCCGCTGCGGCGCCACGACGGCGCGGCGCTGTGGGTGGCCTGGGGACCAGCGCCCCGCCTACGGCACCGCGGCCGGCGCCCGCACGCTGCGCGCCCTGTCGCTGCCGCTGCGCCCCACCGCCGGCGAGGCCGCCGCCACGGCGCCGCTCGACAGCCGCCGTGCCGACCAGTGCTGGCACCGACTCTACGTCGAGGCGGTGATCCCGCCCGGGTGCGGGATCCGGCTGCACGTCGCCGCGAGCGACCTCCCCGCCGCGCCGGCAGACCCGCGGCGCTGGCACCCCCACGATCTGGGCGTGGTGCAGCCGCTGGCGCCCGGCGCCCGGGTGGCCCTCGCCGACGGCAGCGAGGCGGTCCTGCTCGGCGTCGAGGGCGACACGGCGCACCTGTGGCCCGCCGACGTCGACGCGGCGCCCGAGGAGGGGCCGGAGGAGCGCCCCGAGCTCGTCCTCGACGCGCCGACGGGCGAGCTGGCGGCCCACCCCCTCCCCCGCGGCACCTGGGTGCCGGCGCGCTCGGAGCTGCCGAACCACCCGGGCCTGCTCGGCTGCGCGCCCGAGCCCGACCGGACCGGGCTGTTCGTGGCGCTGATCCAGCGCGCGCGCTGCCGCTCGACCCGCCTGGTGGGCCGCTACCTGCACGTCCGCGCGACCTTGTACGGCACGGGCCGCGCCACCCCCGAGCTCGCCGCGCTGCGCGCCTGGGGCACCCGGTTCTCCTACGTCCGCGAGTACCTGCCCGAGCTGTACCACGAGCACCCGCAGATCGACGGCTCCGACGAGGCCGGGGCGCCGACCTCCGCCGACTTCCTCGAGCGGCTGGTGGCGCTGTTCGAGGGCGTCCTCACCCCGCTCGAAGACGCCGTGGCCGACGCCTGGCAGTGGACGGACCCCGCCACCGCGCCCGCGGAGGGCCTCGACTGGCTGGCGGGCTGGGTCGGGCTCACGCTCGACCCGGCGCTGTCGGAGGCCGCCCGGCGGCGCACGATCGCGCTCGCCCCGGTGCTGGCGCGCTGGCGGGGCACGCTGCGCGGGCTGCAGCTGCTGCTCGACGTGGTCACCGAGGGCGGCAGCGCGCGCGGCGACGTGATCGTGCTCGAGGAGTGGCGCCTGCGCCGCACCTGGGCCACCATCCTCGGCGCCGACCTGACCAACGACGCCGATCCGCTGCTCCTCGGCCTGACCGTCGACACCAACAGCATCGTGGGCGACACGCTCGTGCTCGGCGACGAGCACCACCGCGAGTTCCTCGCCCTGTTCGGGCCCGGCATCGACGTCACCGACGCCGACCGCGACGCGGTGGACCAGTTCTTCGAGGCGTCGGCGCACCGGATCACGGTGCTGGTGCACGACGGGCTGCCCGAGGCGCAGCGCGCGCTGGTGGGCAAGGTCGTCGAGGAGGGCGCGCCGGCGCACGTCTTCGCCACCGTCCGCCGCACCTCGCGGCACTTCATCGCCGGCATCTCGGCGCTGTTGGGCGTCGACACGCGGCTCGGCACCGAGCCGCCGCCCGTCACCGTGCGCCTCGGCGCGAGCCGGCTCGGCGAGGGCGACCGGGTCGGTCGCCCCGGCGCGCTGCATCCCGACGTGGAGGGGGACCCATGAGCACCCGCGACGACGACCTCACCACGCGCGAGGACCCCGACCGGGTGTTCTACGCCACCGGCGTGTTCCTCGACGCCGAGGACCTCGCGGCGGAGCAGCGCTACCACCGCGGCCGCCTGGCGCGGGCGCTCGGCTACCTGCACGGGCCGGGCACGGTCGCCGGCCTGCGCGTCGACTGGGACGGTGCGAGCGAGGAGCTGCGCGTGCAGCCCGGCGTCGCCGTGGATCGGCTGGGGCGGCTGGTCGAGGTGCCGCGCCGCGCCTGCGTCCACCTGCTCGATTGGCTCGAGCAGCAGCGCCAGGAGGCGCTCGCCGGCCCGAGCGACGTGACGCACCCGATCGTGCTCGCGGTGAGCCCCGACGGCACCGCCCTGCAGGTCGACGTGTTCCTGCGGTTCGCCGTCTGCGAGCGCGGGCGCACCCCGGCGTTCGCCACCGGCCCCTACGACGCCATCGACGCGAGCCAGCCGAACCGCCTGCGCGACAGCTACGAGCTGGCCCTCGAGCTGCGCGGCTTCGACGCCCCCACCCCGAGCAACCCCTGGCCGAGCCGCGGCGCGGGGCAGCCGCTCGACGCGTTCCTGGGCGACCTGCAGGACTACGTGCTCGACCAGGCCTGGCTCCACGGCGCCGACTGGCCCGGAGGCGAGCTCCCCTACGACGCCGGCACCTCGGGCGCGGGCGACCCGACGAGCGTGTTCCTGGCGCGGGTCACCGTCCCCGTCGCGCTCGACGGCGACGGCCTCCCCGCGTGGACGCGCACCGCCGGCGCGCTCGACCCCGCCGTCCCCGACAACCACCTGCGCAGCTTCTCCCTCGGCGGGCCCGCCCTCGCCCGGTGGATCGAAGCCGCCGCCACGCCCTGATCGCCCGGAGCCCCGATGTCCCAGCTTCCTTCGCTCGATGGCCCCACCCGCGCGTTCGTGGCCGACGACGTGCGGGACGCCCTGCAGGCCGCTGGCGGCCTGGTCGTCGACGCCCGGCGGACGCGCCCGCGCTACTTCGACGGGCGCTTCCTCGCCGCGCGCGACCTCACCGCGGACCAGCTGTACAGCGACACGCGCCAGCGCGACCTGGCGCGCGCGGCGGGCAGCGGGGTGGCCGCCGGGCTCGACGTGACGCCGGGCGCGTCGGCCACGGAGGTGCGCATCGCCGCGGGCCTCGGGGTGACGCCGGGCGGCGAGGCCGTCGTGGTGCCGACCGAGCTCGCCGTCGACGTCTACGCGCTGCAGCAGTCCGAGCTGCTGGACGGCCACCTCGGCCTCCGCGAGGCCGAGCGCACGGTCGCCTCCCGCTCGCGGCGCGGCGCGTTCGTGCTGGCGCTGCGGCCCGTCTCGTTCACCGCGAACCCGCGCCGCGGCTACCCCACCTCGACCGACGGCGACCGGCGGGTGGAGGACCACGACATCGTCGAGGCCACGGCCGTCACCCTGGTTCCGTGGCCCACGAGCTGGACGGGCGGCGCGGCCGGGGTGCGTCGGCAGCTCGCCCGCGAGATCTTCGTCGCCCAGACCGGGCGCGGGCTGCCCGCCGATCTCGTGCCCATCGCGATGCTGTACCTCGACGGCGTGGCGGTCTCGTGGATCGACCCGCACCTCGTCCGGCGGCCGGTCGGCGCGGATCGGCCCGATCCGTTCGGCCTCGGGCTCGTGAACCGCTCCGTCCGCGCGGCCCACGTGCGCCAGTACGCCGCCCACCTGGCCGCCCTGCTCGACGCGGGTGTGGGGGCCGCGGCCGACCGCTTCGACGCGCTGCCGCCCTGCGGCCCCGTGCCGCTCGACGCCGTCGACCGCACGCGGTTCACGCAGGGCTTCTTCCCCGCCGAGGTCGACGTCGACCTGTCCTTCGTCCCGAGCGACGAGATCCCGGCGCTCCTCGAGGAGGGCCTCGCCCTGCCGCCCATCGACCTGGGCGCGGGGGCCGAGGCGCTCGCCGGCACCTCGGTGCTGGTGCTGGTGCCCGTGGAGCGGGGGCTGTTCCGCCGCTTCCAGGCGACGCTCGGCTCGGTGCGCCGGCCGCTGACCCGTCGGGTGGGCCGCCTCCCCGTCGCGCGGACGCCGCTGCTCGCGCTCAGCCGGCTGCGGCTGCCCACGGTGGCCACCGCGCTGACCGAGGGCACGCCCGATCCGACCGAGAGCGCGCCGTGGACGGCCCTGTTCGACCAGGCGGTCGCCGCGCTCGGGGAGGGCGCGACCTTGTGGTACGTGCGCCGGCGCAACCTCGACCACCGGATCGAGGTGGCGGGCGACGTGGTCGACATCGACGTCGTGGTGGAGTGACCGTGAAGTTCACGCCGATCGCCGATCCGCTCGCCGGCGAGCGCACCGCCGCGGTGGTGCCCACGCCGGCGCCGCTCGTGCAGACGCACTGGTCGCGCCCCCGCTACGTGACGGGCCGCGCGGTGGCCGACACGGCGCTGTCGGCCGAGCAGCAGCTGCGCATGGGCGTGGCCACGCTGCTCGGCCAGGCGATGCAGCCCGGCGTGGTGCACGGGCTCGAAGCGACCGCCGTGGCCGCGGGCATCGAGGTCGCGCCCGGCCTCGGGCTGTGCGGCACCGGCGAGGACGTCGTCGTGGCCGCGCCGACCCGCCTCGACCCCGGCGGGCTGCTGGTGCGCGGCGCCGAGGCCGTGCTGGGCGGCGACCCGGGGGACCAGCCGCTCGCCGACGTGCTCGCCGCGGTGACGGGCCGCCAGCCCGGCCTGCCCGGCGCCGAGCCGCCCGCCGCGCTCGCCGGCCGCGACGTGGCCGTGGACTCGGCGTACCGCGCGGCTGCGGACGACGTGCCCGCCGACCTGGTCGCGGCGCGGGCCAAGCTGCAGCAGGAGCGCGGGCAGCCCGACGAGGAGGCGTGGCGCAGCGCGCTCGACCGGGTCGTGCGGCAGCTGCGGGTGGGCCGTCGCCTCGGCGACGCAGCGCTCGACGTCGTCGCCGCGCAGTACGCGGACCTCGCCGGCGAGGGCGCCGTGCGGCAGGCGGTCGAGGACGTGATCCGGGTGTACGGCGACGCGGGGTCGAGCCCGCGACGAGAAGGTCGTCGGGATGCGCGAGCTGGCCGTCGACGGCCTGCTGTCGCCCACCGGCGCGCTGCACCCGGTGGAGGCGGCGAAGCGCGCGGCGAGCGACATCGAGGCCGGCATCGACGAGGCGACGCTGCGCCGCGCCGTCGAGGAGGCGCTGCGCGCCGCCGCCGCGGGCCTGGAGCTCGACGAGGCGCAGGCGCGCACCGACGTCCTGCTGCGGATGGCGCACGAGCAGCTCGACGGCCCCGACGCCGTCACGCTGGCGGAGGCGACGGGCGCGGTCTCGGAGCGGGCCTCGCGCGGGCTGCTCGACCGCTGGGACGAGGCCGTGGCCGACGCCGCGCGCCGGCTCGGGGTCGATCTGACCGGGAGGACGTCCGCGCGCGCACGGTGGAGGAGCTCGCGCTGGCCGTGCTCGACGGGCAGCTGACCCTCGAGGCGCTCGCCGAGAGCGACGCCGAGGTGCCGGTGCCCGGCGCGGACCTGCTGCCGCCGGTGGCCGTGGTGCTGGTCGCCGAGCCGGCCTACGTCGACGACCTCGGCGCCGCCGGGGCGCCGACCGACCCCTGCGAGCGCGATCCGGACGCCGAGCCGTTCCAGGACTGGCGGTACGTCGACGCCGCAGCGTTCGCCTGGGTGCCCGTCGAGGCCTGGCTCGCCGAGGCGCTGCCCGCGACCGATCCCGCGGACTGGTGGGCCGAGGTCGTCGCGGGCGCCGACGGCGCGGACGCGCTGCGCAACCGGCTCGCCTGGGCCCTGTTCGCGCTGGAGCGGACGTCGATGCCGCCCTGGCCCGCGGCGCCGTCCCGGTGGCGCTGTGTGCGTTCGCTACCGACGGGCGCTGCTGTTCCTCGACCGCGCCGCAGCCGTGCGCCAGGGCGGGCGCCGCGCCGAGGACGCCGGCGCCTCGCTGTCCCCGGCGCCGGTCGCTCGGCGCAGTGGCAGGCGCAGCTCGAGCAGCTCCAAGAGCAGCTCGCCGACCTGCCCCTGGCCGCCGATACGCGGCTCGCCGACACCTTCCGCTGGCTCCGCCGTGCGGCGTGCTCCCGCTGGGCCTGTTCGACCTGGCCGCCCGCACGACCCACGCCCCGCCGCCCGGCTGGGGGCTCAACGCCGCGCCGGTGCCGCTCGAAGCAGCTCGAGGCGGGGATGCGCAGCGCGGCGTCGCTGGCGCCTTCGACCTCGCAGTCGAGCCGGGCGACGAGCTCAAGCTGCTGCTCCCCGTGGGGCAGGACCAGTGGGACCCCCGGTCTGCTGCGCGTGCAGAGCGTGGCCGAGGACTTCTGGGCCGCGCTGCGCGACGCCCGCGGCCGGGTCGACGAGCGCCTCGCCGCCACGGCCGAGCTGCAGGCGAAGATCGACGCCCTGTACCGCGCGGTCGGCGGGATCGACGCCCTGCCCGTGCGCGCCGAGGACGACGGCAGCGACGGCGACGCCGGGCGCATCGCCGCGGCGATCCTGTGGCGCAACGACGCCGCGCTGGCCGAGATCGCCGCCGCCGAGGCCGACACCGACGGCCCGCTGTCCCACGACGAGGCCGTCGAGGCGCTGGTGGCGGCCGCGCTGGGTGACGGGCCCGACGCCGTCGCGCTGGCGGCAGCGTTCGCCGGCGTCCGCCAGCCCCGCAGCGGCAGCGACGTGCCCGCGCTGCAGTCGCGCAACGGCCCGGTCGTGGTCGTCCCCGCGGCGCCCGACGGCGCCGTCGCCACCGTCTCCGGGCCCGGCATGGCGCTCGCGGGCGGCTGGAGCCACGCCCGCGCCGCCCCCGACGACCCGTTCCCGGCCTGGGTGGCGGGGCCGGTCGTGTACCTGGTGCGCGGCGAGGCCGACACCGAGGCCGTCGACCGGGCGGTGGCGCTGGCGGGCGAGGCGCCGCTCGTGGTGCTGTGCACGGGGCTCGGCGCGGCGGCGCGCGAGGAGATGGACTGGCGCTACGTCCGGGCCGACGCTGCGCCCGCCCCGCTCGTGGTGGTGCTGCCCCTCGACCCCGAGGCCGACGCCGATCGGCTCGACGACCTCGCCGCGCGCTGCGCGATGGGCGACGCGCCGGACACGCCGGCGCCCGGCCGCGAGCAGGTCGCTGCCGCCGGCACCGTGGGCGGCGTGGCCGCCACGGCGACGCAGGTGGTGCTGGTCGACGTGCCGAGCCCGGCCAGCGCCGTCGAGCCGCGCATCACGGCGCTGGTGGCGACGCTGCCCACGCTCGGCGGCGAGGAGGCGCCCGCCTACCAGCGCGCGCTGGCGCGGATCCGCTCGCTCGTCACGGAAGCGGCCGTGTCGCTCGTCCCCGACGTGCAGCGCGGCGACGGCACGCGGCAGGCGGCGCACGCCCGGGCCGTGGCGGCGCTGGTCGACGCGGTGCACGCCGCGGTGGCCGAGGCCGACGACGCGTCGGTGCTCACGGCCAACGAGCTGCTCGCCCACGTCGCCGCGGAGGCGACCTGGGGCACGACGCCGGCGCCGATCGGCTGGTCCGTCGAGCTCGTCGACGACCTGCTTGCGCGGCTGCAGGCCCTGCGCTCCCCCCGCTCCGACGCCCCGGTGCTGGCCGACGAGGAGCTCAACCTGGTGCTCGGCGCCGACGACGTGGTCGGGGTCGGACTCGGCGGGTTCGCGGCCGTGCTCGAGGAGAAGGCCAACCGCGCCGACGACGCCGTGGACTTCGCCTTCGTCCGCGTCCAGGCCGCCATCTTCCGCCTGCGCCAGCACATGACCGGCCGCGAGAAGGCGACGCGCATGGCCTCGTCGCCCATCCTGGCCGAGGTCGCCGACCTCATCGTCCCCGACGCCACCCCCACCCGCCTCGGGCTGTTCTTCGACGCGCTGCAGAAGGGCCGCGGGGCGGCGCCCACGGGCGGCGGCGGCGGCGGCGGAGGGACCCCCACCGTCACGCCGTCGGGCATCGTGCCCGAGATCACCGACGAGCGGCTGTTCGACATCCTCGGCGGCATCGACCCCTCGGATCCGGTGTCCGACTGGACGAGCGGCGGCAAGCTCGACACGGTCGAGCTGGCGCTGGCCGCCACGGAGCTCGCGGAGCCGGTGTTCGAGCCCGCCATCGACCCCGTGCGGAAGCAGCCGGGCACCGGCGTCCTGCTCGGCGACCGCGCGCAGCCCCGCCCCGACCTCACCCGCGGGACGCCGCTCACGCAGCCCGCAGGCGGCATCCGCACGCGCCCGACCGTCCGCGACCTCGGCATCGGGCGGCTGCAGGCGGGCGCCGACGTGGGCGAGGCGCAGGCCACGGCCACCGTCACCGCTCAGGCCGCCTCCTACGACGCCTACTCGGTCCCGCTGCTCGCGTACACCGCCCCCGCCGTCACCGCGTCGACCACCTACAGCGTGGCCCGCGTGGTCGACTCCATCAGCTACGTGCAGGCGTTGCGGCCCGTCGAGTTCGTCGTCCGCAGCACCGGCATCGCCACCCGCCTCGAGGAGTCGCAGGCGGCGGAGATCACCCGCGAGGCCTACGCGCTGCGCGCCTCGGTGACCCAGACGCTGGCCACGCTCGAGCTGAACCTGGCCGGCGTGCCCATGTCGCTGCTCATCCTGCGCCCCGACAAGGAGACGGGCACCATCATGGCCGCCATCGAGTGGCACGCGCTCGATGCCGAGGACGACACCGTGGAGCCCGACGCCACGGGCAAGCGCCCCACCTTCGCCGAGACCATCCTGGCCGGCCTGCACGACCCGAAGACCACCGACGCCGACGAGGCCGCGCTGTTCTCCGACGCCACCCGCAACCTCGAGGCGGTGGCGGGCATGCTGCGCGTGGTCGAGGCCCAGGTCCGGCTCGTGCGCGAGGCCATCGAGACGGCGCGGCGCGCGCGCACCGTGCTGCTACAGCTCGTCGCCCAGGCCGAGGCGCGGGAGCAGGCGCTCGCCGAGGCGCTGGCCGAGGCGCGGCAGGACCTCTTCGCCACCGCCGCGCTGCTGACCGAGGAGCAGGAGCGCGCCGACGAGATCAACACGCGCCGGGCGCGGGTCCTCGCCGAGGCCGTGCCGTTCCTGGCGTTCCACCGCGTGCGCGCCGTCTCGCTCGACGACGCCCCGCCGGTGCACGACCTCGCGCCCACGCTGGCGACGGATCCCGCGGTCGAGGCGCTGAACCACCCGGCGCCGCCCGCGCCCCGGGAGCTCGCGCAGGCGGTGGCGCTGCTCCGGTCGGCGCCCGCGCGGTGGCTCGTGGCGGTCGCGGCCGCCCTGCCGCGCATCGACCGCGCCGACGCGCTGCGCCGCACGCTCGAGGCGAGCCGCGCCCGCGCGCTGTCGGCGCTGCTGGTCCCCGTCGCCGCCGCGCCGTCGCTCGTCGGGCTGCGCGGCCTCGACGCCGTGTCCGGCCTGACCGCCAACCGCGCGCTCGCGCTGACCGCCGCGCGCCAGCCGGCGGCCGCGCTGCGGCTCGAGGCCGTGTCGCGCCTCACCTGGCAGCAGGGCCAGAGCGTGGCCCGGACCGTGCTGTCGGTGGGCGACCTGGCCGACGGCTCCGTCCCGGCCGTGGCCCGCGCGGCGGCAGAGGAGCTCGACCGCATCCACACGGTCGCGGCGGCGCTGTACCAGGAGCTGTCGCAGGTGGCGCCGCGCATCCGCGCGAAGTGGGTCGACCGGATCGGGCAGTACGATCGGCCGCTGTCGCTGCGGGACCTGTCCGTGCTGCCCGACTGGGCGCGGGTGGGGACGGACCCGACCCGGCCCGATCCCTTCCGGAAGCGCGAGCTGCAGGCCCTCGTGGACTGGCTGTACGCGCGCGTGGTCCCCGAGGAGGCCGACGCCGGCGCGCTCATCGACGATCTGGTGCGCATCGCGGTGCTGCTCGCGAGCCACGCGCCGGTGGGGCGGATCCTGGCCGGCCTGGTGGACGTGGCCACGCCGGTGACCCCCGGCGCGAAGGTGGGCGTGACGGTGGACGCCGAGAAGCTGCGCGTCGGGATGACGGCGCTGGTGCTGGCCGGATCCGCGGTCCGCGCGCGGGCCGTGGTGGAGGACCTCGGCATCGGCCGGGTGACGGCGCGGATCGTGTCGCCCGCTCAGTCGGGGGTGGTGCTGCAGCCGGGCGACACCGTCCGGTTCGTCGAGTCCGACGGCGTCGTGCTCCCCGAGGGCGACGCCGCGCAGCCGGCCGCCGCGCGGCCCCTCGCGCAGCTCGTGGACCCGCCGGTGCTCCGCGCCTGGCTCGCGCGGTGACGCGGCGGATCCGCGCCCTGCACCTGCGGGGCGGGTCCGCCGGCGACCAGCAGCGCGCGACGCACCTCGTGGCGGACGCGCTGCGCACGGCGTCGCTGCCGGGGCTCGCGCCCGGCCGCGTG